>CAVVOB010000001.1:0-13653 GCA_963749655.1 Nitrospirota bacterium
GCTCCATTGCCAACACTTGTTGCCGAAACCGTTTTCCTCTTTGACAACGCGCCGCCGGTTCCATTATAATGGTGCCTCGTTCGTATTGTCGGCAGTCTGCGGCAAGCCATCATTTCACGGGGAGGTCGTATGATTAATAATGTGTGGAATACAGTGATCGCAGTGGTCGCGATGCTCATCATGGGGGCAGGTTTGTGGGGAGTTTACTCGCTCATCGTCAAACAGAACGCAACGATGGGGAGCAAGACACTGCAGCTGGTTTCAATCGTACTCGTCCTGCCTCTCATGCTGGCGCTCGGCGCGATCGGCGTTCTCGGCCGCGAGACCATCGGCCCGATCATCGGCGTGATAATCGGATATGTGCTGGCCGGAGGGTGGAAGGACTAGCTCCGCCCGGCAAAACCATAGATTATCGGGAACGCCGCGGAGCATTCAATGGCCGCGGCTGCTTTACCCCTGCCGGTCCATCCGCTCCTTTGCGAGAAAAGGAATGGTCAGCATTCCCGGGATGGTCATCAGGCACACGATGATGAAGAACATCCTGTAGCCCGCCTGCTGCTGGATCCATCCGCTGGCAAAACCCGGAAGCATCATGCCGAGGGCCATGATGCCCGTTGAAATGGCGTAGTGCGACGTCTTGTACCGGCTGTCCACGGAGTACATAAGGTAGACCGTGAACACGGTAAAGCCCAGCCCGTAGCCGAATTGCTCAAGGGCGACGAGCGGGTACACAAAGCCGATGCCCGGCTGCGCATAAGCCATGAACACGAAAAAAAGATCGGGCAGGTGCATGGCGATCACCATGGGCCAGACGCAGCGCCTGAATCCGAACCGCGAGATGAGCCAGCCGCCCAGGATCCCTCCCGCTACCAGACAGATCACGCCGATTGTTCCGTAGACGATCCCCACATCTTGTGTTGAAAGCCCCAGCCCGCCCGCTTCGGTCTTGTCGAGAAGGAAGGGTGTAACCAGCTTGAGCAGCATGGCCTCGCCCAGGCGGTAGAGAAGAATGAAGGCGAGCGTCACGCCGATCTTGTCCTGCCTGAAATAGGCATTGATGACCTCGCCGAAGGAAGCTCCTGCTGCTCGTTCCCGTGCCGGGTTTCCCCGGTCCGCGGGCGGGAACGGGAGCATAAACTTATGATACAGCCACGCACTCGCGAAGATGAGGCCTGAGACGATCATTGCCGTCGACCAGCTCCAGGCGATGTCCCTGCTCGAGGTCTCGAGCATGCCTGCGAGATAAACCAGGGCGCCCGATCCGAAGATCATCGCCAGCCGGTAGAAGCCGGCCCGAAGCCCCACGAAGAGCGCCTGGTCCTTTTCCGTGAGCGCGAGCATGTAGAAGCCGTCCGTGGCGATGTCATAGGTCGCGGAGACGAAGGCTCCCGCGAAAAAGGCCGCAAGCGACAGGGCGAAGAACGAGTCCGTCCTGAGCGAGAATGCGACGAGGAACATGCAGAAGCTCATCGTTGCCTGGGTGGCGAGGATCCATTTCCGCTTGGTCGAGTACACGTCCACGAAAGGGCCCCAGAACATCTTGACGACCCAGGGCAGATAGAGCCAGCTCGTCCAGAAGGCGATGTGGGCGTTGTCGATGCCCATCCGCTTGTACAGGATCACCGAAACGGTGTTGATCAGGACGTAGGGGAGCCCCTCGGCGAAATAGAGCGTGGGAAGAAAAGACCAGGGGTTGCGGGAGAATGGGCGGTTGCTCATGCGAATAGCGCGGCATGTGAGAAGCGGTCAGGACGACTGTTTTCTCAAATACGCGAGGACCCCCTCCTTGTATCGTTCAAAATCATCGAGATGCCGCCTCAGGATGGCGATCACGATCTCCACATCCACACGTTCATACTGATGAACGACGATGTTCCTGAATTTCGCCATCTTTTCCATGCTGTCGCAAAGGGCCGTGCCGATGATCCCGCTTTCCTTCAACACGCGAAACGTGTCGGCATAACCTGTCGGAGCTCTCATGCCGCCATCGGAAACTATATGGCCTGCGATGTCCGCGCAGGTCTCGATGGTCATTTGAAGGGTGCGTTCCACGATGCGCTGTATCTTCCAGTCCCCCTGGTAGGCCTCAAGGGTTACCCCTGCATATTCCCGGACCTGTTTCAGATAGATCTCAAGTTCGGAGAGCTTTCTCAGAATGACCGTCTTATCAACCAATTCCGTACCTCCGCCCGAACAACGCCTCCTCTTTGACCCGAAAATCAAAGAACTCGCGAAAAATGAGCGACTCGTAGGCGTGGCGCCTGAACGGCTCCTTGTCCACGAGCAGCTGTTTATTTTGAAGGATCCTGCCGGCGATGCTGACCGGCGCCGTGTTCAGAACGACGAGGTCCACCTCCGCCGTCCCCAGGGCGTCCGTAATGTCGTCAAAGAGAGCAAGCTTGAAGTCTGCAAGACCGCGGTCGTCGTTTACATAAACCGCGATATCGACGTCGGAAAGGGGGCTCACCCGGCCTGCTGCCAGCCCGCCGAACAGGTATGCAAAAACGACTCTCGGGTTTTGCCTCAGCACCTCTCCGGCCAGGGGAATCCTCGACAGGATCCCGGGCGGAATTTTTTCGAATTTGATCATGGCATGATTATTCCTTAAAAAGGAGACGCTGTCAAATGAAATAGCGGCGCCTCTTCGCTGTCGCACTGCAGAATGGTCTGCATGATGTCGTTCGAGACAGAGGGAGCCCCCGGCGAAATAGAGCGCGGGCAGGACCGGGGATTACGTGAGACGTCTATTGCTTAATAGACTGGTATTCGCAGCCAGCCGGCTGCGGCAATGGGTAAGGAGAAAGGAGAATGGAGTTGTCAGAAATATCGATCAAGAAGGTCCCCATGCCTACACCCATGAGAAATCCGGGTACTGCATTGTCAGGCGCTGGTCAGTCGCCCGAGATCAGAGTGCACTGCAAGCTATTCGAGGACATGATCCTGACGCAGGTCTGCGAACTCCGGAAAAAAACATTGAGAACCTTGAGTTTTTTCTTCCTGCGCTGGCTGCACGGTTCCCGCACGGCCGGGATACGGATAAATCGCGAGAGGGCTCCTGTGAAAAAAGGCAGGGATCGCTCCCTGCCTTTGCTGTTGATGATCCTTATACAGAATCGTTTATATCAATTGCCCTTCGGCACTCTTTTCACGACTCCATTATCTTGTTCTGTCCAGTAAACGTGTGTTGCATCGACTGCCAATCCTAAATAGAAACTGGAGCCTCCCAGACCTGATGCAAGAACGGTCGTAGGACCACCGTTGATACTGACCTTCATGAGACTCATAATACTATTGTTCTCTGATAAAACCTGAATTCCTATCCAATAAGCATATGACGAATCAACTACGACATTGTACACGTAAGTCGGCTCTGTCGTCAGAGTCGTCACTGTTCCGCCGTTGATACCGACCTTTTTGATATAGCCGGCATCCCCAAAATAGGCGCTCTCGGCATCAACCGCAAGACTTCGCACCTCGCCAGCTGATGCAAGAGTGGTTACGGTACCTCCGTCTATGCCGACCTTGTTAATCGCGCTACCGTCCGCCCAATATACGCTTGTTGCATCAACAGCCATAGCATAAGCTGTTCCAGAGGCAATATTCGTTGTTGAGCCGCCGTTCTTACTGACCTTATTGATACCGGCGTACTCCCAATAAACATTCGAGCTATCGATAGCGAGAGCGGAAGAGTTCGCATAAGCCGATGTAAGCGTTGTAATGTCGCCTCCATTGATCCCGACTTTTTTTACGCAATCTTCCACCCAATATACATTCGCCGAATCAACCGCTATGGTCCTTACTGTCCATATGGACGCAAGTGTGGTGACGGTGCCGCCGTTTTTCGCAACTTTCTTTACTCCGCTCCCGTTGTCTATTATATAGACTGTAGTAGCATCTATTGCCAAGGCTATCGGCCAATCCAGGCCGGATGCAATAGTCTCCGGTGAAATAAGCGTGGTAAATGTTTTATCCTGACTGTAGAAGGTCAGCTCTTCCACCTGTACGGCCAGTCTGTAGTGATAGGTCGTGAGTTGCTGAAGACCTGATATCTGACCAATATGAGAACCGGAACCAGCGCCGCTCCAATCGGTGAATCCGCCTCCTTTGCTGCTGTAGGCCACAGTTGTTCCATAGTCGAACCAGACCTTCGCCTCAGATCCGAAAGGATTGGTATACGAACCGGACAGGTATGAGGAAACATCGCTGATTCCCGCGGCATCACCCGTTACCGGAGCCATGGTTTCATTGATGACGAAATTCACCCCTTCGACATTGGAATCGGCAACGGTGACCGTTGTCGATTCCGGCGTAAAGGTGCAGCCGGAACTGCACGAGGGCGTTATGATATAGGTTCCGTTCAAAAGGCCGTCCACTGCATAAGCGCCGCCTGCGTCGGTCCTCGACGTCCCCTCTGTAGACGAACCCTGGGAAACGATCAGGGTGACACCCGCGACCGTCGCTCCTTCTGCAGTAGCGACCGTGCCGGAAACTGTGTGGATTCTCGTTGCCGTAAAATCCTGGCCCGACGCCGTTCCGCTGAATACGACGGTTCTCTGCGAAGGCGAAAAATCATAACCCGCCATCGCCGGCTGAATGGTCACCGATCCGGCATCCAGCGCAGCAAGATCGTTCACCTGCACGCGAAAGTTACCGTCTGCATCGGAAATCCCTGTGTCCGTGCCGTAGTGACGGCTGACCGATATAGTGGCTCCTGTCAGGCCGGCGCCGTCAGTGGTTGTAATTTTGCCCGAAATTACGCTCTCGCCGAAGAACTTGTTGTTGTTCGAGCCTTTACAGCTCATGTTCCCGATGACGAGAGCGGCAAAGAGAAGAGATATACAAATCCGGGTCAAGGGCCTTTTCATATTCGTCTCCTTGTAGAGGACTATTGAAGTAGGGCTTTCTTCAAAATTACTACCCGTCAGTACTGCGTTCACTTGTTCTTGTTATCGATCTTGCAATCGCAAGATCAGAAATGGTAAGCAGCTCCCAGCCGTAAGCTGAACTCGTCGCCGCTCACGTCATTCGTGATGCCGCCGCTTTCATTGACACCCGATGCCTTGTTATAGGACACCTTACGATAGGAAAAACCGAACCCAAGCGATACGACGTCGCTCACGTAATGATCAAAACCCGCCCCCACACCGAACCCGTAGCCGTCGAGCTGTGCGTCGCCGCTTCGTCCCGTTGATACGTTAAGCGCCCCGCCTTTGAGCACGAGGGTATTTCTGCCGATGCCTGCAGATAGGTAAGGTTGCGTCGCTTCAGACGACAAAAAGCTGTACTTGAAATCCGCATACACTGCACTGCGATTCACATCGCCTTTGAGACCCTCCCAGGTTCCATCATGAGTTGAGACTTCGTAACTCAACGCAAACGCCGCTTGCGGCGTTACCCCGTAGCCCGCGACAACGCCGATCCCGAAGGCCCCGCTGATCTTGGGAAAGATGATTATTTCGGACTGGCCGGTCAAGCCCGCATCACCTTTGAAGTCGCCTTGAATTTCCGTATACGGCACGTCGATTCCGAAAAAGAATCCTTGTTTTGCAGCAACATTCTGAGTCAGCCCAAGCGTAGTCCATGCAACGATGAAAGCAAGTAGGAGCTTTTTCATTTACCCTCCCTGGATATTTTTTTTACAAGCTAGCCAGTCAAGGTTCAACTATGTACCTAATAAAAGTTAGATACTTCTCTAGATGATTTCTTTTTTGCGGAAACTGGCAGAAGTGAAAATGAAGAAGAAAATGGTACCATGACGCCGCAAGCTTGATGTGCATGTCCCCCCAGAGCATGCGCGCGTCCTTTATGGCATAACGTCAATACCCTGAAAATACCCCGGCAGGTGAATAATACCCATGTGCAATTCGGCAATCTGTTGATTTTGCGGTTAAGGAAAGGGGATGAGTATACGGCAAAGGCAGGGAAAATTCCCTGCCTTTGCCGTCCAATTTACATTTTTCATTGCAACGCTACTTCTCCGACTGTACTTCCTTCTTCGCGTCCGCCTTCGGAGGCTCGGCCTTCACCAGATCGAGCGTCTTCTTGGCGTCGGGGATCAACGCGCTGTCGGGGTGCTGCTTCATGAACTCCTGCAGCTCGGCAACGGCGCCTGCCGCGTCGCCCTTTGCGGCAAGGTCGATGCCCTTCCTGAACTCAGCCAGCTCGTCTTCGGTCACCGGCTCCTCGCCGCCCTTCCCTTTCCAGTAAAGCCTGGCCTGTGAACTTTCCCTGGCGCCGCGCACGCCGGCGACGCTCGTGGACGTCTGAATGGACTTTTTCGGCACGAGCTGGGCGATCTTGTGCTGGATCGACTTGAGCCATTCCGAGATCCGCGGCCCCTGTTTCTCCTGTCCGCTCTCCTGCGCAAAAGCCGACGTCATGCTGAAGCCGATCACCGCCAGAATTACGAGCACTCTTTTGATCATGGCATGCCTCCTTGGAAGTATTGAAGCAATGAACACAGTTCAGACAGAAAAGAACAGCAACATTCTTTACGCGATTTTTTCTGCGCGCTCTGCGTCCTCTGCGGGTAAACAGTCTTTGACGTTCCCAACTCTCTGCTGCTACTTCACGATCCCCAGGCTTGCCGCGAGATCGTCATATTGCCGCAGAACGCGAGGGTCCTGCGATGCGGCGTCCGTCAGCACCTTCCTCGCCTCATCCTTTTTCCCGGCCTTGAAAAGTGTCCGGGCAAGGTTCGCCATGATGCCCGGCTCTCCCGGTTCCGCTGCAAGCGCGGACTCATAGGCTTGCCTTGCTTCGTCCAGTTTGCCCTGCAGGAAGTTCAGGTTCCCGATATTGTTCCACGCCAGCGCACTGTTCTTGTCCTGGCTCAGTATCTTCCGGAACTGCTCCATGGCCTCGGCGTAGTAACCGTTCTCACCGTACAGAATGCCGAGTTTGCCCAGGACCGTCGTGTCGTTCGGGGACTTTTTGAGGATCTCGAGGTATCCCGCCGACAGGTTTGTCAGCCGCTGTGCCGCGAGAGTGTCGAGCTCGTCCTTGAACTTCGCCTCGATCTCCTCCCTGGTCACCTTTGCTGTTCCATTGTTCGAGGAAGGCAGGGTGACGGGCTTGAACTGCTCCCATGCCTGCTGGACGACGATGATCTCGGCGCGGCCCTTGGCAGACCAGTCGCGGTACTCCTCGGCCCCCTTCTGCCAGGCCCGGGTGAAGGACGACCCCACCATCGTCATCTCCACCGGGATCCAGAGAGATCCCTCGTGGGCGATGAGCAACTCGTCGGGGAAGCCCACCGTCGAGCGGTCCTTGTCCGAAATGCCGGTATTGAACATGACGAACACGTGGCCCGGAACATCGATGAACGCCGTCGGGATCCCGACGCTCTCCATGCAGGCCGCGAAGAGCGTCGAAAGGTCGTCGCAGTCCCCGCCCTTCCGCGCGAGCGTGTCGCGGGGATATTCGAGATAGTCGACGGCCCCGGTCCGTTCCGAAAATTGCGCAAAGGGGCTCGACGGGTCCACGACGTAGGCGAGGCCGTAGGCACCGAGCCCTCCGTAGATGCTGCGCCCATAGACGATGGCCTGGGGGAGACCGGTGTTCGTGTCCACGTAGGGGAGGATCGCGGCCCTCGCAAACTCCACCACCGGCGGGTCCTTCGGGGTCACGAAAGCGCCCAGCTTGGTCTTCTTGTCCCACACCATGGCATGCCGCTCGAACAGCATCATCGGGAAGCTGCGCGTCACGATCTTCGGCTCGCCGTTGAGGTAGTACGTGAGGGCGATCTCGGTCTGCAGCGCGGTGTTTTCCGTCACGTCGAGGATCCTGTTGTTGAACACGGCCTTGATCGGAACGTCCAGCTGCTGCCTCGCGGGCATATCGATGATCTGCTCTGTCGGAAAATCCATGTAGTTCTTGATCGAGAAGCTGAGCTTGACGGGCGAGAGCGGCATGTCCGTATTGTTGATGACGGCGACCTTGCCCAGGGGATGGGACTCGTAGTATTTATAGGAGGACGCGTAGATCTCCTCCATGGCCGCTGCCGTGATCTCGACGGGAGGGGTCAGCTGCGGAGCCTTCGGCGTCGTCTCGGACACGATGCCGCCGGGTGCGCTTTCATCTCCCTCCTTTCCTACGGCCGTGATCCTGTAGAAATACTGCGTCTCATCGTCGAGCCGGCTGTCCGTGAAGATGGTCTTGTCCACCCTCGCCAGAAACTCGAAACCGGCGTCGTCCTTTTTGGACCTATAGATATGATAGTTGCTGAAGAACGGTTCGGTGTTCGGGACCCAGGACAGCGTGATCTGCTTCACCGACGCCGCGATCTTGACCGCCTTCGGCGGCGCGGGGATGAGCTTGGGCGTGACGGCCGCGATGATCGCCGAAGGGGCGCTCTCCCGCCCCTCGCGGGCCTTGCTGCTCACGCGGTAATGGAAGGTCCGGTTGCTCGGAAGCCCCTTGTCGAGAAAGTAAGGGTCCGTGGTCGAGCCGATCAGCTTGAACTCGCCTTCTGCGGAGTCGGCGCGGAAGACGTTGTACTTCTCGAAGAAGGTCTCGCTGTTCGGCTTCCAACGCACCTGCACCTCGTTCATCCGCGCCTGCGCGGAAATGTCCGAGGGGATCGCCGGCGTGTTCCTGATCGCGAATACCTGCACCCGCCTGTTGCCCCGGTCCCCGATCGTGAGACGATATCCGTCCTGGAGCGACATGCCGAGGGGCGAGCTGAATTCGCCGGCCTCACGGCCTTCGTTTCCGAACTGCCGCAGATATTTTCCGCGGTCGTCGAACACCTGGACCCGGGCGTTGCCCGAATCGAGCACATATATTTCGCCGTCAGGCGCGACGAGAATGTTCTCAGGGCCCTTGAACTGGCCGTCGAGCACTCCCGTCGATCCGCTTTCCCAGACCATGGCGCCGTTGCCGTCATACTTCGCGATGCGATCATTGCCCCGGTCGGCGATGTAGACGCCTCCCGCATTGTCCAGGGCCACGTCAACGGGCTCGCCGAGCTGACCTGCGAGTTTGCCCGCCTTGCCGAATGCGATGATGAAGATCCCCTGGGAATTGAAGACCTGGATGCGCCTGTTCTTCGCGTCGGCCACGTAGAGCCTGCCGCGCGGTCCGATGGCGATGCCCGACGGCGACTTGAACTCTCCTTCGTCCGAGCCCGACCTGCCGATGGTCAGCACCCCGTTCCCCTCGCGGTCGAACTTCTGCACGCGGTCATTGCCCGTATCAGCCACCCAGAAGGCGCCCTGCGCGCCAACGGCAATGCCACGGGCGCTCTTGATGTTCCCCGGTTCGCTTCCCCGGCTCCCGATACGTCTGCCGCCGGTGATGCCGAGGGCCGCCAGGGAATCGCCTGCTATCGTCCAGACACGCTGGCCTGCCGGGGCCAGGGCGTTCACTTCACCGGGAATTTCCTTCAGCACCTCGACCGTGGGCAGGGGTGAGGCCGCCTGAAGGGGCTGTGCGTCGCCGCGTTCCCAGGAGAAAAGCTGGATCGAGTTCTTGCCCGCGTCGAGCACAACGACCCGCTGGTCCTGGTCCACGGCGAGCCCGCTGTTGGAGAGGAACTGGCCCGGATTCGGGCCTTCGTTGCCGAGGCAGCCGAGCAGCATGCCCTTCTGGTCGAACTTTTTCAGCTTATAGTTGCCGGTGTCCGCGATATAGATATTTCCGCGGTCGTCGACGGCGATGCCGCCGGGCCCGGAAAAGCCTTCTACGCCTTTTCCCTTTGCGCCGAAAACTCCGGCCTGCGCGCCCAAGGGCTCGAAGATGCGTACATTGCTGCTTCCGGCATCAAGGACATAGATCCGGTTCCGGACGTCCACCGCCACGTAGACGGGCGTTTTCATCGCGTCCTTCTCGCCCTTGACCGCGATCCTCTGGAGCGCGATGCCTCCGCTGGTGAGCACGACCACGCGGCCGTTGCCCGAGTCGGCGACATAGAGAAGGCCTCTCGACGCCCGTATGCCGAGGGGAGTATTGAACTCCCGTGAGCCCTCGCCCCTGGCGCCGAAGCTGCGCAGCCACGCGCCGTCGGCGTCAAAAACCTGGATCCGGTCGTTGCCCGTATCGGAGACATAGACCCTGCCCTGCTCGTCAACGGAGATCCCGGCGGGCTCCTTGAACTGCCCCGCCTTGCTCCCCTTCTCTCCCCAGGTCCGTATCGCCTTCCCCGATCGGTCGAGAACAACGACCCGGTGCGCGTCAGTATCGGCGATGTAGTACTTGTCGCCGGCGACGGCGATCCCGCGCGGTCCGGTCAGTCGGCACTGGTCTTCGGCAGCGGTTTTGCCGCCCAGCTCCCGCACAAGCTCTACCTGCTGGAACGCCGGGGCGCTCGAAGCAACCATGAGGAGTGAAATTGCCGAATAAGATAAAGAAAGGAAATGCCGAAACATAGGAACCTCCGGAAGAGACTGGGACTTGTTTCGCCCGTCCCAAGGTTGGACGGATTGTGCTCTTGGGGCCATCGAAGGATGATGGTCTGCCCGTGGCCGGGGATCGGCTGGCCGGACCGAAGACAAACAACCGTACGACGAAAATTATAGCACTTACGAAGTACGCCCAACAACTAAAAAATGCATTTTATTTTTTTTCTTGTCGTTGCAGGACTTCGCATCTTTTAATCATGAGCTGCATACACATTCACAGCATCCTTAAACCAGCCCACACGTTAATCTTCTCCTCTGCAAAGAAAGGGGAAACAAAAAAAACTCCCTCTCCCAAGGGAGAGGGCCGAGTGAAGGGAAGTACATATCTTATCGGTATAAAGGCGGCGCCTCTTTAACTGTTTAATAAGAAATATCCGGTACTCATTCGAGAGATTCACAGCATACGACTGCCTCCAGACTGATTTTTTGCTGCTGCTATTCTTCGCATACCTGGCGATTTCACAGAAGACCGATCGTACGCTGCTGTTTGTCCAACGGTTCCGCTGAATGGGGGTAAAGAACTGTTGCGGAACATCGCTGCAGAGAGGGTTTAGAGGAGCTTTCTATTTGACATTCCAGAGATATTCATGTATTTTTAGCTGACCATGCGGGGGATAAAAAGATGAAACCATTTCGGATCCTGTTCCTGTCAGTAGTGGCTATTACACTCCTTTCTGCATTCCTGCCGAGCGAGGCGCGGGCAGGTACGATCAGCGTCAATCAGGCGGATACCGCCAACTGCATCTCCGCTGCATCATTTACCACGTCGACGTACTGCAACATTCAGGCTGCCATTGAGACGGCAGTTACTAATTCGTCTGCAACATTAGGCGGCCCCTATTCCGTGCTGGTAGAACCGGGTTCGTATACCGAGTCGCTCAACCTTCAGGGAATCACCGTACAGGGCCGCGAGGCGGCCAGAACATTTTTATCCGGGACCGTTACCGCGGCCTCCGGCTCGTCCAGTTTTTCGGGGTT
This sequence comes from Nitrospirota bacterium, assembly GCA_963749655.1. Lineage (GTDB taxonomy): Bacteria > Nitrospirota > UBA9217 > UBA9217 > UBA9217 > JAJYKN01. The sequence continues at coordinate 11,379 of CAVVOB010000001.1, forward strand.
CTTTCTGGGAAACTCGTCCACGATCAACATTCAAAGCGGGGCGACACTGGACGTGACGAACAATATTTTCGACTCGTTGACCACAGCGGTTACGATCGCAAGCTCAGGGTCGCGCATCGTGAACAATGTTTTCTACAACAACACGACCGCTATCAGCAGCACCGTCGACAACATTATCATCAACAACATTTTTTATTCAAACACAACGGCGATCACGGCTTCCGTCTCTCTGACCAATGTCAGCTTTAACTGTTTTTACCCAAGCACCGGGAAAAATGCTTTGGTCGGCATTACCATAACAACCTTTCCCGACGCCAACGGCAACAGAAACACCAACCCCAACCTTGCCAGCATAACAAACGGCGACTTTCACCTGACAAACCTGTCTACGGACTACATCGGCACGGGTAACTCAACCTATTCCAACACATCGTTCGATGTTAATTCGGCCGTCAGCGACTACGGCGCGTACGGCGGCCCAAATGCCGACACGATCCTCTTCCTGGTCTCGGGGCTGTCCGGAACAGCCGATACCAGCACCAGTTCCATCACGCTCACGTGGACCGAAAACACGGATTACCATGTAGCAGGCTATCATATTTATTATGGGACCGCTACCGGCCAGTACAGCGCCTCCGCCACGGCAACGGGAGCCGGCACCACAAGCGCGGTCCTGAGCAACCTCACGGCAAGTACCACCCAACTTACCACCGCGCCGACACTCACCGTATCAAACATTATGAACCAGAGCCTTGAGCTGACCTGGACAGCTGTTGACGGGGCAACAGGATATGTTGTGTATTATGGAATAGATGACGGGACCTCGTCAGCACCCACCGCATCGTCTGTCACCATCGCCGACGCAACGACAACTACGACTCTCACCGGATTGACAAACAACCAAAACTACAAGATCGTTGTTTACGCCTATTCCCAAGCAGCCTACTATATTGCAATAACGGCTTTTGACGATTCCAGCAGCGGCCCCTTCTCTCCTGGCGTAACGCATGAAAGTGCCCTATCCATTGAATTACCACTTCAGTTCGGAGACACCCAGTTTAGCCCCGTCTCGAACATGATCGTGGACTTTCCCGAGGCTTTGGTCGCCTATCCCACCCTGCCGAGCACGGGCCAGGGCTGCTTCATTGCAACGGCAGCCTACGGATTTTATTCCGCGCCGCAAGTGCAGGCGCTGCGCACGTTCCGCGACCGGTACCTGGCCACCAACAGCGGGGGCAGAACGTTCGTAAACTTCTATTATACTTACAGCCCCGCAGCTGCAGCATGGTTGAACAACCATCCCGGTTTCAAACCTGCGGTCCGGGCCGGGCTGATGCCCTTTGTGGGAGCAGCGCTTTTCATGACGCAGACATCGTTTTTAGTCAAGGTTGTCGTATTCGCCGTGCTCATGCTGCTGGCGGGAATCATAATCCGCCAGAAACGGATGTCAGCAGCACGTCGGCTTAGACCTGAGTAGGCGCACTGATCCGACGGTTACCTGGTCAGCAAGGAATCACTCTGTTTCAAAAAGACTCTTCGCAGCCCCGGAGGTTCTCGGTGAAAAATTTTATTCTGCTGTTGGCGCTGATCCTCATACCGGCTGCTGCCTTTGCCGCCGATGAATCTCTTCTCGGAGAACCCAAATGGTCCCTCGAACTGAAGGGCGGCCAATTCACTCCCTCCCTTGACAACTGGGATAAATACTACGGCAAGAAAGAAATGCCGGTCTATGGGCTCTCCCTGGCCTACAAGCTCCACCGCATGGTCGATGCAGGCGTCTCCGGCGGCATGATGGAGGCAAGCGGCCAGGCGACTGCGCCCATACACGGCACCTTGTCGGGGAACGTGAAGTACACGGCATATCCCCTCGACCTCTTCGTGCTCCTGCGCGGCGTGTTCGATGAATCGCAGTTCCTGGTCCCCTACATCGGAGGCGGACTCACCCGGGTCTACTACACGCAAAAAGTGGAAGCGCAGGGCACAGTGAACGGCAAGGCGGACGGCTACAACCTGCGGGGCGGCGTACAGCTGCTGCTCGACGATCTGGACATAGACGCTGCGAACAACTTGTACCGGGACTACGGCGTCTACCACACCTATCTCTTCATCGAATCGGAATACATCAAGGCAACGGTCAAGACCGACGCCGGTAAAGTCGATCTCGGCGGCACGACCATCGTAGGCGGACTCCTCTTCGAATTCTGATAGCCCCTGCGCCGCAGAACATCCATAATTCCTGCGGTGCGACCCTTCTTCCTTTCAAAGCAAAACTCAG
>CAVVOB010000002.1:0-15461 GCA_963749655.1 Nitrospirota bacterium
GACATCGAGCGGCTCACTCCGAACGACGCCAATTACTCGTCGCCGGCCTGGTCGCCGTGATGTCGGCCCGCAGGTGAAAATTCGCCTGCAGGCCTTACCCGGATAAACCGGAAATGCTGTCTCGCGCAAAGCCGCTAAGTCGCAAAGAAAGACAAGGCGTTCAATTTTCTTGTTAAGGCTGTGGGTTTTCCTGGCGTCTTTGCGTCTTGGCGCGAAAATTTCTTTTTTTTGAAAAGAACGTGATTCATAACTGACTAAAGTTTCCATTCCCGCATTCCGATAAAAGAAGCACCAACGTCGTCTTCAGGGGGGGGTCTGGTTGAGCATTAAGGGAAAACTGACGTTCATTCTGGTCCTCATCGGAGCGGTCCTCGGCTCCCTTGCCGGGTTCGTTGCCTGGAACACCTGGCAGACGGCGCGTCAGGTGCGGATCGTGGCACCGGCCATTGATTTCCTGCACGGGGCCGGAGCCGTGCGGCTCCATTCCTATCAACAGGTCCACGATCTGGCCCACTTTCTGCTGTTCAACGAGGAGGGCGGGAAGAAACGGTTCGATGCCGACCGGGCGCTGATCGAAGACACCTTCCCAAAGCTGAAAGCGTCGATCCGCCAGCAGATCTCTCTCGAATCGGAGAGGGATGAAGCCGAACTCGACTATGTCGCCGACATCGAGAGCGCCTATGCCAGGCTCATCCCGATCTTCGAACGGGCCGTCCGCGAGAAGCGATCGGGGAACCGGAGGGCGGCAGCGGCGATCATGGAAAAGGAAGCGGAGCCGCTGCTGGAATCGGAGTTCTTCACGGCGGTCAACAACGCCGTCGGCCATGAGGCCGAGGAGATCCTGGACAACTACGACGAGATCGTACTCCGGGTCGGCGTCATGCCCTGGCGTCTCGATACCAGCCTGCGCGAGATCAGGGGAGCACGGCGGAGCATTCTCTATTTCCTGGCTACGGACCGCCTGTTCAGCGCGTTCAACCGGCAGTTCAACGAAGCCGTCGAATATATCATGTTCGGCGGGGAGGAGAACCAGCAGGATTTCGAGGAAGCAGGAACAGAGGCGGCGGAGTCCCTTCAGGAGTGCCGCAGGATCATCGAGTCGCAGATCACGATTGATATGGAGGGCGAGCGCGAACAGCGCGACGACCTCGATGTGCTGGAGAAGGAATACCGCAGGCTCGTACAGGTCGCCGAGGCCGCCCTCCAGATGCGCGCGGCCGGAAAGGCCGCTGCTGCGATTGAGGTCATGGAGCGGGACCTGAAGCCGCGGCTCGACACGGTCCTCTATCCGAAAGTCGATTCCATGCTGGACGGAAGCATTGCCGAGATCACAGCCGCCCACCGCGTCCTGATCCGGTCCATTGTCGCAACCGGCGTCCTGCTTGTCGTGGCCATTTCAGCCTTTTCCGCTGTGTTGTTTTTCGTTTCCCACCGGATCATCCGCACGCTGATGAAGGGTATCGGCACGCTCAAGGAGGGGGCCGATATTATCGGCAGCGGCGATCTCAACCACCGCATTCCCGTCGATACGCAGGACGAATTGGGGGACCTGGCCGCATCCTTCAACAGCATGACGGCGTCCCTCAAGGACGGCAACGAAGACCTTCGGTCGTTCATCTACAGTCTTTCCCATGACCTGCGCTCCCCCCTCGTGAACATCAAGGGCTTTACCGGCGAACTGCAGCATACCCTGAAGGAACTCGAAAAACTTCTCGAGAGGAACTGCGGCCATCTCGCGACCGACGACCGTACGCGGTTGCAGGCCATGCTGCACCACGACTTGCCGGGGACCATGGGGTTCATCGGCAACGCAGCGGTAAGAATCAACGAGCTGGTGAACGCCGTGCTCAAGCTGTCCCTCATCGGGCAGCGGGACACTGCGCCGCGGGTCATCGACATGACGGAGCTCGTAACTTCGGCAGTCGACCGTTTCGGAGGAGAGATCAGGCAGCGGAACGTGGCAGTACGAATCAACGATCTGCCTCCGGTTACGGCAGACCGTGCCGATATGGAGGAGATCGTCGCCAACATCCTGGACAATGCCCTCAAGTACTGCGCCCAGGACCGCCGGGGAGACGTGGAGATCTCCGGGCAGCGGACGAACGGAGAAGTGGTGTACCGTTTCCGCGACAACGGGCGGGGCATCGCATCCGACGACCTTGTCAGAATTTTCGGGCTCTTTCGAAGGTCGGGACAGCAGGATGTTCCCGGTGACGGCATGGGGCTGGCCTACGTCAAGGCCCTCGTCCGGCGCAACCGGGGACGCGTCTGGTGCGAGTCCGAGGTCGGGGTCGGGACGACGTTCCATGTGGCAATTCCCGATGCAAAGAACATTGATGATAATCATCAGTAAGGGCGAGCGGCCGTTCGCCCCTGCGTCTCATTGGGTCACCGGCCGTCCCCTAGAGTAACCAACAAGAATGCAGTGAGGAACGAGAGGAGAGAAAACACTATATGGAACGCCATCAGCCAGTCACGATCCTGCTTGTGGAGGACGATTCCGGTCACGCGCTCCTGATCGAGAAGAACCTCCGTCGGGCCGGGATTGCCAATGACATCGTTACGCTGGACAACGGACAGAAGGCCGTTGATTTTCTGTTCAAGCAGGGAGCATACAGCGCGGACGAACATCCTTCACCGCCCCTCATCCTGCTGGACCTCAATCTGCCCGTGCTGGACGGCTACCAGGTGCTCAGGACCATCAAGAATGACGATCGCACCAAAGCGATCCCCGTCGTGGTCCTGACCACGACCGACACGCCCCACGAGATCCAGCGATGCTACGAGCTGGGATGCAACGTGTATATCACCAAACCGGTGGAGTATGACCAGTTCTCCGATGCGATCAGGAAACTCGGCCTCTTCCTGACGATCGTGAAGGTCCCCGAGAAGCCGTAGCAGCGGCGCATCCGCAGAGACGCCTGCAGGAACCCGGAAGAAGCGGCATCCGCGGAAAGAAGCGCCAGGGAGAAGCTCCTCGCAGTATATTCTGGTGCGCGGACAGGAGGCGGAATGAAAAAGACGGCAATTGCACTGCTTGTTATTGCGCTCGCGTTTTCCCTGCCGGCAGGGTATGCGGCAGAGAAAAAGGAAAAAGCGAAGAAGAGGATCGCCGTCGTGAGCAGCTATCACCGGGAATACCCCTGGTCCCAGGAAACGAACAAGGGCTTTTGCGACGCCATGCTCAAGTTCGGCTATTTCGACAATAGGGGACAGGCTGAGGATTACACGCGGACCGACCGCGTCGAGACATCGAAGGTCATCGTTCAAAAGTTCTGGATGGACGCAAAGAGAAAGCGGACCCGCGGAGAAAAACACCAGGCCACCGCGACGATCACGAGGGCACTCAAGGAATTCAAACCGTCGCTTATTTTTTTCGGTGACGATGATGCGGCCGAGTATATCGGGAACCAGTTCCTCGACACGGGCGTGCCGATGGTCTTCTGGGGGGTCAACAATACGCCGGTCAAGTACGGGCTCGTCGAAACCATGGAGCGGCCGGGTCACAACGCGACAGGCATCTACCAGCCGGGATTTTACCTGGAAAGCCTGCAGCTGCTCAAGAGGCTCGTCCCCACGGCAAAAACCTTCGCCGTGCTGACGGACGACACCACGGCGGGCCGGTCGCACTACAAGGCGATCGAATATCTCGCGCAAAAGGGCGCGCTGCCGCTCAAATTGACGGACATGGTCGTCACCGGAGACTACGATGTATTCAAGAGCAGGATCCTGGAGCTGCAAAACAAGGTGGATGCGTTTTTCGTCGCCCAGTACTCGAGCCTCCTGGACAAGGACGGGTCCTACGTGTCGGCCCGTGACGTCGCCGCATGGTATCTGAACCATGTGACGATCCCGGAAACGGCGGAGCAGGGGCAGTTCGTGAGGCAGGGCATGCTGTGCGGGGCCGACGACTCGGGATACAACCAGGGGTACGAGGCCGTGGGTGTTGCTTTTGATATTCTTTCCAAAGGCGCGAGCCCTGCGACCTACCCGGTCCGCGCCCCGAAGAGAGGCGCGCTCATCGTCAACCGGGAACGGGCAAAAATGCTGGGCATCCCGCTGACGCAGTCCATGGGAATCGAGGAGTACATCGACCAGGCGGAGGCGCTGAAGTATTCAATGCAATGATAGCAGGAGTCACCTGGAAACCGGAGAAGCGAGGGGAACCCCCGGGGACGCGGAGGTCCTTGGCGCGCTCTGTGGCCAGGGACTCGACAACAGGACTAAGCAATCCCGCGCCTTGGCATCCCCCGGCTCCTGCCGGGGGTGGAAAGCGCTCACTCGCGCGTGACACGAACGTGTCACGCATGCGCGAGTTCGCAGTTCCGGGAGGTCGCGTTGCTCGAGGGAGCCTCCGGCTCCTGCCGGAGGGGGCTCCACTAAGGGGAGAAGTATGGGAATCTGGAGAGAACTGCTGCTGAGCATCATCGTTCTGTGTCTTGCGGTAACGCCTGCAGGAGCAGGGGAGAACGCGCCGAAGAAGGTCAGGGTGTTCGTCGTGAGCAGCTATCACCGCGAATATGTCTGGAGCCAGGACACCAACAAGGGGTTCTGCGATGCGATGCTCAAGTTCGGCTATTTCGACGACCGCAGCCAGGCGGACGAGTACTCGACGAACGACCGTGTTGAGACATCGAGGGCCGTCGTCGTGAAGATGTGGATGGATGCCAAGCGCAAGGGTTCCAAGGCGGAGCTGGAGCGCGCTGCGCGGGCCATATACAGGGCAGTGAAGAACTTTCAACCCGACCTGATCTTTCTCGGCGATGATGAAGCGGGGGAATACATCGGGAAACTCTATCTGGACACGAAGATCCCGGTCGTGTTCTGGGGCTTCAACGAGTCGCCGGTGAAGTACGGGCTCGTCGACACAGCAGCGCGTCCGGGCCACAATGTGACCGGCGTGTACCAGTCGGGATATTACGTCGAGTCGCTTCAGTTCCTCAAAAAGCTGGCGCCGCAGGTCAAGTCCGTCGCCATCTTGTCCGATACGACCCTTTCCGGGAGGACGCACTACAAGGCGCTTCAGTATCTTGCGGAGCAGGGCGGCCTTCCCGTGATCCTTCGGGACACGGTTGCCGTAGGCGGTTTCGAAGAGTGGAAGGCGAAAGCCCTGGAACTCCAGAAGAAGGTCGATGCCTTCTACGTGGTTTCGGTAAGCGGTTTCAAGGACAAGAACGGGGCTGCGGTCCCCGTGTCCGAAGCGATCCGGTGGTATACGTCGGCGATCACCATACCTGAGGCAACGCGGGGACATTACGTCAAGGACGGGCTGCTCTGCGCAGCCGACGATTCGGGCTACAAGCAGACCTATGAGGCCGTCGGCATGGCCCATGACATTTTGACAAAGAAGGCGAAGCCGGCCACGTTTGCGGCGAAAACGCCGTCACGCGGCGCACTTATGGCAAACCGCGCGCGCGCCAAAGCGCTCGGGATCGATCTGAAGCCGGAGACGGGAGTTGAATACGTCATCGAATAAGGAGATGCGCCGCAAGGCTCAATCATGAACGGCGACGAGAAAAAAGGGCTGTCCATATTCTGCGAGGGTGCTCATCGTCCTGCTGGCTGTCGTCGTCCTCGTCAGCGGCGTGCTGACCGCGATCTTCTACGTCTACAGCACGCGGGCCGCGGAACGGCAGACCCAGGAAAACGTGCTGCAGCAGTTCGCGACCATCAGCTATCATTTCCGCTATGAGCTTCGGGACTCCCTGGTGAAGGACCTTCAGCTCCTGTCCTCCAACCCGATCCTCGACGATTTTCTGATGTCCACGGAGTTCGAGCGCGACATCGCAGCGCGCGGCGTCGAGCGGTTTTTTCTGGAGTCGCTGAAGTACAGCAAAAGCTATGAGAGCATCTCCTTCGTCAATTACGCGGGCAGGGAGCTGGTCAAGGTCGACTGGTCCGGCCGGGTCAGGACCTACCATGACGTGGGCAGCCGTCCGTTCTTCGTGCGGATCAGGGAGGGACGGCAGGGGGCCATCGATGTCGAGCGGCCGCAGCTGGACCCTTTCGGATCACTGCTGTTTTCAGCAGGCATCTACAAGACCGATCCGGACATCGGAAAGTTCGGCGGCGCCCTCATCATCAGCTACAATCTGAAGGACTTTATCAGCTATCTGGACAGGATAACGATCTTCGACGAAAACCCCCTCTGGCTCTTCACCCCGGACGGCGCAGTGATCAAACAGCCTGCCGAAAGCAGGGCACGGCTCGACCCCCGGCCGTACCTCGGACCTGGCTTCAAGAAAGAACCGGTCCTCAAAATGGTCGACGGCGGGATGCTGGTCTATCAGGACCTGTATATCAATCCCGAACGTCCCTTTCTGCGGCTCGCGATCAGTGTGCCGACAGCGCTCCTGCTCCAGGACACCCGGAAGGTCCTTCGTTTTTTCCTGATGGTCGCCATCCTTTCGCTGATCGTCATATCGGCCCTCGCCTACAGCTTTGCGGGATACCTGTCCCGGCCCATCACCGAACTTGCGGGAGCCGCATCCCGGCTCGCGAAAGGCGATCTGTCCACGCGGGTGCGGGGCACCTCGTCGGGGGAGATGCAGCTGCTCATCGAGAGCTTCAACCGCATGGGAGAGAACCTGCAGGGGACGACCGTGTCCAAGGAATACATGGACAACATCATCAGCAGTATGCTGGACACCCTGCATGGTCGTATCGCCGGATGGACGGATTACCCGGTCGAACGCAGCCGCCTGTTTGCTCCTGGAGTACGCAGAGGAAGATCTTGTCGGAGCGGCCCTCAGCCGGGTCCTGGTCATCGAGGTGGAAGGGGGCAGGACCGTGCTGGACGACGTACGGGAGCACGGTTCGATCGGCACGATTGAGAAATATTACCGAACGAGATCGGGCAGGAGGGTGCCGGTGCTGTTTTCCGCATCGATCCTGCGCGACTCCCGGAACACGGTCCAGGGCATCGTCTGCGTGGCCCAGGACATGACGGAGCAGAAACGGGTCGAGCAGCGGCTGCAGGCCTATTCCACGGACCTCCAGGAGATCAACGAGGAGCTGAAGAACTTTGCCTACATCGTATCGCATGACCTTCGCGCCCCGCTCGTCAATATCAAGGGGTTCTCGGAGGAGCTCATCATCGGCATCAGGGAGATCGGTCCGCTTCTGGAAAAATACCTCGAGGGGTTTCAGCAGGAGGAGCGGAAGAAGTTCAGCGAAGTGCTGAAAAAGGACATCCCGGAGGCGCTCTCCTTCATAGGATCGTCCGTCGACCGGATGGACACCCTCATCAACGCCATCCTGAAGCTGTCGCGGGCCGGTCGGCGCAAACTGAACCCCGAGCCGGTGTCGGTGCAGGAGATGGTGGAGGCGATCGTGCGTTCCCTCGCCCACCAGCTCGAGGTTGGGAAGGTAACGGTGCACGCACAGGGCTTGCCCGGGATTGTTGCGGACCGGATTGCGCTCGAGCAGATCTTCGGCAACCTTCTCGACAACGCCGTCAAATACCTGGAACCGGGGCGCCCCGGCGTGATCGAAGTGACATCCCGGCATTACGATGATGAGGTCCTCTTCCACGTCAAGGACAACGGAAGAGGCATGGAGCACGAGGACATCCCCAAGGCTTTCGAGATCTTCCGCCGCGTGGGGAGATCAGAATGTGCCGGGTGAGGGAATGGGGCTCGCCTACGTCAAGACCCTGGTCCGGCTCCACGGCGGGCGGATCTGGTGCGAATCGGAACCGGGCATGGGAACGACCTTCAGCTTTACGCTGCCCCAGGCCGCCCTTCCGGGAACCCCGGCGTCGGGACCTGAGGACGAAAGGGAGAAGGAGCTTCGGAGCTGATAAGGGCAGGGGCAATGGTCAAGGGGCCAGGGTCAAGGGTCAAGGGGCAAGGGACCCGGACCCTGGACCCCGGACCCTGGACCCAGAACTCAGGACCCCGGACCCAGGACCCAGAACTCAGGACCCAGAACTCAGGGCCCCGGACCCTGTTCCGAAGGAACAATTATTAGGAGGCGCTCATGAATGAACATCTTTCCATAACCATCGTGCTGGTTGAGGACGACCCGGGCCATGCACTCCTGATCGAGAAGAATCTCAGACGCGCCGGCATCGTGAACGAGATCGTGGCCATCAAAGACGGAGGCGCGGCCGTGGAGTATCTTCTGGCACGCGACGGGAACGGGCCCTCCGGGCCGCTGCTCGTGCTCCTCGATCTCAACCTCCCTGTGCTCGACGGGTATCAGGTGCTTGAGCGCATCAAGGGTGATGCGAGGACCCGCGGCATACCCGTCGTGATCCTCACCACGACGGACACTCCCCGGGAAGTGGAGCGCTGCTACGCGCTGGGATGCAACGTCTATATCACCAAGCCGGTCGAATACGACAGCTTTGCCGGCGCCATCCAGAAGCTCGGCATGTTCCTTTCGATCGTCAAGGTACCGGAAAGGAGCGGAAATCATGGTTGACATCTCCCTCAGGCGCATCCTGTATATGGAGGACGACCCCGGTCTTTCCCGCCTGCTGCAGAAGAGCCTTCAGCGGAGGGGGTACATCGTCGATATCGCCGCCGACGGCGAGGAAGGGCTCTCGATGCTGGCGTCATCCAGTTACGATCTGCTGCTCGTGGATTACAACATGCCGTTCTGCGGCGGGATCGACGTGATCCGCACGCTGTCCGCGCAGGGGGCGCTTCTCCCGACGATCATGGTCACGGGCCAGGGAAACGAGGAGATCGCCGTCGAGGCGCTCAAGCTCGGAGCGTCGGATTACGTCGTGAAGGACGTGGAGATGAAGTATCTCGACCTGCTCCCGGTGATCATCGACCGGGTCCTCTACCAGCAGCACATTCTCAGGGAAAGCCACCAGATGGAGGAGCGGTCCGCGAGAGCGAGGAACGCTACCGCCGGCTCGTCGAGCTGTCGCCCGACGGGATCGCCATTCTCAGCGACGGCAACTTCGTTTTCATCAATCCCAGGGGCGCCCGGTTTCTCGGCGCGGCAGACCCCGGGCAACTCATCGGGAAAACCGTGTTCGACATCATTCATCCCGACTACCGCGCAGTCGCCGAGCAGCGAATGAGCCGGATGATGAGCGAGAAGGACAGCGCGCCGTGGATCGAGGAAAAATTCATCCGCCTCGACGGCACGGAGATCGATGTGGAGTGCTCCGGCGTGTCCTTCACCTATGGAGGGAAACCGGCGGTCCAGATGATCTTCCGGGACATCACCGAGCGGAAAACGGTGGAGGAGCGTCTCCAGCGTCTGGCGCTGTATGACACGCTCACCGGCCTGCCGAACCGCACGCTGTTCTTCGACCGCATGAACCAGCTTCTGGCGCTGGCGAAACGGAACCAGTATGTGCTCGCGCTCCTGTATATGGACCTGGACCGTTTCAAGAACATCAACGACACGCTCGGCCACGAGGTGGGCGACCTGCTGCTGACCGAGGCAGGCGCAGCGCATGACGTCGTGCACCCGGAAGGCCGATACGGTCGCGCGCATGGGCGGCGACGAGTTCATCGGCATCTGCGGCAGGATCGCGACGCCCCGGGACGCGGCCGTCGTGGCGCGAGAAGATCATCGCGGTCCTGTCCGAGCCGTTTCTGATCAAGGGGCACGAATGCACCGTCGGCGCGAGCATCGGCATCAGCCTCTATCCCCACGACGGCGACGACGTCGAAACGCTCGTCAACAAGGCGGACACCGCCATGTACCGCGTAAAGGACGGCGGCAAGGGCGGGTATCTTATTATTCAGACGTCGAATGAGACCCAGGACGTCCGCCCGCCCAAAATCCGCTGATCAGCGGATCGGCTTCTAGTTTCCGAGATTCTGGTTTTGAGTTTGTAGTTTCCGGCTTCTGCCTTCCGGCTTCTGCCTTCTGACTTCTGCCTTCTGTCTTCTGACTTCTGCCTTCTGTCTTCTGCCTTCTGTCCTGCTGTGATATACTTTGAAAAGAAAGGGAGAAGAGGAGAGCGCTATGCCGCATTTCGGACTTATGGAGGAGCGGCGGATGGGCCCGGTCGACGGACCGTTTCTGCGCGCCCGCCTGCATGTTCGCGGCGGGAGGCGGCGGCTACGGCAGGGCAAGATCGCGGCCGGGATCGTGACGCTCTATGATGCGCTCCAGGGCGCCATGCAGGCCTACGCGGCCGATCCGTCGCATCAGGCCCGTCTTGTGCAGAGGGAACATGAAAAACTCAACGACGACCGGACCCTGTACCGGGTGCTGGTCCGTTCGCACGTTCTTGACGGTTCATTCGACTTCGATGCTTTTGACCGGTTGACCGAGCAGGCCCTGGCTGAAGAGCTGCCGGGGTACGATTATCAGGATCTGGTCAAGGGAATCGAGTCCGTCATGACACAGCTCGGCGTCATGCCCTTTGACGAAGCCGTCCTTCCGCCGGAAGATCCGAAGACATATTAAATTAAACACCAAATAAATTTCACAAGGGCAATCCTCAAAGGGCAAACAATCAGTCCCCGAATGGAGTTCGGAACTTATTTGTGATTTAGGATCCGGAGTCAGTCATGAATCGTCTTGCACAGGAAAAATCACCCTATCTCCGCCACGCTGCCGGCCAAAAGGTCGACTGGCATCCGTGGTCCGAAGAAGCCTTTGAACGTGCGCGAAGGGAGCAGAAGCCCGTCTTCCTGAGCACCGGCGCCATGTGGTGCCATTGGTGCCACGTCATGGCCGCGGAATCCTTCGAGAACGAGGAGACGGCCCGTCTCATGAACGAGCTGTTCGTGAATGTCAAGCTCGATCGGGACGAGCGGCCGGACATCGACCGCAGGTACCAGCAGGCAGTCGCGGCCATGGGCGGCGGGAGCGGGTGGCCGCTTTCCGTTTTCCTGACCCCGGACAAGCAGCCCTTTTACGGGGGCACGTATTTCCCGCCCGGGACGCGGCAGGGCAGGCCGGGCTTCCCGGACGTGCTCCGGTCGGTCAGTACTTTCTACGTGACCAGGCGCGGCGATGCCGAGGGCTTCTCGCAGCGGGTCATGGAAGCGCTGCAGCAGGAAGCGTTCTCCCCCGCGAACGTGACGGAAGAGCTTCTCGACGGGGCCGAGCGTGCCATGCTCGGCGCTGTTGACGAGGAGCACGGCGGTTTCGGCGCTGCCCCCAAATTCCCCATGAGCGGCGCCCTGGATTTTCTGCTGCGCCGCTCCCTTTCGGACAACAGCGGAAAGACCCGCGACGCAGCACGCAGGATGCTCGACGCCATGGCGCGAGGCGGATTTCACGACCAGCTCGGCGGGGGCTTCCACCGTTATTCCGTTGATGAGGCCTGGATCATTCCGCATTTCGAAAAAATGGCCGACGATAACGCAGGCCTGCTCAGGAATTATGTGGACGGGTATGCATTGTTCGGCGATGAAGAGTATCGCCGTGCGGCAGAGGGCATCATCGGCTTCACCCGCGAGGTCCTTTCCGACCCGGCAGGTGGATTTTATTCAAGTCAGGACGCAGACGTGACGCCCGCCGACGAGGGAGGCTACTTTACCTGGACGGAAGAGGAGTTCCGCAATGCAGTCGACCCTCATGAATATAGTGTCCTCTCTATCTATTACCGTCATGACCCGGGAAGCATGCATCATGACCCTGAAAAGAAAGTGCTGTACCTGACGAATACCATGCAGCAGCTTGCCGACAGCCTCGGTAAGGACGCAGGGGTCGTTCAACAAGTGATCTCCCGCGGCAGGGATAAACTTCTGGAATCGCGTTTGCGGCGGCAGGCGCCTTACATCGATCGGACACTCTATACCTCGCTGAACGGCATGCTTATCAGCTCCTATTTTCATGCCTATGCCGTGCTGGGCGACGATCAGGTCAGGGACTTCGCCGTCAGAAGCCTGGAGCGCATCCTGCGGGAGCGGTACGCGGGCCCCGCGCTGATGCATTCGGAGGACGTTCCCGCCGTGCTCGACGACTATGCCCATCTCATCGACGCCCTGCTGGCGGGGTACGAGGCAGCGGCGGAGCCGCGCTATCTGTCCCTGGCCAAGGACCTGATGGGGGATTGTCTTGAAAAATTTTTCGACCGCGACCACGGGGGCTTCTTCGACACCGCAGGCGAGGTCCTTGGAACGAGGCTCAAGAAGATCGAGGACATTCCGCAGCCTTCCCCGGGCGCCGTGGCGATCATGGGGCTCCTGAAACTTTCGCTGTTGACCGGGAAGGAGGAGTACCGCGGTCTTGCCGAACAATCGCTCAGGCTCTTTGCCGACTATGCCCGTGAGATCGGCGTGCACGCAGGCGCTTATTTCTGCGCTCTCGATGCGTTGTTCCGCATCTTCGAAGAAAAAAAAAAGAGCCGTTTTTTTTGCCGGACCCCTTGGCTGAGTACGTATTGCTCTGCCCAGCACCAGCTATAACGGCATTATCGATCATCACGAGAAATTTGACGGTATGGGGTATCCGAAGGGAAAAGCCGGAACAGTACGTTATTCGGCAGGATCATTACCGTTACGGTGTTTCTGACGCTAACATCCGAACGGCCGTACCGAAAAGCGCTGAGTCCCTCGGAAGCTATGGAGTACATCATGGGCAACTCGGCGTCCATGTTGACCCCCAGGTTTCCGGGACGTTTATCCAAAAGGTCGCGCCGTACCCGATTGGCACGACGGTGAAGCTGCTCAGACAGCTATGCAGGCAATTGTCCTTGAGAATTTCGAAGCCTTCTGCCTGAGGCCCGGTTAGGGTTTATAAATACGACGACAGGATTATACCTTTGAACTCAACCTGATGGACGATTACAGCCTTCTGAATGTCGTGGTCGAGGATGTGGCTAATGAGGAAAACGATCTTATAAGTTAGAAAAGCTGACTATCAGAATTTAAGGGAGGGCAATAGCCCCTGCGTGTGCAGGCGCTTTGCCCTCCCTGAGTTATATCCGTTAAGCTGGCGCACTTTATATATGTTTGTGATATTTGCGGTATTCCGAAATGGTCATGCCTTCGTTTTCTTTGAACAGGCGGTACAGCGTTTGAGGCGCCGAGATACCGACAAGCTCGGCGATTTCCTCGACGGGTTTATCGGTGTAGCACAGATAGTTCTTCGCGTAGTTGAGCCGGTAGATGTTGAGCGTTTTCCGGAAGCTCGTGCCGGAATAGTCGCTGAAGATTCGGGTGACATGTCGCGGTGTGATATAAAACGCTTTCGACACGTCTTCCAGCGATATGTTCTTGTGGTAATGCTCGTGCATGTATTTCGTAATTTCAATCGCCAGATTCGTTGACCGGTTTCCGGCTAGGCTGCCGGCCGGTAGCTTATCCGGCGAATGAGCACATTGCGCAGCAGCTTCACAAAATATTCGCGGCAGTAATCGACAAGCATGATCTTGTCACCCAGTCTGCTTTTCCTCGCTTCACGCTGGAGCCGGAAAAAGAACGCGGCAGTTGTTTTTATCCTCGGCAATTAAATAGAGCTGTTCTTTCACGGCGCTTCGAGATTGGCTCACGAATTCGTGCTCCGGCAGGCGGCGACGGTGTCGACTCGGCGTTGTGGTGGATGCCGAGACAAACACCAGTAGACCTTCGGCTCGTCAGGATCGTAGACGGCGCCGTGGCACACGCCGGGCGGATAAGGATGAAATGATTCGGCTAACAGCAGGTGCTCCTGTCCGCCATGCGCATCCGCATCCGTCCTTCGAGGATATAATAAATTTCGTAGTTTAAATGGGTGTGCGTAAAATTCCACGCATGTTTCATCCAGCTTTTCCAGATACCGGACGGACAGGTCGTAGCCGGCCATCTGTAGTTGGAATTTGGAACGGTATATAAAGCAGCATTTTCTTCCCTTACAATAGTTATACAGCTCCCCGAATCCTTGTATACTCGGTCGTGTCATCTATTATAACAACAATATTTACGCGTCACAAGCAAGTTTTCAGCCGTGTTCATTGCAAACGGACACAAACAGACCAATCGTGTCTTTCCGGACGATTGAATTAAAATCCCTTGCGGACAATATAATCAGATGCTGAGGATTACGACATTAAAGGAGGTATAATAATGAAATCGATCACTGTCGTTAAAGTGGGCAGTCTGCGGGACCCGGACGAAGCAAAACGCGGCAAGGTCAAGGTCACGGATATACCGATGCAGCCTCTGGGGCCGGAGGATGTTCCGTTGTCAGAAAGAAGTTGCCTATTGCGCGATTTGCGGCTCCGATCCGCACCTCGTGGAAAACATATTCGGGTGGGAAGTACCGTTCGGACTCGGGCATGAGGTTTCCGGCGTTATTACAGAGCTTGGCCCCAAAGCGACCAGAAAAGGTCTTAAAGTCGGGGACCGCGTCGCCGGGAATTCTCTCCATTTTTGCGGGACATGCTATTACTGCCAGAATGGCCAGCAGCAGTTCTGCGAGCACGCCAACGAATCCAACAACCCCGGCATGAGCGAATACGTCGTATGGCACGAATCCAGGTTTATAAAATGCCCGACACTGTCAGCCTAAAGGAAGCCTGCATTCTCGAACCCGGTCTCCGTCGCTGTCCGGCTGATGGACAAGGTCGAGATGAAGATTGGGCAACGCGTCATTATTGTCGGCGGCGGGCCGATTGGGCTGCTCGCGACGCAGGCTGTTCATATGATGGGCGCGTCTGTCTGACACTCGTTGAACCGATCGCCGAGCGCCGTGCGCTGGCGCTTCAAATACGGCGCCGATCATGCGATCGATCCCATGACGGCAGACATCAAGAAAGTAGCGATGGAGCTGACGGAGGACAGGGTTATGGGACCACCTGCTCGTCATCGACTGTTCCGGTTCCACGAAAGCCGTTTATGATCTGCCGTTTATCACGGCATTCGGCGGTAAGCTCATTTACGCCGCCATGTATCCGAACAACTTTGAGATGCCGTTAAACCTTTATAAGTTCATTTACGCCAACGAGCTCACCATCACGGGCATGTACGTTTCTCCCTACGCCTTTCCGCGCGCCTGGCAGGTTTTCCCGAAATTCGAGTTGAAGGAATTTACTTCAAGGTGTTCTCCGATCGATGACGCCGGAGGAGGCCTTTAAAGCGCAGGTCTACCGGCAAGCATGTCAAGATCCTCGTCGAGTGTAATAAATTTGAATAAGGAGAACCCCTTATGAGTAGAAACAAAATGCGAAGACGGTCCAGGAGCTGGAAGAAGCGAGCTACAGAATCCGCCATAATCTTTTAAACTTTATCCACAACATCGGTATGGGCCACCTCGGCGGCGAGCTGTCCATGGTGGAAGTCGCCGTGGCAGCGTATTACAAGTATATGAACTACAGTGTTTTTGATCCTGCAACGAGGACCGCGACCGCTTTATCCTGAGCAAGGGCCATTGCAGCGAGACGCTGTATACCATCTTTGCCGACCTCGGCGCTTATACGACGGACTATATGATCGAGCATTTTGAAACGCTGGAGACCGCGAAATTCGGCATGCATTCCAACAGGAAATACTGCGAGCAGATCGAAGTTTCCGCAGGCTCGCTGGGCCACGGCCTCCCCATCTCTAGCAATG
>CAVVOB010000003.1:0-14905 GCA_963749655.1 Nitrospirota bacterium
CATGAGAGAACTGCTCCCGCAGCTACGGCGTAATCAGGAACATCGCCGGAAAGAACAGCGCAGAACTCAGACTGTTCAATGCCCGTGCCCAGAAGCCGCTCAAGACCCCCAGGACCCGCCTTCACGACCCTGTCCTCCTCCGGCGTACGCAGCAGGACGTCGTTCCCGTTCCAGACCACGGCCACGAGGGACTGCCCCAACGGACCGTATGCCTCCATTCGAAATCGCTGCTGGCCCTTCACAACAACGCCCACCGTATCGAAAGCGCGGGTTTTCCCCCCTTTAACGACCTCCACTCTCGCAAGTGCCCTCAGGCCGGCAAAAGCCTCACGTCGCAGATCCAGCGCCCGCAGAACTGCATCTGCAGGAACAACGGTCATGGGAATCTCCGGCATTTTAGGCAGGCAAGAGAACAGAAGAGGGGCAATGACGAGAGCGGCGATCCTGGCGGTCTTCACTTCTTATTCTTTTTCCTCGGCTTCGCATCTTTGAGAAGAATGTCTGGGTTTCCGAACCCCTGTTTGACGAATTTCTCCCGAAGCTTCTGGTTGTCCGGATCCAGTTCAAGAGACTTGAGCCATTGTTCCCGCGCCTTGTCCTTCCGTGCAAGCTTCAGGAAAATATCACCGTAATGCTCGCGGATCACGGGGTCGTCGGCGACTTTCTGCACAGCCTTCTTCATTACTTCTGCAGCCTCATTGAGCATCCCTTTCCGGAAATAAGCCCATGCAAGACTGTCGAGGAGATAGGCATTGTCCGGCTTGATCAGCAGAGCCCGTTTTACCAGCTGTACGGCTTCGTCAAGATTTTCGCCTCTGTCCGCGTACAGATAGCCGAGATAGTTCAGCGCGTCTGCATTTTCCGGATTCAGCTCGATGGTTTTTTTCAGCGTGGCAAAGAGCTCGCTCGTCAGTCCCAGTTTTTCGTAGGCAACAGCCTGAGTGAACAAAAGATCGTCCCTGTCCGGAGCGAGATCAATGCCCTTCTGCAGGACATCAACCGCCTTCCGGTACTGCTCGACCTCAATGTAGGCATTGGCAAGGTAAAGGTAGAGCTCCGGTTTCCCGGGTTGCGCGGCAAGCGCCTTTTCGAGAAACGGAACTGCATCTGCGTTCCGGCCTAATTGAGAATACAAGTAGGCTATTTGCAGGATCGCATCGATATCATCGGGTGTGGCAGAAAGGATTGCTTCATATTCCGTAAGAGCCTTGTCATAGTGTTCCGAGGCAACGTAGGTGGAAGCAAGATACCGACGGACCTTCAGATCGCCGGGGACGGCCAGAAGAGCGGCCTGAAAGGCCGTTGCAGCAGCGTCGTACCTTTTCTTTTCCACGTAAATAAGCCCCACCTTAACCTGGGCATCGTAATTACCGGGATCCATGGCGACCAGTCGCTGAAACAGCTCCAGTGCCTTATCGAGGGCATTCTGCTGAATGTACAGCTGGGCCAGGTGCTGCATGATCTCGCTGTTGTGAGGATTGAGCGCGATTGACTTCTTGTAAGCGTCAATCGCTTCAGGAAGTTTGTCCATCAATTCATAGACGAATCCGATGCTTGTATAGGCGGGTTCAAAATCATCGCGCAGAGAGGCGGCCCGTTTAAATGCCGAAAGCGCCTCGGAGTACATCTGCCGGTCCACATAGATCCTTCCGACATAGTAGGCGGCCATGAGAGAGGTCGGATTGACCTTTTCAAGCGCCTGAAAGGTGTCGATTGCCTCATCGTAACGTTTCAGCGATGCAAACAGAGAACCCAGGTAGATATAGGGTTCCTCCTGTTTGGGATCGATCGAGATTGCCGCGCGATAGGCGGCAATCGCCATATCATACTGTTTCCTGTTCGTGGCGATGCTGGCCAGAAGCATCTGCGTCCGGGCATCGTTCGGCTGGAGGTTGGCGGCGGCCTGCGCATAAATGGTCGCCTGATCGAGCAGTCCCTTTCGCAACGAGAGGTTTGCAAGCGAAAGTGCGATCTCGGCAGAGCGGGGATCGAGTCGGTAGGCCTCCCCGTACTCCCTTATCGCCGCATCGACCTCATTGTTCTGTTCCAGCATGCTCGCGACCATGAAGTGATAGTCGGCTTCCGCCTGCGTGCGGACATCGGCGCTTGCGTCTCCCCGCGTCGTTTCGGGCAACCGCGTTGTGACCGACGCACAGGATACCATGAATACCGCTGTAAGGGCGACAGTCCCGATGATTTTGAGCATGATTCCTAGTCTATGCGAACTGCGAATGGGTGTCAAGGCAAACATTCCCCCGTGAATGTATCACTCTGTCAGTCCCGCACGGCCTCAATCCGGGTGCCTATGTTGGTGTCGGCGGTCGAAGCCGGGCGTGGACAAACGCTTTTACCCGATCAAGGCTTGTTTCAATATCGTCTTTGTCGTGAGCCTCGACGGTAAAGACGGGCACTGGCGCATGATCCTTCACCAGACCGAAAAACTTGTCAAAAGCTATGTTCCCGCGCCCCACAGCCCAGTGCGAATCAGCGGTTCCGTCGTTATCGTGGAGATGCACTTCCACGAGTTTGGGACCGAGGGCCTCGAACCACCTTTCCATGGGAACCCTCGAAAACAGGTTGAAGTGGCCCGTGTCAAAGCAAAAGCCGAAATTCGGATCAGCGACACTCTCGATGAGCATTTGAAGAGCATCGGGATCTTCGTCAAAGACGTTTTCCACTGCGACGCGAAGACCGATCTTGGACGCTGTTTCCATAACCTTGCGCCAGGTGTCGATGCTGTAGTCAAGCCAGACATCCTTGCGGCCGCTGTACCGCCACCGATCATAAGCAGCGTGAAACACTACTGCACGCGGCTTCAGTATCGCGGCGACGTTCAAGAGCTGGCGGAACCGCACCTGGGTCACAGAACGCACCATGGGATCGACGGCTCCAGGATTCAAGTCCATAAACGGAGCATGAAGGGTGAGCTTCGGGTTCCAGTCCAGACGTTCGAGCAGTTTTTCCAGATCATGCTTCTCGATCTGGTCGAGAACGGCCGCGGAAAGATAGATCTCGAGGTCATATCGTCGAAGTCGAATCAGCTCGAAAAAATCCTTCAGCTTGGGATAGGGGATGTGAACGTGGATAGGCTCCATCATCGACGATCAGCCTTTGGACGGACATGTGCCGGAGCAAGTTCCTCCCGAGGCACAGCCGGCAGCCGTTTTTTTTA
The DNA here is from genome assembly GCA_963749655.1 of Nitrospirota bacterium. Lineage (GTDB taxonomy): Bacteria > Nitrospirota > UBA9217 > UBA9217 > UBA9217 > JAJYKN01. The sequence goes on from CAVVOB010000003.1 coordinate 3,173, forward strand.
CATCTCCGCTCGGCGCATCGCCGGCATTCTCCGGCTTCCGGTTATGAGACGGGTAATCGGTTGCGTACCAGCCGTTCCCCTTCAGCACAAAAGAAGTCGGCGAAAGCACCTTTCGCACGGTCCCTGTTTTACACAGTCTGCAGATAGTAAGAATGGGATCGCTGAATTTCTGGATAACCTCGAACCTGCCGCCGCAGGTTTCACACTCGTATTCGTAATTCGGCATTACAATACCTCCCTCACACTCTCGAAGCATTAACCTGAGCTGGAATCTGTATTATAAACAATGGACTGTTTAAAAACAAGTGTTTTCGAGGGGTTCCCCCATCGCTGTTACAAGGAAATCAATTGAGTGGACATTTTAACAGGGGTGAAGAATCATCTGAGAATAATACTTTACGTTTATGGGGAAAATGCCAGCTGACATGAAGTGAGCCACGCCGTCAGGTGGCCTGAACATCTGAACCTTCCGGCTCACCGGTATCCGTCGGCAGGCTTGGGCAGACTGAGCTGTCGTCGCAGCGAAGGATCTATACGCGAATCTCTTTAAAGGTGATCAGATCCGACAAGATCATGGCGACCCACGCCATGATCTGAACTGCAGCGGGCAGGACAAGGCTTGATAGAGCTGCCAGGGTGACTCTCTTTTTCCGGGCCGGTCCGCCTTGCGCTTCCTGAACACGAACCGCAGTCAGTGAGTAGTTGAGAAGGAATGCAAGAGGCAAATAGGCAAGCACACGAAGATAGAATCTCGCCTGAAGAATGATCAGCACCGCCACCATCAGGATCACTTCAAGAAAGGTGATAAAAACGGTCCTTGTCTTGGAAAGCTTCCACATTTTCTCCGAAAGGACATATTTTACGATCATCGTCACACTGACGCCGATCAAAAACATGGTAGATACGAACATGAAGGTGCAGAAGCAGCCCACCTCTACGGCACAGGCAGAAGGAGGAAAGGCAAGGAATACCGCCATGAGACAGGCCAGACTGCTGGAGACGGCGGACAAATCATCAATTCTTTGCCGAATTTCCATAGGTGTCCTCCCTGAACACAGAGCCCGATGCAACGGGATAAGAATTACGCAGTCATACTTCACTCTGGTTACGCATTACCTGGCTGACCCTTCGCTGAAGCCGAGTACGTCAGACCTTCGGCCTACTGCAAATTCACATGGTAAATATTAATAAGTGCACCTTCTATTGTCAAAGAAATTCGCAACAAAATACATCTTTTCAGAAAAGTTGCAATTTACAGATAAGCTGATATATATAATTTGAGTGATGGTTCGCCTGAATACTTATTCATTTAAGAATGTATCTTGGCACGGCACAGGGACGCAATTATCGTGCGAAGGGAGGTCCTCGTGCATACCAGCTACAGCAACACCCTATTATTTTTTTATACTGCGGGCCTTATGGCAGACGAGACACTGTTCCTTTGGAGGATGGGTACTCTTGAGCGGCGACCGCTTATCCGCGCCGTGACATTCAAGACACAGGACGTTCGACGACGCGTTTCTGTGCAGGGCATCGTCAGGAAGGGCGGGAACGTTGTTCCGGGAAGAAAGATAAAAAAGGAAAGCAAGCACCGCGCAGGCGGTAATAATGACGGGTATCGAACTCTTCATGTCAGAACCTCCGAAAACAATCTCGAACAGAATATCAGGGGCTGATCCAGCCGCGTCAGCCCGGCCTTATGACTGCTCAACACGCGGACAATAGTATGCTCGCCAAAGAGATGCCTGTCAAGTCTGCCCCCGGTGACATCCTGCGAAATCCGGCTCCCATTGTATATTCCTTGCCGGCTTTCTGATATAATTTTTATAGCACGAAATTATCAAGCAAGCCTTTCTCAACACCCCAGAGAATTCATTCCTGAACGAGCAAGCCTTAGGAAAAGGAGTCAGCATGATACAGTACAAATTCGACGTTGTGGTCGTCGGAGCCGGACCGGCAGGAGTGGCTGCCGCGGGCAGCCTGGCCCGTGCCGGCATTTCGGTAGCCCTCCTCGAAGCAGGCGTCTATGCAGGTGCGGAAAACTGGTCCGGCTGTGTATATTTTACCGAGAACCTGGCAGCAGAGGACTGCTTCGGAAACGAGTCAGTCGAGGCCGCTCCCTTTGAACGGCGGGTCACGCGGCGCGGAACGCTGCTGCATAACGGTCTGGACGTCCTCGGTCTGGAGGTCCGCGATTCCACTCTCTTTAAGAATTGCTACACGGTCCTGAGGCCGGTCTATGATCCCTACTTTGCCCACCTTGCGCGCTTGAAGGGCGCAGTGCATCTGACGGCGACGACCGTCACCGCCCTAATCCGGAAAAATGGCAGGGTCATCGGCGTTGAGACGAACCGGGGTCCGCTGTACGCCGACATGGTCTTTCTTGCCGAAGGAGACGCTTCGCACCTGGTCCGCTCGGAGCAGCTCGAGCGAACGGCCCGCCCGCACTACATGCAGGGCGTCAAGGCGGTGCTGTCGCTCCCTTCTCAGGAAATCGAAACCAGGTTCGGGCTCGCTTCCGGCGAAGGCGCCGCCTACGAGCTTCTTGTCCGGAATGCGTCGATCGCAGGGAGAACCGCCCGGCTGAATGTCGGCGGTTTTCTGTATACCAACCGCGACTCCCTCTCCCTCGGCTATGTCCTTCCCCTGGCCAACCTGCGCAACAATTATCACGGCGATCATGACAGGCTGTTCGAATGGCTGCGCGGCCTGCCCCTCCTCCGTGAATTTACCCACGATGCGAAGCTCACGGCGTACGGCACCAAGATCATCAGAAGCGGCGGATGGAACGAGCGGCCCGTGCTCGTCCAGGACGGCCTCGCTGTCGGCGGCGCTTCGACCGGGCTCGGGATAGACATCCCTTTTCCGAATTTCACCGGGCCGGCCTCGGCATCAGGGCTGTACTTCGCCCGGGCAGCGATCGCCCTCCTGAGGGATGGAAAAGCGCCTGACAGTCGCAACCTTTCCCGGGCATACCTTGAACCCCTCCGGGAGAGCGTGTACGGAAAGAATGCCCGCTATCTTTCACGATGGCCTGCCTATTTCGGGAAGTCGAGCACCCTCTTCGGCAGGACTATAGACATCGTCTGCGGCACCTCGCACTTTATTGCGTCAGGCAGCCTGTTGAACACCGGCCGGTTCCTGCGGAGCCACCTTCTCTCGTTCCGGGGTCTCCGCGACTCGATCAGCGACACCCTGCGCGCCGTCACCAGCCTCAGGCTCTGGAAGCCGATCGCCTTGTCGGCGCTCAACCCCGCAACAATCGGACAATGGATCGCCAACCTTGCGAAGAAGCCGGCGTTGCCCGATCCAGAGCTCGTCATAACCCTGAAGATAACCGGCCAGGATGTCGATGGGAGAAAACTGCCGTGGCCGGCGGGATCGCTGATCAGGCGTCTTTCCCCGGCGCTTCTTCAAGCCCTCAAAACAGTCTATGCCAATAACGACCGCCCCATGATGGGCAAAGCTGCAGAAGCCGTCCATTTCCTGATCCGAGGACTGCGGCTCACCGACCTCGTCATCCTCCCTGCCTTCAGCATAGTTCTCCTGTTCCTGTCGGCCTGGTCGGCGCTATGGGACGCTTTTCGTTATTACGTGCTCAAAACGCCTGTGGCAACAATCCTTGCTGAACCTGTTATGGCGTACAACGAACTCCTGAGGAAGGCACGCGACCTCGATGCGATCAAGCCGGAATTGAGCCTGGAAGCAAAGCTCGCAACTAATACCTACCGCACGGGAAGCGCATCTCACATCCGAACGATCTGGCCGGAAGCAATCTCCGATCATACGGAGATGTCGAAGGCCGGGCTCTGGTGGGTCTGTCCAGCCCGCGTTTACGGTTATGACGCTCCCCTCTTCGGCCGGGGAAAAGTGACGGTAAACTTCGAGAACTGCATCAAGTGTGAATCCTGCTGGAGAGCAGAACCGGACCGCGTGTTCTGGGGAAGACATACGGATCACAAGCTGATCTATCGGCCCGAAACCGCAGCCATCATCGACCTTCTGAAAGCGCGTCGGGAACCGGTCCTGGTCGGGCAGGGAAGCGGCAAATCTCCGGTGCCGATGACTCGGGAACTTTGGTACCTGGACGAGGATAGCAGGCGCGCAGGCAAGGCCGTTCAGCAGGCGTTGGCTGCTTTTCGTGATGCAATCCAACATCTGCCGGCATCAGCTGACAAGGGCCGGCTCGGCTGGCCGCTCCTGCTCGGGAAAAGACTGGCAGAGCGGCTGAGACGGTTCGAAACAATCCTCGCGGACAGCCGCTGGCACGATCTGGCAGATACCATCAGGACGGAGAGAACCGATATCGAACTCAAACTTACTGAAAAACGGCTCTTCCACGCTCTTTACGCCTGCAACAGGCTTGAACAGAGGCTTGCGGTTCTGGATGAAGAAAAGGACGGAGCCGTCTCCTCAGCAACTTCCCGGACAGCCCAGAGGAAAACCGTTGAACATGCTTCAAACGACGCAGCTGCAGTCTTCCCTGATCGAACGGTCAAACAGTGGGAAGAGGATTCCATGCCTGAACCGTGGGCAGAGACTCTCCGGACCTTCATCGCCAGTCACCAGTCCGACCCAATCGGGACGGTCCGCTCTCTCGCTTTGGTGAACCCGGCTCTCGGCCTTGTTGCCGCCCACCATTTCTGCGCAATCAACATTCTCTCTCAAGCCGGCAGAAAACTCGGGGAAGGCATCTCCGCGGTTCGTGCCGACCATCTCGACATCGAGGAAGCCGACACCGTCCGGATCAGAGGCGTACTTCCCCTCATCCCCTGCGCAGCGACCCGAATGCTGTTGCTTTTAAACCGAAGGAGGGGATACCTCGTTCCGCTGGGTTCACCCGGTGTTACCGTCACGCCTTCGCCGTCGATCGGGTTCCGAGCAGCAGGACTTTCGGAGGTTGCTCTCGACTGCACGATAAAAAAGGATGCTGTTTCGATACGAGAAGGAGAACCGGCGCCCGCTCCTGCCTCCTACCTTGCCATCGCCCTGGGGACGACTGATTATCTCTCCGGGCGCATCAAAGAACATGCAACCGGAAGGGTCCAATTCCCCGGCCAGATGCTGGACACCGAAGGAAGGGACGGAATTGCCAAGCTGGGAGCCGTAAAGGCCCTCATCGCGCGGACCGAAGCCTGGCGTCTTTTACTGCAGGCGTTGTATGACTCTTATTCTGCAATCCGCGATGAACGGGCCGCGTTGGAACTCGATCTTCTCAGTTCAACTGTTGCAGCCCTTGCCTTCAGTCCGGACCCCGGCACCATCGGATACGATGCGGGCCAGGTGTTCGGCGGCTTTGCTTATTCCGAGGACGACCTTCTCTCGCGCTTCTACCGCGACAGCGCTCTATTCCGGTTCCTCCCTCCAGGGCTGGACGCATCAGTGCGCCTGCATAGGCTGCTCAGTTCGCGAAAGGCCGGTGAAACGCCGCGACTGCACACCGTAGTTACAGGAGAACCTCTGAGTAATGATTCACAGCGGCTGGCGGAGCTTCACGGCGCATGCCTCAACCTGCCGCCGGGCATTGACAGCGCACTTGCCGGAGAAGCGCAAGCCCTCGCACTGGGGCTTCGCCTGTTTCTCTCCGCGATCGAAGAGGGGCTGAACAGCGGGCGCAGCATGGAGATGGAATCAGCTGCCCTGGCTGTGCTGCTCAAACAGCTGGAGCAGCGGCTGGCCTCGGCCCGGCTTTCCGCAGCTCGGGGGCGGGTACTGCCGACGGCATTCTTCCCCATCGAACCAGCAGAAAAGGCAGTCGTCCTGGATATGGACTACGAATTGTTCTGCGGTGCTCCCGGCGCGCCGCACGCGTCGGGCAGTTTCCTGTCAACGGCCTTTGATCGTTCTCCCCGGTTCACTCCGGAAATGCAGCTGCACGATCCCCGGTTGCGTGCTCGATGGACCGAACTGGTGGACTGGTTCAAAGGGCACTGCAAGGGCCGGAAGTTCGACGGTCTCGACATCGAACGGGCCATCGAGAAGATCCACCGTTTGCCTGACTTCGTTATCGATGCGGTCAAAAAGCACAAGTGGCTCGCGACGTACATACCGAAATCAGAGGATGGCCTGGGCTGGCACAAGGCGGAATACTATCTCCTGAACTCCGCTGCCGGCAGCTTCGGTGACGCAGGCATCAACCTCTTGATCATGGCGAGCACCAGTATCGGCACGACACCCATTCTTCTCGGTCTGGAGGAGGAACTGCCGCGCGTCCGCGAAGAGCTTGCGCCTCTTGCGGAAGATGAAAAAAAGCTTGGCGAGATCGGCGCACGACTGGGTAAAATCACCGGCACTTTGTCCAATCCCAATCCTTCCTGGATAAAAAAGGAATACGAAGCGGTCATGCAGCTCGTGGAGAAACGCATCCGCCGGACCCGCGTGGTCAAATATCTGGCAGCCAATTTCCTGCGCGCTTTCTACGGGGCGGGCATCGCCGGCCGTCGGGGGGACTTCGGAAACTTCACTTCAAACCTCAGGCATGCAGGCGATCTTTTTACCAGGCTCATGCCCGACGTGCGCGCGGCCCTCGACGAGCTCCCCCGTCGCGAGCGTTGTCATCGATTGTTCCTCCGCTCTCTTGGCCATGGCGGGGTGAGCGCCTTTGCCCTGACCGAGCCGACAGCGGGCTCGGATTCTGGCGGCGTCAAGACTACGGCAAAACTCCACAGCACAAAACTGACCGCGCTTTCCGACGGCAGATATGCCTTCCGCCTCAATGATCAGGACGAGACCAGTACACGTTACCTCATAGATGCGGACCGGGTCGTTTTCCAGGACCGCGGAGCCGCGTACCGAACGCCTGATGGACAGACTGCTTCCATCAGATATGACAAATATGACTACACCACGGACCAGGGAGTGCGGTATTACGAGTTAGAGGGGAAATCCTGCGAATTCCACGATATCGGCCAGATCCGCAAAACGGACGACGGGATGGCCTATGAATACTATGCCCTCACAGGCGCCAAGATGTGGATCACGAACGGCAGCATCGCGACCCAGTTCTGTCTCTATGCCCAGACGGCCGAAGGTGTGACCGGCTTCCTCGTGGACCGGCACAGCGAGGGTCTGAAGGTCGGCGCCGACGAAAAAAAGATGGGCCAGCGCGGATCGCCCACAAACGAAATCTCGATCGACAGCGTGCGCGTGCCGCGGGAAGCCGTGATCGGGTATGAGGGGCACGGCCAGGTAAACGCCCTCGAGACGCTGAACGTAGGACGATGCGGCCTGGCTGTGGTTTCCGGCGCCCTCATGCGCAAGCTCATGCACGAGGCAGTCGCCGCCGTTCCCGCCAAACCGGAGCGCGATGCCCTGCTCGGCGAGGCCGCTGCCATCATGTTCGGGAGCGAGTCGCTGGCCCACTATTTAATAGGCCTGTTCGACCGGCCCCATGAATCGGTGCGCATGGAATCGGCTATTGCCAAATACGTCTGTTCCGAAGACATTCACGAACTGCTGACGCTTGTAGAGCGCGCCTTCGGCCCCGCAGGCCTGACCGAGAAGTTCCTGCTTGAGAAAGCCCGCCGCGACAGCCGCATCCTCACCATCTATGAAGGCACGAACGAGGTCCAGCGGTTCCTGATCCTGAAAGATCTTATCGCGCTGGCCCCGAAGTGGCCGGAACTTGCTCTGCCGGAAAACGACAAGACCGGCCGCATACTCGGTGAATGGAAAAACAGACTCCGGACACATGCGCGGTCTGCAGCCGACCTCCTGGGCGACAGTGCTTGGTCGGATGCCATGCTCCAGCCCGCGCTCTTCCCGCTCGCCGAAATGGCGGGCGAGATCCTGCGGCTGGAATGTATTTACTACCGGAAGGAATGGCTTGAAGCCAGGACCGCTCTGCTCGGAGAGAGCTACACCCGTCCCCTTCTCGCCGCCGGAACGCGTGCCGCCGAGCGGGCGCTGTCGCGGCTGGCCTTCCTCGACGCATCCTACGCATCTGCGCAGGACCTCATCAGGAACGGCCTTGACATGCCCGAGGTCGTGGTTGCAGACGCGGCTCTTGACGCGAAGGAGACCGGCAGCTCCGCGCCGGCTCCGCAAGGAGTCCTCAAGGTCCCCGTCCGCATCCTGGCAGTCATACGGCCCGTTGCCGACCTTCCTCCCCGTCCACGCCTGTTGGACGGAACGATTCAGGAGTTAGTCTGGCGCATCAATACCCGGGACCTGGCCGGACTCACCCAGGCGCTGGACCTTAAAACTGCGGGGAACGCCCCGGTACAGGTTGACGTACTCATGCCCGGTGGACCGGAGCATGATGATCTCCTGAAGATGGCCGGTCAGGCCCGTGCAGACCGTCTGCACCGGATTAACCTCGATCCTGCCGCGGCGCCCCGGGAATTGATAGCGGCAATACAAAGCTGCGAGGCCGGGCAGCCGTTCGATATTATAATCACCGGCGCCGAGTCTTCTGATGGAGAACGAGGCCTTGGGACTTTTCTTGCCGGCGCTCTCAAGTGCAGCCACTATTATCAAGACCGCCTCGAAGTCGGACCAAACGGAACCGGGTTCGGTTCTATTAAGCCGCCGGCAGTGATCAGCATCTCCGCCTCTGCCGCGGAACTGGAAACAACCATGGTCCGGACGGTGGACGCCTTTTATTCCAGCATTCGCGTGTTAGACTCATCTCAGCAGCGCAAAGCCCTTCCGGTCAAATTTTCCCTTCCTGCCGCATTGGAGGTGAAGAAAACAGCTATCACCGGGGTACGGCAGGCGGCGGATTACCTGCGCTCCTGCGCTGCAACGACCAAGGCATCGGCTGTTCCTGACCATGTCGACGACATTCCGCGGGGGGCACTGGACGGCACCAACGCCGTATGGGCAATCCTTGACCCGCGGGAACCCAAGTCCAATCTCGCCGTTCTCAGGGCTGCGCACCTCGCCGCCGGGCTCGTCTCGCAGGAGGTCCATGTCGCCATTCCCGCCCCCCGAAACATGTTCCCGCAACTGGTCGGTTTTGCACGGGCTCACGGAGCAAGGCGTGCATTCTGTCTGGACACGAATGACGGCAGTCTTTCGAACGATGGTCAGCGTGAACTGCTCCGGGCCATCGTGAAAGACGCCGGCACACTGATCATTGCCGGGAAGGAGTGGCAGGGATCCTTCTCGTACACTGCGGGAGAGCTGCATTCTCCGGAGGTTCGGGCGCTGGTGTGCTCCGGCGTAACGGCGCTGGAACGGGGCTCGGAGGGACTGCTTACCTTCTCGTTGCCGGCATACGAAGGAATGCTCGTTCGGCACTGCATGTGGCAGGGGGGGTCGGCGCTGGTGACCGTGGCCGCCGAAGCAGACTTCCCCGCGGCAGGCCGTAGCAGCGAATTCAGCGCCGTTATCGCCGACCTCCCTCTCTCACCCGGCTGGGTCAGGCCCCTCAGGCAGATCGCAGCGCCGTCGCTTTCGCAGGCCGAGGTGATCATCGATCTCGGCTACGGCATCCGCGACCGCGCCGGCCTCGGGCTGGCCGAGGAATTGAAACGCACCCTGGAGAGCATGGGACTCGAACCGATGTTCGGCGCCACGCGCAAAGTTACCCAGGACCTGAAGCTCTTGCCGCTCGAAGCACAGATCGGCCAGACAGGCGTCCGCGTTAATCCGAAGGTCATCATCGCCCTGGGCATCTCCGGCGCTCCCCAGCACGTCGACTATATCGCGTCACGTGCGGAAATCCTGTGCTTCAACAAGGATGCCGACGCGCCGCTGATGATGCTCAACGAGGTCCGATCCGTTCCCCGGGTGCATCCGATCGCCGGCGATCTGTTCGTGACTGTTCGGGAGCTTATTGCAGAACTGAAACGATGAGGAGAAGAACAGAGAAGATGAAGTTTGTGCGGAAAGCGGATAAGGAGACGCAGGAAATCAGCTGCATTTTATAAAGCTTCGGGAATAAAACTTATTGCCACCGGCGGTCAAATCTCGAACGCCCTGAAAATATCCTTTTATCCTTTGTGACCTCTGAGGGTGCCCTGGCATATTCCAGCAGTCCAGGGTGGAAGTCAAAGGGATGCGAAAAGACGAAAAAGATGGTCCTGCTAGGGTTCCTGTTTCACGGGAATGGAGAGGATGTTTGCTGTTCCGCCGGACTTCTTGTCGATAAAATCCTTGACCGGTGAATAATCATATCGATCGAGGCTGCTCGCGATTTCCAGCGCTTCCTCTTCAGAAACATCGTCAGGCGAAATAGTCGAGAGTTCGGGGACGATGTAGGCAAAGCGGCGGTCCAGGTAGTTCGTCAATTGATTATAGAACTCGCGCTGACATCTGCCGATGAAACCGCCACCGATCAGCACCTTCCTGGCACGCGTGGCCTGAATGAAGGTGTATAGATTTACCATGTCTTCGGCAGGCAGCGTGCCGCTGCTTGACGCAGCCGACAACACGTAGTAGATCGACCGGCCGCCTGCTGTCACGGTGTTGAGATAAGACACATAGGACCGCGGCGCTTTGCTTTCCTCGAAATAGTCGCCGGGGATCACCAGCACCATAACGGCCCCCGACGCTGCGTGGCTTCCGATCATGATCGCTTCGCTTTCGAACTGCTTTTTTTCCAGCCTGAACTTCGCAGCGTGTGTTGAATCTTTTTCCAGATCCCGAAAAAAATGAGAATAGGCGGGGTGGACGATGATAAAGATTTCTGCCTGCTCTTTTGACTTTCGTGCGGCATTTGCCGTTTCTGCGGTAAGCTTCTGGACGGAGAGCGCACCGTCGGTGGGAGGAAAGCGGTTCTGCAACTCGGGGAAATAGGTCGTGGATGGATCAACGCAAACACCGGTCTGATTCTTAAGCATTACGGCAGCAGCATATTTACCACCATTATCGTAACATGCCTGCGAGCAATAAGGCTCCCCAAAACCACCTTTAATAATCATAAAAACATCCTTTTAAATAAATATTTAAACTTCTTTTAGTTATAGTAAAGAATTTTATTTGCAACTATTTTTTATAATTTAACCCCAAAGGACAAATTCACCACAGGTAAATAATAATGCGAAAGTCTGCCTGTAGAGTTCCATTCCGAATACCACCATAATAACTTTCCGAAAGTTTTACCAAACTTTGCAGGCCAATACCCAAAGCAATAGTAAAATTGCTTTTAAAGCAAAGGTAGTAGCCTAAATCGGGTTCAATTATTAAATCTGTCCTGTTATAATCGCTATTGTTATAATCTTTACCAAATGCATATCCCAAGCCAAATTTAACGTCGGCATAAAATCCGTTTAATTTGTTCGATAAAAAGGCTGGACCGGCAGCAAAGCCAAATTCGTGCGTTAAAAAATCATCACCATCCTTGTCCAAACGGTATAAAAAATAGTCCAGAAACACCAAAATTATTGGTTATAGAGCGATTAACAATAATATGGATTGGCAAATAGCTTACATTCGGATCCATTGCTTTGGATACACCTTGTATTACTAAAGTATGAAGCGGGTTAATTCCAATAAACATGCTGGCATCCTTACTCTCTGTTTGAGAAATTGAATAATGAAATGTGAAAACACACATAAGAAATGTTAAAACGATCATTTTCATAGTATAATTTTTTTGGTTAGTTCAGACCTTGAAGGTTTTGAAAACCTTCAAGGTCATAAAAAATATAAATTTTTATTTGATAATTATTTTATTTACCATAGTTTTCCATCCATTGTTGCTTTTATAATATAAAATCCTTTTGGAATGGATGAAATATCTATCTTTTCCTGATTAATCAATTGTATTTCAGGAATGATTTGACC
>CAVVOB010000004.1:0-27657 GCA_963749655.1 Nitrospirota bacterium
ATGAGAATTGAATAATGCGCTCGGTGCTATAGTTATAGGAGGAAGGCAGGTCTCTTCCACCGGGAAGGAGGTGGCGCTCATGGCAGTCAAAGCCTATGTTTTGATCGAGGCGGTTCCCGGGGCGTCGCGGGACGTTGCAGCGCGGGTGCAGAAGATCGACGGAGTGAAGTCCGTTTCCGTCGTGACCGGACCGCATGATGTGATCGCCCTTGTGGAGACGGCTGACGCTAAGGCGCTCGGCGATCTTTTGATCACGAAAATCCAGAAGATCGACGGCGTCGCCGGAACGATAACCGATGTGGTGATCGATTAACGTAAGCGGGTCAAGTCTTGCGGTTTGACAAGCGGCCTGTCTCAGGTATCAGCCGCGAGCCTGTTCCAACCTTGCAGTCCTGATTCCTTGCCCAGCTGCCCGCTCTTGGACCTTTGCCTTGGAGAAGGACGCTGATCAAGGAGGCCAGTATGATAACTGAAGAGAGTACTGCCGACCACGGTGATCCCGATGACTTAAACCGCTTCACCAGCGCGCAGCAGGGAATCTACGACCGCGTCCTTGCCGAGCTGCGGGCCGGCCTGAAGCGCTCGCACTGGATGTGGTTCATCTTCCCGCAGATCGACGGACTGGGGCACAGCCCGACAACGAGACGCTATGCCATCAAGAGCCTGAATGAAGCGCGGAAATACCTCGGCCATCCTGTTCTGGGAGCAAGGCTTGTGGAGACTGCTGAAGCGGTCCTTGGCGTTTCGGGGAGGTCGGCTTCGGATATCTTCGGGCACCCCGACGATATGAAGCTCCAATCGTCCATGACCCTTTTCGCGCTCGTGACCGGGCCGGGTTCCGTGTTCGAGCGCGTTCTCGAAAAGTATTATCAGGGAAAGAGGGACGCCAGGACGCTGCAGATACTGGGAATTCACGGGTGAGCTGAAAAAAGGACCCGGGGGTGTGAACCGAAAAAACCGGGGGCCAGGGGCAAGCAGCAAGTCGCCAGGAGAAGCCGACTAGATTCGATGGCAACGGGTTGTCACGCCCTGGCGCTGCTCGTCGCATCTCCGTTGTACTTCGTCGACGGTATGTCGATCTTCATCGGGTCTCGTCAGCCTTACGGATGTTCTGTACGGGGATGGAGCTTGACTGCGCATTCCTTGCAGAGATGCTGACTGAATTCTCCGTGCGAATGCGCGATGACATAGGACTCCACCATTCGCCGGTAATCCTGGTCGTCGCGAAATTTTTTGCAGTTGGCGCAAACAGGGAGCATTCCGCTGAGCACCTCATTCTGCCTTAACGCATTGTCCAGGTCCTCGATGAGATTCTCTCTTTGCTGCAATGAGATCCGTAATTTCAGCAGCAAGGTCACGATCACATAGAACACGAAATAAAGGGCCAGGTTCCAGAATTCTGCGGCATGGGATGAATATTTTTTACCGGCCATAATATCCGAATACACGGTCGTGATAACCGACAGGACGGAAAACAAAATTCCTATCCTCTGCCCGACGAACCACGTAACGTAGGAGATCGGAAGCAGGTAAAACAATTCCATCCTGAATTCATACCCTGTCGCAAAATCGACGTATCCGATCACCATGGTCAATAAAAGACCGATGGTCAAATGATATCGTTTTGAAAGATCGCTGAGCCAGTCTAAAATCTCCATATATCCCCCCGTCTGTTATGCGGATTTCGAATAACCGATTTGAACCAAGCAGCAGGACGACCGGTCCGGAAAGCCCTTTAAAACCTTCCATAATTATAGCAGGCCAGAGGGCCGGGAGTGGAAGTGGGGAATGTTTCAAATGCGGAATGCGGAAGGAAAGAGCGGGTAAGCGTGAATGCGTGTGTGTGTAAAAGCGTATTGAATCGCCGAGACACTTCTCCGTCGTTGTCTTGTCGCTTCTACTTCTGCAGTCCCAGCTTTTTCCTCAGCGTCAGGCGGTTGATGCCCAGGAGCCTGGCAGCCTCGGTCTGATTTTCACTGGTCCGGGACATGAGGTATTCGAGGATATGCCTGTCCACGTCGGCATGAATCTTATCGTAGATATTCTTCTCGTTGCTGTCCAGGGCGCTCTTGACCATCGGAACGATTGCGGCAGACAACGTATCGGCTGATCCGTTTATCTGCTGAACGCCGGCGCTGGAGCCCAGGTCCCGGAGCTCATGCGTCGTGAGATAGCCCGTTTTGCACATGGCGATGGCTGAGCGGATCGTGTTCTCCAACTCCCGCACGTTGCCGGGCCAGTCATAGGATAGGAGCCTTTCCATGAAGGCCTTGGTGACGCCGCTAATCGGCTTCTGCGCCGTTTTCGCGTGGCGTTGGAACAAAAACTGTACGAGCGGATGGATGTCCTTTTTCCGCTCACGGAGCGGAGGAACATGCACTTCCGCAACCCGGAGCCGGTGATACAGGTCCTCCCTGAAGGTGCCCATGCGTATCATGGAAGTCAGGTCGCGGTTGGTGGCGGAGATCACCCGCACATTGACATGGACTTCCTTGGTGCTCCCCACGGGGTAGAAGGTCTGCGTTTGAAGGAAGCGCAGCAGCTTTCCCTGGAGGGGCAGCGGAAGCTCTCCTATCTCATCGAAAAACACGCACCCGTTGTTCGCGATCTTGAGCATGCCCTCTTTTGAAACCACCGCGCCCGTAAACGCCCCCCGCTCGTGGCCAAAGAGCTCCGACTCCAAAAGCGCTTCCGGTACCGCAGCGGCATTGATCACCACGAAAGGCTTTTCGTCGCGCGAAGAAAGCTGCGCAATAGACTGAGCCACGAGTTCCTTGCCGGTCCCGGTCTCGCCGGTCACCAGGACGGGCACATCCACTATCGCCATGCGGGCCACTTTTTCGCAGAGGTCCATGACCAGCGTGGAACGGCCTATGATGCCGCAGGTCTCAGCCGGAGCGAGCAGATCCTTGAAGATATCGACAGCGCCGTCAAGCTCGCGCATGAGGTCCCGGAGTTCGTCCAGGACGAGCTTCCACTTCTGTTTGTCCAGGGGCCTGCGCATGATCTCATAAGCGCCGCTGATCGCGGCCTCCATGACCTGTCCGGTCTGTTCCTGGCCCGTAATGGCAAGAACAAGGCCCTTGCGGCTGTATTCCTTTATCAGCGACACATCGACCGAATCCATATCGAATACAAGGCAAGCCAGGTCGCCGCCGTACATGACGGTGCCCGGCAACGAATGGGAGAGGCGATAGCCCTTGGGCAGCGCCCGCGCAAGCTCTTTGGCTAAAGTGCCGCTTTTATCATTCGTTATGAGAAGAACGTTAAGCATAGGAAATTTCCTTCCCCAAGTATTACCCTTCTACTGTTCTCGTAGATAGTATAAATAATATACAAATCGTATAATAAATATACTCAAACGTCAATAGTTTTTTCTTAACTATTGATTTATAAGGACCATATATTGGCAAGCTACTTGCACAAATAATGACCCGGATGGCTCTTTGTTCAACTCATAATGAGTACAATTGTAACTTAATGTCGGAAATATGATTTTCTCTGACTGAATCTGACCCCTCATCTGGTAAATTCCCCTTACACGGGAGTGTTTCGGTAACATGTTTTTGCAGTTGACTGGTGAAAAAATGATTGCTGAAGAGACAAAAACCCAGAAAAAGATCGAACCCAGGAAGACGCCGATGCCCGAGCAGCCGCCTCAGGTCAGGCGCTCCAATTTCCAGGAGGTGTCGCTGGGGTACACCCCGGAAATGGCAATGCAGGAGGCCCGGCGCTGCCTTCAGTGCAAGCAGCCCCAGTGCGTAACCGGCTGCCCTGTAGGCGTTCCGATTCCCCGCTTCATCAAAGAAATACGGGAAGGCCGCTTCAGCCAGGCGATAGCCGTTATCAAGGAGGCGAACCTTCTTCCCGCGGTCTGCGGCAGGGTCTGTCCTCAGGAGAATCAATGCGAGAAGCAATGCCTCCTTGGGAAGAAATTCGAGCCCGTGGCGATCGGCCGGCTCGAACGGTTTGCCGCCGACCAGGCGCTGTCGAACGGCGGTCTCCCAGGTTCCAGCAGTCGCGGAAAAGACCGGCAGGAAGGCGGCTGTCATCGGCAGCGGCCCTTCGGGGCTGGCCTGCGCCTATGAGCTGGCGCGCCGGGGCCACGAGGTGGTCATCCACGAGGCCCTGCACGAACCGGGAGGGGTCCTCGTTTACGGGATCCCCGAGTTCCGTCTGCCGAAAAGGATCGTCCATGCCGAGATCGCGGTTCTCAAAAAGATGGGTGTTGAGATCATGACGAACTCGGTTGCAGGAAAACTCTTCACGCTCGATGAACTCATGGAGCGATACGATGCCTGTTTCATCGGAAGCGGGGCCGGCTTTCCGAAATTCATGGGCATCGACGGGGAGAACCTGAACGGCGTCTATTCGGCCAACGAGTTCCTCACCAGAATAAACCTTATGCGCGGTTATCAGTTCCCTGATTTCGACACGCCGGTGAAGCGCGGCGGCCGGGTGGCCGTTTTCGGGGGCGGCAATGTGGCCATGGATGCTGCACGGACCGCCCTCCGTATCGGCGCAGCGGAAGTGATCCTCATTTATCGCCGTTCGCTCTCAGAACTTCCCGCCCGCAGAGAAGAGGTCCACCACGCGCAGGAGGAGGGCGTCCGGTTCGAGCTCTGCACGAACCCGGTGCGGATCCTGGGGGACGATCAGGGTCAGGTACAGTCCGTCCAGTGCGTGAGGATGGATTTATGCGAGCTGGACGAATCCGGACGGAGATCGCCGAAACCCATCGAGGGATCGGATTTCACGATCCCCGTTGATGCCGCCATCGTTGCGCTGGGCACCGAGGCCAACCCCCTCATCGCGCAGAGCGCAAAGAACCTCCAGGTCAACAAACGCATGTACATCATCGCCGATGAGGAATCGGGCCGTACGAGCATCGAAGGCGTTTACGCGGGCGGCGACATCGTCACTGGATCCGCTACCGTTATTTCGGCCATGGGCGCGGGCAGAAAAGCCGCGAAGGCCATGCACGAGTACCTGATGCAGACTGTTCCGGCCCTACAGGCCTAGCGCGCCACGGCCGGAGAAAGACAATTTGAAAAACGATAATCTTAAAGGAGGGTAAGCATGGATACTCTTTATGGAAGGAACCCGAAGCGCATCATGTGTCAGTGCAATGCAGAGGAAATGAAGGTGGAGGTGGTCACGCTCAGTCTGAATGACCGGTGCCCGGTATGCAGCCAGGCGCGCTATATCTGTATCCCGAAAAAGGATATAAAGGTTAAGGACCTGCCGCATGCCGGAAGCTATGGAGCGAAAGTAGCCTGATTGCGCTTCGCGGTTGCTGAAGCCGGGGCTCTTTGGACATAGCAATTCACCAATGAAAAAAGTGACCTGACTGCAATGCGGGTCGCAGTGGGACTCTATTACCGTTCTGTCGCATCGCCCGCGAACCTTCCGAGGCCAGGTCTTGAATTTTCGCGTTTTTTCTTCTGCCATAGCGCCGTCAATGGTAAGGAAAAAAAATGCTTTACAGACGATAAGCATTTTGCTGTCTGTACCTCACTCAATCCCCCCCAGCATCAAAGACGCCAAAACAGAGCGGGTTGATAGCCCGCTCTGTTTTGGCCGCCAATCACCATCGCCTCCCAATCGTTTCACAGTCGTTGCCGCACTGCTCCTTCGTCGATGCGCAGTTGACTCTCGCCTCCCCGTTTGTCTTTTGCTTCACCCTTTCGCCTCCAGCCGGGTTTCGTCCGCGCATGTACTCACAGTTTCATACCTTTGATTTTATGCCGGAAAATGGTCAAATCACCAACTTTAAACTTATTATTTGCGCACAATCGAGCAATGAAAAAAGAAAAGTTCCTTGAAATAATGGTATTTACAGGGAATGTTTTGTGGCATACGAGTTGCTATTTTATGAAGAGTGAAAGGGCTGCAAGATGCTCACACGAGGAAGAGCCGCCTCTTTATATTTAGGTGGTTTGAGATCTCTACACCAGGAGAAGAAAAACATGAACAGCAGATCGAAAACCGGATTTTGGCTCCGATGCCGCAGAGCATTGCACGATTGGGAAATGCGCCACTTCGGCGTTCGGCTGCATCGTCTCTGGATGGTCCTGCTGGTCCTTGCCCTGCCTTTCTTCTTCATAACGACTGCCGATTATTTTGAAGCAATGGAACGATCGGGAACCTTCGGAGCGCTTATCGCCGACATGATGCTGCCGGCAATGATCGTCAGTTTTTTCGTCTTATTGTATGTGCTGAAACAGAGTAGATAAAGAACGTAGAACGTAGCTAGGAGCCGGGGTTGTAATTATGGTTTTAGAACACGCTGAACGCTGACAGCTTTCTTCTCCTGCTGCTTTTAGAACCCTTCAGAGTCAGTCTCCTTAATGTTTGACTTCCCTTTTTTCCTCTGATATTTTCTCTGCATGACAGATTCGAATTCCCGATTGGTTTATTCAACGGAAAAGGTTGTCCCGAGGAAGGAAAAGGCGGCTGATCGCGGCCCTGTGACGCCTCCTGTTTTTACAAAAGGCAGGACCGTTGTGCGCCTCGACAGAAAAGGCAGGGGCGGCAAGTCAGTCACGGTGGTAGAGGGTCTATCGCTTTCGACTGAAGACAGCGAAAAGCTCCTGAAGCAATTCAAGGCGAAATTCGGCACCGGCGGAGCTGTTAAGAACGGCGCGCTCGAAATCCAGGGGGACCATTGCGATGCAATCACGGCCGAGTTGTCAAAAATCGGTTACAGGCCGAAGCGTTCAGGTGGATAATAAGAAAGGGTCCAGCAGCCGGCAACAAGGAGCTTGACAGTTCAACTCCGCCTTCGCACGGATCCGATAGCGTCAGGTTTCCTTATTCGTCATTCTCCTTCACGTCGTTTTCCCTTCTCAAATATATCGCTGATGACGTATAATACCCTGCTGTAATGAAGCAACAGGACAACTTGATCGAGAGGATGCTTTGCGACCGATGGGAAACACTTTAATGAGCTACACAGACGACAACCTGACGCGCGAGGCGCTCAGAGCGGTCGGATCGGAGCGAACGCTCCATGAGATCTACGGCCTTTTTTACGGGGGCCTGGCCGCGCCGGATCCGGCAGATCCGGTCGAGTTTCTGCCTGTAATTTTCGAGGAAGACCCTGCATCTGTTGTTTCAGAAGAAGACGCTGAAAACCTTCAAAAGAACCTGCTGTCGCTCTGGAACTTCATTGCTTCATGGAAGCCGGAAGAGCAGCCCTTTTACTTTCCCGAAGAGGTTTATCCGGAAAACTATCAAGGCCTGCTGCAACGACTGACCGACAATGCGTCGCTGGTGCAGTTCTTCATAGCAGGGCTCAACCTGGGCGGCACGGAAGAAGACGATTTTCCCGATGATGCGGTCGACGCGATGCACGAGTTGACGGAAGCGACAACGCGCTTGCAGAAAAATATCGCCCTGTGCGCCAAACTGGAACCCACGGCAACGGATGACGACCCCGATTCAACTGCACAGATGCTGGACGAGATCGAGGACATCCTCGCTGATTGCATCGCCCGGGTGACCATCGGGCTTAAAAAGGCGAAACGGTGAGTCCGTTCCTCGAAGGCGGAATGCGCCAATGCGGAATAAATACAGCAAGGGTCCAGGAGCAAGGTGCCGGGAATATAAAGTAACAAGCTGAATGCTGACAGCACTTACGAGGCGCGAATGAATGACGAAGAGATCGACCGGTTCAGACAGAAACTTCTTGATCTAAAAGCCGACCTTCAAAACCAGGAAGCAGCATCCAAAGCAGCGGCTTCTGCGGAACCCGCACAAGCTGATTCAACCGACGTCTCCCGCAAGGATGCCATGCATGCGCACCTGGTGGCCCAGGAACCGGCCAGACGGCGTCAGCGTCAGCTCGGAAAAATCGAGGGTGCGCTTCGCCGCATTAAAGCCGGCGATTACGGAAACTGCTTTGTATGCGGCGACGAAATTGAAGCTGACCGGCTTTTGGAAGATCCGACAAACACACGCTGTTTGAAATGCGTCGAATCCTAGCAAGCCACCTTCAAATGCGGATTTCGAATTGCGGATTTTAGAACAAGCTGAAAGCTGGCTGCCGGCCTCCTGAGAGCTTTTAACGGAGACAACTCCATGGCATTGAAATCCACCATATTCAAGGCAGAGCTCCAGATTTCCGACATGGGACGCAACTATTACGGCGATCACAGCCTTACCCTTGCGCGCCACCCGTCCGAGACCGATGAGCGCATGATGGTCCGTTTGCTGGCCTTTGCCCTGCACGCGCATGAGGCGCTGGTCTTCGCAGACAGCATCGGCAGCGACGATGAGCCGTCGCTCTGGCAAAAGGACCTGACCGGCGCAATCCAGCTCTGGATCGAGGTGGGTCAGCCGGACGAAAAACGCATTCGCAGGGCCTGCGGACGGGCCTCGCAGGTGTACATCTTCGCGTACGGCGGCCATGGCGTCGACGTTTGGCTGAACCAGATCAAAAGCAGCCTCGAGCGCTCACGGAACCTGACGGTGATAAGCCTGCCCTCAGGCGCTCCCGCGGCTCTTGCCGGGCTGGCGCAGCGCAGCATGAAACTGCAGTTCACCGTTCAGGACGGACAGGTATGGGCGACCAATGAAAAGGAGACCGTTCATCTGGACCTGACCGACTCAATAGTTCTGAAGCCTGTTTGAATTGCGGATTGAGAATTATAAAACGAGCTGAAAGCCGAACGCTGACAGCTTTGGCCCCTGGATCCCTGCCCCTGAACCCTGTCTTTGAAAGGTGCGGCATGAAGCGGCATATCGAGGATCGGATTCGGAAAGAACAGCGCAAGGAAGAGCTTGTCCCCATAAAGACCGTTTGGGGAGAGTCAAAGGCCTGGGATGCGCTCGAAGTCCTGCTGCCGAAGGAGGTCTGCTCCGACGCCGGGGTTTCCTTCGACGAGGCTGCCCGCTCATATGTCATCCATTCCTTTGGCCGTGAATTCATGGTAACCCCGGGGACCCGCGCGATCACGAGCAGCGACCCCCGGGCAGCGGTGTTTCTCGACCGGTACAAGGACTTCTTCCGACTCTCGGTCCTCGGCTACCTCGCCAGCGCCAAGAACATCCCGCCTACCAACAGACTCATCAGGCCGATCGACGTGAAAGGCGGGCAGCGATTCTTCGCAGGGACCCACGTGCTTCCGCTGGACCGGATCGAGGAGCGGTTCGGCCGCGACAAGAATGCTTTTATCGAACGGGGCCTCGGGTTCAATGCGGAGATCTTCAGGGCCGGCGACGCGGCGATCCACCTGCACCCGCTGCCCCGCGTGCCGGTGACGATCATCCTGTGGCTGCAGGACGAGGAGTATCCCGCGCGAGTGACGCTTTTCTTCGATTCAACCGTTGATTTTCAGCTCTCCTTGTCCGATATCGTCTGGTCCGTTGCCATGCTTTCAGCGCTCGTCATGGGAGAGTAGTAGTCAAAGGGGCGGAATGCGGAATTCACCCTGCATTACGTGCAACCGTACTCGTAACCGCTGGGCGCAGGCGGAATGCGGAATAATTACCGTGAGGATCCAGCAGCAAGTAGCCGGGAATACACAGAACAAGCTGAAATCTGACCGCTGAATACTGATTGCTCTTTACTGCCAGCTGACCGCTGAACCAAGGACTCATGAAAAAACCATTTTATACCTGGGATGGGGATACGCTGGTGCTCAATATTCTCGGCACTCCCAATGCGAAGCGGGACGCCATCGGTAAGGTCAAGGGGCATCAGCTCTGTGTCAGCGTTACAGCTGTACCCCGCGCCGGACGGGCAACCGATCACATGGTGCGCTTTCTGGCTGAAGAATTCGGGGTCACGGCCAGCGATATTCAGGTCGTCTTCGGCCGGATGAATGTAAACAAACAGCTGCGGATCAAGGCACCAAAGCGGTTGCCCTCATTCATAGCCCAGCAGGAACTACTGAATATATAGCGGCGAGCCGGTTTGAATTGCGGATTGCAACACTGCTTTTGAAAACTCTGGACCTGAAATCCATGAATCACGGAGGAAACTTTATGAAGACCTTGGCGAACATCCTTCTCGGCACCTGGCTGGTCCTGACAGGCCTGCACCATCTCGGCGGCGTTTCCTTTCCGAAAAGCGGGATCATCATAGCCGTACTCGGGATCGTGGTCGGCATTCTGTTCTTCTTCGCGGACAGCAGCGAGAAGTTCGGCAAGCAGATAAGCAGTATCCTCCTGGGGACCTGGCTGGTTGCAGGCGGCCTGGTGTCGCTATTCCACCTCAGCTTCAGTGGGAGCGGCATCATTCTCGCGGCGCTCGCCGTGGCAGCGGGCGTCCTGGTCCTCATCGTTCGCTGATCAATGTCCAGTTATTGAAACCTGGACCCTGAACCCTAGACCCTTTTTTACCTTATCCTTCTATCTTTCGATAATGATCTTTTCGACCCTGGAGCTGTCGTTTTTGAAATACGATTGATAGCGCGCGGCCAATCGTTCAGTGTTCGCTTTCGGAGAGGAGGCCCGCCTCCTTGACCCTGGCGAGAAGGTCAAGTTTGGCCTGCAGTTTTTCCTTAGCTATCATATAAAAACGGTCAAAAAGTTCTTTTCCTTAGAAAAAAAAGGGATACAATGTCGAGCGTGCAAACCTGGTGGGGATAAACCGAACATGAACTGGAAAATAACCGATGCGCGCCGTTTCTGGAACCTGATCAGCGCTGTTATCCTGCTGTTGGGTATGGGCAGTGCGATCGCAATTTATGCGACAGCACCTGCTGAATCAGACGACGCCCAGGGGTACAGAATCGTCGGCGGCAAGATGTATCCGGTGGTGCCGACCAAGATGTATGTTCGGAATCTGGAGCTCTACGGCGACAAGGGGCTTGTACTTTACGATGACATGACCCGCTGGTTCGACGAACGATGGCACGGGAAAGCGCTCGGCGTTACAATCGCCTGGATAAGTGTCTTTACCGCGGCTGTCATTTATTTTTTTAACAATTATGTGACCTTTGAGGACGACGAGGGAGATAGTCTGGGAAATTGACTGGCTGGTCAATTGCGGATTGCGGAATGGTTAAACTCGGGGCCAGCAGCACCGGGCCGGTAATGCAATCGCGGATTGAGGATTTCGACTCGAAACGCAAAACTTAAAACCCAAACTTGGGACCTAAAACTTACAACCTGAAGCACGAGGCACATAATTTCTCTTCCAGAATGCCCTCAAAAAACACCTTGAAAATCTCACCATCCTGTGTAATAATTTTGGTAGTTACATAAAAATTTTGTACATGCTTTTTCCGTACCTCCGTAAGAACCCGGCCCACTCCACCCTGTAAAGGACTTATCGGCGATGAACGAAAAACAAGACAGAACCGTCGATCCGATGCGGGAGCAGACGTCCCTGCAAGAGCGGGTGCGTACACTTGAAGCCGAGCTGGCGGAGCAAAAGCGGCTCATCGATATGCTCAAGGAGGGCGAGGAGCGGTTTCGGATCATGTTCGAGTCCGCGCCCGACGCCTACTATCTGAACGACCTCAAGGGCGTGTTCCTGAACGGGAACCGGGCCGCCGAGGAGCTGATCGGCTACCAGCGGGCGGAGCTGATCGGGAAAAGCTACCTTACCCAGAACATTCTTCCGCTGAAAGAGCTGCTCAAGGCCGCAAAGCTCCTCGCCCGGAATGCGCTCGGCATGCGAACGGGGCCCGATCTGTTCACGCTCATCAGGAAAGACGGAGCTCCGGTACAGGTCGAGATCAGCACCACGCCGGTGAAGCTGCAGGGGAGGACGGTGATCCTCGGGATAGCGCGCAACGTCACCGACAGGCTGCGCGCCGAAGCGGAGCAGCGGAGCCTTCAGGCCCAGCTCCTGCAGGCACAGAAAATGGAGGCCGTTGGCCAGCTGACCGGCGGCATAGCCCATGACTTCAACAACGTGATCACGGCGGTCAAACTGTACGGGGAGCTCGGGCTTATGCAGCATGCCGCCGGCAAGCCGTTGAAGCCCGCTGTCGAGCGCATCCTCGGCGTTGCCGACAAGGCCTCGAACCTCGTCAAAGGCCTTCTCGCGTTCAGCAGGAAGCCCGAGCCTGAGCGGCGGCTCTGCGATATGAACGACATCACCGTGGACATCAGATACATCCTCTCCCGCGTCCTCGGCGACGACATCCAGCTCGATATCGCTCTGACCGGGAAGGATGTGTCCCTTATCGCCGATCCCACGGAGCTTGAGCAGGTCCTGATCAATCTCGGCACCAATGCCCGTGACGCCATGCCCGAGGGAGGGCGGATCGCCATCGAGACCGGTCTGATCACGATCGATACAACAGCGGGCGGCGAAAACGAAATTCCGCGCGGGTCCTACGTCACGGTGGTGTTCGCCGACACCGGCATCGGCATGGACCGGAAGATCCAGAACCGCATCTTCGAGCCGTTCTTTACAACAAAGGCGGGCAAGGGGACCGGGCTGGGTCTCGCCATCGTGAAGAGGATCGTGGCCCAACACGGAGGATTCATCAAGGTCGAGAGTGCGCCGGGAAAAGGAACCCGGTTCACGCTCTATTTTCCCCGGCAGAAGCAGGCGTCGCAGGCGCCGGCCGTGAAGGACTCGGAAGAAACGCTCAGAGGGGGCTCGGAAACGATCCTGCTGGCGGAAGATGATGCTGACGTCAGAAGTCCCGCACACGACATCCTGGAGCGCTTCGGCTACACCGTGATCGAGGCTGCGGACGGCAGGCAGGCACGGGGCATCCTGCAGACGCGCGCCAATCAGATCGATCTTATCGTGACCGACCTGATCATGCCGAACGGAAGCGGTGAGGAACTGCTCCTTGAAGCGCGCAGGACCAGGCGGCCGCTTCCTGCGCTCATCATTACCGGCGATCCCGGCCGCGGGGCAGGATGCCGTGAGCCGAACATCATGGCAAAGCCCTTTTCCCCGTCAGACCTGATCAGAAGGGTGCGGGAGATCCTAGATGGACGGGGATGATATTGCGGATCGGTCTCAATGCGGAACGATCATAATGCGGAATTCGAAATTCGAAATGGTATAGTCAAACAGCCGGGGTCCGGTAGCAGGGGCAAAGGTTGTAATTGCCAATTGGTTTACGACCAGCCGATTTCGAAAACAAAAGAGAAGGCCTGCTTCCCCTAGCAGAACTATACTGTTAGACTTTCTTCTCTTTCTTTGATATTCTCTCCTCAAGTTGTTCACGACACTTCATCCCAGGGAACCCTTACATGACTGAAAAAAAAGATATCGACCGTTATCTCGCCAACTGGAAGGAAGAACAAAGCAGCGCGGCGCTCTACCGGGTCATGGCGGAGCAGGAAAAAAATCCGCAGATCGCAGAAGTATTCCGGAAGCTTGCGCAGACCGAAGACCGCCATGCGGAGTCATGGGAGAAACGGCTGAAAGAAGCGGGGGCCGCGGTGCCGCAGTTCCGGCTTTCGTTCAGGACGGGGCTTTTAATATGGCTTGTCCGCCGGTTCGGGGTCACTACCGTGGTCCCGACGCTGGTGAAGCAGGAGGTGAAGGGGGCAGGCGATTACAGCACCCAGCCTGAAGCCGCAGACATGGTCCGGACGGAAAAAAACCATGCCCTGGTGCTTCAGCAGATCGAGAAGACGACCGGCGGGATGGAAGGGAGCGTTCTTGCCAGGCTCGAAGGCCGCCACCGGACCGCCGGCGGCAACGCGCTTCGCGCCGCTGTCCTGGGAGCAAGCGACGGACTGATCTCGAACTTCAACCTTGTCATGGGCGTGGCAGGAGCGGAGCTTTCGAACGCGAATATCCTGCTCACCGGCTTTGCAGGACTGCTCGCCGGCGCGATCTCCATGGCGCTGGGAGAATGGATCTCGGTCAAGAGCTCCCGCGAACTGTATGAGAAGCAGATCCAGACGGAAAAGGAAGAGATCGAGACGAATCCGGAAGAAGAGGTCGAGGAACTGGTCCTGATCTACCAGGCCCGGGGCATGGACGAGTCGAGCGCTCGCGGCCTTGCCGAAAGGCTCATGAGCAATCCCGGGACGGCACTCGATACGCTGGCCAGGGACGAACTGGGGATCGATCCCGAAGAGCTCGGGGGATCTGCCTGGGAAGCGGCAATAACGTCCTTTCTTCTTTTTGCGGTGGGAGCGGTCATGCCGGTCGTGCCCTTCCTCCTTCTGTCCGGGACACCGGCGATTGTTGTCAGCGCAGGCGTGAGCGCCTGCGGTCTCTTCGCGATCGGCGCGGCCATTACCCTGTTTACCGGAAGATCGGTTCTCTATTCCGGGCTCCGGCAGGTGTTCTTCGGCCTTGCGGCCGCGGCTGCTGTGTTTCTGATAGGACATGCGATCGGAGCGAAAGCAGCAGGATAAAAAATTGCGGATTGCGAATTGCGGATTGCGAATTTGAAACACGCTGAAACCTGATCGCTGACAGCTGCGCCAGAGAGATGAAGCAGGAACAAAATGAAAAAATCTGCACTGGCCTGCGGACAATCGATGAATGACTGCGTCTGCTGCGAGACATGCAGCCATGTCTGTCCCCGCGACCATGGTGAAACCTGGTGTCCGGTATGCTTTCCTGAGCCGGCGGAGTGATTTCAATTGTGCCACCTGCGTTATCTGTGGAAAAAATTCTTTCAGGACTCCCTCCTCACAGATCATCCGAAGCAGTTTCCTTCAATAAGAAAGAATCATTCAGAAGTAACAATTAAGATGCAGGAAAGAAGGCGTAAGTATTAAATAAAAGGCCAGAAGCTGGAAGGTAGAAACCCGAAGAAGAAAAAGAAGCATTCAATCAGGGTTCATTGCAGTGTATGCGCAGGGCTGAACAAGAGGGGCGTGATATACTTAGAACATTACGGGAAAGAGCATCTTCCCGGCTGCTTCGACAGCACCAGGAGATTCCCCATGAAGACACTTACTCACTTACTTCTGTTGGTTTTCGTCCTCGGTCTTGCCTTTGCATTGCCCGATACAAGCCGCGCGAGCATGGGCGGTGGCGGCGGATCATTTGCAGCCCCTGCAGATCCCGACTTGGAGCATGCGAAAAGCGCGATCAAGGACAAGAGCTGGGACAAAGCAATCGAATTGCTGAACAAAGCGGTCCTGCGCGATCCCAAGAACGCCGAGATCCACAACCTGCTCGGTTTTGCCGAACGCAATCGCGGCAATCTCGACGCTGCTTTCAAGCATTACGAAGTTGCGCTTTCGCTCGACCCCAAGCATCGGGGCGCACACGAGTACATCGGCGAGGCCTATCTGATGGCCGGCAATCTTGCCAAGGCCGAAGAGCATCTGGCCAAACTGGACAAGCTTTGCTTCTTCCCCTGCGAGGAATACAGCGACCTCAAGGAAGCCATAGCAAAGTACAAACAGCAGCATCAGGCCCTGAAGTAACAGACGGCAGCGGAACGTCGTCAAAGGAGGACCACATTCATGCCTGTTACCCGCATTGTATTCCGTATCGCACTGGCTGCCGCGCTGCTGGTACTCTTGCAGACCTCGCCAGGTGCGGCTGATCAGGCGGATTTCAGCATCGACAAAGCCAGGACGGCGCTCTTGATCATGGACTATCAAAACGATATCGTCAACATCCTCCCGGAAAAAGACAGGGCGCCGCTGCTGGAAAAAGCAGCAGCTATTCTGAAGGAAGCGCGCACGGCAGGACTTCCGGTTATCTACGTGGTCGTGCGGTTCCGGGATGGCTATCCCGAGATCAGTCCTCAAAACAGGCTGTTCAGCGGCCTCAAAGGCACCGGCAGGCTCGGAGAGGGAACTCCCGGCGCCGAGATCCACGCAAAGGTCGCGCCGCAGCCCGGCGACATTGTGGTCACGAAGCGGCGCGTCGGCGCCTTTTCGACCACTGATCTGGAAACCATCCTGCATGCGAAGAACATCGACACGCTTTCCCTCTTCGGCATCGCAACGAGCGGGGTCGTCCTGTCAACGGTCCGGTGGGCCGCTGACATGGACTACCGTCTCGTGGTCATCGGCGATACCTGTGCCGACCGGAGCGAGGAGGTCCATCGCGTTTTGATCGAAAAGGTCTTTCCCGGACAGGCTACCGTCGTATCAACGCAGGATTTTTAAAAAGCCCTCAAGGACACCCATCCCGGCGAAGAAGGGAAATATTAAGTGGTATAATGACCACATGTGTACAATTCAGGTGCCCAAAGGAGACGCAATGGGAGACAAAGGCGGCAAGAAGAACAAGGAAAAGAGCCAGAAGCAGAAAACAATGAAGCATGAGCACGAAATGCAGCAGCACAAGGACAAAGAGCAGAAGAGCTCGTTTCCTGCAGCCACTCCGCGACCGTAAGACATCAGGCTGCAACTGCAAGGATCCACCATCTCTCAACGGGGAATAGTATTCTTTGGAGATGCCGCAGAGTGCTCAGAAAATACTCTGATCGCAGCTGCTGTCTCCGCTGAAGGAACGAATCACTAATCCAACCTGAATTCATCGGTGTCCTCCGCGTACTCTGCGGAAAATTTTGGAGACGTCCTAAGGTCAGGTCTCTCCTGTCTCCTTCCCTATTGCCTGCCTCTCCGAGTAGAGGGTTCCCGTTGACAATCGCACTTGTATTAACACTGTTCGCCATGGGATAATATCTCCGTGGCCATTCTTACGCGTAACGCATCGCGGGATCGACTCATCAGCCTTTCGACAAAATGTCCGATGAGCCCGGGAGGACGTTATGAAAAAAATGAATTGCTGGGAGTTCATGAAGTGTGAGCGGCAGCACGGTGGAAGCAGGGCAGGGGAGCTGGGAATCTGCCCGGTGACCACTGACGAGGAACTGGACGGCGCATATGGCGGGATCGCCGCAGGGCGAGCGTGCTGGGCGGTTGTCGGCTCTTTCTGCGGCGGCAAGGTCCAGGGCACCTACGCTCAAAAGCTGAAGGACTGCACCAAATGCGATTTCATGGCTCTCGTAAAAAGAGAGGAAGCATTAACGCCCCTGGGCTTCTCGATCACGCGGAATGAAATTGAACAGGCGCGTAAGAAGAGCAAAAGAGGCGACAAAAACCGGTAAAGAGCCGACGAGACCCGCGACGAGAACCGATCGTCGCCTTTCGTCGCTTCTCCGTCGCCCTTGCGTCGTTTCAGCGTCGTTTCTTGTCGCTTCTCGTCCTGAAGACCGACATCTCGTTCTTCAGGATGTCCACCTCGTTCTTGAGCAAACCGAACGTGCGGGTAATCTCTTCCAGATCTTTCATCGCTGCAAGTCCCAAGTTCTTGATCCTGTCCACGGCGCCGATGATCTCGTCGTTGGCCTTGAGCTGGTCCTGTGCCGTCTGGTTGATCAGCGTTACCATATCGCGGCTTTCTTCCAGGTTCCGGGAGATGACCTGGGTGCCCACGGCGTGCTCTCCCGTTCCCTTCTTCACCAGTTCCGCAACCTCTTTCACCTCGCCGATGCTGCGCAGCATGTTGTCGGCGCTCCGGCGCTCTTCGTCCGTGCTTTTCGCGACCTGCCCGAGCATAAGCCGGACATTCTCCATGGCGCGGCGTATCTGCTGCAGGCCTCCGGCCTGCTCCTCCGTGGCCTTCTCGACCACCGTGGTCATCTGGGCAGTTTTTTGAGCGGCCTCGAGGGTCTCTCCCATGGCTTCGCCGGACTTGAAGATCAGGCCCTTGCCCTCTTCGACCTTTTTCACGCCGATCTGGATCGCGTCCACGGCTTCGCTGATCTGGGAGCGGATCTTCTTCACGATTGCGGCGATGTCCTTGGCCGACGACGAAGTCCCCTCGGAGAGCGACCGGATCTCTCCCGCGACGATGGCGAACCCGTGGCCGTGCTCTCCGGCCTGTGCTGCAAGGATGGAGGCGTTGAGACTCAGGAGGTTCGTCTTCTCGGTCACGTTGTTGATGACGGAAAGAAAGTTCTCGATGTCCCTGGACTGCTCTTCGAGGCGCGCGACGATCTTCTCGATGCGGTCGACCTCTGCGGCGATGTTTTCCATCGCGTCGACGGCGTCCGCGACGGCCAGCGTTCCCCGTTCGGTCAAAAGCTGCCTCACCTTCGCCGAGAATGCCGCCGACAGACGGGCGTTTTCGCGCACGGCCGCGAGGGACGCGCCGATCTCCTCGACCGACGCGGAGGTGCTTTCCACGGCGCGGAAGGCTTCTCCGCTGCTGTCGGCGATGGTGGTGGTCGTCTGTGACATGGCCGTGATCATCGCATGCGCGTCCGCCGCCGACCGGAACAGGCGCTCGGTGCTCGACGCGATCTCGTCGGCCGCCGTCTTCATTTCGATGAGGGACGACACATTATCGTAGGAGACGCGGGAAAGCCTGTCTGTCCCTTCCGTCGACGACCGCTGCTGCTCGTTCGCTTTCCTGATGACGGATATGACGCTGTCGATCGCAGCAGTCTGCGAGCGCGTGGCTTCGCGCAGGACCTCGAAGGCCGTGGTCAGCCGCGCAAGGGCCGCTGCGACGTCGTTCGAGAGGGAGTTGACGCGGGTGACGGTCGTGGAGAGCTTTGCGGCAAGGAACCTTGCGCCCGTGGCGATGCTGCCGAGCTCGGCTCCGCCGATGTCCGGGACTTCGGCGGCAAGGTCGCCTTCCGTTATCCTGCCCAGCGCCGCGTTGATACTCGACACGGGGGAGGACACTTTTTTGCGGAAGAACAGAATGATGGCATAGATCACTATCAGGAAGGTCGCGGTCTGCATCGCCGGCGGGATGACCAGGAATCGGCCCATCACTTCATTCACCCGGTGTCCGCTGTAGGTCACCTCGACAGCGCCTGCTGTACGGAGGGGAACGCGAAGCCTGTTCACCGCGGGGATGGAAAACAGCCCGCGCGACATAAATCGGTCCGGCTCCGCGCCGCCGGCCGTCGCTGCTGACGCGGTTCTCTCGACGAGCGTTCGGCCGCTTCCGTCGAGCACGGTGACGGAGAGAACACTCCCGGTTTTGAGGACGAGGTTCAGGAACTGCTCGAGAGAGCGCTGGTCGGAACCCTGCGCCTCCGCGGCCTCGGCGATCTGCGCAGCGACCGTGTTCATCTCGTTGCGGAGGCTTTCCTCGAGGTACGCCTTCTGATAGAGCAGAAGCCACGTATAAAGGATGCCCTGTCCCGCCACGAGGATCAAAAGGATCATTACGGTAAACTGCGACACCAGTGTCTTTCTGAACTTGTCGAGCACCATCCTGGCACCCCCCGGGCCGTCAGCGGAAGGGTTAGGACTCAGGGTCCGTTCCTTTGCGGCTGCGAATATTCTTACGCGTATTCTTACGCGACGCATTCAGTGTAGCAGTATTCGGAGGATTGGTAAAGGCCTTTCCCGGAGCCGCCGGCGGGGGATCTCAGTCACGAGACGAAAGATCGCGGATGGTGCGGCAGGCTGCTGGAAAGCTGTCAAGGATTTATGGTGAGGAGTGCTGCTTGCTATGCGCTGATCGCTAAGCTCCTGTCGATCCCGGCTATCGGGGGTGCGACGGAAGGAATACGTTGTTTTGCGGCTTTGCGCGAAACCTGATCCAGGCGTTGAATTATTTCGGGCTCTATGTTAGTTGATTCGTACCCGCGGGTGCAATAAAAAAACCGGCGATATCATCTTCGCCGGTTTCGAGCACGCGTCAGTTGGTCGGTGCTGTTTACCCGCCGATATACCCTCCCGAAATTTCCGGTCCTGTTATGCCATCGGCTACCCGCACGGAGACGTCGCTTTCAATGTCCTTTCTGTTGCCTTTCACGGTCTTCCAGTCAAAGGATGTCCCTTTTTCGAGGACCTGGAGCTTCCAGTCCACATATTCGACCAGCTCTATCAGATGCCGGTCGTGCGTCATCAGCATCGGGTTGTCCTTGTCGTAGGTCCTGGAAAGCTCCTCCCGCAGCAGAGCTACCTTCATCTTGATGCTTTCCAATTCCCTGTACACATCCTCAAAGTATGCTTTTTCCTTCAGTTCATTTGCCGTTGCCATAATTCCTCCTTGGCGCACTGCCGTTGCCGCCTGCCACTTACAATCCCCTCCTGACCGCATCCAGGACCTTCCAAATCTTGTTACTGTTTTAACTATAACTCCGGCAGGGAGCATGTCAAGAACAATAACAGGACCACTTCGGTACTCTTTATGCAGGCCTTACGAAATGCCCCGGAAAACACGGAAGGCCGGTTTTGAATGGGCAACTTCGTTTCACAACGCAACTGTTCTCTTTTTCACCATTCAAGTTCGACCAGGAACAGAACGTATCCTCTTTCCCAGTGCGATTTGCTTAGATCAGAAGTGGATTCTTCCGGATACACCGTTACGATCCAGCATGCATTATGCGAATACTGGCCAAAACCACAAAGGGGAAGAGAACGCCGCGGCTTCCCTGCCCAGTCTGCGTAAGCCCGCTGTCCCGCGCTGTTGAAAAATTTCTGCATTGCTGCTTCAAGGCCCCGTGTCGCAAGCTGAGTACTTTCATCTGATTGACATTAATACCGTGTCGCGCTTACCTTATATTATCGAGTGTATTGAATGTTCCTGCGGGAATGAGCGACAGAAAAATTTTTGAAAAGGAGAACGTCAATGGCAAAGCAAGAAGGCAAGATGGACATGCAGGCAATGATGGAAATATACAGGAAAGTAGGGACTCCCGGCGCTCCTCATAAGCTTTTCGCAAACCTGGAGGGGAGCTGGACCACCAGAACGAAGTCGTGGGCGGGACCTGACCAGCCCCCGATGGATTCGACCGGCACGTGCGAACAGAAGCTGCTCCTGGGAGGACGCTACCTGCAGCAGGAGTATACCGGCGACATGATGGGCGAGACAGTTCACGGCATCAACATCGTGGGATACAATAACCATACGAAGAAGTACGTCGTCGATCTGGATCGACTCCATGAGCACGGGCATCTACTACTTCGAGGGAACAGCGAGCGCCGACGGCAAGACGCTTACGCAGGAAAGCAGCTATGACGACCCGGTCCGGGGGCCCATGGTCTGGCGCAGCGTGACCAGGTTCAAGGATGACAACACCCAGGAGTTTGAAATGTTCATGATCCCCAAGGGAGGTAAGGAAGAGAAGGCCATGGAGATGACCGTCACGCGAAAAGAAGCCCGCGCGCGCAAGGCTGCCTGATCGTTCAGAATACAATCGAATAACCTTTGCAGAGGGGCCATGTCGATACTGCCGACAATGGCCCCCCTTTTGTTTCGAAGCAGCATCCGTTTTTACCGTCGTCAATCTGCGAAACGTTCATCGTCCTGATAGCCGAAAAACGCACTTGCATTTCGCAAAAAAACCAGTAAAATCCTCCAGTCGATATTTTTACGAAGCACGCAATCATTGTGCTGATTGAATACTTCGGTACTTCAAAACAAGGAGATGACGATGAAAGGTTCAAAATTGATGTTCGCAGTATGTGTCATGGTTCTGATCAATGTCGGCGCCTGTAATTCCGCCAAGCAAGAGGCTTCCGCAACGGGGTCTCAGGCACAGCCTGTCGTGGCGAAGGCGCAGGTTGACGGCGCTATGTCCGGCAAAGTGGTCGAAACGATGAACTCCGGCGGCTATACGTATGTTTCTCTCGAGAAGAACGGGAAGAAGACCTGGGTTGCCGTACCGCAGGCCGATGTCAAGGTCGGACAGGAGCTTGCCTGTCAGCCCGGCATGGAGATGAAGAATTTTACGAGCAAAACACTGAAACGCACTTTTGACAGCATCATCTTCTCCGGCGGTATTCTTTGATGCCGGGGTATGGAACACTGTGATCCGAAGGCCGCTGAGTCTGACTCAGCGGCCTTTTTTTGTTCGCTATCGGGCCGGGAGGGCTGAATTCTGGAGTGAGCGCATTTCCGCTGCTCTGCAGGGAATTCTCACTTTCCTCCTAAGTTGCTGCGACCCCGTATGCGCGCTCTCTCACACGTCCCACGGGCCTTTTTCGAAGCGTGGTATTATGAATCAGGAGTTTGAGGTCCTGATTCACAGGCTTGTGGCATGAAACGAAGCTCGTGGACATCGATAGTCGCGCATCACTGCGGCTTATGCGGTTTTCGGTATCATCTGGATCGCGGTTTCGGACCGCATCCTTGAGGTCCTCGTCGCCGAACCGCACCGGATCACCGTGTTCCAGACCTACAAGGGCTGGGCCTTTGTCGCGGCCAGCGCGGGGCTGCTCTTCCTTCTGACCAGCCGGGAGTTCCGGAAGCGGGAACAGACGGAGCTGCAGCTTGAGCGGGAAAAGGAGCGGGCCCGGACGTATCTCGACGTGGCAGGTGTGATCCTTCTGGTCGTCGACCGGGACGAGCGGGTGAGGCTCATCAACCGCAGGGGCGCCGAGATCCTGGGCCTCTCCGCAGACGAGATCGTCGGGCGGAACTGGTTCGAGTCTTTCGTGCCCGAGGCCGGCCGTGCGGCCGCCCGGTCATTCTTTCGCACCATGATCGCGGGCCATGCAGCAGCCGGCGAATACGCCGAGATGCCCGTTCTGACAGGGAAGGGGCAGGAACGCCCCGTTGCCTGGCGCCACGTTCCGCTGACGGACGGGGCAGGCGGCATCAGCGGCGTCCTGAGTTCGGGCGAGGACATCTCGGTCCGCAGGCGCGCCGAGCAGCAGGCAGGCTGCCGCCTCGATCAGCTCGCCGCCCTTCATGGCATCGATCTCATGATCACCTCGACCCAGGACCTTCGCATCATCCTGCGGCAGATCCTCGATCTGGTCATCGCCCAGTTCCGCGTCGACGCAGCGGACATTCTGCTTGCGGACCGTCAGGGGTTCCTGCTGGAGTATGCCGCTGAAAAGGGGTTTCGCGGCAACGGCATCAGGCGGTCAAGCCTCCGGTTCGGGCAGGGGCTCGCGGGCATGGCGGCCCTGGAACGGAAGGTCATCGCAGTGCCCGATCTCCGCGATCCGGGCGCAGCGTTCCTGCGGCGCGAGCTCGTTGCCGGCGAGGACATCGTGGCGTACTACGCCGTGCCGCTTACGGCAAAGGGCGTGGTGAAGGGCGTCCTGGAGCTCATGCACCGCGCTCCCCTTGTGCTCGATCGGGAGCAGCAGGATTTTCTTGAATCCCTCGCCTCTCAGGCGGCCATCGCCATCGACAGCGCCGCGCTCTTCGAAGAGCTTCAGCGGTCGAACGTCGAACTGCAGCTTGCCTACGACGCCACGCTCGAGGGGTGGGCGCGGGCCCTGGACCTCCGGGACCGGGAGACGGAACGGCACAACGAGCGCGTGAGCGAGCTGACGATCACCCTCGCCCGGGCCATGGGTGTGAAGGAAGAGGACCTCGGCCACATCAGGCGCGGCGCGCTCCTCCATGATATCGGCAAGATCGGCATTCCCGACAGCATCCTCCGGAAGCCCGGGCCCCTGACCGAGGAGGAACGGCGCATCATGGAGCAGCATCCCGTCTTCGCCTTCGAAATGCTCCGGCCGATCGCCTACCTGCGGCGCGCCCTCGACATCCCTTACTGCCACCACGAGCGGTGGGACGGGACAGGGTATCCGCGAAAGCTGAAGGGTGAGCAGATCCCTCTCGCCGCCAGGATTTTCGCCGTCGTCGACATCTGGGACGCCGTCTTCGCGGCAAACCGGCCTTACCGCCGTCCGCTGTCGCGAAGCGAAGCCTGCGATCATATCAAAAGCCTTTCCGGCAGCCACCTGGACCCGGCCGTGGTCAACGCGTTCCTGCACTTGGAGGGAAATGTTTGTCCGGTTATGTCCGTGGGAGGCAGCGCGCGGAGGGAAGGGGGATAAATTGCGGATTTTGAATTAGGGAGTGTCAACCGCCGGGAAATCCGCAATCCGAAATTCGCACTGGTTTTCCTGTTTCGAGTGCGGCTTGAGATCTCGACTTTGAAGCGGAACGTAATTCGCAACTCGCTTTCCTTGAACCCTTGCTGCTTGACCCTTCCGTTTGACTTGATCGGCATTATTTGATAATCTTCTGCGTGAAACGGATCGTAAATTATTAAATTACAGCGTTAAGATCTGGCCCTTCGGGTCCGGTGAAAGAGGGGTTTTGTATGACAAACTTCAGCTGCAGTCTTTGCGGCGCCGTGTGGCAGAAGCAGGGGAAAACAAATTGCTGGAGCGCCGACCAGGCGCAGGTTCCGGCCAAGCCGGGCAATTGTCCTTCCCGCGAGCATATGCCGCTCATCAACGAAGCCTTCGACGAGTACCGGGGATCGGGCGACGATGCGAAGATCGCCCGGGTGGCCACGCAGGTCGAGGGCCTGTGCTATCAACGGACGCCGGGCAGCGAAACGATCAACGCGCGCTGGACGCGGGTGGAGGACACCATTGCCTTTGCAAAGCTCATGGGGTACCGACGGATCGGGATCGCGACCTGCATCGGTCTCCTTGACGAAACGAACCGATTGGCAATGATCCTGCGCGCAGGGCTTCGAACCGCTCTCGGTCTGCTGCAAGGCCGGCAGCAAGGACAAGCTTGAACTGGGAATCAGCGAGGCGGACAAGGTGAGGCCCGGCACGTTCGAACCTGCCTGTAATCCCGTCGCCCAGGCGCGGCTTCTGAACGGGGCGCAGACGGACATGAACATCATCGTCGGGCTGTGCGTGGGACATGATATGCTGTTCAGCAGGCACTCCGATGCACCGGTTACGACCCTGGTCGTGAAGGACCGGGTGACGGGCCACAATCCGGTCAGCTTGCTGTACGGGCAGAACTTCTATTATAAGCGGCTGCAGGGCGCGTCCCTGGATGTGACGCTTCCGGAACAGGCCAAAGGGCCCAAGAAGACAGCTTCGAAAAAATCGTCTCTTACCAGAGGCAATCGAAGGTCAACGCAGAAAAAAACCTCGAACGGGTGAGGGCACGCTCTCTTGGAAATGAGTCCGATCTCTATTTCTCAGTCGCGCACGGCCAACCTGCAGGTAATATCCACCACGGCGTGGGCTTCTTCCCTGCTCATGTCGTCGGTCTGATAATAAATGTAGTCGTCAACCATATCGCAAAGTTCCTTGCGGGGAATGTCGGGCATCAATTCGCGGACTTCCTCTTTGAAGAGCTTTGCAGCGTCAGCGATAGTCTCCTTATTCTCTATCCGGTTCATAGCCCCTCCCCCCAGGCAGGGAAACCGGCGACGGGACACAGCCGGAGTCTCGCGGTGCAGGATCCTTCTGCTTCCCTCCTGCTCGTCTCCCACGTTTTGACGGAGGTCTGCTTGCGTCTCGTCCCGGGGTGACGTGGCTGTCTTTTTTCCTAGCAGTCGCAGCACGAATCATCTTCCAGGTCCATTAAAGCCATTTTCAGCTCGGCAAGATCGTCGCCGGTGATGTTCTTATCGGTTTTCGCCCGGGTACAGAATGCCTGTGCCGCCGGATCCACGGGTTCTTCACCGGAGATGCAGTCGCAGAACGAACCCACCGAATTGATATCCACACATTTTTCAGGAAGTGTTTCCATGACCAACCTCCATAATCGACTTCTTTCTCTTATTATATCTCAACAGAGCCAGGTAAAATCGGAAGCCAGGAGCCGGAAGTAAAGCAGGCCGGCAACCCTAGCTCCTGGCGCGCAAATACTGGACCGGCCAGGAAGGCTCGACCTTCAAAGCTTTCGCAGCATGCAAAGGCCAATAGGGATCGCGAAGCAATTCGCGTGCAAGGATCACGGCATCGGCTAATCCCGTTGCGATGATCTGCTCTGCCTGGGCAGGATCGGTAATGAAGCCCACTGCTCCTGTGGCGATTTCCACGTCTTCTCTGATTGCCGTGGCAAAAGGCGTCTGGTATCCCGGTCCCATCGGAATTGCAGCATTGAACACGGTGCCGCCGCTCGAGCAGTCGATGAGATCGATGCCGATGTCCTTCAACCTCCTGCAGAGTTCGACGGACTGCGCAAGGTTCCAACCGCCGTCCGCCCAGTCTGTTGCCGAGATCCGCACGAAAACCGGCAGGTTCGCGGGCCAGACCTCCCGTACGGCACGGGAAATGCGCAGAGGATAGCGCATGCGGTTCTCGAGGGTCCCGCCGTACTCGTCTTTCCGATGGTTGCTGAGCGGGGACAGGAACTCGTGCAGCAGATAGCCGTGGGCCATGTGGATCTCCAGAACCTGGAAGCCCGCAGTCTTTGCCCGTCGGGCTGCGTCCGTAAACTGCTGCGCGATCATTTCAAGATCCGCTGCTGAAGCCTCGCGGGGTACAGGATGTTCAGGAGTAAAAGGCAGCGGGCTCGGAGCAACAGGCTGCCAGCCGCGCTTCTCCGGTCCAAGCAGACTTCCCCCTGTCCAGGGACGGTCCGTGGAAGCCTTGCGTCCTGCATGGGCCAGCTGGATTCCGGCAATGGCGCCCTGCTCATGGATGAACTTCGCGATCGGGGCAAAGGCCGCGGCATGGGCGTCGCTCCAGATGCCGGCATCATCAGGGCTGATCCGGCCCTCGGGACCGACGGCAGTGGCCTCAACCATTACCAATCCCGCGCCGCCCACGGCGCGGCTTCCCAGATGGACCAGGTGCCAGTCGTTCGGCATGCCGTCGTTGCTCGAATACTGGCACATGGGGGACACAAAGATACGGTTCCTGAATGTCAGGCCGCGCAAGGTCAAAGAAGAAAAAAGTCTGCTCATCCAAAGTTCCTTTTGAACGGGTGCTTGAGTACGTTACAGATGGTTCATCATCGTTTCCCGCGAAGGCGCAAAGCGCGAGGACGCCGAAAAGTCATCACGCTCATTAACCATGCACGGTCATAAAAGATTTCCCCGCGACCTTTGCTCACGTGCGGTCCCCAGCCAAAATATTCTCCGAGTTATTGTACCAAAACTCATCAGGCTGCCTTCTTGAACTTATCCACCGCAGATTTGAAAGCGTCCCTGAAGTCGTCCCAGGCGTGGTCCATACCGGACGCCAGCGTTTTCCAGGCCTCACCGGACGTGCCCGTGAGCTCCTGGAGTTTTCGCGACACAGCATCCCGTTTGTCCTGGATGTCGCGGATTCGCTGCTCGTATGCTGTTCTCATGTCAATACCGACCGTGTCGATCCGGGACTCCAATTCATCGATCTTGGCGGACCATTCTTTCAGTTGTTTCGTCATTTTATCGATGTATTCTTCCCTGCTCTTCATGGTTTATTCCTCCTTGCTAATTATGAAACAGCATGCACAATGGCGGCGATCAAGCAGCTCGCTTTGATCCTGCAGGTTTTAATTTCAACTTCTCCCTGATCTCCTGTGCCGAAGCGCTCGTCGCATACACGACAGATCCCACATCGAATAGTTTCGACGCACTTAGATTTCCCACGACAACAGGGTCAAGACCCGCCCGCACGACCAGCTCGCTGGCGGCAGTTAAGCCCTCGTGGTCGTCACCAGCAATGGGGATCCCGATCTTTTCACCTTTGGTGTTCGTCGTCTTTTTGAGGTCTTCAAAATAGACTGAGTTGAACGCCCGTATTATCCGCGCACCCGGCAGGAGACGCGCCACAAAGGAGCCCATGCCGCCCGGTTCCCTTCTTCCTTCCTCCCCGATCTCTCCATCCCTTTCGGGATAAGGATTCGACGTGTCGATCACGATCTTTCCTTTCAGTGCTTCCTTGGTTGCAGCTTCGAACTCCGGTATGGCCTTCAGGGGAACCGAAAGCACGACCACATCTCCGAATGCGATGGCCTCGGCCACGGTCCCGAAGCGCGCCTTGGGACCGGCGGTCCTTACAAGGTCCTTGAGCTTCTCGGGATGGCGTGAACTGTAGAAGACTTCGCATCCTGTCTTGGCGAGCAGAATTCCGAGCGTTCCTCCGATATGGCCTGATCCGACAATACCTATCTTATTTATC
>CAVVOB010000005.1:0-8050 GCA_963749655.1 Nitrospirota bacterium
TTCATAGCGCATCATCTCCTTCGTTTTCTGCTAAATCATTCTTATTTAAAGATATCACCGCCGGAAACAAGATCAATTCAACAAAAGTATTCGCCCTGTTAAAAAGCACGCAGACGGACGGGAAATAGCGGAAACTAGCAGGAATATTGCCGTCTGGTGAATCGGATCACGGTCTGCAGTTGTTTTATGAGCGGCTCCTTGATGAGCCGGTTCTTTTTGCTATAGTAACAGTATATAAAGAAGGGTGCAGGCACATAACGAGTGTTGGAAAAAAACACTTTGCGCCGAAGAGCATAAACCGCTTCACGGAACGCTGCTTCTGCATGAAGGAGGCTGTCGTGCCAAAATCGACGGACTTAACCGACAAGCTTATTCATGTATTTCATGGAACACGGCATGCAGGTCATGACGGGGATCGGCATCCTTGTCGCCGGTCTGTTCTGCGCGCGATGGGTGGGAAATGCGGCGCAGCGCTGGCTGGAGAAACACAAGCTCGAACCGCAGGTCCGCCAGTTGATCACCAAGCTGGTGCGGCTCGTCGTTGTCGCCCTGTTCGCCCTCATGGCGCTGGGCCAGATGGGCGTACAGATCACACCGCTGCTCGCCGGCATCGGCGTGGCGGGCGTCGGGCTCAGTCTTGCCACGCAGAGCGTCCTCGGCAATCTCGTCGCCGGCCTCAACATCATCTTCAGCAAACCGTTCACGGTGGGAGAATACATCGAGCTGCTCGGCGTCTACGGCCAGGTTCAGGATATTTCACTGTTTTCCACGGTCTTGCTCCATGCGGACAATTCGCGCGTGGTCGTGCCGAACCGCAAGATCGTCGGGGAGATCCTGCATAACTACGGCAAGATGCGCCAGCTGAACCTGTCGGTCGGCGTCGCCTACGATACCGATATCACGTCGGCCATGGCGACGATCAAGGCGATCCTGGACCAAAACCCGCGAGTGCTGAAGGAACCCGCGGCGGTCGTCGGCGTTTCCAGTCTCGCCGATTCCTCGGTCGTCATCTCGATCCTGCCCTGGGTGGCGGTGCCTGATTATTTTTCGGCGCAGACAGAGGTCAATCAGGCGATCATCGAACAGTTCGCACAAAAGGGGATCAGCATACCGTTCCCGCAGCAGGAGATCAGGATTCATCGGCCAGGGCAAAGCCTAAGACTGTTCTGCTGCGGAGCCCGGTTCGATTCGCCGCGCGCTTTAAACCGCTGTTCTCGATCCTTACTACGGCTGTTTGCCGAAGATTGCACAGGATGCACTATGCTGAATTCACCCTCTCACCGGCAGTCATTAAAAAGACCGTGAAACGGCTCGTCATCTCCACGGCGGTCATCGCGGTAACAGGATTTCTCCTTCTTCCCGCCGTACTCAGGCCGATGCTTGAGAGGAAGATCTCCGAGACGATCCATCGCAACGGTTGCTATCCGCACGGTATATATCAATCCCTTTACGCTTGCCTTCGCGCTCAGGGGGGTGACGATCAACCAGCGGGACTCTCCCGAGGTCATGCTGTCCTTTGACGAGTTCTACGTGAACGTGCAGTCCCTTTCCGTGGTCAAGCGCGGGCTTATCGTCAGCAGCGTGCGGCTGGTCAAGCCCTACGTGAATGCTGACGAGGAACAGGGACCTTACCTATAACTTCAGCGACCTGCTGGTCGCCAGCCGCTGCGCCGCCCAAAGATGAAAAACCGACAGGAGCCCTTCAAATTCTCGATCAATAATATCGAAGTGGTGAACGGCAGCGCCGACTTTTACGATGCCCCGAAGAACACCCGCCATACCGTGCGGGACGTGAATATCTCGGTGCCGTTCCTTTCAAATCTTCCCTATGACCTTTCGTCCTATGTCGAGCCTTTCTTCGCAGGCAACGGTCAACGGCACCGCGATCGTGTTCAAGGGGAAAACCCTGCCGTTCGATGAATCCCTCGAGACGACCCTGGACATCAATTTGAAGGATGTCAATCTGCCGCTACTATCTGGCGTACAGCCCGGTCCCCCTCAATTTCAGGCTCCTCTCCGGCGCACTGGACGTGCAGGCCACGGTATCGTTCAAACAGTTCAAAGAACGATCGCCCGTGGTCTCGGTCAAGGGTACGGTCACCTTTAAAGATATCCGGCTTGCGGACAAAAATAAAAAGCCGCTTGTGGAACTTCCCGTATTCTCGATCTCGTTCCTCCCCTCCGACCTGATGGCGAAAACGGTTCATCTTTCGGATATCAGCCTGCGTGCTCCGAAGATATACGTGGAACGTGACCGCAACGGCGATCTGGGCATCCTGAAGGCTTTTGTGCCTGAAAAGCCGCGGCCGGGGACAAGCCGGATCAGGCTCCCGCGAAATATCACCCCAAGAAGCGGCTCCGCTTCCGCTCATTGATATCGATGCTTGGTCGATCAACGACGGCATGGTGCTCTTCACTGATTGGCAGCCGTTGCCGCCCGCGAGGGGCCGGAAGCGAACGCGCCAGAACCCGTCAAGCTCCTTGTCGACAAGATAGCGCTCAAAGGCGGCTCGCTCTCGACGCGGGAAGAACAGCAAGGGCACGATAGAGCTTTCCCTGAATATCAACAGAACAGGTTTTCTGCGGACATCGGGAACCATCGGACTGAACCCGTTGGATCTCGATACTGCGGTGAATATCGGGGACATCGCATTGACGCCATTCCAGCCCTATGTTGCGCAAAAAGCCGATGCTTCTCCTGGCTGACGGCAGATTTTCCACAAAAGGCACGGCGCGTGTCAGGGCCGCGGAAGCAAAAGGCGTTTCCGTTTCGTACCGCGGCAGCGCCTCACTCAGCCGCCTTGCCGTGCGCGACAGCCTGAGCAACGACGATCTGCTGACCTGGAAACTGCTGCAGTTCGACGGGATCGACGCGGGTTCAATCCGCTCTCGGTAAAGATAAGAACGATCGCGCTCAGCGACTTCTTTGCGCGTATCGTCGTCGAAGAGGACGGCATTCTGAACCTGCAGAAGATCGTGAAAAAAGGACCCGCTGCTGAAGAAGAACCCGGGGAAGAAAGAAAGCAGGAAGCTTCTTCTTCCGCTGCTGCGACTGAGCCGGTCCGCAGCCGAAGCGGGAACCCCTCCGGACATCACCATCGGGCAGGTGACGCTCACGAACGGGAAGAATCAGCTTCAGTGACAAGCACGTAAAACCGAAGTACACGGCAAACCTTTTCGAGATAGACGGAACGGTGACCGGCCTGTCCTCAAAAGAGGACCTTATGGCGGATGTTCTTTTGCGCGGCATCGTTCGACCAGTACGCGCCGCTCGTGATAGCGGGAAAGATCAATCCCCTGCGGAACGAGCCTGTTCGTTGATATCAAGGCGGATTTCAAGGACATGGAGTTGAGCCCTCTGACGCCCTATTCCGGAACGTATATCGGCAACGCCATCGAGAAGGGCAAGCTCTCGTTCGGCCTCCAGTATCACATCGTTAAAAAGAAGCTGGAAGCACAGAACGAATATCTTTATCGATCAGCTGACGCTGGGTGAAAAGATCGACAGCCCCAAGGCGACACAATCTGCCGGTAGGCCTTGCGATATCGCTGCTCAAGAACAGGAAGGGGGAGATCAAGCTCGACATCCCGGTGTCAGGAGAGATCGACAATCCCGAGTTCAGCATCTGGAGGATCGTCCTGCAGGTGCTGGTGAACCTGCTAACGAAAGCCGCGACCTCGCCGTTCGCCCTGCTCGGCAGCATGATGGGAGGGGAGGACCTGGGATATGTGGAGTTCGACTACGGCACATCCGCGGTGACCGAACAGAACGCGAAAAAAATAGACACCCTGGTGAATGCCCTCTATGAAAGGCCGGCGCTGAAACTGGAGATAACCGGATATGTTGACCCGACGAACGACAGCGAGGCGCTCCGGGCCGCGCGCATGAAGAACCTGATCGTTGCCCAGAAGATCAAAGACCTGCCCCGGAAGGACGATCAACCGGTCGCGCCGGAATCGGTGCAGATCAGCGCCGCAGAATACCCGGTCTATCTGAAGAAGGCGTACAAGAGCGGAAAGTTCTCCAAGCCGAGGAATGTGTTCGGCATCGCCAAAGACCTTCCGGACGCGGAGATGGAGAAGCTGCTCCTGGCAAGCATCCAGATAAACGACGACGATCTGCGACAGCTCGCTTCTCTGCGGGCGCGCACGGTCAAGGAAGCTATCCTGAAGACGCAAAAGGTCGAACCGGAACGCGTATTCCTGCTCGAGCCGAAATCATTTCCGCCGGAACAGAAGGATAAGCTCAAGAACAGCCGGGTGGACTTCTCGCTCAAATAAGGCGGCCGGGCTGCAACAGGGACCCTCCGTCCAAGGGAGAAGATTTCAACGCGGCTGATCCGTTGTGCCTTCGCCGCACCCTGCGCGAAAATTTATCTGAAGTTCTGCCACAACAGTTTTGCACTGACTGCAAGGACAACGGCGATGAACACCGGCCTGATGAAGCGACTCCCCCTTTTGATGACCAGGCGGGAGCCGATGCGGGCGCCCGCGAATTGTCCCAGTCCCATGACGATACCCTTCGGGAAGAGAGACAAACCCGCCTGCGAAAAAGAAGACGAGGGCAACAAGGTTGCTCGTGAAGTTCATGACCTTGGTGTAGGCCGTGGCGCGGGTCAGGTTGAAGCCGAGACAGAGGACGAAGGCCATGGCCCAGAAGGTGCCGGTCGCGGGCCCGAAAAAGCCGTCATAGAAGCCTATCGCCAGGCCGAAAAGCAGGAAGAAGGGGTTCCTTCCCATCCGCTCGCGCACGTCCGCCATGCCGAGCCGGGGAGAGAACAGCATGGCCAGGGCGATGACGATGAGCAGCAGGGGAATTGCCCGGCGGAGAAAGGCCGGGTCGAGGGTCTGCACGGAGAGAGAACCGAGCGCGGCGCCCGCAGCCGTCCAGACGACTCCTGCGGCGCACTCCCGGAGGTTCACGGTCCCCGCGCGGGCAAAGTGGAGCATGGCGCTTCC
The DNA here is from genome assembly GCA_963749655.1 of Nitrospirota bacterium. Classification (GTDB taxonomy): domain Bacteria; phylum Nitrospirota; class UBA9217; order UBA9217; family UBA9217; genus JAJYKN01. Next base: position 4,960 of record CAVVOB010000005.1, read on the forward strand.
CGAGCCGAAGGTGCCCTGGAGCTTGTTGGTGCCGAGCGCAGTCTGGGGCGGCATGCCCATGCCGAGGAGAACGGGAATGGTAATAAGTCCGCCGCCTCCGGCCATGGAATCAATGAGCCCCGCAACAAGGCCGGCTGCGAACAGGAGCGAGAATTTCAAAAGAGGGATCATCATGCGATCTGACGGAGACCGGAAACAGTGACCGGCGTTCGATCCATTGCCACCCGGGCGCCGTCGTGCAGCATTATACCATACCTTATGGCAGATCAGCTTCCCCCCCGGCACGATGACGCAGAGGGATGTTTACGAAAAACTCACGTCTCCTGCGTTCTTTGTGCCGTCTGCGGATAGAACGACTTTTCAAAGAATATCCCGCCGCTGCTCTGCGCTCGCCTGTGCGTTTCCGGTGCAGGTAAGTGGTCCCTTGATTGAAAGTAATAAATATGTTACCTTACTGAAGATCGCCGGATGGAAAGTCATCCTATTCAGAACAGAACCATCGCGATCCTGCAGAAGAATGAGCGTGCGCGGCTCCGTGTTGATAGTACGCAAAACAGCCGCATAGAGCGGTGCCGAAAGAAAACGGGCTGTTGCCCAAATCATATTGAGAAAGCCACTGAGTAATGCTATATTGCTGCGACGTTAATCACGACATCAGGAGCCAATAGCCATGATGGGAGTGCAGCAACCACCGCAGAGCAGCTTGTTCTATACCGGTATCAACATCGAGAAACGCGTTCGGTCGAACCATCCCTTACGGAAAGTTAATGAACTGATCGATTTTGACTTTGCCTATAACGAAGTCAAGGATCTCTATGGTAACAACGGCAACGTTTCGGTCCCGCCGCCTGCCATCTTGAAGTTGATGTTGCTCTTGGTCTTCTACAACGTCCGGTCAGAGCGGGAGCTGATGGATACCCTTCCTGAGCGTATTGATTGGCTCTGGTTTCTCGGCTATGACTTTGATTCCGAAATTCCGAACCACAGTGTGCTATCCAAGGCCCGCAAGAAATGGGGTGTTGATATCTTTCAAGGTTTCTTCGAACGCATTGTCCGGCAATGCGTGGAAGCGGGTCTTGTTGACGGCCGGAAGATCTTTTGCGATTCCAGCCTGGTGGATGCGAACGCCTCCAACACTTCGGTACTCGATACCCAGAACCTGAAACATCAGTTGCACAAGAACTATAAAAAGCTCGAAGCCCGTCTGGAAGAACGCTCCGAAAGCACCGATTCTTCCAGAGTCTTACGATAAAAAGAACAATCGCTATATCTCAACCACCGACCCGGACGCGGCACTGGTGAATCGGGGGAAAGCCAAGCTTTCCTACCAGGTGCATCGCGCCGTTGATGGAAAACACGAGATCATCACGGCGACCGACGCAGCGCCCGGTGATGTGAACGAAGCCCATCTGATGCTTCCTCTGCTTGAGAAACATGAGGAAACAACAGAGATAAAGGCCGAGACGGTTGTCGCAGACAGTAAATACGGAACCATCGACAACTTCCTTGCCTGCCATGACCAGGGTATAAAGGCACACATCCCTGATTTACGAGACGTAGCGATCAATCGCATAGCGAAGACCGACATCTTTATGGAAGATCGGTTTTCCTATGACCCGGCCTCCGACACCTATACTTGCCCGGCAGGTGTCCAGCTAAAGCCGAAGTCGCTGCATATAGCCAGACAGAGCAGGGATTACGGTGCGCCCAAGAAAACGTGCGCCGCGTGTCATCTCAGGGAGCAATGTACGAAGAACAAGTCCGGCAGAACGATCAAGCGTCATCTCCGGCAGGATGTCCTGGAGCTCATGCGTGCAATAAGTCGATCAGCCAATGCACGATACGACATCAAAACCAGACAGCACCTGATGGAGCGTTCCTTTGCCAGGAGTACCCGATACGGTTTTGATCAGGCACGATGGCGAGGCCTTTGGCGAATGCGGATTCAGGAATATCTGACCTGTGCCATCCAAAACATCCAAGTGCTGATAGCGCATGCCTCGAAGCCGAGGAAAGCAGCTGCGGCACGGCTGCTTGTTGTTCAAAGAACAGCGGTAAAGGCTTTCGGGGCTCTATGGTTATGTGCCAGTTTGAACCAGAACCGACAGCTATTTACCGTTGGCGCAGGAGATATCTTCGTATCAGTACGTGTAACGAGTCCGAAGAAGCTATTTCGGCAACAAGCCGAAAAGACCTGACCCTCCGGGTCTTCAGACAGAGGGTGACCCTTGAAAAAAAAGATATTGATCGACCGGGAAATCAGCAAACTCCTGCTCGAGAAAAAGAGTTATTTAAACCGTGCTGAAATACGGCTCTTTACCGCCGCGTCCCATGATGAAGCGCTCGCGATCCATCGCGCGGAGCATGTTGACCTCATCATTACCGATCTCGATGCTCCCGGCATCAGCACCGAGCAGTTCTGCTCCCTTATCAGAAAGGATCCCGGATCTGCTCCATGTCTCGATCATCATGGTATGCGCGTGCAGCCCGGAGCAAATGGTGCGCAGCTCCCGCTACGGAGTGGATGCCGTGATCCTCAAGCCCATCAAGCCTTCCTTTCTCCTGGCAAAAGCGAGCCAGCTCCTGCACCTGTCCTGGCGCCAGACCTACCGGGTGCTCCTCGAAGTTACCGTGGACGGAAAGGTGAGCGACGGGACTTTTTCCTGCCGTTCGTTGGATATGAGCGCCCAGGGACTGCTCATGGAGACGACGCGGAAATTTACCGTCGGCGAGCGGGTGGTATGCTCGTTTGTCCTTCCCGATACCACACTCATCCGCGCGAAGGGGGAAGTCGTCCGGGACCTGCCGACGGAAGAAGGCACTCAGGCCAAACGGTACGGCATCCAGTTCCGCAATCTTACCCCCGATGAATCCAAGGCCATTGAAGCGTTTCTCGAGTCGCCTGCGCTTAAGAAGCGTCCTGCCATTTACTGAACGCCGCGAACGTCACGGACGGCCGCTCTGACGCCCCCTTTGAGAACCCGCCCCGCTTGCAGCATCGCGCCCTACACTTACCTTTCCATACTCTTTCCGGGCTCCGAAAAAAGTAATTTCCATCCTGAAGCGATGACAACTCAAGGACGGCCGTACG
>CAVVOB010000006.1:0-14824 GCA_963749655.1 Nitrospirota bacterium
GTTCCTGATCCCGCACAATATGCAGGTATGAGTCGGGGTGGTGGCGGTCGTGGCTGGAAGCGCCCCGCGTTATGAGCAGGGGAAAGAAAGTGTCCGGCCGTGCATAAAGTGCCGCGAGAGAGTCGATGTTAAGGAAATGCAATACTCTGCGATGGCTCATTTCTCAGTAATACATCCTTGACATGGTGACGGACGATAATTATACTCAAAAAAATACGTTCATTATGACGTTCTCATTAATAGTGTTTGTCGGTTCTGGAGTTGGATGATGCGCAAGCCGCGGGTGATCATTTTCGACGACGAAGTGTTCATCTTGAACATGCTGAGGGACTTCTTCCTCATGCGGGGATATGAGGTTCTCTCCTACAGCGATCCCACGCCCATTTGCCCGATCTATGGACATGGCGGCGACGTCTGTTCAAGTCACCACCGCTGCAGCGATGTCATGATCACCGACTTCAACATGCCCGGCGTGAATGGGGTCGAACTTCTCGAACACCAGAGCCGGAAAGGCTGTAAACTGAACATCAGGAACAAAGCGGTCATCTCGGGATATATTGATGAAAAGAACCGGACGAAGGTCCGGCAGCTGGGGTGTTCCTTTTTCCAGAAGCCATTCAACCTCCATTCCCTGATAGAGTGGCTTACGGCGTGCGAACAGCGGATCGACCTGAGCCAGAAGGTGGCCACACGGCGAAAAGAGCAGCGCTTTGAAAGTGACCGCGAGGTCCTGTTCCGGGTCCCCGATTCCGACGACGTCTATACCGGCATTGCGGTCAATGCAAGCACTACGGGGCTCTGCCTCAAGGTCCCCACTCCTTTGCAACGGGAGCAGATCATCAACTTCCACGCTAGTCCCTTTCACTCCTTCAGCAACGCATCCGTTCGCTGGGTCACCAAGATCGACAACGGCTCATATCTCGCAGGCGTGCACTGCGCCTAGTGATGGCGGTGCGGAAAGACCCGGTCTATAACGTGCATCGCCCGCTCATTGCCCGAAAACGCGGTGCGTGATCCCCGCTTCCCCGCTTTTGCACATTCCTCATATCGTTACCTAACGTCATAATGCGGCCTGCATACGTGCGATCGCGGTCATATAATGTCGAGTGCGCGGTTTCCGACGGTCGTCAGGCAGATCATGAACAAGGTGAAAGGCTTGTGAGGATGTGTGCAGCGCTATGGGGCAAGAAGGAGAGGCATCTCAGCAGGTGATGTGAAAAGCGGCAATGACCTTGTCTGTTCCCTGAAGGGAGTTGAACAGCTCGACGGCCTGTTTTGTCTTATCGACCCGGACTTCGATCCCCTTGGAGGTCAGATAATTGCGGATCTGGTCAGGGATGGACAGGACGCCGGCATAACCCGTTCCGATGATCAGGATGTCCGGTTCGGCATTGACGATGTCGGCGAATTCCCTGATCTGCGGACGGTGCTCTTCTTCCCGGGGCCACGATTCATCCACGCGGTCAGGATATACGATCACATCACCATGATAGGTCTTTCCCCCTATCGTAATGCAGCCGAATTTAAAGGATTCAATCTTCATGAGGCAAACTCCCGAACAAACTGCAATATTTTATACCATGAACATGAACAGGAATCAATACAATATATCCCTCACCGCAAGCTGTCGTTACCGGAGTTTCGCGATTTCGTGACAATGCGATTCCATGACAATGCCAGGATACGCTGGTCCGAATACATCATTTCCGAATGTTAGTTTCCTTTTTCCGGGAGCATCTTTTCTCCCCGCAGGGAAGGTTCTTATGGACGAGACCCAGAAAAGCAGTTTTTCCCGGGCGCAACGAGCGTCAGGAAAACGCCCTTGGTAATATCGTATTCCGGGTGTATCCTGTCATAGTTGATGGCTCTATGCTCTCTGTTGTGCAGCCTTGATCCGCATACCGGAGCAGTATTCGGCCGGGAAGGGAATCGTTCCTATGCTGAAATACCTTTTTGTGCTGCTTTGCCTTGCCGCTCCAGCTGCTGCGAATGTGCGGACCGCAGAGCCTCCGCCCGCTTGGTTGAAAAGCGTATCCTGCCGGATCCTTATCAGAGAGAGCGGGTCGTCGGTGAACTTGCGGCCCCTGAACGACGGCATCGTCGACACGCTCAGCAAGAATTCCGTTGATCATAGTATGAGCGCGGTCATCACCGGCGGCCGGATGCTTGGTGCCAAGGTTCAACACGTCTATGTGAAGATGCCGAGCGAGCGGTTCAATGTGGCCATGACCCTGGACGGACAGACCTTTCTTCGGATGAACCACCTCGATCTCGATATTTTTCTTGAGACGTCCATAGACGGTCATGTCTATATTCTGCACTGTTTCCAGGAAACCAAGTAGGGAACTCAGATCCTACAACAGCACTACATTTATTCGCCCGCTGATCCATCAAACGAGAAGGATTGCGCTCACTCCTGGAAACACCCGGGGGTGCGAGGAAGGAACCCGACGTCTGTGAAATTCAAGATTGATCTTCATGTCCACTCCCGGAACAGCGGGGATAATGACGCAGATCCCGAGGAGACCGTGAGCCGCGCCATCGAGCTCGGGCTCGGCGGTATTGCCTTTACGGAGCATTATTCGTTCGAGGCCTCCGAACCTGTCGAGCGTTTGCGGGAAAGATACCGCGAGGCCATCATGCTCTTCCGGGGCGTCGAGTTCTCGGCTGCCGAGGGACACTGTCTCATCTTCGGTGTTGACACGGACAAGCTGGATATGAGGTTCGCCCCGATCAGGGACCTGGTTCGCGTCGTGACGACGGCGGGGGGTGTCGTTATCCCCACGCATCCCTACCGGGGAGGGAACAGCATGGGCGATCTGCTTTTCGCGCTTCCGGGCATCAGCGCCGTAGAGGGCTACAATGGCGCCAATATGCACGCCATGAACGTAAAGGCGATGGCAGCAGCCGTCAAGATGAACCTTCCCTATACAGGCGGTTCCGATGCCCACCAGCCGAGCGAGGTGGGCTCCTGTTATACCGTGTTCGATGACGCGGTGACCTATGAGAACTTTCTCCCGCTTCTCAGGGCCGGCAGGTTCACGGGCATGGACACACGAAAGATATCCCGGGCCATGATGCTCTGAGATCCGATCAGCGTCAGTGGACAACGTCCCCGCACCACCCTTTTCCCCCATCTTCCCCTGATCACCGTCTGCCGCTTTGCAGAAAAATGCATATGGCCTCTGCAACGACCAGAGAAGGCATATCTTCGTTGCCGGAGGTATTGACATCCGGTGTCCTGAGCGTTATGTTTATTCTATAGAGGACATTAAAAGACCTGATTAGACGACAGCGTCGGCTTTTTAACGGGTAGGTGTCCTGCGAAATGGGTGCCTGTAAGGGTATCCGTATCGGCAGGTGAGGAGGTGCATAATGTTAGTTATCACGGGAGCAACAGGAAAGACCGGGAGCAAGCTCGCGGAAATACTTCTGGAAAAGGGTCATAAAATAAGGGTGATCGGGAGGGACACGGGAAAGCTTAAGGCATTCATTGAGAAGGGTGCAGAGGCAGCCGCAGGAGATATGGCAGACAGGACATTTCTAACCAAGGCATTCCGCGGCGCTGAAGCGGTGTACGCCCTTATTCCTCCGAATTTCGTCGTTGCGGACTTTCGCGAGTATCAGGCAAAGATCGGCGAGAGCATTGTTGCGGCGATAAAGGACAGTGGGGTCAGATACGTTGTGAACCTGAGCAGCCAGGGGGCCCATTTGCCCGACAGGACCGGTCCCATCAAGGGCCTTCATGACCAGGAAGAACGGCTGAACAAGCTCAAGGGTGTGAACGTCCTGCACCTTCGGCCCACCTATTTCATGGAGAACCTCCTTATGAACATCGACCTGATCAGGAAGATGAACATTATGGGGTCCGCGGTCCGGGGTGACGTTAAGTTCGCCATGATCGCCGCGAAGGACATCGCTGCATACGCGGCCGAGCGTCTGATCAAGCGTGACTTTGCCGGCAAATCCGTCGTGGACCTCCTGGGGCAGCGCGATCTGTCATTGAACGAGGCTGCGGCGATCATCGGAACGAAACTGGGAAAACCGGACCTCAAGTACGTGGCCTTTCCCTACGAGGACGCCGAGAAGGGGATGGTGGCATCAGGCCTTACCCCTGGTCTGAGCAAACTCTATGTCGAGATGAGCAAAGCGTTGAACGAGGGCCTGTTCGCCGTGAACGTTGCCCGGACGAGGGAGAATATGACGCCGACCGCCTTCGAGGCATTCGCAGATCTTTTTGCGGCAGCTTACCAGACCTCGGAATCGGGAGGGCGCAAAGTCGCTTGATATGAACGAGTGAAATATGGGCACTCTTTTGATCCCGGACCAGGACGTCGCTGGTTCGGTTTTTTTTTCTCGTTCCGGGCAAATTATGATAGAATCGCCTATGGATCTGCGGGACAGGGGGAACGCATGAAGGTCACGGGTGCCCTGGTTTTGGCTGCCTTGGCTGCGGCGATCACGGTCGTGTTCGCATTTGCGGACAGGGGCGCTCCCCTCATTCCCCGTGATATCTTCCATACGATCGTCATCAACAACTCAGCATGTACGACATGCCATACTCCGGGCAAACAGGCTCCGCTGAAAGCGTCCCACGCTCCGAAGGAAGAATGCATGTCCTGTCATAAAACGAAACAGTCGAGATGATCCGATCGGACACCGCCCGAACGTTCGTCGATTTTGACAACGGGCGCGTTTTTCCGTATAATTTCCCCGCAGGGGGACAGACACTACCCATGTACGGGGATAGGGAGGCGCAAGAACAATGAAGATCAAGCCGTTGAATGATTGGGCGGTCATTGTACCGTCCGAAGCGATGACGCGAACCGCGGGAGGGCTTTATATCCCGGACGCGGCAAAAGAGAAGCCGGCCGAAGGGACCGTCGAGGCCATCGGCCCCGGCGCCTTTGAGGAAGAGAAGCGGGGAGAGAAAAAAAGGAGAAAAAAGAGCGAAAGTTCATAGCCACCTCGGTCAAGCCGGGCGAGCGGGTCATGTATGATCGCTACGCGGGCCAGAAGATCACGATCGGCGGCGCCGAGCGTGTTCTCGTTCGGGAAGTGAACATCCTGGGCATTCTTCCACCGGCACCGTCGAGGCCGCCAGAGGACCTGCCGCCGCTCATGCTGCCCGCGGTGACCGCAGCCGGTTCATCGACGGCACTGATCCCGCGGAAGTCAGGCGCCATCATGGTGAAAAAAGAGGCGTCGAAGCCGGTGGTGAAGAAGGCCGTCAAGAAAGCCGCAAAGAAGAAGGCCCAGGGAAAGGCAAAACCGGCGGCCAAGAAGGCAGTGAAAAAGACCGTCGCCAAACCGAAAAAAGCAGCGGCGAAGAAGGCCGCGCCAAAGAAAGCGAAAAAGAAACGGTAGGTAATGACACATGACCGGCGCTGATGATCAGAATAGCACCCGGGAGGCGAAGATCCGGGAGATCCTGGAACAAGAGATCCAGGACGGCGAGGACCTGGCGAACGACGCCCGGAAGATGATCGGGTACCTGCTCCGGGACAAGAAGGGTTACGGTCAGGAAGACATCCGGAAAGGCCTCGCCTTCGAAGTGACGCTCGGACAGGAGGTTTTCTGGTCCTCGGCGGATTTCCTTGTATCCGTGAACGGCAGGATGGGTATGATCATCAAGTGCGCGGCAGGGTCGCTTGATTCCCGTGAGCGCCAGGCCGTGGCGGCGGCGCGGGTCATCGCATCCCCACCGCTGCCCGTCGCTGTCGTGGCCGATCCCGTGACGGCCGAGGTGCTCGATGTCGCATCGGGAAAGGTTATCGGTGAGGGCTTCGGCGCCATACCGACGAGAGAACAACTGGTGGATATGCTGGAAGGGAATGCAGCGCAATCCCTGAACGACAAGCGCCTGGAGAAGGAAAAGCGCATCCTGCTCGCCTTCGACGCCATCAAGTGCTGCGTGCCCCAGGGTGGAAGCGGCGGCGTGCAGATCGGCCCGGATCCGGATCCGGATCAGGATGCAAAATCCTAAGGACCGATCGATCTTGATCCTCTTAGAATCCTGTCTGTTTAGCCACCCTTCCCCATGACCCAACTTACCGAAGAGACCTTCGAAAAGACCCTTCAGACCTTCATCCGCTCGGACCAGATCGACCTCCGCGACGTTTCCTTCATCGACCCTTACGGCATGGTGGGGCTCCTTGAGATCGGCGAGCTTTGCATGCTCGAGGACATCAAGAAGACCATCCTTCTTCCCCGTTCAGAGGAGGTCCGGCGCTATCTCGAACGGATGGACTTCTTCACGAGCGCAAGGCGTATTTTTCCCTCGAACCGATGCATGTACCTTCCCCGGCGTCGGCGGGCAGGTCGGCGGACTCCGACGTACTGCTCGAGATCACGCCGATCGAACGTGCGAACGATATCCACTACATCGTCGGCAAAGTGGAGGAACGGGCGCAGGTCATACTGGCAAAGCACTTACGCTACGACAGTCGGGCGATCAACGGCTTCATTGTGGCATTGTCGGAGATCTGCCAGAACATCGTCGAGCACAGCGAGAACAAGGGATTCGTCGGCATCCAGAGGTACCGGTACCCGAGCCTGGGAAAGAACATCGTGAAGATCGCGGTCATGGATGCCGGGATCGGTTTCAGAAAATCTCTTTCATCACGGTTCAGGCTTAAAAGCGACCTGGATGCCCTTGAAAAGGCATTGCTTCATGGCGCGTCGCGCCACGAGGACGAGGGCAGGGGACACGGCTTGGCTGCGGTCCGGCGTTTCGCCGAGCAATGGCAGGGCAGGCTCTCCATCCGCTCGGGTACGGCACGGCTTTCGATCATCCCCAAATGGGCGCGAGGAAAAGAACGTGAGCTGAACCTCACGAACTTCCCCGGTAGCCAGATCAATATAATCCTTCCTGAAGTGTGATATTTCAACTACTTACGAATATATAAGATTGCACGAAATAATCCACTTGACAAGTCTGCCAAAATATGGTTCAATAGAATCAATTGAACGTAGAGATGCAAGGCTATTTCTGTTTAAGGTCATAGATACTGATCTTAAACAGTGTGACACGTTGGCAATTAAGCAGGGTGGAGTCGTCCATGGAAACAATGGTCACAACAGAATCTATAGAACGGAAAATCTACATCATCCGTGGTACGAAGGTGATGCTCGATAACGACCTTGCCGAACTGTATGGTGTGACGACGAAGGTGCTTCTTCAGGCAGTCAAAAGGAATAAAAAGCGTTTTCCCTCCGATTTCATGTTTCAGCTAAAATATCAAGACGTTGCAGTTTTAAGGTCACAAACTGTGACCTTAAAGACCGGGCGGGGAGAGCATCGGAAATACGTTGCTTATGTATTCACTGAGCAGGGTGTTTCCATGTTATCCGGCATTTTGAACAGTGACCGTGCGATCGAAGTGAATATTCAGATCATGCGTGCCTTCGTTAAGCTTCGTGAAATGATATCGACGAATAAAGACCTATCTAAAAAGCTGGAGGAACTTGAGAAAAAGTACGATTCCCAGTTCAAGATAGTCTTCGACGCCATCCGGGCCCTTGTGTCACAACCGGAACCGAAGGAAAAGAAGATCGGGTTCATCAAGGAGAACCGCGCGTCCTACACCACAGCGGTCGATATCCGCTGAGCGGAACAAAAGGGAATAATCAAGAAACTCATGCTGACCTGCGACCTCTATACCATCCTCAAAGAAGAGTTGAAGAACGGCTCGAACAATCTTGTGACCCGTCCCACGGGCCAGGCGGTGCGGGAGCGCATCGAGCGTGACCTGGAGCAGGCGCCCGAAGGGGCGGTGATCGGTCTGGATTTCTCGAAGGTCGGGGTGATCGATTACTCCTGCTCCGATGAGATCGTTGCCAAACTCCTTTCGCGCCTCCTCGCGGGGGAGTACGGTGAAAAATATCTGATGCTCACAGGCATGAATGAGAACCAGCGCGAGAACATCGAAGTTGCCCTCGAGCGGAAGGACCTGGCCATCATCGCCGAGACCAGGGAGGGGGCAAAGGCGGTGCTCGGGAACCTTAACAAATACCTCAAGGACACCCTGGCGTTCGTCGTCGAACGGAAGAAGGCCACGGCGCGGGAACTTTCCGAAGCGGTTAAGATCGAGGCGAACACGAGCGGTACCCGGCTCTTGAACCTGTACAAGAAGCGGCTGGTCAGAAGGGTAGGCGGCGAGGGTGCGATGTGGGCCTACGAGGCGCTGTAAGCAAAATGAACATGAAAAAACTCAGAGACAATATGGTCCTCTTCATCGCCCAGGGCGCCTACAGCGGCCGGCTCCCAAAGGCGCCCGGTACGGCAGGGACCGTTGTCGGGATACTTCTCTATCTGATGGTAAAAGACCTCAGCCCCCTCTGGTACGGTGCCGTATGCGTCGGCGTGACCGTTCTGGGGACCTGGGCGGCAGGATACGCAGACTGTATACTCGGAACGAAGGACAGCCCGTCCATCGTCATCGACGAGATCGCCGGTTTTCTCGTGGCACTGTTCCTGGTCCCCTTCGCCTGGGGATACGTTCTTGCGGGATTCGCCCTGTTCCGGTTCTTCGACATCCTGAAGCCTTGGCCGCTCAAGAGACTGCAGGACATGCCCGGCGGACCTGGTGTGATGCTGGACGATATCGGGGCGGCGGTCTATACGAATGTCATTTTGCAGGTTGCAGGATTGATCGTACACCCATGGTAACCCGAAGAACGAGAAGAAACGTCACTCCCTTATGAAACCACGGGTCCCGACCATGTCGGGACACACCGATAAACACGGGAAATCTGAAAAAATCGCTTGTAACCGTGTGCGGCGAAGCCGCCTGTGGTTACATAAGTTGTGCGACCTATGGGCAAAAAGGAGCTGAATCCATGCGTGCTGAGATCATAGCTACAGGTTCCGAACTGCTGACCGGCGGGGTCATCGACACCAATTCTCTGTATCTAGCGGAAGAGCTCCTGGATATCGGCATTGAGACGGCCTTCAAGACCGTCGTCGGCGACAACGACAAGGACATGGACGAGGCGCTTCGCGGCGCCCTGGCCCGGGTGGACGTCATCCTCGTCACCGGCGGCATCGGCCCCACCGAGGACGATATGACGCGCAAGGCCGTTGCCCGGGTGCTCAAGAAACGTCTGGTCCTGAGCGATGACGCCTTGAAGGCGGTCAAGGCCGTGTTCTCGGCAAAGGGCAAGGAGTACCCCGGTGCCAACGACCGGCAAGCCCTTATTCCGGGCGGTGCGCGTATCCTTCGTAATCCCGTGGGCGTAGCCCCCGGCTTCTATTGCGTCAACGAGGGAAAGTTCGTCGCCGTCATGCCCGGCGTGCCTGCTGAGATGCGGGCCATGTTTCGCGAAGGGCTCCGGCTGGTACTGAACGAACATTTCGGCGGCAAGGCCGTCATCCGCAGAAAGGTCCTGCACACCTGCGGTCTCTCGGAGTCGAAGGTCAACGAACTGATACAGGACATCCTGAAGCAGAAACACCCTGCCATAGGCCTTACGGCAAAAGAGACCGGTGTCGATGTCCGTATCGTAGCGCGGGAAGGCAGCGGCGCGAGATCCCGGACAGTGATGGAGCGGACCGAATCCGAGATCCGGAAGAAACTGGGCGACGCGGTCTATGGCGTTGACGGCCAGGACCTGGAGGAGATCGTCGGCGCGCTGCTTCGGCAGCGAAAGTTCACGATCGCCGTGGCTGAATCGTGCACCGGCGGCATCATCGGCGGAAGGCTCACGAATATCGCCGGCAGCTCGGAATATTTTGAGCGTGGTGTGGTGGTCTATAGCTATGAGGCCAAGACCAGCCTGCTCGGTGTTCCGGCAGGTTTGATCGAGTCACGGGGCGCTGTGAGCAGCGAGGTTGCCGGCGCCATGGCGGGCGGGATCCGCGATCAGGCGAAGACGACCTTCGGCCTTGCGGTAACGGGCATTGCGGGTCCGGGCGGCGGCACGCCGGAAAAGCCCGTGGGACTGGTATACATCGCGCTTGCATCGAAGGACGGCGTGAAGGTCGACGAGTTCCGCTTCCTCGGGACCCGTGAGCAGGTGCGCCTGCGCACGGCACAGGCGGCACTGGATATGGTGAGGAGATATCTGATTGCGTGAGGCAGTCGAGAAGCAGTCGAGGTGCCGTTGACTGATTCTGACTGCATTATGACTGCAGTACGACTGAAGTATGACTGCATCATGACTGAAGTACGACTGCAGTATGACTGGGGTCAACCGCATGCGCCTATTCATTGCCATCGAACTTCCTCCTGAGATTAAGCAGGGGATCGCGAAGGTCCAGGAACAACTCAGGGAGACCGGAGCGAACGCGGGATGGACCAGGCCTGAGGGCCTTCATCTTACGCTCAAGTTCCTGGGCGAGATATCTGAAGAAAAGGCATCTGTGATCATGGCGGCATTGACCGGTGCGGCCGAGGGATCGGGGAAGCTGAACCTGGAGGTCGCAGGTGCCGGAGCTTTCCCGAACGAAAAGAATCCCCGGGTACTTTGGCTCGGAGTAACGGGAGATGTCGAGAAGCTTGGCTCGCTTCAGGCCGCGGTGGAGAACGCGATGACTGGCCTGGGATTCGAACGGGAAGAGCGCACGTTCAGCCCCCATCTGACCCTGGCGCGGATCAAGTTCCCGAAGCCGCGGGACAACTGGCAGCAGAAGATTGAGAGCATCAGGAACGTGAAGCTCGGCGGGTTCGAGGCCGGTCATATCAGCATGATGAAAAGCGAACTGAAGCGCGAGGGAGCGGTGTATACGGAAGTGGGAAGGGTGGAACTGAAGTAGCAGGAGTCAGGAGACAGGAGCCGGAAGTCAGGAGAAGGGCAAAGAAAATAAGGCTATTGACATCGATCACGAATACAATACGCTGACAGCGTTACGTGAAAAGGAGAAAAGATATGGTAGACAAGGACAAATTAAAGGCGCTGGAACTGGCGGTGGGCCAGATCGAAAAGCAGTTCGGCAAGGGTTCCATCATGCGGCTGGACAAGGACGAGGTGCCGGCGAACATCGCGGCGATCTCGACGGGGTCCCTGGGGCTGGACGTTGCCCTGGGCATCGGCGGTGTGCCGCGCGGCAGGATCATCGAGGTCTACGGGCCCGAGTCGTCGGGCAAGACCACCCTGGCGCTCAACATCATCGCCCAGGCCCAGAAGCTGGGCGGACAGGCGGCTTTTATCGACGCTGAGCATGCCCTGGATGTTGCCTATGCGCGAAAGCTGGGCGTCAAGTCCGATGAGCTGCTCATCTCGCAGCCCGACACGGGCGAGCAGGCGCTGGAGATCACCGAAACGCTGGTACGAAGCGGCGCAATCGATGTCATTGTCGTGGACTCCGTTGCCGCGCTCACGCCGCGGGCTGAGATCGAGGGGGAGATGGGCGACGCCCACATGGGTCTCCAGGCGCGGCTCATGAGCCAGGCTCTCCGGAAACTCACCGGGGCCATCAGCAAGTCCAACACGACCCTTGTCTTCATCAACCAGATTCGCATGAAGATCGGTGTCATGTTCGGCAATCCCGAGACCACCACCGGCGGCAACGCCCTCAAGTTCTACGCGTCGGTCCGGCTCGACATCCGGAAGATCTCGGCCATCAAGGAGGGCGAGGAGGTGACGGGCGGCCGCGTGCGCGTGAAGGTGGTGAAGAACAAGATCGCGCCGCCCTTCCGGTCGGCGGAGTTCGATGTGATGTTCAACGAGGGCATCTCCAAAATGGGAGAGATCATCGACATCGGCGCCGAGAAGAACATCATCGAAAAGAGCGGAGCCTGGTTCTCCTACGGCGGTACGCGCATCGGCCAGGGGAGGGAGAACGTGAAGACCTTCCTGAACGAGCATCCGGAGATGGCCGCCGAGATCGAGGCAAAGGTCCGGGAGTCCTACGGGCTGAAGGCCGTTCCCGCCGCTCCGACGGAGGAGGCTCCGGCAAAGGAGACGAAGGAAAAAGAGCCGCCCGTGGAGAAGGAGAAGCCGGCAAAGGCAGCACGGGGCAAATGACCGCGGGACATTTGTGTTGATCAAGACGAAGCTCCCTGCTTGCCCCAGGGAGCTTCGCTGCGTTCAGGGCATCTTCTTTCCTCGACGGGGTGATCACTGTCTCACCCTATCTTCTGCTCGAACTCCGCGGAAAATTCGTGTATAATAAGCTCATTGAAATCCGCCGAACGGGACCGATCCCAGACGGAAAAAGAAGAACGAGGAGACTCCCATGGCTTTGAACGATTTGCTCAAAATGACATTCGAACGGAAGGCGTCGGACCTGCACCTCAAGGTCGGGGTGCCGCCTATCCTTCGGGTCGACGGCCGGCTGATTCCCCTGGAGACCGAGAAGCGCCTGACCCAGGATGATACCATCGGCATGGCGGCCAGCATCATGAACACGCCGCAGAAGAACCGGTTCAATGAGAAGAATGAACTGGACATGGCCTATGCCGTGCCCGGCCTCGGTCGTTTCCGGGTGAACGTATTCAAGCAGCGCGGCAGCGTCGGCCTGGTCTTTCGTATGGTCCCCGCCAAGATCCTGAACTTTGAGGACCTTCTCCTCCCGCAGGTCCTTACGAAGATCGCCCAGGAGCAGCGCGGCCTCATTCTCGTGACGGGTACGACCGGCAGCGGCAAGTCCACGACCCTGGCGGCCATGATCGACTACATCAACACCTCGCGGACGTCGAACATCGTCACCATTGAGGACCCCATCGAGTTCCTGCACCGCGACAAGAAGAGCATCGTGAACCAGCGCGAGATCGGCTCCGACACCTTCAGCTTCGGCGATGCCCTCCGGAGCGCCCTCCGGCAGGACCCCGACGTGATTCTGGTGGGTGAAATGCGCGACTTCGAGACCATCTCCATCGCCCTGACCGCAGCGGAAACCGGCCACCTGGTGCTGTCCACGCTCCACACGGTGGACACCACGGAAACTATCAACCGGATCATCAGCGTGTTCCCGCCGTACCAGCAGAAGCAGGTGCGCATGCAGCTGGCCGCCGTGCTCAAGGGGATCGTGTCCCAGCGGCTCATTGCCCGGGCCGACGGCAAAGGCCGCGTGGCAGCGGTAGAGGTCATGCTCGGGACCCTCTCGGTCCGCGAAGCCGTGATCGACGAGACAAAGACGCGCCAGATCCCGACGATCATCGCCCAGGGCATGGTCCACTACGGCATGCAGACCTTTGACCAGTCCCTCCTCGGCCTGTACAAGAAGGGGCTTATCACCTACGAAGAAGCGCTCCTGTCCGCCAGCAACCCCGACGACTTCGCGCTCAAGGTCAAGGGCGTCTCGTCTACGAGCGACATGGCCTACGATGAAGAAGAGAAGAAGAAGTCCGGCACCTGCTATCCGGGGGACCATCGGCGGGACCCCGGGCGGTACCAAGTCGCCGGGCTCCGCGACGAGCAGCGAGTTCAAGATCGACCGGTTCGGGGACAAGTAAATCGAGTGCGGAGTGCGGGTATACATGACCCTCACCCCTGCCCCTCTCCCCTGGAGGGAGAGGGAAAATGGGAGAGGGGGCTTTTTCAACGCGGAGTGCGGAATAGAAACCACACTACTGACAGGAATGAACAAGGCGTTGCCGATCAGCCGGAAGCAGCGCAAGATAAGCTCCTGAAACGGGCGAAGAACTCCGCCTACCGGTACCTCACTATCCGTCCCCGCAGCCGCAAGGAGCTGGCAGACAAGCTGCGGGACAAAGAATTCTCCGACTACATCATTGACGCCGTGCTGGATCACGTGATCAAGCTCGGATACCTTGACGACGCAAAGTTCGCGGCCCAGTGGGCCGCGAGCAGGGTCAGGGGCCGGGGATTCGGCAGACGGCGTTTGGAACAAGAGCTCCGGATCAAGGGCATCAGCAGAGAGATCATCAAGGAAACGCTCAACACGCTCTTCGAGGAAGCTCCCGAGGCAGAGACGGCCCGCAAAGAAGCTGAAAAAAAGCTCAGGACCCTGACCCGGTTCGAACCGGAGGTCCGCCGCAGACGCCTGGCGGGATTCCTGGAACGCAAAGGGTTCTCCTCCGAAATTATCCGCAGTATTCTCCATGCCGTTCGTTGATCTCGCTGCAGCAACAAGGACCGAAACACACCAACGATCAGTTGCGTACCGCGCACACTATCTGATATCTCTATCCGTCCTGTCGGAACGGGGCTCCATCATGCCTGAACGATTGATCAGCGAGGCGCTTATCCCTGTGGTCGCCACGAGCGATACGTCGCGCATGGCCGTGGGGGAGCCCGGCCTTCCGCGCGAGTTCCTGTGGAGGGGAAGGACGGTCCATATCAGCACTGTCCTGCGCGCCTGGCGCGAGACCGGGAAATGCCATCACGGCAGCCCGGAGCTCTATGTCCGCAAGCACTGGTACGAGGTTACCGTGGACGACGGCGCGACGATGAAGATATACTTTGACCGGCAGCCGCGGCGGGGGCGTGGGCACAAAGAGCCCAGGTGGTGGCTGTTCAGCATCAACGGACCGGAAGCCAACCCGTGATCTTGAAGGAAAGAACGGAGATCGACCGGCCAATTGCCCACGTCTGGCGTTTTGTCGGAACTCCCGAGCTGTTCCTCCAGTGGAACGACAAGATCGTGGAAATGGAGGCGCGGGGCGCTTTTCAGCTGGGCCAGCGTTTCACTACCCGGTATGAGATGAACCGCAAACAGCTGCAGTGCCGGTCGCAGGTCACGAGACTCGAGGAAGGGCGGTTGCTGGAGCTGCAGCACGGGAATTGCTCCGGAAAGGGCGTTCATGGAGACATCAAGGTCATTGAGCGGATAACGCTGGAGGAAAAGGGCGGCCGCACCATCGTGACAAAGGATGTTCATATGATGAATCATGGGATCCCCTGGTTCTTCGTTATGTTC
>CAVVOB010000007.1:0-6266 GCA_963749655.1 Nitrospirota bacterium
AATATCTCCCTCGCCTCGCGAATCGCGCTCCGTTTTGTCAACGTCCGTGTCCATATGAAGCACGGCGAGCGGCTGCATCAGAACATCCGCGGCCGGCTCATTGTCGCGAACCATGTATCCTATCTCGACGTGCTCGTCATCGCCTCCCTCGCACCGTCGGTGTTCATCACGTCCGTCGAGCTGGGGAGCACGCTGCTGCTCGGTACGCTGGCGCGGCTCGGGGGCAGTATGTTCGTGGAGCGCAGAAAAATGGCGGGGCTGAAGCAGGAGATCTCCATGATCTCGCAGGCGCTGAAGGACGGTTTCACAGTCGTACTGTTTCCTGAAGGAACGACGTCGAACGGAGACCGCGTTCACCCTTTCAAGAAGTCGCTGTTCGATGCGGCAGTGGAAACCAGGACGGATGTCCTTCCGCTCTGTCTGCGCTATACAGCAGTTAACGGCGAGCCGCTTTCTGCGAAGACCCGCGATGCGGTCTATTACTACGGCGGCACTACCTTCCTGCAGCATCTGCCGAGGCTGCTCGCGCTCCGGTCCGTTGACGTTGAAGTTCTGCCGCTCGCCTTTATCCATGTGCACCAGGACAGCTCCCGCAAGGACCTGGCAGAGCAGGCGCATGAGGAGATCAGCAGGACGTATCAAGGGTAAGGTGACCAGGAGTAGTCCTTGTGGTAGAGATTTCTGCGCCCTCTATCGGCGTAGTCACGAAAGGAGCTTTTTAAGATGAGACGGTTTATAAGGCTATCGTTCAACTTTGTTTTATCTACCCTATTGCTTTTTGGTTGTTCTACACCGCTTATGAAGAGTGTGGCTAAAGGAGACCTTTCGTCAACGCAACAACTCATAGACTCGGGCGTCAATATTAACGAAACCGTCGGTTCGGACAAAGAGACAGCTCTGATTGTCGCGGCAGGATCAGGGAATCTCGATATCGTAAAAGCCCTCGTGCATGCAGGTGCGGATGTTAATCAGCCAACAACATACAATGACACGGCCTTGACAAAGGCTGCCTGGAAAGGACGAACGGAGATTGTTGACTTCCTGCTTAATAACGCAGCAAATCCGAATGTGCAGAACCTTGGTTACGGTTCTACGCCATTGATGCTTGCGGCTCAAAGCAAGGATGCCAAAATGGTGAATGACCTACTGGCGAAAGGAGCTGCTACCGACAAAAAAAACCATGATGGCGATTCGGCATTGATAGCGGCTGCGCGGGTGGGCTGCTCAGAATGCGTCAGCGCCTTGCTTGCACATGGTTCTCCTGTGGATGAACGAGGATGGCACAAACAAACGGCTCTTTACATGGCTGCCGAAGCGGGCCATACCGCAACCTTGGCTATTTTACTGGAAAAGGGAGCTAATGCTAATCTTACCGTGGAGGGAGGAGGCAAGAAAGGGGGCAGATGCAAACCAGTCCCCGAGTGGACGGCCTTAATGATTGCGGCCGCTGAGGGCCATGCAGATGCAGCGGCTCTTTTGCTCGATAAGGGAGCTGAACCAAACGCTCGGAATTATTACGGCAGGACTGCGCTGATGTTTGCTGCCAATTACGGGTATACCGACATTATTACAAGCCTTCTTAAAAAAGGCGCAGACCCGAATATAGTGCCCGGCGATGATACAGGCGCTCCCGCCCTTATAGCGGCAGCCTTCCAGAACCACACTGCTGCGGCAAAGATATTATTACAATACGGCGCAGATGTTAATGCGAAGGACAAGGATGGCAAGACAGCTCTTTACTATGCCAAGAGAAACGATAATAGAGAACTGCGGAATCTCTTACTCGACAGGGGTGCAAAGGAATAAGCAGGTGATCCTGGAATAAAGTCAATATCATTTTGTCATGGAAACAGCATGAACTATCGCTTCTCTAGTTGAAAATGAGATCACCCAACTCGCCCTGTTCCATTTTCACAGGATTTCCTTGACTTTTCCGTGTTATATTGTTATGTTGCAAGGCTTACAGAAAACAAAATCATGGACTACTCGGACGAAATAAGCAAGCGGCGCACCTTCGCCATCATCAGCCATCCTGACGCGGGCAAGACCACGCTCACCGAAAAATTTCTGCTCTTCGGCGGCGCGATCCAGGTTGCCGGCGCGGTGAAGTCGAACAAGATCCGCAAGAGCACTGCCTCGGACTTCATGGACATCGAGCGGCAGCGCGGCATCTCTGTCGCCACCTCGGTCATGGGCTTCGATTACAACGGGCTCAAGATCAACCTGCTGGACACGCCGGGCCATAAGGATTTCGCCGAGGACACGTACCGCACGCTCACGGCAGTGGACAGCGTCGTCCTCGTCGTCGACTGCGTCAAGGGCGTCGAAGAGCAGACCGAAAGACTGATGCAGGTTTGCCGCATGCGCAATACGCCGGTCATCATCTTCGTGAACAAGCTCGACCGCGAGGGCAAGGACCCCTTCGAACTCCTGGACGAGCTCGAAACAAAACTGGACATCCATGTCCAGCCCCTCTCGTGGCCCATCAGCATGGGCACGTCCTTCAAGGGCGTTTACAATCTTTACAACCACAGCCTCTACCTGTTCCGTCCCGGCGGCGTGACCGTTGCCGACGACGTACTCGCCATCAAAGGCCTGGGCGATCCGGTCCTGGACCAGCAGCTCGGCGATTACGCAGTCAAGCTTCGCGAGGACGCGGAGCTGATCGAGGGCACCCACAATCCCTTTAACGTCGATGCCTATCTCAAGGGCAAGCTGGCGCCGGTCTTCTTCGGCAGCGCGATCAACAATTTCGGCGTAAAGGAGCTCCTCGACACCTTCACCGAGATCGCTCCCGACGCCCGGCAGCCGTCCCACCGACGTCCGCATGGTCCAGTCCGACGAAAAAAACTTCACCGGCTTCGTGTTCAAGATCCACGCGAACCTGGACCCGCGCCACCGCGACCGCATCGCCTTCATCCGCATCTGCTCGGGAAGGTTCGAGCGGAACAAGATGTTCTACCACGTGCGCATGGACAAGAACCTGCGCTTCACCAGCCCGGCGAGCTTCCTCGGCGCGCGCAAGAGCATCGTGGACGAGGCCTTTCCCGGAGATGTGATCGGACTCTACGACACGGGGAACTTCAAGATCGGCGACACGCTCACGGAAGGCGAGAAGCTCATGTTCCAGGGCATCCCGACGTTTTCCCCGGAGGTGTTCAAGGAGCTCGTGAACCTCGACCCGGGAAAATCCAAGCAGCTCAACAAGGGCATCGAGCAGCTCACCGACGAAGGCGTGGCCCAGCTCTTCACCCAGCAGCAGGGCAACCGGAAGATCGTCGGCACCGTGGGACAGCTCCAGTTCGACGTGCTCCAGTACCGCCTCGAGCACGAATACGGCGCACGGTGCCGGTTCGATGCCATGGCCATCCACAAGGCCTGCTGGATCACCGGGGACAAGGCGGAAATGGAAAAGTTCTGCCGCTTCAAGTCGGACCGTGTTGCCACGGACAAGGATGGGAACATCGTGTTCCTGGCCGAATCGGCATGGGTGCTCAAGAACATGATCGAGGCTTACCCTGACGTCAAGTTCCATTTCACATCGGAATTCAAGCGGGAAATGCAGGAAGTGAAAGAGTAGGGATCCGGAAGAGAAATGTTGTAACCATGGATGAACACGGATAAACACAGATTACTGAATAGTTAAAGCAGCATCGGTACGACTCTCATGCACGAACCGCCCTCCTCTTGATTTCCGCTTCTAACAGTGTTCATCTGTGGTTACACCAGCCTCTTGTTGCATCACTCCAGATTCTCCAATTCCCTTTTGAAAAACCCGTACGCTTCCTGATCGAAAATGCAGAACTCAACCAGTACGAGGGAGGTCGCGGGATTTCGCTTCACGTACGCCGCCGTCTCGCCCACGAGAATCACGGCGCACCGGTCCTTGGGAAAGCCGAAGATCCCGGCGCTGATGGCAGGCACGGAAATACTTTTAAGCTTCTTCTCTGCAGCAAGTGCCAGCACGCTGTTGATGGCCTTCCGTAACTTATTGTCTTCGTCGCCTTCACCCATTCTCGGCCCCACAGCGTGGATCACATGCCGGGCCTTGAGTTTGCCCCCTGACGTTATTGCAGCACTGCCCACGGGTACACGGCCGATCCGATCGCTTTCGTCCTGGATGACCTGCCGCCCTTGCGCACAATGGCGCCGGCAACTCCGCCGCCGTGCTGAAGGTGGGTGTTCGCCGCGTTCACGATGGCGTCGACATCACGCTCGGTGAGGTCTCCGGAAAAAAGCCGTATGACCGTGTGATGTATTTTCTTCTCGACAGACTCCATATCGACCTCCTAGGTACCCTGCTTCATCTCCATTCTGAGGAAGTAGCTCAGTACCGTCCGTACACCGACGATCGACGCCAGGATGCCGACCCGCTCCCAGGTAGGGCTTGCGACCGAACTGATGATGTCAGCGGCGATGAAAATTTCCAGCCCCAAAAGGAGATGGGCCCCGAGCCGCTGACGTATCGCCTCACTCTCCTGAATGGCATCTTTTCCGGTTCGGGTGAACTTCATGACCAGGAACCATCCGACCGCCTCCGCGATGCCCCAGAGAACAATAACCGCGCCCGCGATGCTGATGGCCATGATCACGATCTGCAGAATATAATGGATACTTTCCATGATTCCATCCTTTCTCCCGAAACTTATGCCGAACCGTATGCAGCCGGTGCGGGAATCTGCGGACAGGCTATGGTTTTTGCGTTCGTTCGAACCATCGCTGGTCCGCAAGGACCACGGACGTCCCTGTCTGACGAGCGGAGATTGACCAGTACTTCCCCAGAAGCCGGTCCTTCTCCGTCTGCGCGACCAGGGAGAACCCGTGTTTTTCATAGAAGCGTATTGCCCAGACAGCATCGGCCCAGGTTCCCACAAGGGACGGTCTCGTGATGAGCGTTTTCAGGTGATTGATCAGCTTCCCGCCGATGCCCTTGTTCCGGTTGATCGTTCTGACGTAGGCGTGCCTGATGAGCGTTACATCCCGGACCTGCTGGATTCCCATGACTCCGGCCAAACATCCGTCCGATTCAAATCCCCAGAACTCCACACCGGCATCCAGTTCGTTCTGCAGATACTCGAGCGACATATAAGGCTCGTGCCAGCAATCCGGAGGAATAACGCCCCGGTACGCGCTTGCGGCATCATTAATAATAGTGAGAACACTCGCGGCTTCCTCATTGCGGCAGCAACGGATCATGCTCTTCTCCTCTCACGACATGATAGTAAAATATCGCAGATCCCGCAAAAAGGCAATATGCACCTTCAGGATATTCCTCTATCCAATGCATTGTAGACGACATGCTCCTGTGCTATAATATCGCCACTATGAAATCACCGGACCTTACCGGGCTCGTCCCGGCCGTGGCACAGAAAATCTCTCCCATGATTGCGGAGATCCTCGGTGCTCATGCAGCGAACATCCACTCCATCCACATATCGGGCAGCGCGGTGCTGCCTGATTATGACGAGAAACTGTCGGACATCAACTCCCTCGTGGTTTTGCACGCCATGGATCTGCGCTTCATCTCGTTCCTTGCGCCCCTCGGAAAGAAGTACGGCAAAAAACGGATCGCGGCCCCCCTTGTCATGACGCCGGATTATATCGCAAAGTCCCTTGACTCCTTTCCCGTCGAATTCCTAGACTTCAAGCTTGTCCATAAGACCGTGTACGGCGACGACATCCTTCACGGTCTTCAGATCGATGTCCATAACCTGCGCCTCCAGTGTGAACGGGAGGTCAAGACCAGGCTCATCAACCTCCGTCAGGGATATATCTCGTCTCTGGGCAGGAAAGAGGATCTCGCCTCCCTGCTCGTGCGGTCGATCACCGGGTCCATGGCGCTCTTCCGGGCCATCATCCTGCTGCTCGGCCAGGAGCCGCCCGTCGCACGCGCCGAAGTGGTTCAATCGTTCGGGTCTGCAACAAAGACCGGCACTGAAATTTTCGAGACCCTGCTCAGGCTCAAGGCCGGTCTGTTGAAGCCGTCCGAGCGGGAGCTGCTTGCCTTCTTCGAAGGCTACTACCATGCCCTCGAATCAACGGAAAAGACCATCGACACCCTCCATGTATAAAAAACTACTTGCGCCATTCCTGTTCATTCTTCTTTTCTCGTCAGGCGTTCTCGCCTCGACGCCGGAGCCTCCGTCAACTCCACGCGATTACGTTACCGACCTCGCCGGCGTGATCGGACAGGACGTCCAGATCCGGATGAACGCCTTCCTCAGGGAGCTGGAGCAGAAGACAACGGCCCAGGTGCTCGTCCTTAC
>CAVVOB010000008.1:0-7088 GCA_963749655.1 Nitrospirota bacterium
GAAGCTCTTCAGGAAATACCGCTCAGTCGGGGATTTTGCAAAGGCAAAGCCGGAAGAGCTCGAGCAAGACGTGGCTTCGGTCAACTTCTACCGGAACAAGGCGAAGAACATCAACAGGACGGCGAAGCTTGTGATCGAGCAGTTCGGCGGTACGGTGCCGCGGACCATGGAGGGATCTCATCACGCTTCCTGGCGTGGCAAGGAAAACGGCGAACATCGTGCTGTCGGCAGCCTTCGGGATGAACGAGGGGATCGCCGTGGATACCCATGTCGAGCGGCTGGCATTCCGGCTCGGCCTGACGAAGCATGACGATCCAGTGAAGGTCGAGAAGGACCTGACGGCCGTCACTCCCCAAAAGGACTGGAGCAATCTGTCGCGGCTCCTTATCTATCACGGTCGGGCCGTCTGCCACGCCCGGAATCCCGACCATCAATCCTGCGTTTTGTTCGATATTTGCCCGTCCCGGGATATCTGAATGGGTCGAGGCAGCAACGGATAATGCAGTTGTTTCGGCCCCCGGTCTGTGGTACAATGCCGGCGTTTTTGGATGTTCCCCTCTTGTATTCTCTTCGCCGCGATCACTCGATTTTGCCTCTAGTAGAGAGGAGCCGAACTATGGTAAAGGGGTTCCTTCAGTCGTTGACCGTATTCACCACAGCCTGCGCCGCGCTGGTCCTGATGGGAGCGGACGGCCGCGTGATAAGCTCCGGAACCGGCTCCCACTCCGCCGGTGCCGCCAGCAGCGCCGCTCCAGGCTCTGAAACCGTCCGCAGTAAACCCTCAGGCAGCGTTTCCACCGGCTCGACAACAAGCGTACCAGGCGCACCCGCGAAAAACATCTCCAGCAGTGTTACGTGCAGTGCTGTCAGCAAACCTACCTGCAGTATTGTTTCCGGGGGGACCACCACCCACCCGGCCAAAGCCCCCCATGCTCCGGTTACGGCCCCGACAGCCACGGCCGAGACCCTCTCACCTGCTGCAGAGGAGATCGCCCATGAGATAGGATTCGACCGCCGTGTGCTTCTCATGGTCAAGGCGGAGACGCAGGAGCGCATTCAGCGCCTGATCGGCTATGATGCAGATGGCTATCAGATCATGGCCCAGGGCATTGCGGCATCGATTCCAGAGGACAAGACAGACCACGTGCTCTCCCGCCTCCGCAGGCAGCTGGCCCCCATGCACTATATCCCCTTCGTAGTCGAGATGAACGAAGGGATCAAGACGGACAAGATCGGAGTCCTCAAGGGGACGGACCAGCTCGAGATCCTGCGCATCATGAATACGAACGGGAATGATTACGATATTTCCAATGAAGATGTCATCGAGCAGCTGCAGGAGTGGGAAAAGGTCTTTTCTTTCGAGATCGTGGGCGCGGACAACGACTGGGTGGAGATCGAGTTCAAGACCCTGCCGAAAGATATGAAGGCCTTTGCCGAGGACGTCTACGCGTTCAGTCCCGATGCCGTCGACCAGGGACCCGGCACAGTAGACGGTCTTATACGGGAGATCAGGAAAACGAACCGGTTGTTTCTCTGGTGGGAGTAAAGGGGCAAAAAAAAGCAGGCGGAAAATTCCGCCTGCCGAAAATCAAGTGCTGCAATCACAATAACAGTTGTTCCCGCCTGGAATAATGAAAGGGCGGTATGGTGAAGCTTACTTCGTGCCGGTGCCAGCCGTTGCCGGAGCTGCCTTGGTCTCGGCGGCTGCCTTCTTCGCTGCCTTCTTTTTCTTCTTAGCAACCTTCTTCTTTGCCGGGGCTGCCTCCGTCTTGGGGGCGGCGCCTGCCGGGGCTGCCTGCTCCTCTGCGAATGCAACGCCGAGGGTCAGAGCAAATGCCATTGCCGTGAAAAGAGCAATAATCTTCTTCATTTAGTTTCACCTCCCTTCGTCAGTGATTTTTGGGTCATTCAGAGCTTGTAATAATGCATGTCAAATTATCAGATTCGCCCACTCTTGTCAAGTCCAAAGAGATCATGGGGAGGTGCGGAGGTGCGGCGGACCGGTCCGGACACCCGTTTCCCGGTACAAAACCGGTTGAAAGAGCTATAATTTTCTTGACATTCAAAGATGTGTCCTATATTATGCATCTCTCATCGCGGGGTGGAGCAGTCCGGTAGCTCGTCGGGCTCATAACCCGAAGGTCGTCGGTTCAAATCCGGCCCCCGCTACCAAACTCATTCAGGGGTTGCAGCTAAAGCTGCAGCCCCTATTTTTTGGATTGTGCTAAAAATATGCTAATCCGGTCCAAAGTCTCCACGCCGTCCCGAAGGGATTCGGGGCAGTGGTGGGCGTAACGCTGGGTCAGAGGGCTTTACCTGGAGGTATTCGGACAATTTTTTGATCGTAACGAGATGCAAGCTATTCACCTATCCAGAAATGGAAACAAAATTGTGATTGCCTTCGTGTATCTTTTGGGATACAATGAGCCATGATCGAGATACGCCAGACCGACGTATACTCCAAGTGGTTTGACGGTTTGCGCGACCGGGCAGCACAGGTCCGTATTAACGTGCGTATCCGTCGTTTGTCCCTCGGCAATTCAGGGGATGTTAAGTCGGTCGGAAAGGGCGTATCGGAACTGCGGATCGATTACGGCCCCGGATATCGGGTCTATTTCACGAAACACGGGGACACCGTCGTTATCCTGCTTGCCGGAGGGGATAAGCGGACCCAGAATCATGATATTTTTAAAGCCCTTGAACTTGCTCAGAACCTTTAGGAGGCCAGTCATGGCAAAGACCAAAACGAAAAAATGGGATGTAGTGGACCACCTGAAGACCAAGAAGGACATGGCCGCCTATCTCGAAGCAGTGCTCGAAGACGGCGACCCTGCCCTTATCGCAGCAGCCCTGGGGGATATTGCCCGAGCAAAGGGTGGAATAGCAAAGGTAGCCCGCGAAACAGGACTTGGCCGCGAGAGCCTGTATAAGGCCCTTTCCCCAGAAGGCAACCCGGAATTCTCTACAGTCATGAAGGTCGTTCGCGCTCTTGGTTTGCAGCTTCATGCCACGACCACATAGTCAGTAGTAATCTGTTGTTCGCTTTGCCGTCGCGAATCGCATAAGGTCACTTCCTCTTAATTTAATATTGAACAGCCTCTTTTTCATGTTCATACCTGTCCGAGTTCTTCACATAATCATCATGAAACGCCTGTGCATCACTCAGGTAGTTCAGCATGGCTGAAAAGGCGTTCTCGTGTCCTTCTCGTGCAGCATGGCTGTTATTAATCCATACCCATTCAAGAACAAGGTTTCGTGAAAACCGTTGTTTCGCTTGTTTCTATTTGTGAACGAGACTCTCTGCGGCCCCCCCTATTCTTGATGTATCGAGATCCCACCAGTCAGTAGAAACCAACTCTCTTCTCAGCAGCTACTCATAGGCCTTTAGGACTATCCTTTTCTGCACACATTCATAGCCTTTGTCCGCCCTCGTCCGGGTGTTATAATCAAAGTAGGAACCGAAGTCCGAGAGGAGGCGAGTTTTATGGCAGGGCTCGTAAATCGTCTCGAAAAGGGTGAACGGGAAACATTGACCGAGGCTTACGAGGTCAGGGCATTCAGGGATGATGATGAAATTGTAGTGAGCTTCCCGGAACAGACACCCGACATCCCCCATGCAGAGACGGGCGCGCTTCAGGCGATCAAGTCCACGATCAAAGGGCACGGCGAGCAGATCGTACTTCCAGATGATTGCCAGTTCGGCGACAATGATCTCTGCTACGTAGAGGCTTAGCCCGCTGTACGTAGTCCCCGATCGCACCTTAGCACACGAAGGGGGAAGGTGCGCCTGCAGAAGAAATTACCTCAACTCGCAAAACATCCCTCCCGATCGACAATAAAAATGCGGAATTCGGAATGCGGAATTAGATTACTGAAGGCGGGAGATTCATGGAGAACACGGTCCAGCCGAAGAATAGTGTCTGCACTCTTGATTACCTTGTGGGTACTTTGTCCACTGCTTACAAAGGGTCGCTGCGGTCCCTTGTGGTGAAAGATTTCTGCATGAGCGAGGCCGGTGCGGAGACGTTGCTCCAGGGGACGGTCCTGGCGCTTCCCGACGGACGGTACGAAGCGTCGCTGAACCAGAGCGGCATCGAGCTCGCGCGTGTTGACCTCGCGAGGAACGGAGCTTTTTCTTTTACCGCCGACAGAACGCAGATTGCAGCAAACCGCGACCTTCAGATCGACATCGTGCAGTCGGGGCGGCACATCGGGACCTTTCTGCTCAAGAAGGAGAGCGCCGGCGGACTGTATGTGTCCGCACTCGAGCTTTCCCGGGAACTTGCGGGCGTCGATCTTGCGCTCATCACAACTCCGCTGCGGGACAAGGTAGGGCTGCTTCGTAAGGCGGAAGAGATCGTCTCCCAGGTCCATTCCACCAAGAAGAACTGGCCTGCTTTTTCTGAAGAGGCGGCCGGGTTTGCACGCGATTTTTTCTGGAGCGATAGGTCCGCTTTCTTCCGGGCCTTCCCCGTCCTTGCCCGGTTCCTGATCCTTGCTGCAGAGCGCTCCGACCCTCTTGACCGGAACAAGCCGGTTTCCAACTATTTCGATCTTCTTGACCTGCTCTTCGTGCAGAAGGGCGATACTTCGGGCTTGCGGCCGCTTGCCGAACTCTGGGTGGACGCATTGACCCGTTCATCTATCGATCCGGCCCCCCATGGACGGCGCGCTTTCGAGTCCTTCAATAAGATCCACGAGACCTTCCCGGCAATCGACGTGAGGGGAGCAGTGCAGTTCCTCATCAATGCCCTCGCTCAGGCGCAGGCTGCACTCAAGTTCCCGGCCGAAGCCGTCCTGGCGCCTCTTGCCGCGCTCCTTCCCCCGGAGGATTTCGAACTTTTGAAGCGCTTCGGAGGACCGGGGCAGCAGCGCGTCCTCCAATCGTTCGATGAGGCGCAGCAGCGGCTCCGGGGCGGCGACGCCCGGGGCGCCCTCGATATCATCAGCCGCATCGATTTCGATGTCCTGGACGAGCGGAAAGCCGTTGAGCTCCTGTTCGATATCGCAGAAAGGGACATGACCGCGGAAACAGCCGGCCCTCTTATGGAGGCTGTTGCCGCCTGCCTCGCAGCGGAATCCAAACCATCTGCCCGGATGCTCGAAACGATCAGCGCGTCCGTTCCCCGCATCGTCAGCCGTCTCATTGCCAGGGGCAGGTCCGACCTTTGCGCTGCGCTCCTGAACAGAGCGAACGAAGCCGCGCCCGAGCTGCAGGAGCGGATCATGCTGGACCCTCACGTTGCCGGCGCGATCCTTTCATCAGGCCATGGCCCGCTCATCGACTTCTATATCAACGGATTGAAGAAGATCTTCATTCCCGCGGCAAAGGTCCGGGGAATCTCGCCTGAAACGTGGGCCGAGATCGTGAATCCCCGGCACCTGGAACTGCTGGAAAGGTTCTTTGATCTGTTCGCGTCCGGCGACAGCAGGCTCGAACCCGTGCTCGTCCAGGTGATCGCCGACCTGGCAGCGGGCGGCGTGCTGATCCCCGACGACCGGCTGTTCCAGCGCCGCGTGTCGGCTTATCTGAATTCCCCGGCCATGAAGGGCAGCTTTCTTTTGAACTATCTGCTGCTGTCCCGCCTGCCTGTCTATTTCAACGACGTGGGCGCGGTGAGCAGGATCAGGGATTATTCCACCGAGCTCGACGCCTGGGGCAACGACCCGGTGATCTATTTTGTCCGCAAACAGGTCCATGTGAATGCGAGCAGCAACAACGTCCGCCTGATCGAGGAAGTGTTGCGGGCCTGGGTCCTGCGCGATCCGTCAATACTCGTGAACCTTGTCCCGTCCGATATTCTCGACCGCGGCGATGGGCGTCTCTTCGAGCGCTACGGTGCAGCAGCGAATCCTTTTTTCCGGGACCGGGGAGCGCTGGACAATGCCGGATTCCATCCTGACCGGATCCTTCGGATCAGCGATGCGGAGATCGACGAACAGCTCGGGGCCGGGGAGCAGGACGGCGAGGCCGCTGCAAAGGTGCGGCTGCTTTGCATGCTGTACAAGGAAGTGGTGAAAAAATATTCTCTCCTGAGCGGCGATACTCCCGGGGGCAACATTCACGCTCACCTTCGCCGCGTCGTCGCGGAGCTGCAATCGCTTGAACGCATCATCCTGTCTCCGGAGAAGACCGCTGCGCAGGAAGCGCTCTATTTCAAACGTCATATAGCCTTCGGAATTCCTTCGGTGCTAGGTTCATACCACGAACCGAAATTCGACGCCTTCTGCGATCTCATGCGTCGCGGCGAGGAGCTCCCGGTGCTCATCGAGTCGATCATCACGGAGATCGGCTTGAAGGGAAGCGCAGCGGCCAGTGACGAGCTCCGTTTATGGCTGGCATCCGCCCACGCGTCGTGGCAGGCGCTGAAGCAGTACGGCATGGGGAACGATCGGATCGATGACTTCGCGGGACTCCTGGAGGAGACACGGCTGCATCCGGCCCAGGTCGTCGATGTGCTGAAGATGTGGCAGAAGGAGCTTGCCTGGTCCGTGTCGGCCCTTGCGCGGACTTTTCACGGCCCGCTGAAAGAGGCAATAGCGTCGATCCCCCGCGACGATCTTCCGGAGCCGCTCCGGAGCCCGAGTAACGAATGCGGAATGCGGAATTCCCGCGCACTCCGTGCATCCGCACTCGTAAACGCTGGGGACAGGTCAGAGTGCGGAATGAAAAATCCGACGGTTCATGGATCGCAGAAGGATTTCATCGACAAGGCCGCGGACATCGTTATGCGGAACATCGTGAGCAGCGTTCCCGGCCTGGTCGAATCCGACCGGCTTCTTGAAACCCTGACAACGCTGTTCCGCGCCCGGGGGGACCGCAGTCCGGAAGAGGAAGACCCGGTGCTCCCGGCAAAAGATTTTTTCCGATATCCAGTCGCTCGCCGTCCACGATGCCCTGCGGTTCGGTCCCTCGCTCGGCAGCAAGGCCAGGAACCTCGTCATTGCGAAGGAGAAGGGCCTTCCCGTGCCCGCCGGAGTGGTCCTGCCTGCGCGCCACGACGGGGGGAGGGAACTCGACAGGGATGAGGACCGTTTTCGTTCCGCTGTAAGGGAAGCCGTGCGTGCCATCGAGATGAGAACGGGCA
>CAVVOB010000009.1:0-5790 GCA_963749655.1 Nitrospirota bacterium
ATTGTGGTCATGTCTCTGATAATCTTCGCACATGGCGCGTCCTCTCTGCAGAGAATGTGCATACGCTGTTTACCATATCACCCTCCGCGGCAACGAGAAGAAAGCCGTCTTCAAGAGCGACGAGGACCGCATCAACTTCCGGAATACGCTCCAGCACGTCAATAAGGGATACAACCGGATCTGCCGCGCCTGCTTCTGATGGACCCATTCTCATCTGTTTGTTAGATCGCGGAAACAGTCGAGCAGTACGGCTACACCCAGCGGGCAAACGCGGGACACCTTGAGATGCACTACTCGTACATAAAACAGATAATTAGCGGTTTCGATCAAAATAAACATAAATACCTGACCTCAGAGACGCTCACGGGGAATAGGAGGCTGTGATCAATGAAAAGAACAGGTTTGCTGTTGCTGGCAATCGGGCTGGTGGTATGCGGGAGAACGGCATTCGGTGTTGTGGTGGGCGGCGGAGATCTAACCTTCCATCCGAAGGGTGCAAAACCGGTGTTCTTCAGCCATGCAAAACATGTTGAAGATGCAAAGGAGAAGTGCAGTGCCTGTCATTATCATGTGTTCCAGATGGAGCAGAACTCCGATAAGATGGATATGAGTAAGATCAACAAAGGCATGTTCTGCGGCATTTGCCATAACGGCGTGCGGGCCTTTGATGTAAAGGATCAGGCAAATTGTGAGAAGTGCCATAAGTGACGTTATCCCAATCGCGGCAGGGGCAGGCTGGTCTTCCGACCAGGTGGGATCAGGGGAACCGGGGGACAGCGTAAAGATTGAGTTATTGACATCGTTCTCGGCAATGCGGTCCCTTGCCGAGCATCTCGACATGCACTACTCGTAAACAAGTCCGGTTCTCCGCGAGTGGGAGAGAACATAAATATTAAAGACCTGACCCAACGGCCACTCTTGATCCACCGGCAATTTGGGCTTACGGGCTCCCATACTTTCGGTTTTTTCCTAATTCATTCCTTTTTCAAAATTATGATACGCATGAAGGGAGACGTCATGAAACGGTATTCCCCTCTGCAAGCGCTGTACTTGACCTTTTCATCAAGCGACTTCTACCAAGACGTGCGGACGAACTGGAAGGGAACGGGCTTTCTCTACCTTCTGCTTCTGCTGGCCGTTACCTGGATGCCGGTCATGATCAAGCTGCACGGGGAAACTGCGGAGATGGTCAGGCTGAATGCCCCGAAATTCCTTGAACAGGTGCCGCGGATAACGATCGTTCGCGGCAAGGTGTCCATCGATCAGCCGGTCCCTTATACCATCTCGAACCCCGACAGCCAGACTCCCCTTATAGTCATTGACACCGCGGGAACGATCACCTCGATCGAACAGACCACCGCCCCGCTGCTCCTCACGAAAGACAAGCTCATATACCGGAAACCGAACAGAGCCGAGACGAGGATCTACGATCTTTCGGCGATCGAAAACTTCACCGTTGACCGCGAACGCGTGAACGGCTGGGTCCAGGCGTTCAGGAAATATTTCGCACTCCTCGCCTATCCCTTTGCGGTTACCGGCTCCTTCGCCTATCGGGTCCTCCAGATGCTTCTGTACGCCGCCATCGGGCTGCTTTTCGTGAAGATGCTCAGGGCCCGGCTCGATTACCTGACCGTGCTCCGGCTCGCCTCGGTGTCGATCACGCCGGTAATAATCCTCTCGACGCTGCACGCGCTCACGGGTCTTCGTGTCCCGGCTTTCCGGCTCCTCTGTTTCGCGATCGCCATGGGTTATCTGTACTTTGCGGTGAAAGCGAATGCTGGACCGGCACCGACGGATCAGTATCGTCCTGAAGCAGGAACCGGGAATCCTTAAGGTCACGTCTTCCCGATACTATTTCGCGGGATGGTAAATATCAAATAACAAGACGTGCCCCTTTGATAGATGAGAAAGGCCGCGCATGCACGTCTCCCGGGCGGTTTTGCTTCGCCATCGTAGGCCTGCTGTTCGCCGGCATGAACGATGTGGTGTTCAAACGCTATTCCTCGAAGGACCGGTCCCGGGGCGTCTATGTCCTGGGCATCGGCGTCGTATGGACGCTCCTGCAGACCGCCACGTTCCTGTCCCAGGGCAATTCTTTCTCCGTCGATCTGACAACGATGTACAATGGATTCGGCGCCGGACTGGTCCTGACCCTGTCAAATATCCTGCTCATCGAAAGCCTGACCCACATCGACACGAGCCTCGGCTCAACGATCTATCGTTTGAGTACCATCGGCGTGGTCCTCCTGGCGTGGCTGTTCCTGCATGAATCCATCGGACTGTTCAAAGCGGCGGGAATATCGGCAGGGATCGCGGCCGTGCTTCTGCTCGCCCACCGGCCTCCGGTCCTGCATGCTGCCGGGACCTTTCGGCTTTTTGTCGCTGCTGCAGTCGCCGCCTCGCTGCTGCGGGCGGTCTACGGCGTCCTGACGAGAAGCGCCGTCGTGCACCACGCCGGGCCCGATGCCATGCTGCTGATGATATCGTCGTGCTGGATCGTCGGTGGCGCCTGTTACGCTCTCGTGCGCGAAAAACGGTTCAGGATCACGGGGAAAAAGGCCTCCTACTCGGCCATTTCCGGCGTATTGGTGTTCCTGATCGTCAATTGCCTCATGCTGGCGGTCACGCTGGGCGAGGCAAGCACGGTCATTTCCATTGCCAATATGAGCTTTGTCATGGCCTTCGCCCTGTCCGCATCGCTAGGCATGGAAACGGTATCGCGGCGGAAGGTCTATGCCGTTCTCTGCGCCTGTCTTTCGGTTCTCTTCCTTTCCAGGGCATGACCTCTCAAGCCACGAGGGACGGGATGAACCCGTGGGGTGCCTTCATATGATTATCAGACTTAAAGATTGAGTTATTGAGACCGTTCACAGAGACATCTTAGCGGGCTAAGGCTCAGATTGTTCTCGTTGCCCTTGCCCTTCTCGTCGGGTACCGGCCGTCGTTTAAACAATGCGTTCACAGCTTCGGCTTCCTGCCAACCTTCCGGCAAATCAAAAAGCTGTCAGTCTTCAGCTTGTTCCCGATAATGGAAATAATTCTTCTCACGAAACAACCACGGCCCCTTGGCACGTACCATGCACAAACTCAAGCTCCCATTCTCCATCACCTGGCGACTACAGCTCTGACTTCCGGCGTGTAAATACCGTACCAGCGAGGAAGGACCTCGCGACCATGGTATACTTTGACCATACCCAGGGGTGATCTATGCGAATACTCGTAAAGAGCTTTCTTGTCATGGCGATGGTCCTTTCTTCCGCCGTCGTCGGCTGGGCGCAGGACGGCCTTGTCGAAGGGACGCTCGATCCCCCGGATGCGACGGCGCAGGTATCGGCGATCAGGGAGGGAAGCACCATCGCGACGGTGAGCGCCGGAGGGCACGGCGGGAAGTTCAAACTTGCGGTCAAAGCAGGGACCTATACGATCATGGTGTCCGCTCCGGTCTCCTCCTTCCCAATCCGCTTCGACAGCATTGTCGTGAATCCGGGAGAGACGACCACGCTCCCTCCGGTCCTGATCGTTCCAGGCTCCGGTAAAGCGGTGCTGTCTGGCAGGATCACCCCGCCGCGTACAAACGGCGAGGTCCAACTTATCCAGGAGGGGAAGGAGCGGGCAACGACGCGCAGCGACCAGGACGGCAGATATGAGTTCCGGGGACTGCCTGCAGGGGAATATGAAGTGCGGGCAACAGCGCCGGGATACGCTGAGGACATTGCCCCGGTCACGATACCCGAGAACCAGCGGGTGCGGCAGACTTCGGTGTTGCTTCCCGTCACTCCCATTGATGGCGTCGACTGGACTGCGGGAAAGATCCGCGCTGTCGGCGTCGGATCGCCTCCGCAGAACGCCGGAAACCTTGCCGCAGGCCGGGCCATGACCGAGCGCGCAGCCATGGTCGACGCGCAGCGAAACCTGCTCCGGATCGTGGAGCAGATCAGGATCGACAAGCAACGAAGCGTCAAAGATGTCATGGCCACGGGGAAGGGCGTACAGCGGATCCAGGGGTATCTCAGCGGCTTCAAGGTGGTAAGCGAGCGGGAACTTTCCGACGGTAGGATCGAGGTAATCCTCGAGCTGCCGCTCAAAGGCCCGGCGGGGCTTCAGCGGTATCTTTCCGAGGAGCCTTGAGCATTGGTGAAAAAGAAAGGGTCCGGTAGCGCGTTAAGTTACGGATTGCAGAACAAGCAGAAAGCTGACCGCTTAAGAGACCACAGAGGGTCAGGTCATTCCTGTTGACATTCGCCTCCCTTCTTGTCTTGCTTCTTTCCGCCATCACGGTTCGCCCGCCGGCATCTTTTCATATGTCTGCTGCTTCTTGAGACTGTCCTGCTCTTGGCGAACTCTTCAGGCGATCCCGTTCCCTCCCCTGGACGTAGAAATCGCACCTGCTGCAATAGGCGATCTGTTCGTCAAGGCTTGAAAACTCTTTTTTCCCATCTTGGCACTTTACATCTGAGAGCATCCAACAGCCGGAACCGCTGTCGGGGTATGCAGGACAGGTCCTGAACACCTCTTCCGGGCAGTTTCTGAATTCCCAGCAATTCATTCTTTTAGCCCCCCCTATAGAAAAGACAAAAAAGTGATGAAAGTAGACTTTCAAAAAGCAACATCCATACCAATCCATAACCAGCTGGATATATGCGATTTTCACTGCAATCCTCGGGACTAATTTTCGGGAACATGCCGTTTTGGGCACTTCTCATGACAAATTTTGGCATACAAGGTCAGTTCTTGCCGGGCCTGACAAAAACCGATCAGACGCCAGCGGCTTGCTCTCAGCAGTCAGTTCTGAACTTCTCGAACCTGCGATACCGCACGGTTGTTACGTTTATATTGTGAAGAAGGCGGGGAGGACGGCATGGAAAATGGAGCGGAGCTGTTCTCTGCTCTTTGCTCAAAACTCAAAACTAAGAACTCGAAACTGTTTTTTGGCAGGGCTCACGAGGACGAGAACATGCTTTCGATCTCCGGTCGCGCAGACTTCAGTTGTTCGCCGACCTGGTTGATTGTTTTTTCCGTGAGGGAGAATTCTTTCATGATGGCGTCGAGTTCTTCGGTCCAGAGCCCGTCGTCCTCCGGCCGAACCTTGAATGTCTGGGTCATCGCTTCTGCAAGTGCGACAGCTGCGACCACATTGCGGGACGGAATTTGCCAGGGAAGGACTGTGATGGTACTTGATGGCTGCAAGAAGCTCAGCGGGCATGCTGAGCGATTCTATCAGCCACGCGCCTGCCATCGCGTGGGTGCAGCCGAACTCGTGCCGCTCCTGTTCGAACAGGGATGTCGGTGGTCAGGATCCTTGCGAATTTAGAGCTGCTCATGCCCATGAAAACGATCCGCTCCGATGTCGTGGAGAAGGCCGGCGATGAAGCAGTCGCCGGAAGCTGTCATGGGGAAGTACTGCGCAAGGCTCGAGGAGCAATAGGCGACCTCGTAGCTGTGGATCCAGAGGTTTGTCATGCTCCGGGAGGCAGGTGACGCAAGCGAATTCTGCACGGTAATGCCGAGTGCCAGTGTTTTGATCCGGTCGAACCCGAGAAACATGATCGCCTGATAGAGGTTCCCGATCGTCGCCGGAGCGGCCGTAAAATACCGAATTTGCAACGCGAAGAATGCGCGTTCCGAGAGCAGGGTCCGTGGAAATGAGATTATACACCTCTGTCGGGGTGGCATCGGGGTTGCCGCATGTCCTGACGATATTTGCCAGCAGAACGGGATCGAAAGGTCATACAATCCGTTGATATATTTCTTTACATCCTTTTCGGTCACTTTTCCATTATAGCATTTCCG
>CAVVOB010000010.1:0-16554 GCA_963749655.1 Nitrospirota bacterium
GTGGCCTCGACTCAGCGTATTGCTACGGGCCGCGTGGGCACCCCCAAGCGCCGCGAGATCGGCCACGGGCGCCTCGCCAAGCGCGCGCTCCTCGCCGTGCTGCCGTCGAAGGAGGAGTTCGGCTACACGCTGCGCGTCGTCTCCGAGATCACGGAATCGAACGGCTCGTCGTCGATGGCTTCGGTTTGCGGCGGCTGCCTCTCGCTCATGGATGCCGGGGTTCCCCTCAAGGGCCACGTGGCCGGGATCGCGATGGGCCTCATCAAGGAGGGCACGCGCTTCGCGGTGCTCACCGACATCCTCGGCGACGAGGACCACCTGGGCGACATGGACTTCAAGGTGGCCGGCACCGATCGCGGCGTCACGGCGCTGCAGATGGACATCAAGATCAACGGCATCACCAAGGAGATCATGAAGGTCGCGCTCGACCAGGCGAAGGAAGGGCGCATGCACATCCTCGGCATCATGAAGCAGGCGGTGCCCGGCCCGCGCGAGGATCTGTCGAGCTACGCGCCGCGCGTCATGAAGATGAAGATCAACCCGGACAAGATCCGCGAGGTGATCGGCAAGGGCGGCAGCGTCATCCAGGCGCTCACGCGCGAGACCGGCACCACGATCGACATCGAGGACGACGGCACCATCTCCGTCGCCTGCCTCTCGCAGGAAGCGGGACAGGCGGCGATGGACCGCATCCGCCAGATCACGGCGGAGGTGGAGGTGGGCAAGGTGTACGAGGGGCCGGTGCTGCGGCTCCTCGACTTCGGCGCGATCGTGCAGCTGCTGCCGGGCAAGGACGGCCTGCTCCACATCTCGCAGATCGCCCACGAGCGTGTGAACGCCGTCTCCGACTACCTCAAGGAAGGCCAGGTGGTGAAGGTCAAGGTGCTCGAGGCCGACGACAAGGGCCGCGTGAGACTCTCGCGCAAGGCGCTGCTCGAGCCGCCGAAGAAGGAGGAATCGCCCCCGTCGGCTCCCGCCGAGTCGGCGCAGCACTGAGGGCGGCGATATAATCCCCGTTCGCGTTGATGCGCGACAAAGGGAGTGACGGTATAGCTCAGCGCGCCCTGCGCATTGAACACCTTGACCACGCCAGCCGATTTCCCTTTGGTTCTTTCCTTACCCGATTCGCCTCCGACACCGGCGATGATATCAGCGATGCCGTCTCCGTCGAGATCCGCTGCAGCCAGACTGGAGCCGTATTTCGCGTTGCTGAAGGCCGTAATGGAACTCAGGAGCTGCCCGTCTTCCGCCCTTATGATGCTGATGGAAGCGCCCTGACGATCGTATCCAGCACTGGCTATGATCTCGTCTTTTCCGTCGTCGTTAACATCTCCCGCTGCCACCGAGGCGCCGCCCTTACCCGACAGCGTGATGTCCCTTATCGCAGCTGCAGTCCAGCTGCCCAGGCCCTTCGAGGTGTCGATCTTCCAGATGGTTACGACAGCCGGGTTGTCTTCGTCGAATCCCGTGGCAGTGAGCAGCTCGGGTTTCTGGTCTCCCTCGGTGTCGCCGGCAGCCACATTCGCGCCGAACATCGAGGCGGATGCCGTGATATCAACTCCCGTGGGAACCATCTTGTTTGAAGTCTGGTCATAAGCATAAATCCTGACCATTGCGGGATTCTGCGCTCCGCCGGCCGGAGCGACGATCACTTCCGCCTTTCCGTCCCCATCGAAGTCCGCAACCGCCACGTTTACTCCATATTGTGTATTGAAAGGAGTAAATTCCAGCAGCTTGCTCTTGTCCGCGCGGTAGATGCGCACCAGGGCGCTGTTGTCCTCGCCCGCGCCGGCTCCGACGATCAGTTCAGCGACCCCGTCGCCGTCGACATCGCCGACTGCGGAGTTTGCTCCGTACCGGCTCTTTAAAGCCGTGAATTCGAAGGCCGTTGCATTGCCGTCGTTCTTGTAGGCCTTTACCCGGGCCGTATTATTCGAAGCAGGGCCCTTGGCGACCACGATGTTTCTCCTGGCGGCGATGTCTTTATAGGAAACATAAACGCCGTCGAAGGTTATCTCACCGCCTTCGGAAAGTTTCTTCGTCTGAGGCAGCGGCCGCTGATATCCTGCCACGCGATTGAAGGTGATGGTGTAGTCCCCGGTGCCTGCGCTGTCCGTGCTCCAGGTCGAACCGCTGCCCGAATAGGCCGTCGTGCCGCCGGAAGAGATCGAGTAGCTTGCATTGGCTATGTTGGCTTTGACATTGATCTTGTTGGTGCTGCTGACGGTCAGATCGACCCTGATCTTGGAAGTCCCGTCCCCGCCCAAAGCCCCTGTGGCTACAAAAGCAAGGTATCCGGTGTACGTTCCCGGAGCAAGACTATCGGCATTCACGGAGATAAGTGAAGAGGTTGTCGCGTTGCCCGAAGAAGGCGCCATGCTGAGCCAGCTCGATGAGGCTGCGTCGGTTGCAGCTGTCCAGGGAAGCGATGTCGCATTCGAGACACTGACGGTTACGGACTGGGGGGAAACGACCGTCCCCTTCTTTGCCGAGAAGGTCAGCCACTGGTTGCTCAGACCGAGGGTCGGAGGATCCTGCACCGTAAGCGTGACCGGAACTGAATCGGTCTGCCCGGAATCCGCTGTAACCGTGATAGTGCCGGTAAATGTACCTGCCGACAGGGGAGCGATGTTCACACTGACAGGAAGGTTTGCTGAAGCAGCCGGGCCGGTGGAACCAGTGGTCTGGCCCGGAATGAGCCATGCCTGGTTGGACGCTGCGGACCAGCCCAGAGTGCCGCTGCCGCTGTTTGCAACCGTAATCGACTGCGCTGCCGGGTTGGCGCCGTACTTGGTGCCGGAAAAGCTCAACAGCGACGGTGCGGAATCCATGGTAACAAAACCGTCCAGTGCGTACAGATCGATGCTTTTGCCCACATAGGAGGCCACATAAACGATGTTGTTTTTTCCGATCGCCACACCCTGGGGCTGCAACAGGGCATGGCTGCTGTCATACAGCGCCGCGGACGCGTCCGTGGACAGGCCGCTTGAAGGATCGAACAGCTGAACAACTCCCATGTTGGAATCGGCAATATAGAGCATTCCGCTCTTGTCGAGAGAGAATCCGGAGGGGGCGATCATTTTACCTGCATCGCCGCCGTACTCGCCGAAGGAGCGGAGGTACTTACCGGTCTTGTCGAAAACCTGGACCCTCGGGACGTAGGTTTGTGCGCCCGTTGAAGTTGCCGTGATCGGCCGGTCAGAAACATAAATTTCACCGGCGCTGTCTTTTACCGCGATTGCGACCGGTTTGTTGAGAAGTCCGCTGTCGCTGCCGGTCCCGCCAAAGGACAGAGCGGACTGACCAGCGGAATCGAAGACCTTGACCGTATTATCGATCCCGTCAACGATATAAACCCTGTCGGCGCCGTCTATAGCAATAGAAAGGGGCTTGGAAAACTCGCCCAGGCCTTTGCCCAGACTGCGCACGAACGCCAGGTCTTTGCTGTAGACCGAGACAATGCCCTTGCTCTGGCCGCTGGAGGACCCGACGTACACGCGGTTCCCGGAATCAACGGCCACGCTGAGCGCGCCCGGCACTGAAAGAGACTTCAGGAGCTGGTCCTTACTGTTGAATACGAGGACCATACCGCGGGAGTAATCCGCAACATAGAGGTTCCCCTGGGAGTCAAGAGAGACGCCCACCGGCCCCTGGATATTGTCCGTTACGGACCTAAGCCGCGCAGGAGCTGCATTCGCAACGCCCGCCGCCATACCCACCAGGACCAGAATCGCAATGATTGCTGTACACAGTCGCTGCCTCATACTCACCTCCGAACCCCACGGATTCGCGCTCGTCGTTATTGGCTTCATAAATTGATTAGCTCCCCTTTGCTCTTTCTCAGCAGCCTTTCTATTTATCATGGCAAGTCATGCACATTGCGCTGTTGGCATTCGACATTCTGAGGAACGGCGGATTAGTCGTATCATGCGGATCATGGCAGGTAGCGCACTCCATCCTGTCATTGACGCCGTCAAGCTTGAACAGCTTTACGGTGTTTGGGGGCCAGGTATTCGGCTCCTTGATGCCCCGCAGACCGGGCACCCAGGTAAATGAAACAGGATGGTCATTGCTGAGGTCCACTATACCGCTTGCCGGAGCACCCCAGTTGTAGCCGATGTTCGCGCCCTCGCCGCCAAGAAATGAAGGGAAGACATCGCCGATCTGATCTCTATTACTGAGCCCCGCGTAAGCGGTCCCGCCTCCCGGAGCGTTGATGATGTTTTGAATGGTCGTGACGCCGTCGTGGCAGCTCATGCACATAAGCGTGATCCCCTTGGGCGTCGGATCTATAGAGATCGCCGTCGACAGGGTCGGGCTGGAATATACTTTGTAATTGTAGGTAGAATTTGTTCTGTTCCAAAGGAAAGTATTTGTCAGGCGGCCTGAATCGCTCGAGGCGCGATGAGGAGTGTGGCAGAAAACGCAAACGTCGGTGATTTCCATGCCCGAATTCGTCGAATAGAAGTTGTCATTAAATTGTGTTATCGGGTTCGCCTGGAACCATGAAAAATCATGCTTACTTTCCCTGACTCCGGCGCTTGCATAACTCGCGATGAGCATTAGCATGCTAACTGCCATGCAGAGTATTGGCATAATTTTTCTTGTCATTTGGCTCTCCAGTGTAAATT
Source organism: Nitrospirota bacterium (assembly GCA_963749655.1). Lineage (GTDB taxonomy): Bacteria > Nitrospirota > UBA9217 > UBA9217 > UBA9217 > JAJYKN01. The sequence continues at coordinate 4,632 of CAVVOB010000010.1, forward strand.
TAGTAAAATCATACAGTTACAAGTAATACCTCTGTATCGAAACAATGGTCGTAGAAAATTCGACATATATAATGCAATGAACATACCAATATTATTTATATTATTTTTTCAATGTGTTATTATTTTTAATACGGTCGAATTAATCAATAAAACACGCTCCATAGCGCGTTATCGCTCATGCAACTGTTGGGTTACAATCAAAGCACAAAACAAAAACTTACTTACGATTAGTAAAATAATTAGTTATTATTTAACAAACACATAACCTATTTTTGAAAGCACCAAATCATTATTTTACGGTTAAGCCTGTTCGAATCTTTGATTACACTGACAGCGCAGGTTAGTCGTGAACATTCATCGCAGAAATCATGGCAATGACGTCGAAGAAGACTCATAATATGCATGTCCGAATAAGAACGCTTCTGAAATGTTCCAATGTCGCCGCTTCATGCATCTTGCTGTGCCATTAGTACTTGTCTGATCACGACTAAGCCGTCTAACCCTTGCTTTATTCGCTGATTTCAATAGGCGAATTTACAGAGGATCATTCATTACAATTTCAGGACAACTTTGAAAAACCGGTTCATGATGAGCCCCGCAGCAGCGCCGAGCATGGCGCCGAACCCGGCCAGAAAAGACATGACAAAGACAAGAACGAGCATCACGGCAAAGGAGTTCTGTCCACAGCCGGGTCCGAACATCCTGGTGACGTCCTTTGCCGCTGCATCGCGCCAGGTGCCCTGGAACGTGTCGGAGAAGAACAGGTCCATGGACAATGCGATCCCCAATGTTATGACAGCGCCTGCAACCGCGCCGATGATGACCGCTTTTTTGAGTCCCTTGTCGCTCATGCTCTTTCCACGATCAATGCCCGAACCAGAAAAATCAGGATAGTATTAGATTTTTTTAGAATGATGATCCCGCAAGGAACCTCGGATCATACAAAACAGCACCCGATGTTTTACGATTAATCTGTGTACGTACAGGGAAACGAAGCGAGATATCTGATGGTTCCCCTCAGTTGAAAGGCCCTGCGGGAACTTGCCCGGCAAGACCCTCAGTCGCTTCGCTCCTACGAAATGGTCTGAGAGGAAATTCGTGATGGCACATCATAAAACAGGAGGAGCGACAAGGCAGAAAGGATTATATATTACTGCGGAGTTTGCGTCAATGCGAAAATATTCTCCATTCCGCAATCCGCAATCACTTCAAGATTCTCCCCTGTCTTGCGCGACCAGAGCAGGAGATCGAGCTGGTCCATGTCGATCCCGATCTCGCCGGAGAATTGCCGGAGCTTCCGCTCGATCGCGAGGTAACGAGCGCGCGTCGTCGGGGGGCGCATCCGCTTACTAATCACACCCATCTCGCGCAGGCTGTTCAGGATGTGCTTGTCCAGGATGGCATAGCCGGGGAAACCGATGTTTCTGAGGAAATGGCTCGATTCCTTGTATCCCAGGCCCTTGATCCGCTTGTTTGCCGCGAAAAAATCGCGCCGGTCAATCGGGTTTTCGAATGATTCAAGGAGCGCTCGAAGCTTCATCCCGCACACGTCGTTGAGATACTCCCTGGTTGCGAAGATATAAGACGGACGCAGGCGCCAGAACCGCACGCGGTAAGTGCGGGCCCGCAGCCTGCAGTTCTTTCTCTGTACCGCTCTGCAGGATGTCACGCAAAGCCGCAATGGTCCTCATGCCCATCTTTGCGCTGCTGCCGGCCGTAAGGATGCAGAAGCAGAGCTCCTCGAATATCGCCCGGTCGCCCTTTTCGTAGACTTCCCTGAATTCGGCGAGGCGCCTGGAGATCAGCGGATTTTTCAGGCGATAGTCAGCCTTCAGCTCACTGATGGAGTCTTTTCCAGGCACTGTAGCCGCCCTTCAGGTTGTAGAGGTTCTTGTAGCCCATGCCCAACAGCCGCTTGATGGCCCAGATGCTGCGGTTGCCGTTCTGGCAGAAGACCACGATCTCCCGGTCCTTCTTGAGTTTCTTGATCTTGTCGCCGAGGTCGGTCAGCGGGATATGAACGGCTCCGGGGATGTGCCCCTGCTCATACTCCTTGTTCGTGCGCACGTCGAGCAGCACCATCCCCTTCTTTTCATCCACCTCCTTGGGAGAGAGCTGCTTGATGCCGAGCCTGCTCAGGTATCCCAGGAATTTAAAAATCAGGTAAAGCGCCGCCAAGCTGATCAGAATTGTTGATGCTGTATCCAAGTCGAACAACCTCCTTAAATTGTTAACAGCCGGAATTACTGCCTGCTGTGGTGAGCCGGGAGCTTATCATAAATTCAATCATCGTGCAAAATAAATTCCTGCGACGGGAGGATGCATACGCCGATCGCCTTGCCTCCCCGGCCCCGACAAGCTGAAATCGTATTGACAGGATAACAGGATTTACAGGATCAAAAGAGTGTGTTGATTTTATCACGACGTTATCCGCTTATCCTGTCAAATAACCAGCACAGGAACCTAAAATTTCCTTCGCGCTCCTCGCGTCTTCGCGGCAAATTTGCTTATCTTTTTAAAAAAATTTCATCTGAAACAGACCGTGCTCTCCCCCATTACGAAATTACGAATCCTCAGCCACCTGGCCCCATTTCAGATGGGCCTTCATGAAATAGGGCAGACCGACTCCCAGGTTGAACAGGAATATGACCCCGACATAGGCAAAAGAAAGAGCGAGGGCATGCTCCTTGGAAAGCCCAAAGGGAGAAAGGGCGAGCCAGAACGCCACCTGGATAACGCCCAACGCACCCGGCGTCGAAGGGATCAAGAAACCCAGATTGGTAAAAAGAAAGAGAATGAGCGCTGCCTGGTATTTCAGGGTTGCTCCTGAATCGTGAATAAGCGCAAAGATGGAGCAATAATTACAGATCCATACGAGCATTGTCGTGCCGAGAATCGACAGAAGATTCCGGGGCTCGCGCAGTTGCTGCAAGGGAGCAAGGAAGTGCACTATCATTTCCAGCAGCCGTTCAGGAACGATGGTAAGACGATGTTTGTTCCGCTCCAACCGTTCCAGGTTCAGGACCAGAAGGGTCGTCAGGACGATACAGATCACCCAGGCGACCAGGACGAGCTCCGCTGTGCCGAAGGTCAGGCCGCGGATCCCGAAATAAATGCACAGAATCAGCAGAAGCCCCAGGGAAAAAACATCGAAGACCCGTTCGATAAATATCGTCGACAAGGCAGAAGATCTTCGGACCCCGGTCATGGATGAAAGATACTGGGCGCGGAACAGTTCTCCTGCGCGGAACGGCAGGAGCGTGTTGACCATGTACCCGACAACCACTCCGCCGAACAGCGTGGATACGGGAATGCGCCTGAGCTTCTTCGTGGTGATACGCCACGTCAGGGACCTGGCAAGATCGCTGAGGCACATGAAGAGCATGCAGAACAGAAGCGAGGCGGCGCTGATGTTTTTAAATGACTGCAGGACCGCGCTGAAGTCGACCTTGTAAAACGAAATGGTCAGCAAGGCGAGGCTGAGACCCATCCCGGTGGTTATGCCGAGTATTTTTTTCATTTTCATTGCCACATCCTCATGCCGCGATATACGCAGGAATCCTCTGTACATGCGGCCTGATAATGAAGAAGCCGCAGAGGTGCAGGATTTGGAAGATACTGTCATGCTATACTCGATTGCTTGCTGCTTTTCCCCGGCCACCGGCCCCAGGCCCCCCGGGCCCCTTCTTTATCCAGCTCCGGCTCTGTCCGTGTCCCTGAAGAGCACATAAGATACCAGCAGCGCAGTCAGGTAGACGACTCCGGCGGACCACAGCACATCGCTCGGGAAGTGCCCCCCCTGGATCATTCGCGCCAGCCCCATGAGCGCACCGTAGGCAAGACCGAGCGCGAGGCAGACCAGCGCCCGCCGCGCGGAAGAGCGGCGCAGGACAAAATAAGGAGCAACGAGATAAAACGCGATAGCGGCATGTCCCGAAGGGAAGGACTTTCCCTTGCCCGGAATGCCTGTCTGCCATACCTGCAGATACTTTTGGTCCCCTCCCAGGGACTCCACCTGCCGCGGACGGGGACGGCCCCAACTGTCCTTGAGCGCGCTGGTCACCAGACCCGGCCCCAACGCGAGGAGAAGGATGAAGAAAAGGGCGCCTTTCCGATAGAGTGCGGCACGCTTCCAGACAAAACCGGCAAGAAGCACGGCTGAAGCCAGGGCTCCCAGCGCCAAACCCGGCACCATGCCGTACTTGTAGAGCGCCTGCCAGGGGCCGTCGTTCCCATGGACCCATCCCAGGCCGGGCTGGTAGAACAAACGCTCGATCCTCATGTCGGTATCGGTAACTGCGAAAAGAACAGTAGCCGACACCAGCAGGAGCACGGGGATGAGGAAGTCAAACAGTATGCGTTTATTCATAGGAGTAACTCTCGGGGTACGGCGCATCCACGGCTGATGGAATCGTGATGCATCAAAAAATATGCCGCCGAGGCGCAGAGACGCTGGGATAAAGATCGTCTGCTTTTCTCTGCACCCTCTGCGGCTCTGCGGCAGAAACCGACTTTTTCGAATACGCCGCGGCCGGCGCTTTCGTGAAAAACCGTCTCACTCCACCGACCGGAGTCGCGCGAAGAACGTTCTGCTACTGGCTCCGGGCCTCGGTCCTCGTCACAGCAACGGGAAGCTCTATGATGAAACGTGCGCCCCGGGGCGTATTCTGTTCGACACTGATTGTTCCGCTATGGTCCTTGATGATCCTCAGCACGATCGCGAGCCCGAGGCCGCTCTTCGTTTTCTTGCGCGAAAAATCTGGTTGAAACAGCTTCGGGAGGTCCTCCGCGGCGATTCCCGATCCCTCGTCGGAGATCGTAATTTGCGCCATGCCCGACGGGGACATCCGTGCCGACATCCAGATCCGGCCCTTTCCTCCCATCGCTTCGACTGCATTCTCGAATAGGTTGATGAAGACGCGTTTCATCTGCTCGCCGTCCATCAGCACATCGGGCAGGGAGGCAACGTCCTTCACTACGGAAATGTCCTTGTGCGCCCCGCTGTAAAGCTGGGCCACGCTCTCCAGGACCGGAGCGAGGGGCTGCGCCAAGGGGCTCGACCCCGGCATCCGCGCGAAATTCGCAAACTCGTCCACGAGTTTTCGCAGCCCGTCTGCCTCCTGGATGATCGTTCTGCTGCATTCGTCGAAGACGGCGTCGAAATCCGGTGCTGCCTCGGCATGCTTCTTTCTCAACCGTTCCGCGGACAGCTTGATCGGCGTCAAAGGGTTCTTGAACTCGTGCGCGATTCTGCGGGCAACATCCTGCCACGTCTCCGCCTTCTTCGCCCGCAGGAGCTCCGTCAGATCGTCGAAGGTAATGACCGAACCGATTATGGATCCGCTCCCGTCGCGCAGCGTGGTGATGCGCACCCGGAGGGTCAGGTTGCGGCCCCGGACCTGGAGCGACAGTTCCTCTTCCGTTCTGCCGGTGCCGTGCTCGAGCTTTCGGAACAGGCTGCGGATCGGATTCAGTTCGAGGAACCCGAAAGCTTCGTCGTACCGCTTGCCCAGCACGTCATGGTCCTCGATCCCCAGGATATCGGCGGCCGACTGGTTCACCGTCGTGATCCTGCCGCTGCGGTCGATGGACACCACTCCGGTTTCGATGTTCGAGAGGATCGTCTTTTTATAGGTGATCTCCTGTTCGAGCTGATCTCTCGAACTCTTGAGCTCGCTCGTCATCCTGTTGAAGGAATCGACGAGAACGCCGACTTCGTCGCCGGTCTTTTCGTCGATGCGGTAGTCGAACCTCCCCGCCGCCACGGCCGCCGTGCCTTCCGCCAGTTTCCTGATCGGAACCGTAATGCCCGCCGCGACGCGCAGGGCGACCCAGATCGCGGCAAGGAGCAATGCGAGGGTCACGGCAAGGAAACCACGACGGTATGCGCGCTTGATCGGCTCCTTGGTCTTGAAGGCCGACCGGTACTGGGCATATCCTTCACGGATCTCGTCTGCCTTCGCCGCCAGGTTCGGCGGGACGTAGTAGCTCACGGCGATCGCACCGACCACGCGGTCACCCTCGCGGGGATCGTGGAGCGGCACCGCGATGCGGACGATGTCGCCTTTTCTTGCCGCTCCGCTGAGATCGGACGCTTCCTTCGCCTCGAATGCCCGGGCCGCCAGCTCAGCCGGCGTCTGGATGAACGTCTTCGGAGGATATTGATCGGTCACGACGACCACGGCGCGCTTGTTCGGCGCGGTAAACAATTCGATGGAGCCAAGCCCGTATTCGTTCGCCTTCCTGAGAAGGTAGTCCCGAAGCAGGTCGTTCTCGAACCGCGACAGAAGCTGGTCTTCGGCCATCTGCCTGCTGATCTGCCTTCCGAAGATCAGGGCGTCCTTCCGGAGCCGGTCGTAGTATTCCTGGGTGAGCGATACGGAGTCCTTCAGGGAATTTTCAATGCGCAGACTGAACAGCCGCTCGATGCTGCTGGTGAACATCCCGCTTCCGATGAAATACAGCAGGATGGGCGGTATGAACGAGAGGCTCACAAAGGCGACAATCAGTTTCGTCCTGAACTTCGCCCCGAGAACGCCGTGCTTCCGCTCGACCCAAAGCTTCCAGAGACTTTTGGCGATCATGAAGATCACGGCCGTGAGGAGGAGAAAATTGGCGTTGATGAGGATGAAGATGAGGATGTTGTCGGAGAGCGGCCCTTCGAAACCCCGGTACTTGAGTTGGAGGAGAATTGCAACCGATGTCAGGGCAAGAAAACCGAAGAGGTAGATCACGCCTTTCCACCCTGAATGCCCCTCTTTACCGTCTGTTGCCATGATGGCGGCAGAATACCAAAAATGCCCTGCAAAAGCAAGGCTTGCTTTCGGCATATTCTATTTATTCTCTTGACAAACAAGAGGTTTCTCGTATATCTTAAGACAAAAAGCCCCACTGTTTGTCACGAGGATAAATGCATGTCGCCGCTTGGCAAGGGGGGGAAAAGACAATTCGCAGGCCGCGAAGGGGGATCGCTGCAGAATGCGTTCCGACATACGTTTTTTCGGTTTCCTTCCGATCCTGGTGGTCCTCACTATGTGTTCACCGGTTCACCCCCCCCAGCCCCGGCCCGACCCCGTACACGAACAAATCACCATCCTGCAAAAACAGCTCCTCGAGCTTCAGATCCAACAGAAGGAAACGGAGACAAAGCTCGATGAATCAAAAAGCGCCCTGGAAGCGCTTTCAGCAAAGATCAGGAACGTCGAAGAGAAGCAGACGGTTCTGAGCCAGAAGCAAGCCGGAGCAGGAACAATCAAAGCGGAGACAACGAAAGTAACCCGGAAAAAAGCCGCGCCGCCGCAAAAGAAAAAAACCTCGGCAAAGAAAAAAAAGAAGCAGCCCAGGAGGCAGGAATGACCAGTAAGCTGAATACGCTCGTCCACGCAGCATGCATATGTTTGCTCCTCGTGCTCGTTCCCGGACCGGCCTCTCCGCAGGATCAAAAAGAGGCCCCGCCGCAGCAGCCCGAGAAAGCTGTTGCTGAACCGGCTCAGCAGTCCGGAAAAGCGGCCTCTGAACCGACACAGAGCGCCGGTTCGCTGATCAGCCCCGCGGAACAAGCTGCGCCCCAAGAGGCAGCGCCTGCCAAGGCAGAGGCCCCTGCCCCTGCTTCTCCGGAGACTGCGGCAGCACCCCCTGCTGGTGAAGGGGGCGGCGAATATACGATCAAGCAGGGCGACACGCTCTGGGACATTTCAAACACCTTTTTTAAAGACCCGTTCCTCTGGCCTTTCATCTGGAAGGCCAACCCCTCCATTACGAATCCGGACCTCATTTACGCCGGGGGCACGCTGATGATCCCCAATCTTGCGCCGGTGGAGCGGGCAATGCAGGAGCCGGCCAAGGAAGAAAAAGCGCAGCCGGCGCCGGTGGAAAAAGCAGTTCAGGAAGCGGCCCCAGTCGAACCCAAGCCCTCGTCGGAGGGCATAGCAGCGGCCCATGTCACGAGGCCGAAGCAAGTCCAGCAGGCCCCTGCGGAAGAAACGGCCCCCGCAGGACGTCTCATCGCTCCCGAAGAACAGATCCTGCCGATCATCGACAAGTATTCCATGTTGAGCGCGGGCTTCGTGAACATGGAGCAGTTTAACGGCACTGTAGTCGGGTGCGCTGTAACCGATAAGTCTATATTTGCCTATGATGACACGGTTTATGTTAAGATCCAGCCGCGGGAAAACATAAAAGCCGGGGACAAGTACCTCATTTTTACGACCCTGGGCAAAGTGAAGCATCCCGTGACGGGCAAACGCTACGGTCGTCTGATCCGCGGGCTGGGTGTTCTCGAAATTACCGACAACGATCCCACCGTCGATGTGTTGACGGCGCGCATCACGCTCTCTTTTGACGCGATCGAGGTGGGAGCCCAGCTTGCCCCTTATCAGGAGCCGTCGCTCATCTATCCCTCATCTCAAAAAGCGGCCAAGGACATCTCGGGATACATCCTGGAGGTGGTCGACGCGCGCACGATCAATGCTGATCTCGACGTCGTCTATCTGGATAAGGGAAGCCAGGACGGCGTAGACCGCGGCGACAAATTCGTTGTGTTTGCTGAGCCGGATAAGCGGGGTTTCCCGCGAAGAAAGATCGGCGAGGTGCAGGTGTTCCTGGTAAGAGAGCATACATCCACGGCCGTTGTTTCAAAGAGCCTTCATACCCTCACCACGGGTGATGCGTTTGATTTCAAGAAGTAGACTCCTCCCTTCACTTGCGGCGCAGGCGCGTGTCCATCGCGATGCGCTGCAGTGAAGTCTCGTCCAATCGCTTTAGACCCGATATGGATAGGTTGATCGCCGCGCCGCCGGCATCTTCCGACAGCACGATGAGTGCAGCCTCATCATATTTCCTTTTTCCCCGGGTTATGTAGCCCCTGAGGCCGTTGTTCCGGACATCGAAGATCTGTACGTCGTCCATCCCTTCCAGGACGAAGTCCTTCAAAAGGAGCGGGATGACTCCGATGCGCGCGGTATAAGCCTGATCAAGTATGCCGGCGCGGCTTCCCATTCCCGTGGCCAGCAAGAATATACCCCTTCCCGTGCCTTCCTTCCGGGTTTCAACTTCCGCCCTGATCAGCGTCTGTCCGGCATTGTCCACGAATTCAGCCTGTGCGTCCCCGGTTCTCCCCGGCAGGAAACGATCCGGCAGGAGGATATCGAAATCCCCGACAGCGTACACTCTCGTCCCCGGCCGGGCCGCATCCTTCTTCGTTTCATCGTTCGCCTCAGGCAACTGCTGCGGATGCACCCTGATAAGGGGCTGACTCGCATACAGATAGATATGGACGCCAGCGGCCGCGATGAAGATGAAGAGGGCGATCAGCAGCAGCGACTTCCAGTCTGCGTGCCTTTGTTCCCGAATGACCGCATGGGGCGCCCGCCTCGCGAACTCTTCCAGCAGGCGGGCCTTGTCCCGCACAGGCAGGGCCGAGGCAAGGGAAAGGCTTGCGAACCGGCCCGCCTTCACGGTGACTCGCAGGAGACCGGACGTCTCGCGCACGTTCAGCCGCTGCATGCGTAAGTAAGGGATGTCCTTACCCAGCGGCTTGATCACCGCTTGCCGCTCATCATCGAAGGCAAAGCCGTCGAAGCGATCCACCACGACGGCAACCGGAGGCAGCGCTATCAGAGAAAGCACGAGCAGGCTCAGATACAGGTGCGGCCATGCGGCTCCCATGAGGCTTGCCGACACGAGCGGTCCCGTGACCAGCACGTACAGAAAAACGTTTCTCAGAAAAAGAAGCCCGCTCCCTTTGAATTGACGCTCCATGTCATTTCCCGTTCCGCCAAGGACCCGCCGCATCAGCCGCTTGGTGCAGTTCGGCTCCCTGGAAGAACCGTGGGGCCGTTCCTTCCTTCGCTATTTCATGAAGAGGAAGAACCCGTTGAAAAAATAGAGAAGACCCAGACATCCGCCCGCCATGCCGATGAACCAGAACAGCTTCCTCTTCATCAACGCTGCGATGGAGGAAAGCAGGATAGCGATCTGCAGGAACATGGCCGCCAGGCCGAAAGCGGCCGAATGAATCTTCGCATCGTCACGCTCCTTCTCCAGCGCTTCCGCCTTTTTCCGGATGTCCTCTTTTTCCTTCTCGTACCGGTCGATCTTTTCCTTGTACGCGGCGATCTTCTGCTGATACTCCGCTGTCAGCGACCGGGACGACCCCTTTGCCGCCTTCAGGTCCATCTCGAACTTCTCCTTCTGAAGATCGTAGACATAGCCCTTGATGCTCTTGGACTGGAAATAGGCCCACTGGTCCGAGGCCTGCGCCTGGGACATGACCGACCGGGTGGAGTACCCGCCTCCCTTGAGCGTCGAGAGCGTGGCGCACACCGCAAAGATCACCGTGGTGAGCGCAAGATAGTTGAGCCAGGGTTCCTTCTTTTCTTCTGCCATAGAATGCCTCCCGTAAAATAATAATGCAGACCGAATATAGTACCGAAAAGCCTGATGCGAGTCAACAGGTTCTGTGCCCTGCCCATTGAACAATGGAGCGACCTCTGCTACGATGTAACCAGGGGCTCGGGTGTCGGAAAGGAGAGCGCGATGATCATCGGCGTACCGAGGGAGATCAAGATCGAGGAGTTCCGCGTGGGCCTGACGCCGGTCGGTGTGCGGGAACTGGTGCGGGACGGCCATACCGTCGTGGTAGAAGCAAACGCCGGAGCGGGGAGCGGCTTCATCGATGAGGAGTACCGGAAAGCGGGCTCCGAGATCGCCGACCGCGATGCTGTTTTCAGGAGGGTGGACCTGCTCGTAAAGGTCAAGGAGCCCGTTGCCGAAGAGCATTCCCTGCTGCGGGAGAGCCTGGCGCTCTTCACCTATCTTCACCTGGCGCCGAACCCGGACCTGACGAAGGTGCTTCTCGCCAGGAAGATCACCGGACTCGCTTATGAAACGCTGGAGCGGAACGGCAAGCTCCCCCTCCTTGCCCCCATGAGCGAGGTCGCCGGCAGGATGGCTCCGCTCATGGCTTCGTTCTATCTCCAGAAGTTCAAGGGAGGATCGGGCGTCCTCCCCACGGGTGTCTCCGGTGTCCGGCCGGGCAAGATCGTCGTCCTCGGCGCGGGAGTCGTGGGGACCAATGCGGCCCGCGTCGGCCTGGGGCTCGGCATGGAGACCGTCGTGATCAACAAGGACGTCGCCGGGCTGCAGCGGATCGACGAGCTGTTCAAGGGCCGCGTCCGGACCCTGCCCATGACGGTGCATGCGCTGGAAGAGGAGATTGTCGATGCCGACGTCATCATCGGCGCGGTGCTCGTGCCCGGCGGCAGGACGCCGGTCCTGATCACCCGGGACATGCTGGGAACCATGAAGAAGGGTTCCGTGATCGTCGATGTGGCGGTGGACCAGGGCGGATGCATCGAGACCACGCGGCCCACCACGCACGACGACCCCGTGTATATCGTTGACGGCATCGTCCATTACTGCGTTGCCAACATGCCCGGGGCCTATCCCCGCACCTCCACCATCGCACTGACGAACGCGACACTGCCTTATATCAAGCTGCTGGCGAACAAAGGAATCGAGCAGGCGCTCGCGCACGATGCGGAGATCAGGAGCGCCCTCAATACCTACCAGGGCAGGATCACGAACAAAAAACTGGCCGAGTCGCTGGGGTTTACAGCGGCCTGATGTCCAAACGCGGTCATGCGTTCAAAAGGCAGGGACCTAACTCGACGCAATCAAAAGCGGACACCGATCTTTGAATCGGATTCCATCAAAAAAGGATTTCCTCGCACAAAGCCGCCAAGCTCGCAAAGAAAATCCAATAATTTACGGAAATAAGCCACTTAATTCTTTCTTTGCGTCTTTGCGTCTTTGCGTCTTTGCGCGATATTGATTTATAGGACTGCTCTTCCCCGGGTCATGGCTACGATACCAGCCTTCAGGACCGGATGGTGCCGCATCCGGAATTTCCATTTCGCATCTG
>CAVVOB010000011.1:0-21769 GCA_963749655.1 Nitrospirota bacterium
TCAAACGGTTCCTCGAAGAGGGACACAAGGTCAAGGTCAGCGTTATGTTCCGGGGACGCGAGATGGCGCATACCGACCAGGGCCGGGCGGTGCTCCAGCGGCTCATCGAGCAGCTTCAGAACGATGCGGTCGTAGAGCAGGCACCGCGCATGGAAGGCAGGAACATGATGCTTCTGCTCGGCGCAAAGCCGAAAGAAGTCGTGGCCAAGAAGCCGGGTCAAGCATAACAGGTGATTCCGCGGAGGGTTCTCCTTCGCTATCCATAATAGAGGAAGCAATAATCCACGATTCGGAAGGGGAATGAGGCATGGCAAAAATAAAGGTAAAAACAAAACTAAAAACCAACCGGAGTGCCGCCAAACGGATAAAAATTTCCGGCACCGGCAAGATCATGAGGCGCAAGGGGTGGAAGCGTCATCTCCTGTCAGGCAAGAACGCCACACGGAAGAGGCGCTTGAGCGGAGATTTTGAGGTCAGTAAGAGTGAGAAAGAAAATTTTAAGCAAATGCTGCCGTACGGAGTGAAATAAGAAGTTGCCACCGTTTAAAGTTCAGAATGCATTCTGTCGGGAATGACGTTCATTATGAACGATGAACGTGCACTACGAAATTGAGGAGGTTTTACTACAATGCCGAGAGCTAAAGGCGGCCCGAAAACAAGGGCCAGAAGGAAGCGGGTGCTCAACCTTGCCGAAGGGTACTGGGGAGCAAAATCGAAACTGTTCCGTTCAGCCACTGAAGCGGTTGATCGTGCGCTCAAATATGCCTATCGTGACCGGAAGGCCCGGAAGCGGGATTTCCGCAGACTCTGGATCGCACGCATCAATGCGGCGGCGCGCCTGAACGGAGTGACCTACAGCAGGTTCATGGCCGGTCTGACCAAGAACAATGTGGCAATCGACCGGAAGATCCTGGCTGATCTCGCCGTGACCGATCCTGCGGGATTTGCCAAACTGGTTGAAACGGCCAAGGCCGCGTCCTAGCAAGTGGGGAATGCGGATTTCACCCCGCACTCGCGCGAGCGCTCGTTATCGCCGGGTGCAGGCGGAATGCGCAAGTCGGTTCTCCGGATAACCGCAGAGAAAATCCGCGATCAGCCGTTTCCCCCCGTCACAATGAATACTGGAAAAAAGCCCCGGATGTCCGGGGCTTTTTTGTTGACAACGCGGCTCAATTCGGTTAAAAAACGAACAGAAATGATGATATACAGCCGTTCCTTTATCACGGCGTTCATCGCATGCGCCATTCTTCTTTCTGTTCCGCGATCCGCTCTTCCGTCCTATAATTCCGAGGCCGGGCACAAGTTCACTGTCGCCTGCCAGCGCCTCGTCGATCTTAGAAAATCGAGCAAAAAAAAGAAATACCGGTCTTACTGGATAGATTGCGCCCGCACCTTCGAGCTGGTGGAAAAAAGATATCCCAAAAGTCCTGTCGCCGCCGATGCCTGCTTTGAGCGGGCCGGACTGTACGAAGAGCTTTACCGGTACAATAAACATTCCAGTGACTTACGGGAAGCGATACAGCTGTACGGAGCCTGCCAGGCCGCTTATCCTCGGCATGCGAAAGCGCCTGAGGCGCTCTACCACATTGTCGACGTTCTGCTTGATGTGAAAAAGGACGCAAGCGCCGCGTCCGACGCTTACAGCAGGCTCGCCGGAGCGTACCCCGACAGCAGGTGGACGGACAAAGCGAAGGCCCGCATCACCCCGGCTGTCCGCAGGAAGCGGAAGCAGGAACCGGAAATCCGCAGCATGCCGGTGCCCATGATCGCGGCGCCGGGAAAACAGGGGCCGCCCGTCGATATCCAGAAAATCAGGTCCTGGTCCGGCGGCGCCTATACCCGCATCGTTATCGAACAGAGTGGTCCTGCCAAATTCCGGACTCAGGAGCTTAAAGACCGTCTTGTATTTGATCTTCTCAATACACGACTCACACCTTCGGTTGACAAAGACCCGCTGCCGGTGAACGACGGAATTCTTCGGCAAGTCCGCGCAGGTCAGTACGCGCCGGACATCGTGCGCGTTGTGCTCGACCTGGCCAGCATCAAGAGCTATGTCGCATTTCCGCTCCATGATCCCGATCGTCTCGTGATCGATGTTACGGGAGAGGGCGGGGCCGCAGCAGGTGCGGCGTCTTCGAGCGGCGAGACGGGTACTCAGAACGAAACAAATACCGTGCCTGAGACAAAACCGCCCCTCGCAACCTCTCCCCGTACGACGTCGCCCCCGAACAATGACGGCAACCGGCTGACCCTGTCTCGACAATTGGGGCTCAAAGTAAAGAGTATCGCAATCGATGCCGGTCACGGAGGACACGATCCGGGCGCAATTGGGAAAAGCGGATTAAAGGAAAAAAGCATTACTCTTGATATCGCAAAGCGGCTGGCGGTGCTCGTCAGGGAGCGACTCGGCTGCAATGTGGTTATGACACGGGACAGGGACGTTTTTATTCCCCTGGATCAGCGTCCCTTCATTGCCAAGTCTCGGAATGCCGATCTGTTTGTTTCCATCCACGTGAATGCGAACAGAAAGCGAAAAACCAGGGGAATTGAGACGTATGTGCAGGGACTCAAAGCTTCGGACCGCGAGGCCATGGCGACAGCGGCGCGTGAAAACGCAATGTCCGACCGGAGTTTGAGCGAGCTCGACAATGAGGTCGACAGGATGCTGAAGGATTTGAAAATAGACAACAAGATCGAAGAGTCGATCCAACTTGCAGGAGCGGTGCAGAATTCCCTGGTCGATACGACCAGACCCCTGCAGCCTAGTGTAGTAAATCACGGAGTTAAAAGCGCTTTTTTCTACGTTCTGATGAATACCAACATTCCGAGCATCCTTGCCGAGGTGGGCTTCATCAGCAACCCCGACGAGGAAAAGCTCCTTAAAAAGGAGTCCTACCGGCAGGCCGTTGCTGAAGCCCTGTATCAGGGCGTGAAAAAATACGTCGATGCTTTTTCCCCGCAGACGGCGGGGTTGTGATAGCACAGAGGGAATGCAGACGGGATTAACAAATCAGCTTAAGATCGGAGACTTGAAACTGGAGACCTGAAAGTGGAGACTATCCACCTCCCGTTTCCTTTCCCTTTGCTACGGCGCTTTCTGCGATCAGATACGCCTCGATGAACTGGTCGATGTCGCCGTCCATGACGGCGGTCACGTTCCCGACCTCCACGCCGGTGCGGTGGTCCTTCACCATCTGGTAGGGCTGGAACACATAGGACCGGATCTGGCTTCCCCAGGCGATGTCCTTCTTCTCGCTCACGAGCTTCCCGACCTTTTCATCCTGTTCTTTCTTCCGCACTTCATACAGCCGCGACCGCAGGACCTTCATGGCCACGTTCTTGTTCTTGAGCTGGGAACGTTCGTTCTGGCACTGGACCACGATGTTCGTCGGCAGATGCGTGATGCGCACGGCGGAGTCGGTCTTGTTCACGTGCTGGCCGCCGGCGCTCGAAGCGCGGTAGGTGTCGATGCGCAGGTCCTTTTCGTCGATTGCAATGTCTACATCTTCCTCGACCTCGGGGTACACGTAGACCGAGGCGAACGAGGTGTGCCGTCGTTTGTTGGCGTCAAAGGGCGAGATGCGGACGAGGCGGTGCACACCGGCCTCGGCCTTCATCCTGCCGTAGGCATAGTCGCCCGACACCGTGAAGGTGACGGACTTGACGCCCGCTTCCTCGCCGTTCTGATAGTCGAGGATCTCGGTCTTATACCCGCGTTTCTCGGCCCAGCGCAGATACATGCGCATCAGCATCTCGGCCCAGTCCTGGGCCTCGGTGCCGCCGGCGCCGGGATGGATGGAGACGATGGCGTTCGAAGGTCCCGCTCGCCCGACAGCAACGCGGCTATTTCGGCTGTTGCGATGTCCTTCTGGATGCGCGCCAGATCGCGCTTCCAGTTCCCGGAGCAGGGATTCACCGCCTTCTTCCGAGACCAGTTCGGCCATGGCCTCAAGATCGCCCAGCGCGTCGAGAGAGCGTTCCAGTCGCGGAGCGCACGCTCGATGGCGGCTTTTTCCTTTAAGATGACGTTTGCTTTGTCCTTGCTTGTTCCAGAAACCGGAGGTTTCGGTGAGGCTGGTGAGTTCGGCCAGGCGCGCTTCCTTGGCAGGGGTGTCAAAGATGCCTCCGCAGGGTCTCGACCCTGCCTTTAATGGTGTCGAGCTGCTGCTTCAGGTCTTCAACGAGCATTCCTGTCTCCTCTGCGGTAAGAAAATTGTGCGAATTATACCATAAGGGAAACGAACAAGCAAAGATAAAGAATCACGAAACATGCAACCAATAAGCACCGGAGGTGTCTTAATCTGAGAAAGTCTTGACTTCCGCAGGGTTCTGCTGTAATGTAAGCACGTACTTACAAAGAGGAATCGCGGAGCAACCATGATACGAAGCACGACGACACGGCAGAAGCTTCTTGAGGCGTCGCTCAAGATAATTTCAGAAAAGGGCTATCTCGGCGCCACCACGCGCGCAATTTCGCGGCAGGCGGGCGTGACCGAGCTCACCCTGTTCCGTCACTTCGGCACGAAGGCGCAGCTTTTCGAAAACCTTCTGAATAATTATACCTTTCTTCCGAAGCTGAAGGGGCTCATGCCCGAACTGGAGAAACTGTCCTATGAAGAAGCGCTCACACTGATCGCGGTAAAGTTTCTGCTCACGCTGAAAGAACGCAAGCCGATGATCAAGATCATCTTCTCGGAGATCCATCTCTATCCCGAAAAGATCCGGGACATGTACACGGCATTCATCGATGAGGTCAGGATGACCCTTGCGAGCTACTTTCAGTCGCTTCAAAAGAAGGGCGCTTTGAGGAACGTTGCTCCCGAGACCGCTGCCCGGGCCTTTCTAGGCATGCTCCTCAGCTATTTCCGGTCCGAAGAGATCATCAGGGAAGGCGGCGTGTCGCGGAAACGAATGGAGCAGAGCGTCCGGGAGTTTGTCGACATTTTCATCCACGGCACTTTGAAGAACGGACGATAACCAGGTCAAGGAGAGAGAATATGCAGGACCGGTTCATATCTACAACAGGGAAAGCAGTCGCCGCGTCGGTGCTCATTGCATTTTTCATTTTTCCGCCGTTTCAGGCGGCCTTGAGTGCAGAGCCCGACGGGAATCAGCCCCCGGCGGAACAACCATCCCCGGCAGCCGGGCAGCCGGCCGGTTTGATAACGAAGGGCGAAATGCTGACGCTCAACCGTTGTATCGATATCGCCCTCAAGCAAAACCCGTCGATCGTTGCCTCTCTGAACACGGTGGAAGTCAGCAGGAGCAAGGTCGGGGAGGCGCGGTCCGGTTATTATCCGCAGTTGAGCGCCCAGGCGTCCTATGACAGAGTACAGCCGATTCCGGGTACGGCAGCGGCCTCGAGCGGCACCGCGGCCTATAACCAGTATGCAAGCAACGTGTCACTCAGCCAGACCCTCCTGGATTTCGGAAAAACATCGTCGTCCGTCGATGTATCGAAGTACAATCTCGAATCTTCCCGTTCGGACCTTTCCACGACGCAGGATTCCATTATCCTGAGCGTCAAGCAAGCCTACTATGGCGTTCTTCAAGCCAGAAGAAACCGCGATGTGGCGGCTGATGTCATAAAGCAGTTTCAACTTCACCTCGACCAGGCTAAAGGGTTTTACGAAGTCGGAACGAAAGCCAAGATCGACGTCATCAAGGCGGAAGTCGATCTGAGCAACGCTCAGCTCAGCCTCATTAATGCCGAGAATGCGCTCAAAATAGCATGGATTACGCTGAGCACTGCCATGGGCATCCCCGATGCCCCGGAATATACGATCGAGGACAACCTGTCGTTCCAGAAGTATCCTATAACACTGGAAGAGGCGACGGCACGGGCATTGGAGAACAGGCCCGATCTCAAATCTCTTATCGTGAAAAGACAGGCTGCCGAGGCCAATATCGATCTGCAGCGTACCGGCTATTACCCCACATTATCGGGCAATGCAAGCTATAACTGGGCCGGTGAGAGCCCTTCGACGATCGATCACGGCTGGACCGCCGGGGTTCTCTTGACCGTTCCGCTGTTCAGCGGTTTCCTGACCAGTCATCAGGTGGCGGAAGCGAAGTCCAGCCTCTATGTTGCCAGGGCAAACGAAGAGTCGCAGCGCCTGCAGGTCCTTCTTGATGTACGGCAGGCGTTTCTGAACCTGCAGGCTGCGGAGGCCAGTATTTCAACGGCCGAACTCGCGTCCAAGCAGGCCAAGGAAAACCTTGATCTTGCAAACGGTCGATATACCGCCGGCGTAGGCAGCCCCATCGAAGTATCAGATGCCTTCGCTACGTACGTCACCGCCCAGGCGAACTATACGACCTCCCTGGCCAATTACAAGATTGCCCAGGCGAATATCGAGAAGTCGATGGGAGCGAGGTAAACTGAATTCGGAATGCGGATTTGAAAAGTCCAAGAATACAGAGCAGGAGAACAAAGTAATGAGACGAGTTCATTCAGCAAATTCAGTCAGTATAGCGGCAATTTTAACGACACTGTTATTCGCCTGTTCAACGGGGAACGGAAAGCCGATGCCGCGGGCCGTACCGGTTGTGGCCGAGACAGCGGACCAGAAGAACATTCCTCTGCAGGTCAAGACGATCGGGAACGTCGAGCCCTTCAATGCCGTTACCGTCAAGGCCATGGTGGGCGGCGAAATTGCTGGTGTGTACTTCAGGGAAGGACAGGACGTCAAAAAAGACGATCTGCTGTTCAAGATCGACCCCCGGCCGTACGAGGCCGCGCTCAGGCAGGCGGAGGCCACTCTGGCGAAGGACGCGGCGCAGGCGAAGAACGCAGAAGAGCAGGCCAAGAGATACGCCATCCTGGTGCAGAAGGACTATGTCGCCAAGGACCAGTATGACCAGCTTCGCGCCAATGCCGATGCTCTTGCGGCGGCCGTTGATGCGGACAGGGCCACTGTCGAAAATGCACGGCTTCAGCTCGCTTACTGCACCATAAAATCCCCCATCAACGGACGTGCCGGAAGCGTATTGGTCAATGTCGGGAACGTCATCAAGGCGAACGACGTCTCCCTGACCACGATCAACCAGCTCTTGCCCATATACGTGACTTTTTCCGTTCCTGAGCAGAACCTGACCGATATCAAGAAATACATGGCTGCCCGCGAACTGAAAGTGGACGCCCTTATCCCCGGGGACGAAAAACGGCCGGCCAGCGGCGACCTGACCTTCATCGACAACACCGTCGACAAGAGCACGGGAACGATCAAGCTTAAGGGGACCTTCGACAATCACGACCGCAGGCTCTGGCCGGGGCAGTTCGTGGATGTCGTCCTTATATTGACAACGGAACCGAACCGCATCGTCGTGCCGTCCCAGGCCGTTCAAACCGGGCAGCAGGGACAGTACGTGTACGTCATCAAGAGCGACCTCTCGGCAGAGCTGCGCGTCGTATCCGCGGGCCGGACGTACCAGAACTGGACCATTATCGACAAGGGCGTTGCAGCAGGAGAAAAGGTCGTTACCGACGGACAGCTCCGGCTCACACCGGGAGCGAAGGTGGAGATCAAGAAGGAGCAGAATAAAGCGCAGCCTCAACCTGAAGGAAAGAAGCCGGCAGGAAAATAACTCCATCACCGCAGTCTGCGTAAAAGACGCAGGCGTTCGAAGGGTTTTTCGTTTCCGCAGGTCCTTTCCTGCGTCCTCGGCGGCAAAGAAGGTTTTTCATGAACATTTCAGAACTCTATATCCGGCGTCCGATCATGACCACCCTCGTCATGATTTCCATCCTTTTCCTGGGCATCGCGGGCTACCGTCAATTGCCGGTCTCCGATCTGCCGAATGTCGATTTCCCCACGATACTCGTTTCAGCAAGCGAGCCGGGCGCGAGCCCCGAGACCATGGCTTCTGCCGTGGCCACGCCCCTGGAAAAACAATTTTCGACCATTGCCGGCATCGACAACATGACCTCGGTCAACACCCAGGGGCTCACCTCGATCACGATCCAGTTCAGCCTGAGCCGCAATATAGATGCAGCGGCCCAGGACGTGCAGTCGGCCATCGCCGTTGCCGCCCGCCAGCTCCCGCAGGACATGCCGAGCCCTCCGTCCTACCGGAAAGTGAATCCCGCTGATTCTCCTGTTCTCTACCTTGCTTTGAGCTCCCCCACACTGCCTCTTTCGTCTGTGGACGATTATGCTCAGACGCTGATCGCCCAGCGTGTCTCGATGGTGAGCGGCGTGGCCCAGGTGCAGGTATACGGCTCGCAGAAATATGCCGTGCGGGTACAGCTCAATCCCCGCGCCCTGGCGAGCAGGGGACTCGGCATCGACGAAGTGGCGGGTGCGGTATCGCAGGCGAACGTGAACCTTCCGACCGGGACCCTGTACGGCACAAACAAGGCCTTCACGGTCCAGGCAACGGGGCAGCTGAATGACGCCAAGGCCTATCGGCCCATCATTGTTGCATACCGCGGCGGCTCGCCGGTGCGCCTTCAGGAGCTGGGCGACGTCGTGGACAGCGTTGAGAATGACAAAGTGGCAAGCTGGTTCAAGGACACGCGCGCCATCATTCTCGCGGTCCAGCGCCAGCCCGGTACGAACACGGTGGAGGTTGTCAATTCCATCAAGAAACTCATCCCCACGTTCCGCGAACAGATGCCGGCCTCGGTAAAGCTTGAGGTTTTGTTCGACCGCTCGGAGTCGATCCGCGATTCCGTGTCCGACGTGCAATTCACGCTGCTCCTTACGGTCTGCCTCGTGGTGCTCGTGATCTTCCTGTTCCTCCGGAACCTTTCAGCCACGGTCATCCCGAGCCTGGCGCTCCCCATGTCCGTCGTGGGCACGTTCGGCGTGATGTACATGCTCGACTTCAGCATGGACAACATGTCGCTCATGGCGCTCACGCTCTCGGTGGGGTTCGTGGTGGACGACGCCATCGTGATGCTCGAGAACATCATCCGGCACATGGAAATGGGAGAAACGGTCATGGAGGCCGCGCTCAAAGGTTCGAAAGAGATCGGCTTTACCATCCTGTCCATGACTATCTCGCTCGTAGCGGTCTTCATTCC
Source organism: Nitrospirota bacterium (assembly GCA_963749655.1). Taxonomy (GTDB): domain Bacteria; phylum Nitrospirota; class UBA9217; order UBA9217; family UBA9217; genus JAJYKN01. Next base: position 9,029 of record CAVVOB010000011.1, read on the forward strand.
CGTGTTCTTCATGCCCGGCATCATCGGACGGCTTCTGCATGAGTTCGCCACGACCATCGGCGCGTCGATCCTCATATCCGGTTTCGTGTCGTTGACCCTGACCCCCATGCTCGCGAGCCGGTTCATCCGGCCCCACGGCAAAGAACAGCACGGAAAATTGTACCAGGCGTCGGAGCGGTTCTTCAACGCCATGCTTGAATTTTACGAGCGTACACTTACGGCGGCGCTTCATCATCGCAGGGCCACGATGCTCGTGTCCGGAGTGCTCTTAATAGCTACCGTAATCCTGTTCAAAGTGATGCCCACGGGCTTTCTCCCGAGCGAAGACACGGGACAGATGTTCATCACGACCGAAACGGCCCAGGGGACCTCGTTCGACTCCATGAAGGAGCATCAGCAGGCCATCGCCGCCATCGTACTCAAGGACCCCAACGTCGACGCTTTCATGTCCAGCGTGGGCGCGGGAGGAGCCAGCAGTTCGGGGAACCAGGGCCGCATCTTTACGCGGCTCAAGCCGCGCTCCGAGCGCAAGCTGCATGTGGACCAGGTGATCCAGCAGCTTCGTCCCAAACTGGCACAGGTGCCGGGCATCCAGGCTTTCCTGCAGAACCCGCCGCCCATCCGCATCGGCGGCACGCTCTCGAAGAGCCTCTACCAGCTCACGCTCCAGAGCCCGGATACGAACGAGCTCTACGAGAACGGACCGAAGCTCGAAGCACGACTCCGCGAACTGCCGATCCTCCAGGACGTGACCAGCGATCTCCAGATCAAGAACCCGCAGGTGAATGTCGAGATAGACCGCAATAAGGCTTCGGCGCTCGGTGTATCCGCGACCCAGCTCGAGACAGCGCTTCAGGCCGCGTACAGCGACTACCAGGTATCTACCATCTATGCGCCGAACAACCAGTACCGGGTCATCATGGAACTGCAGCCGGAATACCAGCAGGACCCGTCGGCGCTGTCGATGCTCTACATCCGTTCGTCGGCCAGCCAGCTCGTACCTCTGGGCGCCGTATCCAAGCTCTCCCAGAACCTGGGCCCCTTGTCCGTAAACCACCTCGGCCAGCTGCCGGCTGTTTCGATCTCGTTCAATACGAGGCCTGGCGTGTCGCTCGGCACGGCCGTCGACGCCGTGAACAAGGCCGCCGCGCAGACGCTGCCCGCCTCGATCACCACGAGCTTCCAGGGCACGGCACAGGCATTCCAGTCCTCCATGCAGGGTCTGGGAATCCTGCTGATCGCAGCCACGCTGGTCATCTACATCGTGCTGGGAATCCTGTACGAGAGCTTTATCCATCCGCTCACGATCCTGTCGGCGCTGCCCTTTGCGGGCTTCGGCGCCCTGGTGACGCTCCTTATCTTCGGGTCTGATTTGAACGTTTATGCGTTCGTCGGCATTATCCTGCTCGTCGGCCTGGTAAAAAAGAACGGCATCATGATGATCGACTTCGCCCTCGATGCCCAGAGAAGGGAGGCCGCTTCTCCGGAAGATGCGATTTTCAAAGCCTGCATCATCCGGTTCCGGCCCATCATGATGACGACCATGGCCGCCCTCCTGGGTACGTTGCCGATTGCACTCGGTTTCGGCGCCGGCGCCGAGTCCCGCAGGCCGCTGGGCCTCGCCGTGGTCGGCGGACTTCTTTTCTCGCAGACGCTGACGCTCTACGTAACGCCGGTTGTGTATCTCTACATGGACAAAGTACAGCGGAAATTGAGCAAGATGAGAATATTTCACGCGGGGAAAAAAGTAATCTCCGTCGAATAAGCGGGTATTTGCAGGGAGCAACGAGGCGGTTAGTCATCTTTTTGTCATGAAAAGGAACAGCCATGATAAAGCGTAAATTTTTATTTCGGCGAACTGCTGTTCTTGCCGCAGCGTTGCTTGCCGTTCTCGCCGGCTGCAAGGGTGACACTCCGTCGTATCGGACCGATCCTGTCGCGCGTGGCGATATCCAACAGGCGGTAACGGCAACGGGCACCGTTAATGCGGTCACGACAGTCCTGGTAGGCACTCAAGTCTCGGGAACGATAAAAACTCTTTATGTAGATTTTAATTCCCGAGTGAAAAAGGGGCAACTCATCGCTCAGATAGACCCCTCGACCTTCGAATCGCAGGTCCTTCAGGCGCAGGCAAATCTGCTTTCGGCCCAGGCAAATCTTCAAAAGGCAGAAACGTCGCTCGCCAATGATAAAAAAACTTTTGAGCGAAACAAGGAACTGTTATCAAAGAATCTTATTGCACAGAGCGACCTGGATACGGCCGAGACGAACTACCAGTCCGATAACGCCCAGGTGGCCTCGGCCAAAGCGCTGATCGAGCAGGCAAAGGCTTCGCTCGATTACGCCAAGCAGAACCTCGCCTACACGAGGATCGTCTCCCCGGTAGACGGTGTCGTGATTTCCAGAAATGTCGACGTGGGCCAGACCGTGGCAGCGAGTTTTCAGACTCCGACGCTTTTTACGATCGCCCAGGACCTCACCAAGATGCAGATCGACACGAACGTGGCCGAGTCGGACATCGGCGTGGTAAAGCTCGGGCAGGAGGTGGATTTCACTGTTGACGCCTATCCTGATACTACGTTCGAGGGAAAGGTCTGGCAGATCAGACAGGCCCCCATCACCGTGCAGAACGTCGTCACCTACGATGTCGTGATCCAGGTGAACAACAAGGACTTTAAACTCATGCCCGGGATGACCGCCAATGTTTCCATCGTCATACAGACGCGACGCGACGTGCTCAGAATCACGAATGCGGCGCTTCGGTTCCGGATGCCCGAGCGGCCCGCCTCGGCCGGCAATGCGGCGGCCGGTTCAGGAGATAAGAAGGGACCTTCGGTCTGGATTCTTGAGAACGGAAAACCGAAACGCGTCGTCATCACGCCGGGTATCAGCGATGGCAACTATACCGAGGTTGTTTCCGGCGATATGAAAGAAGGACAGCAGGCGATCGTGGAGGCCTTGCGAAAAGGCAAGTCCGCTGCTCCCGCTCCGAGGATGTTCTAAATGGCCCTTATCGAGGCACGGGATATCGCCAAGGTCTATCATCTTGGCGATATCGATCTGGAAGTTTTGAAGTCCGTATCCACGACAATCGATAAAGGGGAGTTCGTTGCCATCATGGGCCCGTCTGGATCGGGCAAGTCAACATTCATGAATATCCTGGGCTGCCTCGATCAGCCGACAGGAGGCGTGCATCTTCTTGAGGGCGTCGACGTAGGCAGACTGTCCCGTGACGAACTTGCCGAGATACGAAATAAAAAGATCGGCTTCGTGTTCCAGGGGTTCAATCTTCTTCCGAGGACTTCCGCCATTGAAAACGTTGAACTCCCTATGCTGTATGACGGCCACGCGGCACGAGAACGGCGTGAACGGGCCATGGCGGCGCTCAAGAGCGTCGGGCTCGAGGGCAGGGAAGACCATCATCCGAACCAGCTTTCGGGAGGCCAGCAGCAGCGGGTCGCCATAGCCAGGGCGCTCGTGAACGAAGCGCCCATCATTCTGGCGGACGAGCCTACCGGCAACCTCGATACGAAAACGAGCGTCGAGATCATGGATCTTTTCGTAAGGCTGAACCGTGAGTCGGGCATTACGGTCATTCTGGTGACCCATGAGCCGGACATCGCTACGTACAGCAAACGGATCATACGCTTTCTCGACGGCCGCATCGTGAGCGACACGCTGGCCAATGCGGAATTCGGAATGCGGAGTGCGGAATGAAAAACCTGTCAGCTCATTATTTCTGGAATCTTAAGGATATCGGACATCGCTTTGAGTGGCCGTATTCCAGCAGGACGTTTTTCTGGTGTTTTAATTCCGCATTCCGAATTTCGCATTCCGCATTTGGTGCACCATGATCAACATTCCATCTACCATAAAGATATCGTTCCGGGCATTGTGGGTGAATAAGATGCGCTCCGCGCTCACCATGCTCGGCATCATTATCGGGGTCGGGGCCGTGATCGCCATGGTCGCTGTCGGGGCAGGCGCGAGCCAGAAGATCTCCGAACAGATATCGAGTATGGGGAGCAACCTCCTCATTATCCTCCCGGGGTCCACAACCGCCGGCGGCGTACGCATGGGATCGGGCTCGCAGCCGACGCTCTCGCTGGGGGACGCTGAGTCGATCCAGAAAGAGTGCCCGGCTGTATCGGATGTGGGCCCGACGCTGGGAGGCGTGGCGCAGATCATATTCGGACACATGAACTGGTCGACGGGCGTGAGCGGTACGTCGCCGGGCATGTTGAACGTTCGGGACTGGGCATTGTCCGCCGGTCGGCCCTTTACCCAGCAGGACGTGAAGAGCGCGACCAAAGTGGCCCTTCTCGGCCAGACGGTGGTGGAAAATCTGTTCGGCGATCAAAATCCCGTGGGCCAGACGATCCGGATCAAGAACGTCCCTTTCCAGGTGGTCGGCGTGTTAGCGGAAAAAGGGCAGTCTGCCCAGGGCCAGGATCAGGATGACACTGTTATGATCCCCGTGACCACTGCCCAGAAAAAGCTTTTCGGGACACAGTTCCCGGGCATGGTGAGGATCATCATGGTCAAGGCGAAGAGCGCTGAAGATCTTTCGGCTGCGGAGAAGCAGATAACCGAACTGCTCAGGCAGCGGCACCACATCGGACAGAAGCAGGACAATGATTTTACGGTGAGGAACCTGACACAGATCATGCAGGCCGCTGAACAGTCGTCGAAAGTCATGACCCTGCTCCTCGGGGCCATTGCTTCCGTTTCGCTTCTGGTCGGCGGCATCGGTATCATGAATATCATGCTCGTGTCCGTGACCGAGCGCACTCGGGAGATCGGCATCCGCATGGCCATCGGCGCCAAGACCTGGGACATCAGGCTCCAGTTCATCATCGAAGCGCTTACACTCTCTTTGATCGGCGGGGTCATGGGTATCATCATAGGCGTGTCCACGGCGGTGATTCTCTCTTCCGTCTCGGGTTGGCCCACGGTCGTGTCAATCCTTTCCATCCTCCTGGCGTTCAGTTTTTCGGGATTCATCGGCATCTTCTTCGGTTTTTATCCCGCCTATAAAGCTTCCTTGTTGAATCCCATCGACGCACTGCGGTACGAGTAACCGCTTGTATCAGCCGCGTGCAGCAAAAAATTATCAAATGACTTGTCATTCAGCGTTATTTCTCTTATCATGTATACGTTTGAAGTCATCACATTATGAGGATAGGTAACGAACGTCATGAATAATTTCTTAAGGATTCAATGCCGGCGGGAAGGCCTGTTTTTTGCAGTTTTTCTGCTGGGGATCATCTTCATCGTTCTTCCTCCATCGCAAAGTGATGCTGTGCCTGCCTCGCCGGAACTCAAAAGTCTGCAGCAGCCTGACGGCACGAAGATCAAAGCCAGGCAATGGGGGGACGAGTCGTATCATGGCTGGGAAACGGAAGAAGGATACACTCTCCAGTTTGACGATGCGCTGAAAGCGTGGACTTATGCAGTCCGGTCAGCGGACGGCGGCCTTATGAGCTCGGGCAGGATTGCAGGAAAGGGGCCGGTGCCTGCAGGCTCAGGAAGAAACCTGAGGCCGACCTCCACGTATCGTTATGCCATGCCTTTGAAAAGACTGACACGGGAAGGGAAACAACTTAGTAGTACGGTAAAACCTGCACTGCAGTCCACGCAGGCCCGCTCACCCCAGCTGGTCACGCCTTCCGCAGGCACGGCAAATGTACCGGTGATTCTGATCAACTTTTCCAATACTACGACCACTTACGCGGCCGCGGATTTTACTACGCTGCTCTTCGGGACCGGCAACAACAGCATGAAGGACTTTTACGAAGAAGTGTCCTACGGCGCATTCAGCGTCTCTGCCGGGCCGGCCGGTGTGAAGGGGTGGTACAGCTCGAGTCATTCCCATGACTATTTCAGCCCTAATGAAAAATGGGTCGGCACGCTTGTCAGGGAGGCGGTCGCCGCTGCCGACACGGACGTCAATTTTTCATTCTACGATCAGGACGGGGATTGCTACGTCGATGTGGTCAACATCGTGCACCAGGGCACGGGCGCTGAAGCCAGCTACAACAACACCGACATATGGTCACACCGCTGGAATTTGAATTCCTCCTATGACTCAGGCTACAGCGACGGCGGCGCATACACAACCAACGACCTATGCACTGCCAATACATCATCGCACATCATCGTTAACGATTACATCATCCAGCCGGAGGTCTTGTCCGGCACAACGAGCAGCATTTCCACGATCGGTGTTTTTGCCCATGAATTCGCCCATTCCCTCGGCCTGCCCGACCTCTATGACACGGATTCCTCTTCAACCGGGATCGGCTCGTGGAGCCTCATGGCCTATGGCTCCTGGAACGGAGTCGACAGAGAAGGCGATCGTCCGGCCCACCTCGACGCCTGGTCCAAATTCTTTCTCGACTGGGTGACGCCGATGCTCGTGGACGGAACGCTGACGTCGGAGGCAATAGATACCGCAGCAACGACACCCGATGTGTATCAGCTCCTCGGCGGGACGTCGCTGTCGGGCGAGTATTTCCTTGTAGAGAACAGGCAGAAGACGAGCTTCGATGCGGGGCTGCCGGGTTCAGGCCTGCTGGTCTGGCATATAGACGGCAACCTTATCAACAGCACCATCTCGGCGAACACGGTAAATGACAACGAGTGCATTCCGCCATACGACTGTTCTGCTAATCATTACGGAGTAGCGCTTGTGCAGGCCGACAACCGGTGGGACCTTGAAGGAGGGACGCTGGGTTTCGGGAACTACGGAGACGCATCTGATCCCTATTCAGCGACGACAAACAGCGCCCTTTCCGACACCACTTCTCCTGCCGCAGTTCTGTACGACGGCACCAAGACCGGCCTGAGCGTATCGCTGATCAGCGCTTCCACAACCACGATGACCGCTACGCTGTCCGCGCCTGCCGATTATCTTGTGATAAGCGGCGCTTCTACCCTCCAGGAGGGCGGCACTTCTTCCTATTCAGCCGTCATGCATTGGGGAAACGGGACCTCCGTAGCTATCACCCCGACCTGGAGCATCGAGCCTGCGTCTCCCTATGCTTCTATCGATTCATCAGGACTATTAACAACGCAGCCGGTGCCTGCTGACCAGGCCGTGACGATCCAGGCGGTTTACACAAGCGGGAAGACCTATAGTGCAACAAAACCGGTAACGATCTTTCGGATCATGCCTCTTGCCGAAGCCGTAGACAGCGGCCTGACCTTCTCGACGGGCGGAAATGCAGCGTGGTTCGGTCAGGCGGCGATAAGCCATGATGGAACGGACGCGGCCCAGAGCGGCGTGCTTCAGGACAATCAGAGCGCATGGTTTGAGACGACGGTCAGCGGGCCGGGCTCGGGAAGTTTCTTCTGGAAAGTATCATCCGAGACTTTTTATGATTTTTTACGGTTTTATATTGATGGTGCGCAAAAGAACGAAATCAGCGGCGAAGTCGACTGGGCACAAGTGGCATTCACTGTGACAGGATCGGGGAACCATACACTTCGGTGGGAGTATTCCAAGGATTACATGTTGCTCATGGGCTCGGACACGGCCTGGGTGGACCAGGTGACCTTTGTTTCGACCGCGTGCAGCACGGCATCAATTAGCCCTGTAAGCGCGTCCCTTGGGGAAGCGGGCGGCACAGGAGACATCGCCGTAACAGCCGACGGCTCCTGCTCCTGGACCGCTATAAGCAACGATGCGTGGATCGCGGTAACAGGAGGAGCGACCGGCGCCGGCAACGGCACCGTCAACTACCTCGTATCGGAAAACACGGGAAGCGCGCGGTCGGGAACGATAACCGCAGCAGGCAAGACATTTACAATAACCCAGGCAGCAGCGGCGTGCGTTTCGCTCATCACCCCGACAGCTGGTTCGTTTGTCTGGAGCGGCGGCTCCGGTGATATCGCCGTGACCATCGGTTCAGCATGCACCTGGACAGCGGTGAGCAACGATTCGTGGATCACGGTGACAGGAGGAACGACCGGAACCGGCAACGGGAACGTGACCTATGACGTGGCGGAACATATCGGCGGTGCGCGGTCAGGCACGATTACTGCCGCAGGACAGACTTTCACTGTTTCCCAGTCCGCGTCGTGGGACGGCGATCTGGACGGAGGAGGCGTGAGCTCTACCGATGCTCTCCGTGCCCTTAGGATCGCAGCAGGCCTCCAGACAGCCTCAAGCGCGGACTTGCTGCACGGCGATGTGGCGCCCCTTGTCAACGGAGCGCCCCAGCCGGACCAGAAGATTGATGTCAGCGACGTTGTGGCGATCCTGAGACGGGCGGTCGGGCTGCTGATCTGGTGATCGGGCACCGTTGTGTTATAATTACGTATCAACCTTGTTTGACCTCCTGCTGCCTACCGGTCATGTTTTCTCTCCTGAGGGAGAGGATGGGGAGGAGCAGACGTTTCAATGGGGCAGGGTTACATTTCCTTTCCTATTCGACAAAGGAGATAAAATCATGAGGAAGACGGTTATTTCCGGTATTATGGTTTTTATGCTAGCTCTCACCGCCTGTGGCGGAGGAGGGGGCGGAGGAGATACAAATCCGAATCCAAATCCTCAGCCTACGAAAGCTGTTGTCACGCTGGCTACAAAGGTTACAGGATCAATCCCCCCCGGCACGACTCTCGGCGGATATGAGGTTACGCTCGTCCTGCCCGCGGGCGTTACGGTAAAGAGCACTATGTCGCCTCCTGAACCGGATTCAGGAGTGGTCTCTGCCACAGGGGAGGCGGCCGGGTCCTACATTATGGCAAACTATACAGCTGCCACATCGTCTTCAGCCGGCAGCATCAAACTCGTTCTGGTAAGCTCAAGTACGATCAACGCCGGCATATTCAGCACCATCACCTGCGATCTTGCGGCAGGCAGCAGCCCTTCAGCAGCTGATTTCACTACAACGGATTTTAAGGCCAGCGGTCTTGTTTCGACCCCCACGGCTTCAACCGTTGATCTCACATCAGAGCTTTCTTTGTCGGTAACAGCAACGCTCCAATAGAAGAACGAGGAGACACACGCGGTATGGCAATATTACGAACATCCATCTTAAAGACTTTATTCCCGCTTGTTCTGACCGCGGTCATCGGATTCTGGCCCTGTCCGGCCCGCGCAACATCCACCATTGCAATGACCTCCCTGGGAGGCACGAGCTTCGATCTTCAGGGCATAGACGTTTCCGGCGCCGCTGCCTTCGATATAACGATTTCCTACGATGCGAGCGGACTGTCCGGTCCGGTCGTCACTCAGGGCAGTCTGGTTTCCGGGGCTATGATGGCGATTAACACCAATACTCCCGGTGCGATTCGAATAGCGCTCATACGTACTACGCCGGTGCAGGGCACCGGCAGCATCGCATCCATCGTTTTTTCCGGATCAGGGGGGAGCGGGATCAAAGCGCTCAGCGCCGCACTGGCTGACATCAACGGCAAGTCGATCCCCTCAACCGTGCAGATCAACAATTCCTCTTCCGCTTCTGATGTGAATGCAGACTCATCAACAACAACAAAAACCTCTTCGCAGTCTCCGGTCGGTTCCGATTCAGGATCAACATCTTCCGAGAGCAGCACGGGAACTTCCGCAACAGGGTCAGGATCGCAGACAGCCGTTCTTCCGGGCGGGATCATCGTCGCCCCCGGGCAGACGGTGCCGCAGACCGAGCAAAAGCAGCCTGCGGAAGAAACAGTGGAGGAAGCTGCCCCGGAAAAACCGTCAACGCCGGAAGTAAAAATCGCATCACGGGGAAGCGACGATCAGGTTTCTCTGCCCGCGAAAAGGATCTTTTCCCAGGAGAGCGTTCTGGACCGGTTCAAAAACTATAAAGGCCCCCGGTCGGCGCAGGCCTACATTATGCTGTTCCGCCAGGAATCGATGATCGGATTCAAGCAGAGCCCCGGGGTCGCGATCTCGGACGGAGTTACGCCCATACGGGTATCATTCCTTTCAGCAAGCGACGTGAAATCGTCTCCCGATGTGGCGCTGACAAACGCGCGCCTGCTTTCCCTCAAGAGGGACACGGACAATACCAACACCTGGATCGCCGACATTCTGCCGGAGCGGGGGGCGTTGAGCGCAAGCCTCGCCGTGTCCCAGGGAGATTTGAACATGATCTTCCCGATCGTGACCGCACCGGCCTGCGATATCAACCTGGCAGGGAAGGGCACAGTCGATGAAAATGTTTTCGCAGGCTTCCTGAACAACCGGAGCAAGGAAAAATCGAAATACGATGTGAACAAGGACGGCAAGGTGGACTACATTGACGATTATATTTTTACCGCCAACTACATCCGCTTCGTCACGACTGCGCCGACGGGTGTAAAAGGTAAATAGTGAGACTGATAGAATCGCTGTCAATGTATCTTTGAGGCGTGTCTCACAGCACCGTCATTGAAGGTCATTCCATTCGCTCTGCCTGCAATAAGATCTCCTGGCAACGCCGTCGGGAAGGTCGCTGAACACACCCGCCTCGCATGCATTGCTGCATCTATCTCCTCCCGCTCTCTTCCCCTCGACAAACCCTTAAAAATACTCTAATATTATCCAGAACCCATGGACGACATCAAAACCATCCTCGATAGGATACCGCAAACCGCTGAGTTTTGCAGCGCGGGACGGGTTCTCCCATGTAAAGAGTCTGGCAGGCACCGAAGCTTTCATGAAAGTGCAGCTCGAGGGGCTCAGGCGCCATCTTCCGGAAAGTCCCGAGGTGGATCAGATGGAGCGGCTCTTTAGCGGGTTCGACGGCCTTTCACAGGACCAGAAGAAAGACCGCATCCTGTCTGCCATGGCCCTGATCGATGCACTCGACAACGCTCATACAACTGGTCCAGAGCCTGTACAGAAGCGGCCGTCATTTCAACCTGTTCAACCTCTCCCGCAGGAAACAAGGAATGCCTCTCAGCCTGCCCGTCCGAACACTCCTCTGGCGGCCCCCCATCAGGCAGACAAAGCGATCAAGTTCGATACGCCTGTCCAGTTCTTCAAAGGCATCGGCCCGAAGCGCGCGGAGCTGCTCAAGAAGCTCGGTATCGTGACTGCCGAGGACGCATTGTTCTATCTCCCCTGGCGGTACGAGGACCGAAGCAACTTCAAGAAGATCGGCAGGCTTTCCTACGGCGCCTACGAAACGGTTTCCGGCAAGGTCGTTTCAGCCGATGTCGTTCAGACCAAAAGACAGCGCGTCAAGATCTTCGAGCTGGTGATCACCGACGGGAGCGGCATGCTCGTGGGCTCATGGTTCAACCAGGCTTTCATGAAGAAGTCTTTCAGGGCAGGACAGCACGTGGTCCTTTCGGGCGTGGTCAAATCGAACCCTTATAAGAGCGGGCTGCCCCAGATCGATAATCCTGACTATGAGATCCTGGACGAAGACGAGGGCGACAATCTCATCCATACGGGCAGGATCGTCCCGATCTACCGCACGACCGCCGGGCTCTCGGTGCGGACGCTCCGGAGCATGATCAAGAACATTCTCGATTCCTGCGGTCCGCTCGTGCACGATGCGCTGCCCCAGGCGATTGGAGCCAAATATGGATTGATGGGCGTGCCCGGGGCCATGTTCGAGGTCCACTTTCCTGAGAAAGAAAAGGATCTTTCCCTTTTGAACAAGGGTATGAGCGCAGGACACCGCAGGCTGAGCTTTGAAGAGCTCTTCGTGCTGGAGCTCGGGCTTGCCCTCCGGCAGGCAACGATGACCGAGGAGAAGAAGGGCATTCGGTTCGCTCCGCTGAACAATCTCGAAACAGCGCTCAGAAAAAGCCTCCCTTATGAACTGACCGGCGCCCAGGAACGGGTGATCGCAGAGATCAGACGAGACATGACGTCAGAGTGGCCCATGAACCGCCTGGTGCAGGGAGATGTGGGTTGCGGGAAAACCGTCGTGGCGTTCATCGCCTCGCTTCTTGCTGTTGAAAACGGGTACCAGGCCTGTATCATGGCGCCCACGGAGATCCTTGCTGATCAGCACGCTAAAAACATGAGCGCCCTTGCCGCACCTCTGGGCGTCACGGTCCGCTCGTTGACCGGCCGTATGAAAAAGAAGGAAAAGGAATCCATTCTGGCGGAGATTGCGTCAGGAGCTGCTCAGATCGTCGTCGGCACCCATGCCCTTATTGAGGAACAGGTCGCCTTCAAGAGGCTCGGTCTTGCTGTAATCGACGAGCAGCACCGTTTCGGCGTCATGCAGCGTTCGACCCTTACGTCCAAGGGATACGAGCCTGACGTGCTCGTCATGACGGCCACGCCCATCCCGCGCACCCTTGCGCTCACGGTTTACGGCGATCTCGAAGTGTCGGTGATCGACGAGATGCCGAAGGGAAGAGCGCCGATTATCACAAAGCTGTATTTCGAGACCCGCCGCACCGAAGCCTACGGTTTCATGGAAGCCGAGCTGGCCAAAAGCAGGCAGGTCTACATCGTCTATCCGCTCGTGGAAGAGACGGAGAAGAGCGATCTCAAGGCTGCGACCGAGATGGCGGGGCATCTCCAAAAGGACGTGTTCCGGTCCTGGAAGGTCGGCCTCCTGCACGGCAGGATGAAAGGTGATGAAAAGGAAGCGGTCATGAACGCGTTCAAGTCCGGGGAGATATCCATCCTCGTTTCCACGACGGTGATCGAGGTGGGCGTCGACGTGCCGAATGCCACGGTCATGGTAATCGAGCACCCCGAGCGGTTCGGCCTGGCCCAGCTGCACCAGCTCAGGGGAAGGGTCGGCAGGGGGGGGCACCAGTCGTACTGCATTCTGATGGGTC
>CAVVOB010000012.1:0-269501 GCA_963749655.1 Nitrospirota bacterium
TCGCAAGCCGCCGTTGATCGTCAACAGGCGTCGCAAGCCCTTTCTTCCGGTTCGTAACCGCTGAGCCGGCCCCCGTGGTCGAGCTTGGCCCGGCAGCATTCAGTCAGCATATTCTTCAGCAAGCCGCGGCCCCGCTGGACCCGCGATTTTGCCCCGGAAAGCGTAATGCCCTGCAAACGGGCAACTTCTTTCTGCGTCAGTCCTTCGTAATTCCGACAGGACGACTGCCTCGCGGTAGGTTTTCGGCAGCAGCTGCACCAGCGGCGGGAGGCAATCCGATAATCTCTGCGCGGCTCTTCAGCGGGATCTGGCTCGGGCTGCGAAATCCACTCCGGAATTTCCTCGAAGGGTTTTTGCGAGCGATAATGATCAACGACGGCGTTCCGCGCGATCTGATAGAGCCAGCTTTGCAGCTTTGCTTCGTCCTTCAGAGAATTCAAGCTGACGTGCATTTTCAGGAATACGTCCTGAAGAACGTCGTCAACAGCGCAGTCGTCGGAGATCCTGCGCTTCACAAATGCCCGGAGCCGTGCATGATATTCCTGCCAGATTTTTTCTGATCTGTCCATGATGGTCCGCGCCTCGTGTGCCGGCGCGGGGTCTCCTCCTGTCATTTATTCAGGATGTCTCCCATCACCGGTCCGAGGATGCCCTTGACCATGGATTCGAGGTTCCCCGCCTTGATCAGGGCGATGCAGCAGATCTCGCCGTCCTTTTCCCAGCTGGTGACCGCGAGCTTGTCGCCGGCCTTGATGCCGGCCCTCTCGCGCAGCTCCTTGGGAAGCACCATCTGGCCCCGTTCGTCCACGGTCACGAGCGCCTCGACGGCGCAGCAGCCCGCGCTCTTGTTCAGAAGGCCGGTGACGGGAATTTTTGTCTTTTTGGGCGTTGTCATGAAACCTCCGGTAAATCCGCTTAATCAGTATAATCAGATAAGTAAGATATACCTGAATAAGCGGGAATTGTCAAGCGGTTTTTAATCGATGTCGATCAGGTGAATTTAATTTAAAGAATTGAATGGACGATCCTGCATTCTGAATCAGGTTGAACGATGCCGCAATTCCTCACAGGATTTTTACCTCAAAACTCAAAACTAAAAACTCATAATTGTAGTAGCCCCTCCCCCAAAAATACCCCATCGAAGCCCTTGCCTAATTCTTTGAAGTATAGTAATGTTTTCTTCTGGGAGGCCCTTCTACGCGCGGTTAGACGATTTTCTTAACTCCTCCCTTGCATGACCGCTTGACCTGATCGTAGTCTGCTGAAGATAATTTTGAAATCCGGAGGCTCGTGTGAAAACAAGACTGATCGCGGGAGCCAGATCGTTGACGAAGAAATCGGAAAGACCTTTTTCTGCATCCGTTTCCGATACGATGCAAAGGCATGGAATCGATTAAAGACGAACGGCTGGTTGTCGAAAGGTTAAGGATGCTTATGAAGAAAGAGGGAAAGATGCGAGCGGCTCGTGAAGGATTACGAGAACAAATTGTCAAATATCAAGAAGTCCCCATTTGGGTTGGCCTTAGGATGTCCCCCACTATCTTTCTAATCATAAGTCGGCTAGATCCGGAACCGGAGGTGTACCATGAAACGGCTGAGTAATATTTGCATCACAAACACCCTCATTATTGCAATTTTACTTTCGCTGTCAGGCTGCCGCAACAAAAACCACGCTCCGGGATCGTTGGTCTCGATCTCTGTAACGGCAGCAAATTCCGTTATGCCGGGCGGATCAGCACTTCAGTACACCGCAACGGGTAAATATTCGGACAACAGCGAACAGGACTTGACGACTCAGGTCGCATGGAGTTCATCAGATGCCTCAATAGCCACTATCAGCAATACCGCAGGCACCATAGGACTGTTGTCGGCGCTCGCTCCGGGAACTGTTTCGGTCACAGCAACATATGGAGATTTTATCGGGGCGAATACTCTGTCCGTGGTCGTCTCCACGGCCTCTTCGGGGACGAGTTGGACGGTGCGGCAATCAAATGCGCCAGGTCCGGAGCAAAGTAGCGTTGCATGGTCTGGAACACTATTTGTTTCTGTGGGCTGCTACGGATCAATTTACACCTCACCCGATGGAATAACTTGGACAGAGCAGGTCTCGGGAGAATCGGCAGATCTCAACAATGTCATCTGGTCCGGCTCCCAATTTATCGCTGTCGGATATGATGGTGTGATCCTTTCCTCGCCCGACGGAGTGACCTGGACGTCTCAGTCATCAGGTACGACCTTGTGGCTTAATGGTGTAGCCTGGTCGGGGACGCAATTTGTAGTCGTCGGTTGGCACATAATTCTCACTTCGCCTGATGGAATAACGTGGACACAACAGAATGCGGGAATAATAGCGGCACTCATAAATGTCATCTGGTCCGGCTCCCAATTTATTGCTATTGGATATGATGGTGTGATTCTTACCTCGCCTGACGGAGCGACCTGGACACAGCAACCATCCGGTACGACCAGCGCTCTTTGGGGTGTAGCATGGTCCGGGACCCAGTTTGTAGTCGTTGGTTATACAGGCTCGACGATGCGCGGGGTAATTTTCGCCTCGGCCGATGGAAAAGTGTGGTTAAAATCGACTCTAGAAACACCGGAGTCACTCCGCAATGTCATCTGGTCCAGCTCCCAATTTGTCGCTGTTGGATACAAGGGGATTTTTACTTCGCCCGACAGTGTGACCTGGACGCCGCAGTCATCGGGTATGACAGATTATTTTCTTTGGGGTGTAGTTTGGTCCGGGACCCAGTTTGTAGCCGTCGGCGCTACGATCCTCACATCGCCTGACGCCGTTGCGTGGACAGAGCAGAGTTTGGTGAAGATTTCGGGGCCTTCCGCAACACTGACTGATATTGCCTGGTCGGGGACCCAGTTTGTGGCTATTGGTGATGTCGGTACGGTCCTCACCTCGTCTGACGGTCTTTCGTGGACAGAGCGTGATTCAAGTGTAACCGATTCACTGACAGCGGTCATCTGGTCCGGGACGCAGTTTGTGGTGGTTGGCAAAGCCGGTACGGTGCTCACCTCGCCAGACGGCATAACCTGGACGCGAGCGGCATCGGGAACGTCCCTTACTTTTTTTGCGGTTGTGTGGTCCGGATCCCAGTTTATAGCCGTCGGAGAGCATGGTATGATTTGCTTGTCTCTCGATGGGAAAGTATGGGCGCGACAGACATCGGGAACTAATGATTCGCTTTTGGGTGTGGTATGGTCGGGAGATATGTATGCAGTTTTGGGCAAAAGCGGAAAGATTCTTCACCCGACTGACGGTACAAACTGGAGCTCGCAATCCCTGGAGTTTTCAGGAGTTACGCCATGCCTTGCAGATATTGTCTGGAATGGAACAAAATTTGTCATTACCGGGACGGCCACTTCCAGTCATGCTTCTTTGACAAGAGGCGTGACCTATACGTCGTCTGACGGGACGACCTGGGAAGATGGTCCCGAAGATTCGCTGTTATACGGGCTTACATGGAGCGGGACTCAATTCGTAGCCATGAGTGGCAGTACAATCTTTATTTCACCTGATGGTTATACGTGGACACAATATGATAGTAATACTTGGCTGTCACTTAATGATGCCGTATGGTCAGGAACGCAGTATGTGGCCGTGGGAAGTTACGGCACGATCCTGACATCGCCGTAACAGCCGTAGAAGGGAACGGTTGACATTTGCAGATCAGCGCTGCGGAACCCGCTGAGCAAAATTTGATCGACCCAAGAGCGGCTCATTGCTGTAAGGCTGCTGCCATCAGCAACCAGAAGGCGGATCGCGCAGAGACGCAGAGGCGCAGAGAAAAACGAAAACATCGGCATTGTATTAAACCAGAATCATATCCCGCATTTCTCCGCGTCTCTGCGCCTCCGCGAAAAATATTTCTGCCTTGCCTTTTGATAAGAATTTAATTCTTCAGTAACGAAGGAATGTTCACCATGAGTACAGAAGACCCATTTCAATACCATCTTGTTCCAGCCCAGGAGATTTCCCAGCGTGTTTCAAGGCTTCAGCACCGGTTACAAGAAGGGCCGGTGGATGGCGCGCTGATCCTCGATCCCTTGAACATGTATTACTACACGGGAACGATGCAACAGGGGGTATTCTTTGTCCCAAAGGACGGAGAACCGGTCTTCCTGGTCCGGCGAAGTTATGAGCGGGCGCAGCGGGAAACGCCTTTGAAAAGAGTTTTCCCCTTAAAAGGATTCAGCCAACTTCAGGCAACCCTTGCAGATCTGGGCCTGCTAACAAACATTCTGGGGGTGGCTGAAACAACCCTGTCCGTTTCTGTTTTTAAAACGCTGGCCAAGGCGTTTCCCGGAGCGACGTTCACGGATATCGGCTCCCTCCTGGGCATGATCCGGGCGGTAAAGTCCGACTACGAAGTGGGGCTCATCCGAAAAGCCGGGGCACTGCACGAGACGGTCTATGACGCCATCCCTTCCCTGATTCGCGAAGAGATGACGGAATGGGAGCTCGGGGCCGAGATTCACAAGAAGATGATGGCGTTGGGATACACCGGGATCATGCGGCTTGCAGCGTTCGGCGGGGAGATGTTCATGGGGATCGTGAGTTTCGGTGAATCAGGTAACTATCCCACCGCTTCCGTAGGGCCGGGAGGTCTGATGGGGCTTTCTCCGGCCTTTCCCCTGCTTGGAGGAAAAAGAAACTGCGAAAGGGCGAACCGATATTCGTGGATACCGGGTTCGGGTATGAGGGATATTTCACGGACAAAACGAGGGTCTTCTCCCTTGGCGCTCCGCCCGCTTCGGCGCTCGATGCTCACCAGGTATGCCTGGACATACAGGAGGCCGTCCGGTGCCGTCTCAAGCCCGGCGCCATTTCGTCCCAGATATACAAGGAAGTCTACAACGAAATCGTGTATCCCCGCGGTT
The DNA here is from genome assembly GCA_963749655.1 of Nitrospirota bacterium. GTDB lineage: Bacteria > Nitrospirota > UBA9217 > UBA9217 > UBA9217 > JAJYKN01. The sequence continues at coordinate 4,894 of CAVVOB010000012.1, forward strand.
TTGAAAAGCACTTCATGGGCTTCGGCAGCAACCAGGTGCCTTTCCTCGGCCACGGTATCGGATTAGCTATTGATGAATTCCCGGCCATTGCAGACAAGGTGCAAACCCCTCTCGAGGCCAACATGGTCATTGCCCTGGAGCCTAAGAAGGGATTGGAAGGCATCGGGTTGGTGGGCGTGGAAAACACCTTTCTTGTCACCGATGAAGGCGGAGAGAAACTGACTGCCGGATCGGACGGGTTGACGATTGTGTGACCAATCGCGAGCGTTATAATTAGGTAAAGTGACATTTCGAAAGGCAACTGATGGAGGTACAACTATGGTTACCGTCGCATTATATGTGCGTTTGGAGGCAAAACCGGGGAAAGAGGGGGAAGTCGAGGCGTTTCTGAAAGGAGGGCTGCCGCTCGTCGAGGAGGAGCCGGGCACCATCGCATGGTTCGGCATCCGGCTCGGTCCGTCGACCTTCGGCATTTTCGATGCCTTCCCTGATGAAAAGGGGCGCCAGGCGCATCTGTCAGGAAAGGTCGCCGCTGCCTTGATGGCAAAAGCGCCGGAGCTTCTTGCAAAGCCGCCGGTTATCGAGAAGGTGGACATTCTCGCGGCAAAGCTGCCGGAGGGCATGGAGATGAAAGGCAGGAAAGCAGCGTGAATTTGATGCTCTAACAGCTTGTCGAAAGATGTATTGAAGAGCTTATCCGTCATTCCTGCGCAGGCAGGAATCCAGTGTTTTCAAAATGATTCTGGATGCCAGCCTTCGCTGGCATGACGAAATTTGTTACGCTGGAGCCTTTTTCAACAGCCTGCTAAACCACGGGTCTCGACTTCGTCGAGACACACGGGATGAAGCCGGGATTTATTTTGTTAAAAACCGTGCGCGGCGAAGCCGCCTGTGGTTACAATGTTCAATTCCGTCTTGTCGGTTGAGAGGAATGTTGGAGGGGGAATTGGATAGCCGATCAAGCTGATGCGACACGGTTGCGGCCCATTCGTTTCGCATCATACATCGCGACATCGGCGGCATGGATCAGTTTTTCAGACGTGTCGATCTGGGGGTCAGGAATGCCGGCGATTCCGATGCTGACGGTTACGCGGTGATCACCGATGCCGGTATAAGCCTTGCCGGAGACGGCCGCCAGGGATCGCGGCCGGCGGCCTTGATGGCTTGGTCTTTGGTCGTGTTGGGACTCAGGACGATGAACTCCTCGCCGCCCCAGCGAGCCGGGGTGTCCACCTCCCGGAGCGTGTTCTGGATGACCGTGGAGACCTCCTTCAGGACCACATCGCCGGTCTGATGGCCGAAGGTGTCGTTCACGGCCTTGAAATGGTCTATGTCGATCATCATGCAGCTCAGGGAATTCTGATAGCGGGCCGACCGTTTGAACTCGCTGTTGAGGATCGTTTCGAAGCGCCGGCGGTTGAACAGCCCCGTGAGCGGGTCCATGATGGCGAGGCTTTCGACGCGCGTCAGCATGTCCTCAAGCTGCGTGTTCTTCTTCCTGAGTTCGTCCTGCGAGGTTTTGGCGCGAAGCCGGGCGTAGATGCGCGCATTCAGTTCCGCCTCATCAAAAGGCTTCGGCAGGTAGTCGTCGGCGCCCGCTTCGAGACCGGTGACCTTGTCGTTCATGGCGTTCTTGACCGTGAGCATGATGATGGGGACGTCGCGAGTCTTCTGGTCCAGTTTCAGCCAGCGGCAGACCTCGCTGCCGTCCATGTCGGGAAGAATGCGGTCGAGAAGGATAAGGTCGATCGTCGAGGTTTTCGCGGCTTTGAAGGCGGACACTCCGTCCTCGGCAACGACGGTCACGTACCCGTTGCGGGAGAGATAGTCCTTGATAATGGTTGCCTGCCCTTTGTTGTCCTCAACAAGCAGGATGGTAGCCTTTGCCATGAATGCGGATTGCCTCCTTGGGGAGGAAACGCGTCATCGAACGGTAAATTATTGCACAACCCTGCATAAAGAGCAAGATATTTCGGGGTGCCGGCCCGCCATGCTCCGGTTTCAGGCGCGTCCGTCATAAGAATGTACACAGAATCCGAGTGATGCAAAGGGCAGGTGCAATCAAGGTCCGTCGCGTAGAGGCGCGTTTGAAGCAAAACCGGGGAGTCGGGGCCTTGCTTAAGGAGGAGACTGCCGGTCGTGCTGGAAGGAATCGTAGACAGCCCAGGCGATTGCCAGCGCTATGACGATCATTCCCATGCAGAAAGCAATGTTGCCGATTACGTGGTCCCAACGCAGAAGGCCGAGCTTCGAGAGCAGGTAGTTCCAGTCGTGGATCGTATCCTCGCCGCCTCCGACGGACACGAGCGGAAGCTCCATGGCCCGGGCGTCCTTTATGTAGACCGATATGCCGAAAAAGTTTTGGCCGGCCCAGAACAGAGAGACAGCCGATGAAAAAAACTCCCGGCGGAAGTAAAAATACAGGGCAAAGGCGCCGGGCACGAGGAGCTGGCCGAGGGTGCCCCCCAGGACCTGGATGAATTCTCCGAACCAGCTGAGAAGCAGATGTCCCGCTTCATGGGCGATGAGGTTCACCCCGTCGAGCATGGCGGCCCCGGGGTCCATGGCGCAGGCGATCCCGTAGGCTGCCATGAGGAGGGCAAAGCCGAGTTTGAGGTAGTTGACCTTTTTCATTGTAGTTTCCAGTGTAAAGCCTGAGATCAGGGGATCATGAACTAAAGCCAAAGCGGTCTCGCGCAAAGCCGCAAAGAGCGCAAAGAAAGACTTTGACCCCGGGAAGTGCCCATTTGAAAATGGCGCGCCATTCTTTAAAGCACTTTGCATTCTTGCGTGAACATTGACGCAGGTTCCGGATCAATACTTAATTAACCGGCGGCACATTCTTTTTCAAGCCCCTGGATCCTGCTTTCGCAGGCATGACGGACAAATTTCACAATCGTTATTTTGCAAGATGCTTCATGATCGCGTCCTTGTGGAGCCGGACATACTCGGAGCTCGGATCGTTGCCGCACTTCCGGCATTTCAGATCATAGGCGGAATTGATGGTCTTGCATTGGGGGCAAGAGTAGTGCTCTTTCATTTCGGCATACCATGTTTCGAGTCCCACTTCTTTTCTGCGGGAATGAGATTCCCACAGCTCGATCCGGTGCGGCGCCAGTGATTGAAATTCCTTCAGGCCCTTGCAGGGATATTCCGCGCAGTCGCCGCAAAACTCCACGCCTTTTTCCGTCGCGCACTTCACCATGAAGCACATGGTCTCGCAGTAAAAGCACCGCTTTGCAGACCGGCAGCCGTTGCACTGCATTTTTTCAAGGGGCTGTCTGAAAGCGTTGGGCCATCATTGGCAAGCTTTGCAGGTTCTTCATGGGTCCCGATAAACACGTGGCAGGCGGGGCAGAAGAGCCCGCAGACTGCGGCAAGATTTTTATCAGCATTATGGGTCATGAGCAGCCTCTCTTAATTGTTAGAAAGAAGCAAAGGCTTCAACGATAAAAGAATGTCTCGCGCAAAGACGCCAAGACGCAAAGAAAGGATTCCTTGCAGTGGATTTAAAAGATTTCCTTGGCGCCTTTGCGGCTTTGCGCGAGACGGCTTTTCACTTTATCTTTGTCAGGCTGCTACGATCTTGTACTCGCTCGTAATTTCCGCGTTGCCCTTCACCATGGCCCATACGGGGCAGACCGACTCTTCCGCAAGTTTGATGGACTTTTGAACATCCTCGTCCTTTGCGTCCGACGAAGTCACCGTAAACTCGAGATGGATTTTCTGGAATGACGTCGGATGCTGTTCGCGCCTCGTTCCTTTTACGTTCACTTTGATGTCGGCGACGGTCTTTCCCATTTTCCTGAGCAGAAGACCGATGGTACCGCCGCTGCATGCGCCGAGGCTCATGAGCAGCATTTCAAGGGGCGTATACCCCTCCCCGTCGCCGAGCGGCGGAATATAGTCGATGGGGATCGGAGGATGAGTCCTTAACGCCGCGGTATACCCCAGCCTCTGGTTCGTCGATTGAACGGTTACTTCCAATGGAGCCATCATAATACCCTCCTGTTATTCGGGGCCATATCGAAAACCATCATTCGTCCGTCGATCAATCAGCCTGGCCTTTTCCCATGATGAATTTGCCGGTAAAATACTTCTTCCGTATCTGTCCCGCCTCTTCGTGTATCCAGCGGTCAAGCCCGATTTTCTTGATACGGCAGAGGTTGTAAAGCTTTATATTGTGCGGCAACTGCGCGGCTTTGTCCGCCGTAGGCGCAAGATAAGCGCACGGGAAATCGCTGCAGTCGCTGCAAAATTGCACGCCTTTTGCCTTGACACAATCCAGGGTTGCGCACCCCTCCGGGAGATGGAAATGCTTCCCGTCCTGTTTGCGGCAACCCTTGCAGGCTATATCCTTTTTCGGTACTCCCAGTTGGACGTGCAGTGACTCGGCAAGCGCGTCCGTCAAATTGTCTTCGTGAATGTCGCAAAGAAAGCAGGGCAAGCCACAGGGCGCTGTAAGGTCCCTTTTTTTCTGCATGACGCCTCCTTAGTTTATTTTGATGGGATTCCCATTAAAGCTGCGGACCTTTGCCGATTACCATTTTGCCGCGGTAATATCGCTGCTTGATCTCGGGCTCTTTCTCCAGGTACTTCGCCACGCCGTGCTGTTTTATATAGGAAAGGGCAAACATCTTGATGTTGTGCGGCAGGACATCGGCCCGGTCCGACGCCGGGTTCAGTTTTGCGCAGGGGAAATCCTTGCATTCAAAACAGAAGTCGTGACCCTTGGCGCTCACGCAGCCGTAGGTCGCGCAGGTTCCCTCGATCAGCTGGTGCTTTCCCTTGGCCGATCTGCACCCCGGGCAGGGGACGCCGTTCCAGTTGATCCTTTTGACCAGGCTTTCCCGCAGGGACGGGTCGTCCTTGACTTTGTACATCGGGCAGGCGCCGCAGTGGATCCCACAGGGCGCGACGAGCGAAATGTCGTCCTTTGTCTTCATGGAAAAATCCTCCTTTTAGGTTTTGTCTGCCAGTTAGACCGGCCCGGAGGAGAAAGGTTACAGAAAAAATCACGAAAGAATCGACCACTCGTTTCGCCGAATGCCGCACCTGACCCTCTCCACAAAGACGGCGTCGGCCTCGCTTTTGTAGAGGTTCTCGTAGAGAACACGAAGCGTCCGCAGGCTGAGGACTTCTTTTTTGGCTTGCACGTTGAGCAACGGGAGGGGCTGAAGAGGGGCGTCTTTGGAGATCATTCCCTTCGCTGCCGCGAAGCGGACCCACTGTCTGCAATTGCAGGGATTGTCCTTTTTGATGAATTGGCACCTGTTCTCCATGTACCCGAACCAGCGTTTCTTGGCGCGGTGAAGCGTTGTTTTGACCGAGCCGACCGTGCAGTCCAGAATTTCCGCGATCTGCTTGTGCGGCAGGTCCAGCGTGATGGCCAGGCAGAAAACCGTCCGTTCATTGGCCTGGAGGCACTCGGTCATGGCATGGAGGCATTTGGTCCTGACCTGGCAGGCGAGCAGCTCGGTCTCGGGGTTGTTCGCGGGATTCGTATCGATGATTTCTTCGTGAGAATACCCCAGGTCCTCGGTCAGCATCCGGTAGGGAATCTTGTTCCGGTATTTCAGGTGGTCATTGGCGACGTTCAGCGCGATCCGGTAGATCCACGTAAAAAAGGAACTCTCCGCGCGGAAGGAGTCAAAGGAACGAAAAGCGCGGACGAACGCATCCTGGGTAATGTCCTCGGCGTCGTGCGTGTTGCCGGCGAGGGAAAGGGCGAGCCGGTACACCTTGGGCTGGTTCTCGCGGTAGAGACGGTCTAAGAGATCCTTTTGATCATCGAACATGAAGATACCGCTTCCTTGCTCCGGCTAGTGCTGCAGCCGGCCCATGATGTCCGCCGCGCTGAGCACTTTTGCATACACCGCGCCCAGCGCGGACATATAGGCGCCGTGGACGTGCTGCGCAGGGACTTCGAGCCCGTTGAAAACCACGTTTCGCGCTGCGCAGGCGTCGTGGGCGACCATGCAGGAGTACCCCCGGTCGAACGCGGCTCTTACGGTCGCATCGATGCACATGTGCGACATCATCCCGCAGACCACGAGTTCCCTGACGCCGTTTGAAAGAAGCTCTTTCTGAAGGGCCGTGCCCCGGAAGCTGTTCGGGAAATGCTTGGTGACAACCGCCTCGCCGGGCAGGGGTCTCACGTTCTCATGGAAGTTTATTCCCTCCGTATTTGCCAGGAGGAATGTCGCGCCCGTACGCGTGGTGACATGCTGGATGTGGACTATAGGCATGTTCTTATGTCGAAAAAAGTCCAGCAGTTCTTTTGCCGCCCGGGTTGCCTCGACGGCGCCGACGACTTCCATCCTTCCCTTCGGGAAATAGTCTTGCTGAATATCCACTAATACCAGTGCGGTCTTCATGTTCTCTCCTTTGACCGGAAAGAGTCAACATGCTTTTTTAATGCCCGGCCCGATGAATTTCCCTCTCCGGCTCGCGTCAGGCGAGAAGCCTGGCTACATCCCGGTACGTCACCACGACGGTAAGAATAAGGAACAGCGCAAGTCCCGCCAGGGTTGCAGCCTGGTAAAGCTTCGGGCTCAGGGGTTTTTTCCTGATCGATTCCATCAACAGCATGGTTAAATGGCCCCCGTCAAGCGCGGGCAGGGGGAAGGAGGTTCATGATGCCGAGGCTCAGGCTCAGCATTCCGGTAAAGTACATAAGGTTCAGGAAGCCTTTGGCAGCCGCCCTGCCCGCCAAGGCCGCGATCCCGACCGGGCCCGACAGTCCGTCCATGGCTCCCTGTCCTGTAAGGATTTTTACGAAGAACAGGAGCGTGCCCCACAGGACCTCGCCGACCGTTTTGAAGCTCAACTGGAGAGCATCAATAAAGGCAAGACGCTTTCCCAGGTAAAATACGGAAATAAAAACGATACAGGCAAAGATAATGTTGAACAGCGATCCGGCTGCAAGAACACACGCCCGTTTCCCGTACGACGCTTCGAACAATCCCCGGCCCTCTTCATCTCCGTCGCCCGAAAAGGATACGAATCCGCCGACAGGGAGCATGCGCACGGTGAACGCGGTTTCCTTGTACCGGAAGACCGTGAGCAGGCGCGGGCTGAAGGGAAAGCCGATCGAAAATTCGTAGACCTTGATCCCGCTCCGTCTGGCGGCGAGGTAGTGACCGAACTCGTGCACCAGTACGACTGCGGTAAAGACCATGATAAACGACAACAGGGAGATCATCATTCTTCATTCCTCCGCTCTGTATTTCAAGGATCACTCCGGACCATCGATGACGGCCCGGCTTTCTGCTGCTGCGTCGAGAAGAACGTTTTGCGCGGTCCCTGTCTTACACGGGCACTGTCGCGGGCGTTTCGCTGCGGAGTGATTTTGCTGTCCACACGGCGCCCGTGAGATCGACCAGGCCGAAGAGAATGAGCGTCGACGGCGCAAGCCCCAGAACGACGAAGCAGACGAAGGAAACGAAGACGCCGATGCGGGCATAGACGGTCCAGCGGAAAAAAGCCGTGAACTCCGCCCGAACTGCCTGGATGTAGAAAAACGATATGCCTACGAGCAACGTGCCGACAATGCGGATCCAGATTTCCTTCGTCAACGGAACGCTGAAAGCGGCCAGCAGCAGGTTGGGAACAACGATCAGGGTGCCGCCCAGGAACGCCAGATAAATCCCGAATATCAAAACAGACCGTGCACCTTTACTCATGCTGCCTCCCTTATCAGTAGTATCGTTGCCGGCTGGTCCGGAAACCCTTGAAGTCCATAGAACCGTGACCCGGTTACGACCAGGAGCCGCCCGCTCTCAGCAACTTGATCGTGGCTGCAAGCTGTGCAGCGGAAACGATCAGGGTCGACGCCAGGACTGCAATCGACGCCGGCGTCCTGAACTCCGGCCGGCCACGCGCGATAAAGTAAGAGTGCAGCGCAAACGCAAAGGCTCCGCCGATGCCGAGAGCCAGCGAAAAATACAGGCCCGCAGGTTCATGGCGGGCAAGGAGCACCAGTCCGTACAGGATGGCGGAGAGCAGGGGTACGTGGAGGAGGAGAAAGACAGCGATGCCGCCCGGCAGACGGAACAGCTCCCATTCCTTCCAATATGCGGAGTCGATCTCGTGGAGGATAAGAAGGACCGCGTTGGCGAAATAGATCCACAAGAGCGTATCATGCATACGTGCTCCCTCCTGTGCAAGGGTGGTCTTCAGGCGCGAGTGTAGCAGAAATCAGGAAAAACGCAATCGCATTTTTATCACGGCGGGGAGCAAGACGCCCCGGCGCCGGCATTTCGCGCTCCCGACGTTTGTCAGGGTCCCTGCCGTGTCTTTCCCTTCGTATACAATACTCCCACGTCGAGCCAGATGCCTTTCTCGGTGCCGAGCGCGGCGACTTCCCTCAGGTGTTCTTCCTTGAAACGCAGCTGGTCAGCGCGCTGGAGCTGGCTCACCATTCTGCGAAATCCCGCGTTCCAGATCACGTCCCACCATTCTCCGGCGTCGGCAAGGTAATAGCCCACGTTCCTTTTTTCGACCTGGATCTCCGTGAGCCCTGCTTTTTCGAAAAGCTCTCTGCAGCCCGCTTCGTGGGCGATCCGTTTCCAGGTCTGGGGCGGCATCTTGACGCCGTATGCTTCAGCGCGTTTTACCATCAGGTCCTTGAGCGGATGAAAATAGTTCTCCTGAAAATTGGAGATCATGACCGTGCCGCCCGGCTTGACCGATGAGACGATGTGCGCAAGCTGGGCGTCCATGTTCTCCACAAAGAAGATGCCGAAGGCGCAGACAGCGGCGTCAAAGCGCTCCTCGAATCCCAGGGCCTGCATGTCCCGCTCGATGAATTCCACATTCGTTCTATTGAGTGAAGCGGCTTTTTTGCGGGCCTGTTCGAGCATGCCGGGGGAAAAATCCACGGCCGTGATCCTGCCCCTCGGCAGAAGCGGCGCGATGGCAAGCGACGCATGGCCCGTGCCGCAGGCCACGTCGAGCACATGCTCGTTGCCGCGGAGTTCCAGAAGGGCTGCCATGTTTCGTGCGCTTTCCGGAAAGAACCGGAGCGCTTTCCCGTCGTATCCCCCGGAAACGGTGTCGAAGGTCTCTCTCAACATTGCCTTGTGTTGCTGTTCGTCCATGGTGCGATCATTCCTTTCGATTGATCCCGCCGCAAGCGCCGCAGGCACTCCGGAGGGAGGCACTCCCGGCAGGCCCGATGGGGTCTGTTTTCGGGGTCCTGCTGCGAGCTGCTATTCGAGCAATCCCGCGCCTTGGCATCCCCCGGCTCCTGCCGGAGGGGGCTCCACTATCTTTTCCATAACGGTCCGGTCCTTCGACTTGTAATGGACCGCCTCACGTTTTCTCCATCCGGCACGCTCATAGAAAGAAGGAAGGGTTCCTGAAGTATATAAATAGAGACGCGTGAACCCCAGCTTCCTGCTTCGCTCGACTGCGGCATGGACGAGCGACGCGCCGACGCCCCGGCCCCGCTCGCCGGGGTCAACGTACAACTGGGCGAGCCACGGTTTGAGTCCGGGCCGGATATCCATGTCGCAGTCCACAAGGTTCACGGATCCGAGCAGCCTGTCGCGGTTCACTGCGATCAGGGTCAGCGGCAGGCTGCCGGCGGACGCGTTCCGGGAAAGCAATACCTGGTAATCCAATTCCGTCGATGCGCCCGTCAGATCGCCCCATTGTTCGAAATGCCATTGGGCCAGAAGGGGAACCAGGTCGATGCGCGCCGAGAGGTCTTCTATGTGAACGCTGCTCTCCAGATGAGTCCCCTCCTGAAGGAACCGCTAGTTCGCCTTACCTTTACAGCCTCATCATCGGCAACGGACTGCAGGGATGGCTTTTCATCCGGGCCAACGTCAGTTCAACGAGCCGTCTATGAAAGCCTGCATTCGGAAATGCCGAAAGCGTTTCAGCCACGAAGCTGCGGGGAAGGCCGAACCGCAGCGCACCTCGTGAAACGTCTATCCAATCGGCTTTGCGAAAGAGTTCGACCAGCCGCGCCGGACTGCGCCGGTAAGGCGTGAGTTTGTGGTGATACGAGATCATTGCCGCGACTTCATCGGTCCGCGAGGCTTGGTTCATCTTCAGGAGATATTCCCGCGCCAGCGTACAGGACGGGCCGAGGTAATCGAACGTCCCGTGCGTCCAGATGCCGAGATCGTGAAAAGCCGCGGCAATGAAGATAGTGTCGGCGGCCTCACCATTGTCGCCGGACAAGGCAAGGCAAAAGTTTGCAACACGGTAACAGTGATTTTTGTAAGCCGTGAAATCCGGTCCCAGCGCCCGGCGGCTGTTTTCGAGAATGCCGTCGATGAGGGGAAAATGCTCACCGATCATCTGGCGGTCTTCAAACCTGCTGTCGGTCTGCATAGATATACTCCGTAAAGCCCCAGTAGCGGATTTTTGTCCTCCGCGGACCCCGCCAGCCCGCGGCCAGCAGTTCACGGGCAATGTATCTGTTGATCAATCCGTGCCCGACCAATAATACGGAGCCGTGGCTTCTTGCAAGAGAGATCAATTCCAACGCCGCATTCTTCGCCCTTTTTTGAAATGCCAGTATAGTCTCGCCATTCGTGCTGAAACCGAAGGACCATAAGAAGCGAAACGTTATTGCCCATACCGCAGGCGGCATCTTCAGGAGTGCCCGTGATGTAAACGGCAATTCCGCTTCCCTGAACTGCCCGTTCGACAGCAGGGGCGCCCCGCACCCAAGTGCCCGGCCCGATTCGACAGAACGCAGCAGGTCGCTCGTGACAAGCACGTTGCACGCCCTCGCGGCGTTCACAGCGGCGGGAGGCGGAAACGCGTCCCGAATGCCCGCTGAGTTGTAGGCGCAGATCCAGTTTCCCAGATCCTGAGCATATATCCAGGACCAGGGCAAGAGACCGGATTTACCATGCCGAAGGAGCACGATTTTCATGAAGCTGTCCGCTAGAGAAACGCCTGCATATCCGCAGCGATCTTCCCGGGAATGACTTCCTGCGGCATATGCCCTGCGCCGTCGTACACGATGAGCCGCGATCCGGGAATGTCCCGGTGAAAATATTCCCCGTACCGGACCGGTATGACGGAATCTTCGCGTCCCCAGAGGACCAAGGTCGGAATCTTCAGCTTCTTGATATGGCCGGAGATATCATCGGGCCCGCGGTTGCTCATTGCGATAAAGGTGTCACGGTTGCCCGCTCTGAGCAGGAGGTCGTAATAGCGGTCAACGGTCTCCGCGGGAATGTCCTTCGCGCCGAAAGCCTCTTTGAGATTCAGTGCAATGAAAAATTTCGGTGTGACATAGCGCACGACCGGCCGGAGCAGGGGGCTTCGCGCCATTTTTACGGCAAACACGCCGTCATTATTGAGCGGATATCCATCTGCGTCTATCAGGACCAGTTTCTTTACGCGGTCAGGCCGTTCATAGGCAAGTTCGGCGGCAAGCCGTCCTCCGAATGAATTGCCTGCAGCAAAGCATGTCTCGACATGCAGGCTGTTCAGGAATGATTCCAGGAACCGAACGTACCACTCAGGCGAGTAATCGCCCGATGCATTCGGCCCGGTCAATCCGTACCCCGGAAGATCGAGCCGGATGACCCGGTATTTCCGGGAGAGCTCGGCAGCCAGCCCGTCGAAGGTGTGGAGCGACGACGGTGCGGCATGAAGAAGGAGCAGAGGAACGCCCCGGCCCTCATCGCGGTAATGGATCGACAGCCCGTCGATGGTGACGAATTTCGATTGTCCGTTCGCATATTTCGGCTTCAGCTTTTCCATGGGAACGTCGAAGCGGACTCCGGACGCGATGACGATGAGTACGGCCAGAATCAATAATCCGGGAAGGTACAGCAACTTCTTCATAGGTTGCTCCCTTTTGCGTTTTCCACTTCTCGCCACCAGTACAGGTTTTCATGATGCGCCGGGTCGACCAGTTCCCCCATTTTCGGCGTGATGGTCCTCGCCTGCTGCCGTTGCGCCGCCGCAAGGAACCTCTCGATCGGCTCGTACCAGCTGTGGAGCGAAAGGTCGAACGTTGCCCAGTGGATCGGGACCAGGACCTTGCCGCCGAGATCGCGATACGCTTCGACCGCCTGTTCGGGATTCAGGTGTATGTCGGGCCAGTTTTCGTTGTATGCGGCGATCTTGATGAACGTGACGTCGAAGGGGCCGTATTTTTCACCGATCTCTTTGAACTGGGCGGTCATGCCCGTGTCGCCGCAGTGAAAGATCTTTTTCCCGTTTCGCGAAATGATCCAGGAACACCACAGCGTCCTGTTGCGGTCGAAGAGCCCCCGTCCCGAAAAGTGGCGCGCCGGCGCCGCCGTGACCGTCAGGCCGTCGAACCTCGCGCTCATCCCACCAGGCGTATTGATGGATCTTCGACGCGGGGACGCCCCAGCTTTCGAGCAGCGCCGCGACGCCGAGCGGCACGTGAAAGGATGCCGTCTTCTCAACGAGGGCCATGATGGTCGGCTTGTCCAGGTGATCATAATGGTCGTGGGAGATCAGCACCGCATCAATGGCGGGGAGGTCGCGCGCCTGGACCGGAGCGGGCTGGAACCGTTTCGGTCCGGCCCAGGAAAAGATCGATGCCCGTTCGGAAAAAACGGGGTCGATAAGAATGCGCTTGCCGTCAAGCTCCACGAGTACGCTCGAATGGCCGAGCCAGGCGAACCGGAGACCGTCAACAGCAGGCTGCTCTGAAAAACCTGCCATGGACACCATTGGCAAGGGGTGCCGCGGTGTGCGGTCCTTGTGGCTTTGGAACAAATACTGATAGGCAGTATTCCAGTGTCGTCCCCGGTTTCATTACCGTAGTGGGTTCGGTATTCGTGAACCTTCCGTTGGAGAAATTTTTCGGCTTATTCATTGCGTCCTCTGAATATGCGGGATTTGACAGATACCAGCCGCAGCCCAATGCGAAGGTCGTGAGGAGCGACAGCGAGACGAGCGTGATCGCCATGAGGCGCTTGATATTGAAGTGCGTCCGTCCATGACCATCTCCCGCTCGAATGCGACAGTCGGAGTGCGGTGTCATCGCGCCCTCTCGAAAGCGTTCAGGTTGTCGAAGATCCGCTGCAGATATCCCTCGAAAACATCGATTTCCTTTGACGTAAAACCGCTGTAAAACAGTTCGGTTTTTTCCCTGGTTATTTTCGTATACAGGTCCCGGCATTCCCGGTCCTTTTCCGTCAGTTTGATAAGTATCGTGCGGCGGTCCTCTTTCGACGGGACGCGCTTTACGAACCCGGCCTGTTCAAGTCTGTCCAGCATGCTCGTCAGCGTGGATTTCCCGAGCGAGGTCCTGTTCGCCAGTTCCTGGATGGAGATGCCGTCCTTGTTCCAGAGGACGAAGAGTATCCTTCCCTGAGCCGGACTGATCTCGCTCAGCTCGTACTTGGCCAGGATTTTGGAGAATATCCGCTCCGACAGCAGCTGGACCTTTGCGATAAGAAAACCGCCTTGTCGTACTTTTTTCATATCTTGCTCCTCAAGTCGAAGTGAAACCGATCGAGCTGATGATAGTATTCCGCCGTCATGGGACGAAGACGAAGCACCGTATGGTCGGCATCGTGCACGCCGCCGGGATAGTACATTACCCATCCCTGCTGCCAGACCTTTTCTTTCTCCCTACGATCGGTGACGATTTCTATCACTCCGGAAAGCATGAGCCCGCGGAACTCGCCCGCCAGGCAATAGTACACGGACACTTTGGGATTCATTCTGATATGGCCGATCTTCGGGGAAGAGGTGTTCGTTGTGAAGTACACGAGAAAATCATCCTCATGCTCCTTGAAGAGCGCGGCAAGACCGGGGAATTGCTCCTTCCTCCGGAGGTTGAACATCGCCCGGGTTTGGGGAAAGCCTTCGGGATCGACGGTCGTGACAAAGGCCGCTTCGGCAATCTCCATGAGCTCAAGGCCCAGCCTTTTCGCATTCTGTGCGTCCATAGCACTCCTCCCCGGCGTTTAGTTTTATAGAGTATAGTTCTATTTAGAACTAATTGTCAAGGGCTATGAATTTTTGCATCCAGACGATGTCCACGTCCTGTCCGAACTTCCGGCTGATCCTCCTGAACCGTCCGCATTCCCGGAACCCGTTCTTTTCATGAAAATCCAGGCTCGGCTGATTATGGGAAGAAATGTTCGCAAGGAGTGTGTCGATGCCGAGCGCCCGGGCTTCATGCTCCAGATGATCGAGGATCGATCTTCCCAGACCCTTGCGGGTAAATTCGGGAAGGATGAAATAACCGACCTCCGCCGTTCTGTTGAAGGCCGGGGAGGGACTGTATTTTTTCAGGAACGCAAAGCCGGCCATTTCGCCGTCCGGCATCTCCATCACATAAAAGGCATCTCCGTGCACAATTGTCTTCATGATGCCGACAAAGGCGACGTCCACAGGCTTGTCGGGATAGGCGGCAAAACTGTGCTCCACATAATGGTTGAATATCGCAGCTACTGCACTGCTGTCCCGGTCCTCGACCTTGCGGATGCCGACCCCGGAACCTGCGGCCTTTTTATCTTGTTTCTGCAAGTTGAACTGCGCCAGTTCTTTTCGGACAAAACAGCCGCTGATCGTACGATAGATCTCTTCAGCGATCGCAGGGTCGAGCCCTGCTGAAGCGGCTTTTGTCCGGACCTTGTCGATAACCTGCTCGACCCGCGCGGGGTCGCGCACTCTCTGCTCGTCCTTTTTGAGCGCTCCAGCCGCTGCCACAAAAGCGGAGCGTTTTGACAACAGCGTGATGATTTCATTGTCCACCCTATCGATCTCGCTGCGTATCTCTTTGAGGTCCATTTCTTGCCTCCTGATGGTGTTAGTTTTCGAGCAGCGGATAAATATCGTGCTGCGCAGGAACGATATTCGACCATTGAGTCAACAGGGAATGCAGTTCTTCGGTTTCAGCCACGTCGAAAATAACGACTGCGCCCCTGCCTACACGCGGATGGAAAGAGCGTACTTTGGCGTCTTTTGTCAGACGACCGATCCATGATCTAAAATCCTGTCGCGACGCCGCGATGTCCTCCGGCCGATCAGGCCGGGGAGTGCTGATCACAAGAAAAAGCATGGAGGGTCTCCTTATGATATTCGTTCGGCCCTTTTTCCGCCGAATGCATTGATCGTTCTCGTACCGGCGATAAAGGCGCCGTCATGGGGCACTCCGCGGGGGATGTAATATTCGTCGCCTGTTTTGAGCTTGAGCCGCTTTCCCCCAAGTCCCAGGGTATACTCCCCCTGGACCACAATAAAGTATTCGTCGAAATCATGAACATGTTCCTTTGATATACCGTCCTTCGCGCACTGGAATACCGCTATCTGACTTCCATCCATGCCGTCAAACACATATCCGTCCACGCCCTCGCTTTTCTGGCTGGACGCGATTGCATTCAAACGATTTTTCATGAATTCCGGGAACTCATTCATGGCTCAGGTCTCCATTCTATGGGAAAAATTTTTCACAGGTAATCTTTCCTTGTCGGCGACCATGCGTCGACCGCCTTGCAGGGTGTAGGTCCGCTTCGAACAGCGTGTTTGCTGTTCGAGGGAATGGCAATCACGTCGCCCGGTCCCAGCGTCGTCTCTCTGCCGTCGCAGGTGAACGTAAGATCGCCTTCCAGGATGAGCGTTATCTGCTCCGCCTCATGGGAGTGCTCGGGGAACTGCGTGCTCGGCGCCATCTCGAAGTAGGTGAGCATCGCTTTCTCGAGGCCCACGGCCCACATCTGTGCGCCCGTTACCGCCGGCTTAAGCGGCAAGTCGCTCTTTCTGTACACTTTGGGATGTTGCATGATTGTCTCCTCCTGTCGATATTAAGAAAAACCAGCTGAGGCATGCTCGATCAAGAAATTGCGTCCAATTCCTTACCGAAAAAGACGGTACTCGCCCTTAATTCTCGTTATCGCTCCGCCTCCGAAGGTCACACGCAGCGAGCCCTGTTCGTCAATTTTCGACCCTAGCTTGATGATGTTCGGATTGTGCCTGTCGTTGTTCTGTTCCAACACGATCCGTCCACCGTCCCAGAGCTGATGGCGGAGCAGATGATATCCCAGGGCCGCATTGCCGGAGCCGGTGGCCGGATCCTCGATATATCCGAAAGGCGCCGCGAAGACGCGTGTTCTGTATGTCCTTGTCCTGTCCGAGACGTCGTCAGTGAAAATAGTCACAACATCAAGACGGTGCTCATGACAAAATGATCTCAGTACAAGATAATCTGGAGAGAGAGCGATCGTCTCGTCGAGTGAGCACAGCGGCACGCAGAGGGTCTCATTCCCTGCATTCACGATCCCGACAGGCTTGTTCCGGTCAATCGAACCGGCCCTGATGTTCAGCGCCGTGCATAGTGCATCCGAAAACAGAGTGTTGTCATTATAGCGCGGGACCGGCGCGGTAATAAAGACGCTGTCCTCTTCCCTGATCCGGTCTTCGACGTTCAGTAGACCTTTGTTTGTTTCCAGGGAGACCGTTCGTGCCACGGTCTTTGTGCACTGCTTCAGGAGGTCATACATGATTGCAATGGTCGCGTGCCCGCAAAACTCCACTTCCTTTTCAGACGAAAAATAACGGAGCTTGTATCTCTCAGGGGCGACTTCAGCAATAAAACCTACTTCGCTCACAAAACCTTTCATTTCACGGGCGATCCTCAGCATGTCCTGTTCGGTTATATCGTCGAAGCTGTCGAGATAGATTGCTGCAGCGGGATTACCCGTCGAAAGACCGGAGGCGAAGGCATCCATCTTCTTGAATTTGAATTTTTTCATGCGCACTCCGATCGAAAACACCAATAAACCTGAAAAAGCAGTTAACCCCGGATGAACACTGATAGACACGGATCAATCAGGAAGGTAATCAAAGCTCTGAACCCTAACCCGGACAAGCCGGAAACAAAAATGATCTTGTCATTTTGCGTAGATTTTGACTTCTTAGTAACTAACAGAGGCGGCGCGGCAATGATGTCTGTTCCTGACAAAACAAACAGATATGCCCGCTGTCCCCTACGTCGATCATTCCTGAAACCGCTCCATCAGATTCGGCAACCAGGATAAAATGGCTGGTCGGTTGCTCATAGATCATCTGCCGGGCAGCGCGGAAAAATTCTTTTGCGCCTTCTTCCGTCACATCGGGTCGAACGTATTCATCGAACCCGGCTTTGACAAGATCAAATACCTGATCTTTATCGCCGTCGACCATTTCTCTGTAAACAAGATTATCGTTCATCTTAATCACGTTTTTGAATGAACCACGAAAAAGTTGCAGACATGGTCGTGTTATCGAATTCATCTAAGACATCAACTGATACGGGTATGATGGCCCGTCCCTTGCGGGACAGCGCTTCGATCGCTTTTGCAGCCTCAGCGTCGCTTATGTCCGCAGTCGCCCGCAGCGTTCCGTTTGACGGTTTTCGGTACTTTACCCGGACCTCTCTCACGACCGGTACGATCGACTCTTCTGCCGCGATACCCTTGAATCTTTGGAGCAGGCACTCGCCGCTGGCCGCCTCAGCCAGGGCGAACTGAGCGCTTGCGTGCACGGTGTTCAGATGATTGTGGAGGTTCTCCGACTTATCAAGTTGCAGCAGAGCCTTCGACGAGGAGCTGCATTTCTTTATGCCTACATGCCGGTTGAAGGGGATTTCCGAGATATCCATGGGTGACCGTTCCTATTCTTGTCTTCCGACTGCCTCCGACCATACTTCAATTCTTAAATCCACTCCAAAGCTGTGTCTGTCAAAACCCCGCCGGCATCCCCTGTATTCATGGTGCCCGTGGGCTCGATCAGCAATACCTTGCACTCTTCCGTGCACGACGGCTTGTGTTCCACCCCTTTGGGAATGACGACCATTTCGCCGCTTTTGAGATTGAGTACCCTGTCCCGCAAGTCGATTCGCAGTTTGCCGTCAATCACCATGAAGACCTCATCGGTCTCAGGATGCGCGTGCCAGATGAACTCCCGCTTCACACGAATCAACTTGAAATGATAGTCGTTCATCTGCGCAATAATTTTGTAGGAATGCAAATCGCTGAACTTCCCGAACTTCTCCTCGATATTGACCACTGAAATGTCCGGCATGAATACCTCCTTTGGTTTCAGCGACAGCACTACTTTCTGCCGCCGAATATGGTGAATATTCCGTACTTGTAAAAGCAGTCGACGTCCAGGAAACCGACATCCCGCAGTGCATCGAGCTGAACCGCCAGCGTATCGGGCTTATTATCCTTGTTGTCTTTATAACCGTCGACGACGGCTTCGAACTGCCCTTCCTTAAGTTGCAGCGCCCGTGTTCGTTCGGTGATCCATTCACGCCAGAGGGAAAGGTACCAGTGTTCCAGGCACCGGGAAGGAGCAAGCACGACATCAATATTGACAAAGTGGCCGCCGGGCATCAAGTGATCATAGACATATCGGAAGAGCGACTTCTTAGCGTCGGGCGTCAGATGGTGGATCGCCAGCGAGGAAGCAATAAGGTCATATGCGCCGCCGACCTTATCCTCCCTGATGATTTCTTCAAAAGTCGCGCAGACGTATCGCGTGTTTTGCAAACCGCTCAGGCGCTCGCCTGCTTTCTTCAGCATGTCGGGCGAACCGTCAACGAGCGTCGCTGAAACCGATGGGTCTGCCTCGGCGATGACGGACGTGACGATCCCGTCTCCGCAGCCGAGATCAAGAACCGTTTTCCTGCTCCCGTCCTGTACAAAACAGGCGTAGAACGACTGAAGGATAGAGAGCATCCGTCTTCGCTCGACGATGAACAGGTCAGCGTTGTCTCGGTAGCCGCGGCTGAATTCAGCTTTTGCCCAGTTGGATTTGTCGAATTCCGTCACGGCATCTTCCTTGCCAGCACCATGTTTATGTCCATAGCGGCTTCTCGCAGCTTTCTCCACGGCTCGTATTCCTTCGAGTTGTACCATCGTTTGAATGCATCCTCGTCCGGCCATTCCTGGACTACAAACAGCTTCGGCGACCAGTTTCCCTCGATCGCTTCCATATCATTGCTCCTGAACAGCAGCTTGCCGCCGTACTGCTGCATCGAAGGCTTGTGGCCTTCAACGTATCCCATGAATTTTGCGCGGTCCCTGACGACGACATCCAGCAAAACGTATATTGTTTCCTGACTCATGGTTCTCCTCCCCTTACACTTCTGCCTTGAATCCGGTCATTTTCAGAGCGTGCTCGAGAATTCCCAGTCCTTCATCGGCTTCGTTCGCGGTAATCGTGAGAGCAGGGAAGATCCGGATCACCGTTCCCTGGGTGAGGTTCACCAGGAGGCCTTGCTCCAGGCATGCTTCCTTTATTGTTTTTGCATGCGCAGGAGTTGAAAACTCCATCCCGATCAAAAGACCTTTCCCGCGCACGTCTCTGATGCAGGCGGGGATACGCACGCTGCAGCGCTCTTAGCCGGGTGATTATTGCTCCGCCGACCAGCTCTACATTTTTGCTGATGTCCTTTTCGATCAGATGCGTGATAACAGCCGATGCCACGGCGCAGCCCAGAGGATTGCCGCAATAGGTGCCGCCGTGGTCGCCCTTTTCGAGCTTTCGTGCGACCTCTTCGGTCATGGCAAAAGCGCCGAAGGGAAATCCTCCTGCAATGCCCTTGGCCGTGGTCAGAAAATCGGCCTGATGCTCCGGTTCGTTGACACGAACGCCGGGCCGGTCCGGAAAAACCCGGTTTGTACTTCGTCCACGATCAGGTACACGCCGTGCTGCCGGCATAGTTCAGAGACCTTCTCGAGGTAATCCTCTGCCGGGACCCGGACACCGCCTTCGCCCTGGATCGGTTCGACAAGGAACGCGGCGACATCATTGCCGATGATCGACGAAAGGGCCTTCACGTCATCATAGGGAACATACAGATGATGGGGCACGAGAGGCCTGTATTTGTCCCGGTGCACAGCCTGTCCCGTGGCGGAAACGCCGCTGATCGTTCTGCCGTGAAAGCTTTTTTCCGTTGAAACGATATTCAGTCTCCCCGATGCCTTTCTCGCGAGCTTGATGGCGGCGTCATTCGCTTCAGCGCCGCTGTTCGTAAAAAAGATGCGCGTAAGGCCCTGGGGCAGGACCTGCTCCATTAATGTCAGCAGCCTCGCCCGCGCCGGTGAATAGGTGAGCCCTGAATCGGGATTGTGAATGATCTTTGCGGCCTGTTCAGCCAGTGCCCGGGCGATAACGGGGCTTCCATGGCCTATGGAGGTCACGCCCCAGCCTGCGGTAAAATCGAGGTACTTCCGTCCGGTCTCGTCCCATACGTAAACGCCCTGGCCCCGCTCTATGGAGAGGGGCGTTCTGTTGAAGAAGGGGGCGTAATGAGTGTCTTCGATGTTTATGGTTTGCGTGTTTGTCATATTGTTTTTTCCCTTTGCGTTGCGATGAGCGGAACGTCAGGCAGATTGTCATACACTTCCTGACTGGTCGAGCTCTCGGTCAAAACCGTAACAATGAGAGGCAGCGGTTCAGCCCAGATCTCCGGAAGATCAACTTCTCCGGATTCCGCGATCGGAAAAGCGAGCTTCTCGACTGGAGGACAGAACTCCGCGCGCAATCCCTCCTTGTTGCCCCTGGCATCGATGCGGTACCAGCCGAAATTCTGCAGGTACACCGCGTTCAAACCGTGCAGGCAGTAGCGCTCGCCGCCGGTCTCCACCAGAAGTCGTTGATAACAAAGACCGGCAGGAATGCCGTTTGCCCGAAGAAGCGCGGCAAGAAGGTGGCTTTTTGCGTAGCAATAGCCGGTGCCGTGCAGCAGAACATCGGACGCCCTGCAAGTGACGGGGTTCAGCCTGAAGTCCCGGCTGTGGCGGATCTCGTCGCGCACGAACTCATAGCAGCGCCGGGCGATCCCGGCATTATCGTGACAGCCCCTGGCCAGTTCTCCCGCCTTTGCGGCAACCAAAGGATGGCGCCGGTCTATATATTCGCTATTTGCCAAATAGTGCTGCAGCAAATTTTCCCCCATGACGCTTCCGTTCGCTCCTTCCTCTTTTCATGGCCTCATTGACTTACAACAGCGGCCTGGTATTGCCGCAGCAGGTCAGGGTTTTCAATTGAACCGTGGTGATGCACCTGCTTTCACTGCCCCTGGACGCGCCTGAAGATCCTCGTCGTACGGATGGCCAGCTGGATCGAGTCATCGTTGAGCGAATAGGAACCCCGCTCCCGTCCCACGGCATAGAACAGGTCGCCTGCTTCGTGGATCGTGTAATCGTAGAACTCGACATACACTTTTGCAGGGCCGTTGAAAATGCGTTCGTAGACCGCGCGAATCTCGTTCCAGCCGCGCTTGATCCCGCCCAGGGGATTGTCCATGGCGATCTCGTCGGTCTGTGCCCAGTTCCGCGACATTGCCGCCAGGTCCCTGTTATTGAAGGCCTGATAAAAATCCGAAAGCGCCCGGATCGGCTCAGTCAATGCTTTCGTGTTTTCTTTTCCTGTTATTGGTCGCTGTTCTGCGATCATGGATGTCCTCCTGCGGTGTAGTTCTCCGGTTTTCTTCCGCCGAACAATGCGAGCTCAAAAAACTTGAAATAGCAATCCACATCTTCATATCCGAGCTCCCGCAGCCAGGAGCACTGCAGGTCGACAGGGGCCAGTATGTTCGCCTTCTTGTCCGGCCGGTTGTAGAACTCCGTTGCGATCCGTTCACGGCCGACGGCAGGGTCCCTGCGTTGGTGATAGGCGTAGAGAGAATCGATGAAACAGGTCTCGAAGATATCCTCGAGACGTTTTGTGGGCGAGGATACATGCTCGAGATTCAGGAACAGCCCGCCCGGCCGGAGAATATGGAATATCTCCCTGTACAACTCCTGCTTGCGCGCGTCCTCTTGATGATGAATGGAGAATCCGGAAACGACAACGTCAAAGGGCGCCCTGCGGCTCACCGCGTCCACCCAGTGATGGTCGCCGAAGTCCTGCTGGATGAACTCCGCCTGCGAACCGGCGCTTATCTGTTTCTTCGCCGCAGCAAGCATGGTACCGGAGAAGTCGACAAAAACCGCCGCGGCCCCGGGATGGGACGCGAGGATGCTCCTCCCCAGTACGCCGTCTCCGCATCCCAGATCGAGCATACGCTTCAGAACCGGCGTGGTCTCCTTCACGACCCTGAGCATGACGTCGATCTGCTCTGCGGCAAAGGGGATGGCGCCGCGCACATCTTCCAGAAAAGTTTTCGCAAGCCCCGCCTCTTTCCAGGCGCTATCGCTTCTTTCCATCATCAACCTCTCTTCCTGTCCAAGAACGGCCGGGTCATATTTTACACGTCGATTTTAAATCCCACATTGACCTCGGACGCGGGCCTGCCGCCCCTGATGCCCCAATTCTCCAGAGAGGGCTCGTGCAGCACTATCAGGATGTCGTCTCCGGCAATGCCGGGGTTCCCGGCCAGGTTCGCGACAATCGTGCTGTACAGCTCCTTTTTGGCTTCGAGTGTCCTGCCCTTGAATGCCGTCACCTCGATAATTACGAATTGACCGGTTTTCGCAGGAGGGATCTCGAAGTCAGCCGGGCTTAGTTCGTGCAGCGCCTGCATTCTGTCCTGGTGCGGGATCTTGAATGATTGAACGAGTGCTTCATGGACGCCGTCCATTACGGCCTTCTTGTATTCCGCGGGCCTTCCTGCCCGGAGCGTTATCCTGACTATCGGCATATCCCTCTCCCTTTCCTGACCCGGACAAGCCGGAACCAGCTTCGAACCGCCAAGGCGCAAAGGTCGCGAAGAAGGTCCTGTCGTCCTTGAATCCCGCGCCTTGCAATCCCCCGGCTCCCGCCGGGGGAAAAGCGCTCACTCGCGCGTGACACGTCCGCGTCCCGCATGCGCGAGTTCGCAGTTCTGGGAGGTCGCGTTGTTAGAGGGAGCCTCCGGCTCCTGCCGGAGGGGGCTCCACTTGCGAAGCGAAGTTCGTTGTTTTGACGTTCTTCGCGCTCCTCGCGGCTTCGCGGCAAATAGTCGTCCATTTCCCGGAATTCGGTTCTTTACCGTCTTATCACCAGCATCTTGTTCGAGCCCTTCTGAAATTCGAAGGGCACGGTAACGATCTCGACGTGAACGCTCTCTGTCTCAAGAAATGACAGCACTTGTCCATGTGCGCGTAAGGCTTTGCGTCAAAACTCTGCAGCGGAAAAATCCTTACTTCTGAAGACACGCGAACGAGCTCTCTTAAACAAGAGGTGTGAAAGTCGAGATCGAGCCGGTCTCCATAGAGAAACAGAAAATGGCTGCACAGCGCACGTGAAAACGCATGGTCCGGAAACGGCAGACGGGTCAGGTCCGCCGGCACATACCGTCCGTCGGCGCGTCCTCCGGAAAAGTCATCAACGAACGTATCCAGCGCCTTGCGCCTGAGCGAGATGATTTCCTTCCTGCTGCTGTAATGCTTCCAGACGTACAGATGCGGCACGTCGTCCACCTTCTGGAAGGTGTAATCGATATCCTGCCGTCCCCGAAGAGCGAGTCTCTCAGGAGCGCCGTCATAAAGAATGTCGCACGCCCTGACATCAAGTCCCTTCGCGTGCGCTTCGGCCGTAAACGACGATGGTCCGGCGGCGCAGTCCAGTACGGGTCCCTGCCGGAGAAGGGCTTCATCAAGATCGAACATCCGCAGGTATTCGAAGTATGTTCTTCCGATGAATACGACGCGGTCAATGTTCAAACAATCGCGTTTCTCCATGTGCGGTCCGTCTAACCGGTCTTTCCGGCAATGATGGTGATCATTCCTTTGCTGTTATCGGCTGCTTTCACGGTGAACCCTGCTGCCTTCAATCGCAGAATCGTCCAGTCGAAAGGTATCCGGAGCTTGCGGTAGCTGCTTTTGCGGAACTCCCAGGCTTCCTGCTTCCGTGCGTAGACCAGGTCATGCACCTGGACGTGCGCGGGGCCATACTCGAGGAAGCAGGTGAACAGGGTGTCCGCGTCGCTTCGTACGGGGATAAAACGGTCCAGGCCCTTCAACTCCACTGCCAGGTCGCGAAATGTCAACACCAGCGTTCCTCTTTGCTCCAGGGAGGAATTGACGCGTTCAAAAAGGGCCGTGACCTCTTCAAGAGACTGCAGGTGCGGCAGCGTGTCTCCCATGCAGACGCACAGCTCGATCTTTTCCGGGCAGTGAGCGGCAACATTCAGGAGATCATCGCGCACCGTCGTGACCGGCAAGGCAGCGCTGTTCTTCTTCAGCTCGTCAAGGAGCTTCTGGCTCAGGTCGATGGCCGTCACGCGGAACCCGAGCCGGCCCAGGGCAATGGACTGGAAGCCCGGTCCCGCGCCCAGATCAACGGCGATTCCCGACGCGGCCGGCACGATCCCGCTCCTCTCGAAAAAGATGCGATTGGCTTCCACCCGGCCATTGAAGTCGCCGAACATCCATGAGTAGCAATCCGCCAGAAGATTTTCGTAATGCTCCGAAACCTGAGACATGGACAGCTCCTTTCTATTTCATCGCAAGCAGATATATTCTGTGAAATGTCAGCTCCACCATTCCTTCGCTGTTCGCCTGACTGCGGAAAGCGGTTCCGACAATGTCCCGAAATGCCGCTGCATAGCTTTCGTTGATCCGCGTGCGATAATATTCTTGGTTCAGATATCCCGCTGCCGCGCCGGACTCGAATATGGTCATGACCTCCTCCGGCTTGTGAGCGCTCCGCACTTCTTCGAGCACACTGAAAGGCACCGTGAAGCCCGCCTCTTTGAACAGACCTTCGTACTCTTTCGTTGTATCGAGAAAAAGCCAGGGCGGCTTGAATCCCGAAAAGGTCTTTGCTGTCCGGGGATCGCGCGCAACCCTGTCGATCGCCGTCAGGAAGTTCGGACAGTACGATTTTTTCGCCGGCGCCTGGATGGCCATTCTGCCGTCCTTTCTGAGGGAATCGCAGCAATTTTTGAGCGCCCCTATCGGCTGGCGGAACCACTGGAACGCCGAATTGCAGAAAATGACGGTAAACATGTCGCGATAATCAAGCGACTCTGCGGCTTGTACCGCATAGTGAACGGCCCGCCCTTTATGCTGCGCTTTCGCCTGGCGGATCATTCCCTCCGAGGGATCGACTCCGGCAACGTTCCCGTCCGTCAAGCCGCGGAGTTTTCGCGTGAGATTGCCCGTGCCGCATCCCAGATCAAGAACATCGTCATCCCGCCTGATGTCGAGCAGACTGATCAGCTTTTCGGCAGCCGATTTCTGGATGAGCGAATCCCGCTCATAGCGCGTGGAGATTATTGTAAAGTCCGTTGATTTCATTGCTTCACTCCGGTTCGAAATTCATGAGCGGCCTTGCCTTGATTCCTCAGGCCCAGCACCACCAGGACAACGCCGGCAAGGATCGTCACCATGGCGATGACGCCCGTCACGGTCACCTGTTCTCCGACGAACCACACCCCGAGCAGCACCGCCAGCGCCGGGTTCACATAGGAGTAGCTGGTGGCGAGCGCCGGCCGGACGTTTTTGAGCAAGTACGTATACGCCGTGTACCCGAGGAGCGATCCGAACAGGGCCAGATAAGCCAGGGCGACGACCGCCCGTACCGGCGGGTGCAGCGGGACCCGTTCGCCGGACAGAAAACCGACAACCAGGACAACCAGCCCGCCCGAGAACATCTGCGCCGCGCTCGACATCATGCCCGAGGGGAGTCTGAGGCGCAGGCTGAGCACGGAGCCGAATGACCAGGACATGGCCGACAGGACCAGCAGGAGCGCGCCGAGAGGGTGCGTCCTCAGGTCGCCTTCCAGGTTCAGCAGGACGATGCCTGCAAAGCCGAGGACCAGGCCGATCCATTCGTTCCGCGCAGGCCACTGTTTCCAGATGCCCGGCGAACAAAACAGTCCAGAGCGGCGTAGTGGCAACGACAAGCGCCGCGGTGCCCGACCCCACCCACTGCATGGCGTAGACCACGCCGCCGGTGCCGCCGAGCAACAGAAAAGCCCCGATGATCGAGGAATTGCGCCACTCCGACCGGCTCGGAGAAGACGCGCCGCGCATTTTCAGATACAGAAACATACCGGCGCCGACGATCATGTATCTGAATCCCGCTGTAAAAAAGGGCGGGAAGCTTTCCAGTGAATAGCGGATCGCAAGATAGGTCGAGCTCCATGCAAGATACAGGGTCGCCAGCGCCGCGATGACGCGTGTTCTTTTTGTTGTTCCGTCGTCCGTCATCTCACTCATTGCCCGGCTGCGGAAGCGCCGGAGCCCTTTTGCCCCATCTTTTCGTCGAATCGCTTTTTGCTGATCACGAAGCGGTCATGGGTCCCTGTGCCGATGGTCTCCCTTTCGTCACGCGCTTCCACCGTAAATTTCAGACGCCGTCCCTCGACTTCGACCAGCGTCACCCGCGCGGTCACCTTCATGCCGGTCGGCGTTGCGGCGATATGTGACATGTCGACATGGGTACCGACAGTCTGTTCCTCCGGCCAGTCAAGATGGGGGTTGACCGCCCTGATGCAGGCCCACTCGATGAAGCCGACCATGAAGCCCGTGGCGAAGACCTTCGGCATCGCCTGAAATTCGGGCGCTTCCGGATACAGCGCCGGGACCGTCTTGGATTCGCCGACCACAATGGTAAATTCGGACGTTATTCCGGGCTTTAATGTGTCTTTCATGCCGTCTCTCCTTTTTTGGTCCTTTCATGTGCCGCCTGCCTCTGCAGGAGGAAATAAAAAAAGGCCACGGAATCTGTTTTCCGTGGCCTTGTGGGTGTCTGCTATTCTATTGATGAAAAAAGTTAATAGAATCCCCCCTCAGCCACGGCTTTACCATGCCATGCTGCCTTGCGTGCGACCGTAAGGGTGGTGAGATTCATAATGATCATGAGGTGAATATAATGAAACTCCCGGCGGCTGTCAAGAAAAATTTCGGGGATTTCAGAATTCGATCACCGGGATCTCACTCTCCCGCATGTTCTGCTGGAGCGTCCAGAAATGCGCCCTGCCGCGGGACAGCCGCAGGAGAATGAAACGGGGGTCGTCCACCTTTCCGCCAAAGGACCTGAGATAATCCCGTTCGTTCAGGAGCTGCTGCTTCTTCTCGCGGTCGTCGATGATCTCGACCGCGCCCGAGATCCGCAGCATGGTCCGGAAGTCCCGCGAGCAGCAGCACAGCTCTATGTTCGGATTTTTGCTGATCTGGGAATAAACGCTCTTCATTGTTCCGGTGGTAAAATAGATGTTCCCGTCATCGAACAGGACGATCAGGAAGCCCCGCACCCTCGGTTGGTCGCCGTCGATCGTGGCGACGAAGCAGACGGGGTTTTCCCGAACAAACCGCATGACCTCCTCTTTTGACATGGCAGTCTCCTTTCGTTCCCGGCTGTCCCACTATAAAGAATCACGATGAGGGACGCCTTCAAAATCCGATCATTTTTTTTAAGAATTCCATTATTCTTCAGGAGCTGAAGAAGTATCCCGTGACAAGTGCAGTCCCCGCGTTCCCCGCGTCTCCGCGTGAGGCGCCTTCTTCTGTTAAGGAACGTGCTGAAATAGCGGAGGGGACATCTTGGTTTTTGTATCACGCGGAGGCGCGGAGGAAGGCATTCTTAGGGAGGCCGAAGTTATCATGGTAAGTTTATTGTCCACATGGCTTAGCTGCTGAACGAAAGGAAGTGATCTCATGGGAAACGGAACAGGCGGCAGCGAGCATTGCAGAAGCAAAAGGGGAAGAATGCGAAAGACGGGGAAAACAGTCATGAAAGATACATCATTCTTGCGGCAGGGGACAGGCCGGTGGTGTCCCTCCCCGTTTTTTTGTGTCAGGGAGGGGCTCCGGTCCCCTGCGGTTGCGTCTCGTCAAGCAACAGGCGCCTGCGATTTATTTCAGCCCGTCCACGCTCCATTTGACGCCGCCCCGGCAGGCAATGAGGAGGAAAACGAAACAGTAGAGAACGGCCAGTTCGCCTTGGTTCACTGCCGGAAAGAACTTGGGTCCCAGCTGGAACTTCCAGTGGAACTGGATATACGCCACTGCCATCTCGCCGCTGCAGAGGAAGGCCGCCCAGCGGGTCTTCAATCCCAGCATGACCGCGAGCCCCGCGACGAGCTCGATGAGCCCGCCGAACCAGAGTTGGGACCCCAGGGGCGGCTGGAAGTCGGAGAGTATTCCCAGGATCTTCTGGGCGCCGTGGAACGCGAACATGAATCCGGTGATGATTCGCATCAATGCATAGGCGTGGTCGGAGTACTTTGCAAGCATTTTCATGAGGGCATCCTCCTTAACTGTGCGGTGATGGCATCTTGATAGAATTATACCCCCGGGAAAAGGAGGCGGGGGATTTGAGGGGAAATATTCTCTGGAAGACCGGCATGGGTCAGACGGAGGGCGCCTTCCTATCGGGGGGCGATCTTCCGGTGAATCGTATCAATCCCGCCGGGGCCTGCTAGGAAGGGGTATCAGGTCCATCTGGACGGGATAGCAGCGGGAGGGGAATATTTACCGACACACAGGTGCCGGCATCGGAGGTGAACATGACGGTGCCGCCGATTTCGGCGGCGCGGACCTTCATATTCGATACGCCGCGGCCCTTGCCGGAATGCGCAGCATGGTCGTAGCCGAGCCCGTTGTCCCGAATGGTAAGCGAGATTCGTTCCTTGTTCACCTGAAATCCCACGGTGACATTTTTTGCTTTCGAATGCTTGATGACGTTGGTGAGGGCCTCCCGGTAGATCCGGAACAGGTGCAGGCACAGAAGGCTTCCCGGCCTCGTAACGCTTTCATCAATTTCCGCTTTTAAATCGAATGCGATCGCGTGGTGCTCGACGGTCTTTGTGCCCCGGTTGCGCAGCTCGGCGATGAGCGTGTGCCAGTTCAGATCGTTCCGGTCGAGACTGTACATAAGGCTCCTGATCTCTCCCATCCCTTCGCGCGACAGCTCCAGAATCGTATTCAGCGATTTGCTGATATCCTCCTGCGAAGATGCTTTCAGGGCGACTTCGGTGAGCATGCATATGTTCGTCGTTATGCCGCCGATGCCGTCGTGAATGTCCATGAGAATCTTTTGAAACGCCTGCTGGGCCGCCCGGCGCTCATCAAGCATCGTATTAAATGCTGTTGCAAGCTTTCCTACTTCGTCCGTTCCCGTTACGGGCACCTGGGTGACTATGCCTCCCTGGCCCATGACCCTCACATTCTCAGTCAGCGCCTCCAGAGGATGCGTGATTTTTTTCACCCCCAGATATACGACAAAGGCGCTCGCGCAGATGAAAATAAAGGCGATGATCGCATTTCGTTTCAGCATGCACAGGATCTCCCGGTCCAGGGCTTCTTTGCCCAAAACGATCCTTACATGCCCGATCACGCGGGTATTCGTGCCGGGCTCCTGATCGCCGAAATAGAGCACCTTTTCTTCATTCGGATAAATCGTTAGAACGACGGGCTTCATGAACTCCAGCGTACGATCGGTAGCCTGTGTCGGCGTGGCCAGTTCCGTTTTTATGACCTCATCAGGCGTCCCGGGTTCCCGATTAAAATCTGTATTCGCCGACGATTTGCTGATCACGTATAACTGCTTCATGTCGGCGTTGTATATTTCCACGAGAACGACGTCCGGTTCAGCGGCTACACCGGCGGCAACGTCCTTCAAAAGATCCCTGTTTTCCGCAAAAACGCCCGTCCGAGAACTGTATGCAAGGAGGTTCGTCAGCAGCTCGCCCTTGTTCGTGAGCTCCTTTCGCACCCGTCGCTCCTCCGAGAAAACGGCGAAAAGCGTATAGACCGTGAGCATGGTCACAATAATGAGAATGGATGCGCTGAGCAGCCTGAATACGAGGCCTTTTTCAGGGAATAATTTCATTTCGCTACTCCACTTTTTCCGCATTTCGAATTGCCTCTTCGTCGAGCCGTAATCCGATTTTTGCAGCAACCTTCGTGTTCACGATGAGGTGGGGGGTTCTTGCATAAGCGCGAGAGGGAGCTCTTTCGCCCCCGGTCAGGTGCCGTACCTGCTCTCCGGCCTGGACTCCCATATCGTAGGGGTCAATCGTCAATGCGGCCACCGCCCCTCGCTCGACGTATTTTTTTGCGAAGGAGAAGACCGGCAGCTTGTTCTGAAAGGAAAAGAGCATCAGGTACTCGATTGTTTCGGAGTTGACGAGCGTCGAATCCGGCAGCATCCACAGAATATCAACCTTGTCCCGCAGTTCATTCAAAGCCGCAGGCACCTGCTGCGGATTGCCGACCGGCTTGATGATCAGGGTCATCCCTCTGTTCCGGGCGACGGCTGACGCCTCCTCGACGAAGGGGCCCGTATGTTCAGGGTCAAAGAGCACCCCGATCCTTTTGGCCGAGGGAAAAAGCGGGGCCATGGCTGCAAAGTACGTTGCCGGCGCAATGTCCATGCTCACGCCCGATACGTTGTCCGCAGAAAGAACCGCCGTTTCGGACGGGATCACCATGGTGTAGATTATCGGAACGTCCTGGATAGTTCGCGCTTTTTTGAACGCCTTGGTGCCGACGGCGAAGATCGCGCTGGGGCGCTCGGCTTCGACGATGGCCAGCACGTCGTTGTCCGAAAGCCCCAGCTCTTTCATCGTGCAGCCGCAGGCGGTCTTGAATCCCTGAATTGCGTCACGGTAGGGTTTGATATCGGTGTCTTTTATGACGATGACTTCATGAGCTGCTGCGGGGAGGGGCAGACCGAACAGGCACAGCATGAGCGCAGCCCCGACAACGACGGCGCTCAGTTTGCTGCCGTGAATAATGCAGGGCCGGTGAGTGGCAGATGGACGGAGGTTATGACTTGTCCGCATTATCGTATTTGACGTCTTGAAGTACGAGCGATTGCAGCGCTTTGTCGAAATAGTGCTTTCTGCAATCGATACCCTGCATGCTTCCGTCATGGATAAGTTTCATGTACTTGCATCCCCCGAAACAGAGCGGCAGATAGCAGCAGGAAAGGCATTTCTCGTTTTTCCAGTCGTCAAGCGCATGGGATCGCCGGTAGTCGGCCAACCCGTTCCTGAGATCGCCTACGCTGCAATGTTCCCTTCCGATCATGCCGGGGCACTTGTACAGCGTTCCGTCGAAGTTCACTACAATGTTTTCGTGAATTGCCATCATGCAAATCGCCGGACCGACCTTCCGCGTGCGAAATCCGCGCTTCAAAATTTCTTCTCTCAGAAAGGTCCCGGCGTCGATCAGCCATGGCTCTTCCGACGACATGCAGCCGTCATGAAAATCGGGAGGGGAGAATTCTCCCCGTTCGTTGATGACCGGGCCGAAACTCACGAATGAAATTTTTTCGGGGGTGAGGCCCGTGTCGAGGAAATGATCGAGCAGCCGGGGGAAGACCCGGTAGTGCTCCCGGGTATAATTGCCACCGACCTGCACATCGATCAGACCGCAGACGTCGCGGAGATTGCCGACAATAGTGTCGAACGACCCCGTGCCGGATTTGAAGGGCCTGAACAGGTCATGTACCTCGCGGGGACCGTCCAGAGTCACGCCTGCTCCGGCAAGCCCGAGAGGCTTCAGTTTTTCCACGATGCGCCGCGTAAGCAGTGTCCCGTTCGTGATCAGGGAAAATGTGAATTCCATGTTCCGTTCTTCCGCAAGGCCCCTCATTTCCTCGGCAACACGAACGATCATGTCAGTGCTCAAGAGCGGTTCGCCGCCGTAGAACGTGATATTGATTTCGTCCTTGTCTTCCAAGTCCCTGGACCGGACAAAAGCGGTGAATTGCTTTGCTGTCTCGACGGACAGATAGTGTTTGCCTTTTCTCGTGCCTTCGAAGCAGTATTTACATCCGAGGTTGCAGTCGAGATTGAGCACGACGAGGGCGCAGAACGCGTTGTTGCCGCTGTTCAGCTCATCGAGGTATGTGCGCATCTGCCGCTCTTCGGTCTGGGGGCTCCGCACGAGGAACCCCTCGGAGCTGAGAGTCCTGCGTTCTCCGGCCGGCAAACGGCCTTTCTCGATATCATCGAGAACCTCAGGCGAAACGCTGACCACGGACGTCGTCCGTGTTGAAAAGAGCGATACAAGACCTGGTTCTTCAGGATCATGAAAGCGTATGCAGTATCTGGATAAGTGCATGGTCATCTCAATGAAAAAGAAAGAACAGGGGAGAGCGAGCTCTCCCCGAATGAGTTGTTGCTAGCGACGGTACGTGATCATTGTCCCCCAGGGACAGCATAATGGCATTGAGGCTTTGGCCTTTGCCGACTTCTTCTTGGCTGTTTTCTTTTTTGCTGCCTTCTTCTTGGTTGCCTTTTTCTTTGTTGCTTTCTTCTTTGCCGACTTCTTCTTTGTTGCCTTCTTCTTGACCTTTACGCGTGCCGCCATCTTTTTCACCTCCTCATTGGATTGACTTCCCCGACATATGTCATCCCCTAAAACTTGCAACGAATTCCGGCTTCGTACCATCGTTCAGGGTTCTTATATACATCTAGTACATACTGGGAGCCGTTAAAAATATTGTGGGCAGCCGCAAAGACCTCCAGGGACGAATATTTGCGAACAGACATCTTTTTTGTCATGGTGAGATCGAATATAAAGGAATCGTATTTCCCGTTGTAGGAAGGATCCGCGTTCCAATCGACATAGCGTCCCTGGAGCAGGGCCTTGAGCGATCGCGTGTCGTCGTAGCGGAGAGCAAGATCATAGACCTGTGTCGGTATGTTGTGCAATCTCTGGCCCGTAGCGGCGTCAACTGCATCGACGTACTCCGCGCCCGCAGAGAGGGAGGTATTGTATACGGGAACGGTCTTCATGGCGAACTCAATCCCCTGGCGGCGCTGGCTTCCGCCATTTACGAGCAATATTGTCGTCGCCGAGCTTGTATCTACGGTGATGGCGTCATCGATGTCGTTCCTAAATGCGGAAAGTTTCAGCCAGAGGGACTTCACTGCAGTCGTTTCCGCTCCCACTTGGTACGCTATGACCGTCTCCATTTTGAGATCGGGATTAGCGGTGAAGTAAATGCCGTCCCCGAAGGTTTCTGCAAGCGTGGGGATGCTGAATCCCCGTGCGGCTGAAGCCCTCAGAATTGTGCTGTTCGCAATGCCGTAGGTGAGCCCCAGGCTCGGACTTGCCATATCTCCATTCGTATTGGTGCTGTCATACCGGATGCCGGGGGTGACTGAAAGCTTGTTGAACGTAAGGGTATCATTGGCATAGAAGGCAGATTTCTTAATTCCCTGCTCCCCGTTCGCCAAATTGTTCCATTTCAGCCTCTTGTCATCATAATCGGCCCCCGCGACGATCGTCTGAGAGGGACTTTTCCAGGTCAGTTTCGCGCTTGCGCCGTATCCCTCATCAACAGCTCTGCTTTCCTGGAGAAATGCGCCCGTACTGAGCTGATGGTTCGTACTTATAAAGTCCTGACGAAGAGTTCGGAGAGAAACGTTCAGGTCCAGGTTCTTGCGGAGAGTGGAATTCAAGGCCATGGTTGCATGCAGGATTTCCAGGGAGTTCTCATAGGACAGATCAAAGAGTGGATCAAGTCCCGTATTGCGGGTTGTATTCATATAGCCGACCGCAGCAAGAATATCGGTATGGTCCGAAAGATCATAGGAGAATTTTGCATAGGTATTGTTCTCCCTGACATCGGAGTAGAGCGTCAGACCGTCCGACTGCAGGTTCCCGGCGGAGAGATAGTAACCGAACCCGTTCTGCTTGCCCCGCGCCTCCGCACGCGAGTCGATTGTGTTCCTTGTTCCGTAGGATGCGGAAACCATACCGCCGCTGTTGTCTTTCGTTCCGGACTTGGTGATGATGTTGATTACGCCCCCGAGGGCCGAGCCCCAGGCCGAGGATGCCGGACCTTTGATGATCTCGATTTTTTCGATGTTCTGCACGGGGAGAATCCCGAGGTCGGCGATATTGTTGGCGACGTTGTTCAGGATGATTCCATCAATGATCACGGTCACGTGCTTGGTGTCCGATCCTTGTATATATGCTTGGGCTATCTGTCCGGGGCCCCCGGTCATCCATACGACGACGCCGGGGACCGTATTCAGCACCTCGGCAACGGTATGGGCGTTCATGAGCTCGATGTCCGCGGCCGTGACCACGGAAATGTTCTCGGCGGTCCGGGAAATCGGTTTGGAGCTCCGCGTTGCGGACTGCACAACAAGCTCTTCTTCTTTGAAGTACATCAGGAGAAAGTTTTTTTCTTCGTCGGGCTGCGCCAGGGCGGGGGAACAGAAGGTCAACAGATAGGCGATAGCGGCTAGAACGCTGACGGTCTTGGCAAGTCTTTTCATACAGGCCCCACTTGATGGAAAAAGATATGGTGATGCGAACTAAGGAATCAGGCTTCGGAGCAAGTCCGCCGCCAGGGTTATCGTTTCGAAGGTTATCAGGCAACAATGCCGCGTGAAGGTATACGGAAGAGGGAACGGCGCATCGGCGCCTCTCCACGGGGACGAGAGTACACTAAATATGAAAAAATTGCAAGAATCTCTTGCGGATACAGAATTTCCCGGCGGTCCGTTTCAGCGTGATCACGGTACGACGCGGGCGCGGAGAGGATATATCTCTTCCGTCTGAAGAATAGAACGTGTCGAGGGGTTTTCTATTGCGGTATATCGATCCTGTCTTTGTTCCTGAAGCTCCTGACCAGGATTTTGCCGCGCGACCAGGTGTAGATATGCACCCGAGCCTTGCTCCTGGCCGTTACGCAGGTTGCGCCGAAGTCGTCGTAGTGAATGGCCGCGAAGTTGTCGCAGGCTATGCCGACCATTCTTTCCCGCGCGATCATTGCCTTGAACGAGGCATGACGTTTTTCCGAATCCAGATGGGGGCAGTACAGCCCCGGGCGGAGACCGAGCGACCGGACTTTTATGTAGGACCAGTTTTTTCTGCCGGAAAAGGAGCGTGAATCGGAATGGCCCCACTCGTGCCAGCAGATAGCGCCCGCACTCAGGCCGGCAAGCACCGTTCCTTCATGCGCGGCCCTGATCAGCATCCTGTCGACGCCGAAACGGCGCCACATCTTCATCATACGAAGCGTATTGCCGCCGCCTACATAGATAAGATCAGCTGCCTTGATCTTCCTTGCCGCAGCGGCGCGGTCCTCGGGCCTCCGGTAAAGAAGGAGATGGTCAGTTCTGCATCCGAGCAGATCCCCGTAGATATGGTCAAAAGCCCTGCGGTAATCTTCGTCATCATTGTTCGCCGTGGGGATGAAGAGCGCCCGCGGAGACTTCTTGCCCGTGAGCTTTACGATGTATGTGTCGATCGGGAGGGTCTGCTTCTTCTTCAGGCTGCCGCCGCCGATGGCAATGATGTTCATGTCCTTCTCCTTGTTCTTTCCTGCTGCACTTCCCGATATCTGAAGCAGTCGACGAGGTGATCGTTGACCATCCCCGCCGCCTGCATGAAGGCATAACAGATGGTCGAGCCGACGAACTTGAAACCCCGCTTCTTCAGGTCCTTGCTCATGCTGTCTGATTCCGGCGATGTTGCCGGGATCTGGGTGAGGCGATTGAACCGGTGCTGTATGGTCTTATTGCCGACAAATTGCCAAATGTATGCATCAAAGGATCCGAACTCCTTCCGGATCTCGATAAACTTTTGTGCGTTCGTGATCGCTGATTCGATCTTCAGTCTGTTGCGTATGATGCCGTCGTTTTTCAAAAGACGCTGCACATCTTTTTCATCGTAGCGCGCAATAACGGTCGGATCGAATCCGTTAAAGGCTTTTCGGTAGTTCTCGCGTTTCCGGAGCACGGTGGACCACGAGAGCCCTGCCTGCGCCCCGTCCAGCACGATGAATTCGAAGAGCTTACGGTCGTCGTGGAGCGGTACGCCCCATTCCGTGTCATGGTAGGCGATCATGAGAGGATCGTCGGAAGGCCAGGAACATCGTCTTATTTTCTTAGACATGGAGGTCTCCAAAACGTCTCTGGCATATGAGAGGCTTTTGAAGAGAAGATACTATACCGTGAGAAACAAGGCAAGTGTTCGATGCGATTTTTTAGGTATGCGGCTGTAGCTGCGGGCCAGGAGGGCACGAGCCGTTATCCAGCAGTCGTAAACGATTGAAGAGTTCGAAGCAGCGCGGAGTCGGGTATGCGTGCTGTGAATCAGGTTCCGCCGGTCAACATCCTTTCAATGATATCCCAGCACACCCTTCCGCCCTCGGCTCCGCCGACATTGGTCACGACAACGAGCCCCTTTTTTCGTGCAGGATTGATGGCCATATAAACCAGGAAATTGCCGGCAGAGCCGGCGTGCAGGTGTAGAGCTTCTCCATTGACGTTCTGAACCCCCCACCCGGCGGCATAGGCTGATTCGAAGGGCCCGCCGGTCATGACCCGTATCTCGTGGAGCTGCACGATCATTTGAGCGGTGATTCCCGAGTCATCCTGCCCCATCAAACCGCGAAGATGGAGCTGAACGAACCGTGCATAATCCCGGAGGGTCAAGCTGACGATCCCGGCCGGAGCGAGCACCTCCGGG
The DNA here is from genome assembly GCA_963749655.1 of Nitrospirota bacterium. Taxonomy (GTDB): domain Bacteria; phylum Nitrospirota; class UBA9217; order UBA9217; family UBA9217; genus JAJYKN01. The sequence continues at coordinate 41,223 of CAVVOB010000012.1, forward strand.
ATGGACTGATCGATGACCCGTGCAGGCGCGGCAGCTCCCCAATTCGAGGTGTTGCCCACCGGCTGATCAGAACCGAAGTCCTTGGGAAAGCCAAAATATGCCTTGATGCCCAGGGGGCCGAAGAGCAGTTTGTTCATGGCCTCCTGATAGGAAAGGCCTGTGCGGCGTTCGATGACCGCTCCCAACGCAGCATAGCCGTTGTTCGAATACAGGTAACGGCCTCTGCGGATCCAGGACGAACCTTGGAGCACCTCGACCAAGATACTGCGTTCTGGACCCGTGGTACATGCGCAGATCGTCCCACGTGGCAGGGTCTCCGCCCGGCGGAAGTCCTGCCTGATGTGAAGCAAGGTCGCCGAGGGTTACGTCACGGTAGGCAGAGTCGGCTGTTGCCGCGAACTCGGGGAAGATCTCCAGAAGCCGTGTGTCCCAGGAGAGCGAACCGTCCTGCATGAGCTTCTCCAGTGCCGTAGCCGTCATGGCCTTGGTGCAGGAACCGAGCTGATAGAGTGAATCTGCCGTCACCGGACGTTCGCTGTCGAGCCGCGCTTTTCCGACCGGACCATAGGTGACGATATCGTCTACGGTGATCTCGGCGACCCCCAGCGACGGCACAAAGTACCGCTCGCGAACGCCCTCCAATATCGGTGCGGACCATGTCCGGCGTCAGCGTCCGAAACGGGCCGGGACATCCGCTGACATGAAGGTCAGCGCTCCAATCGCAATCATCTGATAACAGCGTCTCAATGTATTCATTATTCACCCTCAGAAAGAAAGACTTGCATTTAATCCCATGACTGCGCCGTCGTCAATGGCAAGCTTGTTGTCCTTTGACCCGATCTTTCGGTTGAACTCCCATCCGAGCGAGGCGTTCAGGACACGACGGTCCGATGGTCAATATAATAGAGATACGTCCAGTCAAGGCCCGCGCGCTGAGCAGAGTAGGCGACGCTTTTCACATTCGGCCCTTCCAGCCGGTACGCCCAGCTATTGCCGGCATAGGACAGGCGGAGGATGTTCTGCTCAGTGACTTTATAGGAAATTCCGCCGCCCGTCGACATCGACCAGTCAGGATGGGGGGAGAAAGCAAAATTGAGCAAGGGGTATCCCACCGTGATTGTCCATCGGTCATGGGTAGTGTTGACGTACTCTACGACGGGGTATATCTGGTCTTCCAGGGTATCCGTCTGGACATAGGCATACCCGAAGGCCCATGCTATGCCGGGTTCGCGGGAGACTGCGGCCAGGCCGACAAGGTCGAAGGTATCGCGAACGGTTATCGACGGGCTGTCGGTCCAGCTTCGATTGCATCGGATTGACTGGCTGAGCGACCAGTCGCCGGAGGTGATGTGCTTGTATACGAGCGCGGCCCCTGCATTTTCCAGCCGGTCAGGCATGGCAAAACCGTCAGGCAGAGCGAGTTTTCGATCGAGCTCCCGCCTGCCGTACTGAATGCCGGCAAGCACCTGGTTGCGTTCGTTGTTCCATATATTGGACGCCGCAAACAGATAGTCAAAGGAAATGCCGGTGTTTTGCCCGTCACTCGTATTCGCGCTGTCGTCTCGTGAACCGCCCGCGCCGATCATATGAACATCCCTCATAAACGAGGGGTTCGTCGCTGCATCAAAGAAAACATCCGCCCCGGCCGCGCCTGCTTTTGCCATGAGCGCTCCTGAGCTGAGCAATACTATTGCGATACTACGGATGTACTTGTTCACGGATGTGTTCTCCTCTTTCTGAATATCTGTGATCGCCGATTCCCGGGAGACGGTCCGTTGGCGGGAATATACTGAATAAACCGGGTCTTGCCATGCGATCTGAATCTGTAATGATTCCGAGTATACCGGATCGGACGGTATACGTCGTCCCGCCCGATAGGAAGGGAAAACTTTTTTCGTTAGATTTACAACACGTTATGCAAAAAGGGATAAAAACACAATCAGTTGACCGGATATCCGGTTACGTTTCTCAGACCTCCTAAATGGTCTGTTCCGGGCCCTTCTGATTCTTCCTGTACTGAGAAGGAGTCATGCCCGTATTTTTCTTGAAAGCCGAATAAAAAGCATTTTTGGAATTGAATCCCGCGTCCATTGCGATCCCGAGGATGGAGAATCGGCCGGATTCGGGCGAGCAAAGCGCTTTTTGGGTTTCCTGGACCCGGTATTCATTGACGAAGTCAAAAAAACTCTTGCCCAGTTTCCCGTTGATCACCTGAGAAAGATGATGGGAAGATACGTCGAGCATATTCGAGAGCATCGGGAGGGTAAGTTCCATTTCGAGATAGGGTTTCTTCTTTTTCATAAGGTCGGTGAGTCTGGAGAGGATCTCCCCGGCCTGCTGATCGCTGAGCGAGGATTTTGCATATTTTCCAGTTTCTTCCGGTTCCCCAGGCCGCATGTGATGTTTCGTCCGGTTTGTCCCGTCGCTGTCCCGTTGTGTCGCCTCATCGGGGGGAAAGAGTTCGGAGGCGGTAAATATCTTCGTCTGGCTGATGCCTTTATATCCCATGACGTAAATGATGCCGACAACCGCAAGGTTGTAAATAAAAGCGGCCTGAAGAAATATTCCGTAAATCGGCAACAGAATGGTGACCAGTAAAAAGATTCCGAGCAGGAACAGGAAAAGAAGGAGAAGGTTCCTGAGCCAGGAAAGATTGATGCGCTCGATGGAGGAATAATTCTGTTTGATGGTGCGGGAATGCACTGAGAGCAGACGGAGAGACAGGATGAGGTATCCGGCTATCTGTACGGTGAAGACGAGGACCATGGGATTTGCGAGGCCGGAGTAATTCTTGAACAAGCTTTGGAGGAGCCACTGGTTCGCTTTAACGTCGGCGTTTAAAAGAAAAAGCGGCGCCAGGGAGGCGGCGAAAATGACGGCCGGCAGGAAGTGCAATAACACTCTCCATGCTTCGATCCGCTGCCAGGCTTCGTCAAGGACTTGATATAAAAATATGTGAGCGGCCCGTATGCGGCCATTAGCGGCCATTGGAGACCGATCAGGGAAGGATACCGGAGATAGTAGTAGGTTACGGACATGAACCCGTCAACGAGCCCGAGGGAGAATACAAGAAGCAGCAAGGCAAGAAACCAGTTTGCCACGCGGTTCCCGGTCTTCATCCGAGCAAGCAGCAGGGCGAAGAACAGCCCCTGTGCCGCGCCGGCAAGGAGCAGGACGGAAATCAAGCTGATCGAAGGTGTCTTCACGTGAGCCTCGTTTCGTTCATCAATGTCCTCGTTGTCGTTCGAGTTATTTTTCCGAAGCATTACGTGCGGGTTTCAATTCCAGATACCATGCTGCGATAATCACGATCAGAAGAAGAATCGCCACGCCCAGGCCATGCCTGTCGAGAAATCCGGATGTTATGTAGTATCCCATTATCTTCCACCGGCCGTCCTTGTCGGGCGTGAGCATGACGGTCTCGGTCGCGGAATGCAGATTCTGAAATGACGTCTTGAACCGAACAACGGCGCTCTGCTCTTCGGTCAAGCCCGGGTTATCGTCAATGAAGCTGACGGTATCGATCGTTCTGGTCATGACCCTGCCGAGAGGGCCGCGTATCAACGGCAAAGCGTGCACCCATCTGTCCCGGTTGACCGCCGACTGGAACACTTCCGATGCTTCATGCCAGCTTGACGCATAGTCGCCCGCGTCGATGAGCGCGATCCAGTTTTCGGCAGCGGTGATCGCGGCCTTCTTCGTGCCATCCTCGTCCGCCGCTTCCGTGACGCCGGGAAGGAGCGCGCATACGGCCATGAGTCCGATGATCGTATTTTTAAAAAGTTTGACCATTATGCAGTGCTGTGAAAAAGGATGGAATGGGCAGTGCCGGATTGCGAAAAATTATATCGGAATTCATCGAGGGAATAAAGAACAAAAGAAAAAAATCTGCGCGATGGGGGTGCGGATCCGCCGCCGGTTTTACGGTTCGGACTTCCCGCCGAACAGTTCTACAATCTTTGCTGTAAGGGCAGACAGCGAGGGGTCCCGCGCTCCCATGAGAAGAATGCAGTCTCCCGGTCGAGCGTCGGTTTTGAGTCCGGCCAATAATTCGTCGCGGTCCATTACCGCTTGCGCACGGAACGATATTGAACCGAGGCCGGCGATGATGTCCTGCGACGAGATGTTCTTTTGCGCCGTACCTCCGGCGTAATATATAGGAAGGAGATAGAGCGAGTCGTTCTGCCGGAAGATGGCCTGGAACGTGGCGATGTATTCATCTTTCAGGAATCGCGTCGGACCGAACCCGTGGGGCTGGTACAGGGCGATGATGCGCTCCGAGAGGCCGCGCGCCGCCCGAACAACGGCTGCGATCTTTGCCGGATTGTGGGCGAAGTCGTCGACTACCATCACGTTCCCCTTCGTCCTGGTCACGGAAAAACGACGGGCCACTCCTTCGTACTGCTGTACCGCATCGGCAAGGGCGGCCTCTTCGCACCCGAAGTGCTCGCACACGCACAATGCAGCGCGGAGGTTCTCCAGATTATGATCGCCGGGAAGGGGCAGGTGGTATTCCGTACTGCCGCGGAACAGCTTGACCGATCCCGGAAGGAGCTGCTCGTGGTCGGACCGCCATGAGCCCGATCCGTTGCGGCCGAAGCGCTCATGGGCGGGAAGGGAGGCGAGGACAGGGTCGTCGGCGTTGGACGCGGTCCATGCAGACCGGGAAGCGAGGACGGAGAAGAGGCTTTTTATCTCGTCAATGGTCTTGTGGTCCTTTGAAACATTCAGGATGACCGCGGCCGCGGGCCGGTATTTCACGAGCGTGCCGTCGCTCTCGTCCGCCTCGACGACCAGGAACTCGGAGCCGCCGCCGTAGGCATTGCCGATGAGTCCCTGTCTTTCAAGCCTGCGCAGCGCCGCGCCGCTGATGAGGGACGGCGACTTCCCGCAGGCAGTCAGAAATTCGAAGATCATGGCCGTCACCGTGGACTTGCCGCTCGTGCCTGCGACGGCGATAGTCGTTCTTGTCTCTATGATCGCGCTCAGCACGTCCGAGCGGTGGATAACGGGAATGCCGAGACTGCGGGTAGTTCTGATGTCGGGATTCGATTCCTCGATCGCCGTTGATATGCAAACTACATCGATGCCGGCACTGATGCCGGAGCCGTCCTGGGGAACGACGGCGCATCCCAGTCGTTCCAGTGATTGCCGGATGAATGCAGTGTCCCCGCTCGTGTGAAAACGATCGGAACCCGAGACCGCGATCCCCTGAAAACGCAGGTACTGCGCGAGGGCGCTCATGCCGCTGCCGAACAGGCCGGTGAAATGGATGCTGCGGCATTGATGCCCGTCGACCATCAGGGCGGGAGGGTCGATATACACAATGGTGCCTTCCGGGACAAGGTCAAACAAGCGGATGACGTCGAGATTGCGCATGCAGACGCACCCGTGCGAGAGCGGCGTGCCGACCAGGTCCTCCCGTCCGGTGCCGTGAATATAAATGTACCGCTCGTACGAATCGATGCCCTCGCCTTTATTGATCCCTTCCTCCAGGCCTTCGAGACGGAGAATGCGCGTCAGGATCAGATTGTCTCCGGTCTGACTGTGGTCCCAGTCTTCACCCGTATCCTCGCGGTCCCTGAAAATGCGGCCTGCAGGCGCGCCTGCTCCGTACTTCTCCCTGACCCGGTGGATGCCGAGCGGCGTTTTGAGCGAGTTTTCCCGGTTCCCGTGGCCGAAACGGGAGGTCGATGCATCATATCGTTCGACAACGGTCTCGTTCTCGCAGACCAGGAGCGTCTGCTTCTCGATGGATACGACGAGATAACGAGCCTGCGGGAAAGATAACAATGGGCGGAGTTTTTTGTAAATGCGGTTCAGGGGGGTTGGTTCCATCAGAAGACGTTCTCCTGATGCAAAATACTGTATTTTGAAAAAAACGACAAGGGATTTTTAAGCAGAGAGCAGAGAGCAGAGAGCAGAGAGCAGAGAGCAGAGAGCAGAGAGCAGAGAGCAGAGAGCAGAGAGCAGAGAGCAGAGAGCAGAGAGATTCCACCCTCTGCGCCATGCTCTATGCACTATGCAGAAGTTTTTTCACGACGCATCAGCGCTTCGCCACCCGGTACCGGATGATCGTATAATACTTCTGCGGATCGCCCTTAAAGAACATCCCCGGTCCTTTCACATATTCCTCCTCGTGGAGTCCGATGATCGTGTAACCGTTCTGTTTTATGAATTGGTGAAGTCGTTCGATGGTCGGCGTCTCCTCTGCATAAGGGCCGATGTAGAGGATCTCGGCGACTTCGCCGTATTCCCACGTGGTCAGCTCGACCGTCAGGCCGGGCTCCTTATTGACTGCAGGGAGCGACGTGACTCCGTCGGGAACGGGCAGTGCATAATATCCGGTCCAGGAGGATTTTACCTTCATATCTCCCGCCCACCGGGCGCGGGGCGCGGATTGTTCCGGACCTTTTGCGGCACCCTCGATCTTAAAATAGGTTTTGAACAGAAGGCCGAACGCCTTGCTCCCGACAACGTTCGGGTCGCCCAGGGCCGTGACGACCAGCATCTTCCGGGCCGGTATCGTCGTTATGCGGGGTTGCTTCAAAAATTCATATTTGGTCAGGTCCGGTCCTTTGGGCATGAGAAAAAACAGTGAAAGGACTGCGACGACCAGGACTGCGCCTGCTCCGATGATAATTTTCTTCAGCATGATCTCCTCCACATGACAATTTTTTCATCATTCCGAATGACGAAATAACGGTATGCAGCCGTAGTGAATCTGCAGATGACTGGTCGACTTCGGGTTATCGACGCTTCTATTCGATCGGCACATGGATTTCAGTCCTCAGATTCTCCGGCTTCGTCCTCTGCGGGTCACGGTTCAGGTAGATATCAAAGCACGGCAGGTCCCTGAATTTTTCGCCGCTCGCCGGATACCACAGGGCCATGATGGCATCATAGGTTTTGCTGAAATTGCGATAGGGCCCCTCATGAAGAAAGACGGCGTAGCGTCCGCCGGCAATGGTCTGAATGCCCACGTCTCCTTCAGGCCTGATCGTGCCCTTGAATGTGAGGCAGGCATCATAGCGGATCTTGTCTTCAGGGGTGATGTCGGGGCTGTCGTGAGAAATGCCGATGGCCTTCGTGTCCCTGCCGATTATGCGGCGGGAATAGGCAAATTTCATAAGCGCGCCCCACGCCTCGGCTGCCGTTTTTGCATAGGGGCCGGTCTTTCTGACAAAGAGGACACTCTGCTCGGGTAACGTGCGTATCTCGGGTTCCATCGGCTTCACCTTCCTTCCCGGAGGACCGGCGCTGATGAGCCCCCTGTCGGCAAGAGAATTCGATTTTTTTGATTTTTTATACTCCGTGGGATTCACACCGAAGTGCTGTTTGAAGGCTTTCGTGAAGGCAGCCGGCGTTTCGTAGCCTGCGGTCAGCGCGATGTCCGTGACCGGTTCCTCGTTGCGGGACAGCTTCTGGGCTGCCCTCTCGAGCCGGACGCGGCGAATGTGCTGGTTGAGCGTTTCTCCGATGTACGCGGAAAAGATGCGGTGGAAATGAAAGGGGGAGAAGTTTGCGACAGCTGCCAGGGGCGCCAGGGCCAGCGGCCGGTCGATATGCTCCTGGATATGGACCAGGACCCGGTTCATGCGTTCCCGATGGTCGTTCAGCGTTTCCGATCTGTTCGTCATTATCCGAGTCTACCATGGCTTCGAAATGCGCGCTATTCCAATCTTGCGAAAATCATTGTAAGCCCTGCAGGCGCTCTAATGCCCGACCGGCCCGGGGAACAGGAACATGACCTGCCGTGTGGTTCATGAGCGGTTCCGACCTTTGCTGCGTCGGTTTGTCCCTTCGCGACCGGCCGCCTTTCTCTGATATTCCGACGGCGTCAGGTTGAAGGCCTTGTGAAAACAAGTAGAGAGGTACGACGGACTGTTGAAGCCGCAGTCGAGGGCTATTTCACTGACCGACTTGTCGCCGGCAAGGAGCAGCTTCTTTGCCCGTTCCAGACGAAGGTCCTGCACGTACTCCATGGGCGGCTTGCCCGCTTCCTGCCGGAAGACCCGCGCAAAATGAGACGGCGAGAGGCGGGCGATCGCGGCGAGGACCTCGATCGTGATGGCGGCATCGAGGTTGGAATGGATGTATTCCATGGCCCGGCCTACCTCCACCCGGTCCGCCATCCGATCCCGCGCCGCCGGCGCCTTGACGATCGACCGTATCAGGGAATGACATATTTCAACGGCTAAGGCCGACAGGATAGCATCGGTCCCTGCAATCCCGCTGTCGGACTCGATCATGAATCGTTTGAGGAGCTGCAGCAGCCCCCGGTCCGGCTGAAAGGAGGAGCAGCGAAAGACGGGCGGCTTTCTGCGGGAATAGAGGCGGTACTGTTGATGGAAAAAATTCCGGTCTATCATTACGGCAATGTAGCGGGGAGGGACGTCGGAAGGAAGCTCCTGGTGCGGGATGCCGGGGGAAAGGGCGGAGAACATTCCCGGCGCTCCGGGTATTACCCTGGTGTCCATTTTCACGGACGTCTGGTCGTCGAAGTGGAGAATGAAACTGTACGCCGGATGGGTATGCTCGGGAGTGAGGGCGTAGAAGCACGACCCGCCCACGGGCATGAACAGGGCTATCGTGTCAACAGCGAAGCAGTCCACGTACCGGAGCTGCTCCCTGGTGACTTCACCCACCAGACGGCGAATGGCGGCAAGTTCGTTTTTCACGGCCCGATTATCGCACAAATATCTCCCTGCTGACAAGCTTCCGGTGAATATAACCTGCGCAATTGAAAAACTGTTGAAATCCCCAACCTGCGCACAAACGCACACAAATTTTGGGAAACATGCGATTCTCCCCGCAATGATTCATTATATATATCAACAGGGTATTATGTTGGCATGCCATGTGCAACCTTCAGAAACAGAAAGCACGATTATTGGTTTTTTTTGTGCCGGCCTGTAAAGACCGGATTAATGTGTCATCGTCCCGAGGCATGCCTCGTTACTATTTCGCGCGACAGGGGGGGAAGCATCATGGCCAAGAAAAATTGTTGGGATTTCAAGAAATGCGAACGGCAACCCGGCGGCAGGCTGGTCGGCGAACTCGGCATCTGTCCTGCATCCACGGAAAAGGCGCTGAGCACCGTTCATGGCGGAGTCAATGCGGGACGGGCGTGCTGGGTCGTGGCGGGCACGTTCTGCGGCGGCGTGGTCCAGGGCACTGAAGCGCATAAGCAGCACAATTGCTGGAAATGCGATTTTTTTCAACATGTGAGAAAAGAAGAGGAAGCTGCGCCTGCCGGATTTTCAGGTACCCTGCTCGGCATGCAGAGGGTCCTTGCAAAAAGGTAGCTTCGTCGTTGCGGGGGAGGGACAGTCTGCGCCGGGTACGACGGCAATCCCGCAGTTCCACCTGGCATCCGTGCATACGCACTCGTAACCGCCGGGTGCAGGCGGGAGGTCGTTATGATTTTGAGTCCCGACAAGTCGGGATGCCGGAGGGGGCTCCACTGACTGCGTCCGGTGAAGGACTTTACAAGATCAGCGGGAGGGTCGTCAATCCCCGAAGATCTCACCGTCAAGAACACCCTCGCCCACGCGGGTGACCGGGCCTTTCATCGATATCGAAAAATCCTTCGATACGGCGATGTCGATCGTGCCGCCCGGCATGACGACCTGCACCGGGGAGTCGCAGAGGCCCAATCTGCAGGCCACTGCTGCCGCTGCCGAGCTGCTGCTGCCCGATGCGAGCGTATATCCCGCGCCGCGCTCCCAGATCTCGATCCGGATAGCGTGGCGGTCAATGGCGTTCATGAACTGGACATTGGTGCGGTTCGGGAAGCGGTGGTCCCTCTCGATCATCGGGCCGTAGTGCCGGGCCGCCTCTTCCGTGGGTGCATCGAAGAGGACGACGCAGTGGGGATTGCCGATCGTGGCGGCGCAGAAAGTAAAATGTCGTCCCTCGAGATCGATCGTTTCGTTCAACACCTCCCGCTTCGGACCTGCCACGGGAATGCGGCTGCTGTCAAAGCTTACCCTTCCCATCTCCACGGTGACCACGCGGCCTCCGGGATGGACCTGCGCCGAGACCAGCCCGCCGGGGGTCAGAATAGTGAAGGGCTTGAAGGACACGAGCCCCTTATCCCAGAGATACCGCGAAAAAATCCGGAGCCCGTTCCCGCTTTTTTCCGCCTCGCTGCCGTCGGGATTGAAGATGCGCAGGGCAAAGTCGCATTCCGGCGCACTGATCGGTCCGAAAAGGATCCCGTCTGAGCCGATTCCGTAATTGCGGTGGCAGATGCGCCGGATCTGCTCCGGCGTCAGCAGGGCCTTCGTGTCTGCGGGCGGAATGACGAGGTAGTCGTTGCCGAGGGCGTGGTATTTTGTGAAGTGCATGGACGATAGACGAGCCAGAAGAGTTTTTGCCACGGAAATCACCGAACAGCGGAGAAACATCAAAGTCAAGCATCTTGAGACAACAGCGAACGCCCTTCCGACCGCATGTCGGAGACTTGGTTTTTGAGTTAAGTTTTTGAACTAAAAAAGGAAACCTATTTTCCCGCTGAGTCGCTGAGGCGCAGTGAAAAAGCTTCGAAACTTTTCAGCGTCCCTGCGTTTCCGCGCGAGACCGTTTCCGATTCTGAATTCATATCACGGCGGGCACTGGGCGCAGACCGATGTGAAGAGGGCCGTGCTGAGGTAGCGGTCGCCCCGGTCGGGCAGGATCACGACGATCGTCCCGTCCTTCATCTCCTTCGCCTTCTGGATCGCGCCCCACATGGCCGCGCCGCTGCTCATGCCCACGAAGAGCCCTTCTTCGAGCGCCAGTCTGCGGGTGGTCGTGAAGGCCTCGTCATCGGGAACGTTCCGCTTCTCATCGAGCGCTGAAGGATTGAAAATTTTCGGGACGATGGCTTCGGTCATGTTCTTGAGCCCCTGGATCTTGTGCCCAAGGTTGGGTTCGATGCCCACAACGGTAATGGAGCTGTTGAGCTCCTTCAGGCGCCTGCCCGCTCCCATGAGCGTGCCGGACGTGCCCATGCCCGCGACGAAAACGCTGACATCTCCCTTTGTCTGCTCGTACGCCTCTTTGCCCGTCGTTTCGTAATGGGCACTGACGTTTGCGGTATTGTCGAACTGATTGGGCATGAAGTAGCCGTTCCGGTGCTCGTCGTAGATTTTATGAGCAAGCCGGATCGCGCCGTCCGTGCCCTCATTCCCCGGGCTCAGCACGAGTTCGGCGCCGAAGGCCTCCAGGATTTTTCTGCGCTCCATACTCACGCATGCGGGCATGACGAGCTTGACCTTGTAGCCCCGCGCAGTGCCGACCATGGCAAGCCCGATGCCGGTGTTGCCTGATGTGGCTTCCAGAATGGTGGAGCCTTTCGCGAGCTTTCCTTCCTGTTCAGCGGTCTTGACCATGTACCAGGCGATGCGGTCCTTCACCGAGCCGCCGGGATTGTTGCCTTCGAGCTTGGCAAGAAGCCTCACCTTCGGGTTCGGATTGATCCTGTCCAGCCTTACGAGCGGCGTGTTGCCGATGGTATCGAGAACACTCATGAATGATTTCCCCCTGGCATCCGGACACGGGCGCAGGCTTTCGCGGGACTCCCGCACTCGCGGTCAAAAACAGCGCGATCATAGTACTCTCTCCCCGAATTGATGTCAACCGCCAACAGTTTGAGGAAGGGGCGTAAGTCCTCCTCCTTTATGACAGGACTGCGCAGCTCACCCCGGCGTCATTGGCCCGGCGGCTTCCCGTCCCCGGCAGGACCGGGATGGTTTTCAAGCCACGCTTGAAGGAGCGCAACCCGCTTTTTCACTTCCGGAAGCTCCATCGGCGCATACCGTGCAACCGCGCCCGGACCCCGCTTGAGCAGTACTTCATAGGGCTCGCCGAGGACAACGGTGAAATGGTACCAGGTCGCCAGTTCGGCGAAGTCATCGGCCCAGTTCTGGCTGCCGTAAAGCGAGACAAAAGGAGTCCTGGCCAGCCGTTCGTACAGTGCCGGAGCGTCGTCAATGCCGATCCTGGGGCCGCCGGCCAAGCCGTAAAAAGTAATGTCCTTTCTGCCGTCGAAATCAAAGGCGGGAACCGGTGTCGAAATATCGCGCCATATTCCTTCGGTCAGGAGCGTCGACGAAGGCAGGTTCTGCTGCAGCATGTTTTTTATCGTAGTGTCGGTGAACGGCGTGGCGCGTTCCACATAATCGACGACGTGGGCGGCTTCATGGAGCAGGATATACAGAAAGCCCCGGTACCGGGAGCCGCAATTTACGGCGATGCTTATCTGCGGATTGTTCCGGAGAAAACAAGTATTCTCGCGATAGGTCATCCACGTGGAAATGCCCGCCTTCAGCACGTCCGGGTTGAACACGATCACCGTGAAGGGTTCTCCATGATCGCCGATTACGGCGAAGGTCATGCCGCTGCCGACGAAGTTGCCGATAAAGTAGAAGGCGATGAGCCTGCGCTGCAGAACTTCTCTTTGATATTCAGGAAGGAGGTCCAGGTACTCCTTGATGAGGGCGAGTTCATCAGGTGCCGGCGAGTAGGACGAGTAATCGTGCCGTTTGTCGGATTTTTTTAAAAAATCCAGGACAAAACCGGGAACAGGCTTCACCCGGTCTATCAGGGTACTCCCGGAGTTGAAGGCAAAGGAGCGGAGCTGTTGCGCCCGGGCCTCGGGCAGTCCTTTCCTGGAAGAGAAAACGCAGGAAGAGCAAAGGACCAGGATTGCGAGAACGGCGAAAACCCGGTGCAGCAGAGGTCGAGGAAAGCGGAAGAGCACGGACATGGATGGGGTCGTACCTCCTTAATAACGATCGCGCAGCTCTTAGTGCGGCATGTGCGAGTGTAGGATGGGCAGGAGGGATTGTCAATTGGATTGTGAGAGAGAGCGGTCAAGACCGGGGTGCAGGGTTTTTCTTTAAATTGACATTCAAGGACTGTTCGGTTACAATTCTACACGTTCTTCATCGTTTTTCCATCACATCTTTCGGAGGTTCTACAACGTGGCCAAAGTGACCCGCGCGCTCATCAGCGTATCGAACAAGGACGGCATCCTCGATTTTGCACGGGAAATTTCCAAGCTCGGAATCGAGATCCTCTCGACCGGAGGGACGGCGAAAATGCTGCGCGACTCCGGTGTGGCGGTGAAGGACGTGTCGGAGTTTACGGGATTCCCGGAGATGCTCGACGGCAGGGTCAAAACTCTGCATCCGAAGGTCCACGGCGGCCTCCTCGGCATCCGGAGCAATCCCGAACATGTGAAGCAGATGAAGCAGCACGGGATCGAGCCCATAGACCTCGTCGTTGTGAACCTCTATCCCTTCGAGCAGACCGTCGCGAAGCCCGGCGTGAGCTTCGAAGAAGCCATTGAGAACATCGACATCGGCGGGCCGACCATGCTCCGCTCGGCGGCCAAGAACCACCGCGACGTCGCCGTCGTCGTCTCGCCGCGCGATTACAGCCGCGTGCTCGACGAGATCCGGAAGACGGGCGAGGTTTCGGCCAAGACGCGCTTCGAGCTCTGCCGCACCGTGTTCCTCCATACGGCCCGTTACGACAGCGCCATCTCGGCATGGCTCGACAGCCAGGTGCCGGCCGACGAGAAAACACGCTTCCCGAACATTCTGACGCTGCAGTTCGAGAAAGTGCAGAACCTGCGCTACGGAGAGAACCCGCACCAGCAGGGCGCTTTCTACCGCGAGTTCGGCCGCAAGGAGCCGTCGGTGTCCAGCGCCCGGCAGCTCCAGGGCAAGGAGATGTCGTTCAACAACTTCCTCGACGCCAACAGCGCGCTCGAGCTCGCCAAGGAATACGACGGGACCGCTGCGGTCATCGTGAAGCACAACAATCCCTGCGGCGTTGCCGTGGCATCGAGCCTTGCAGAGGCGTACCGGAAGGCTCGGGACTGTGATCCCGTCTCGGCCTTCGGGGGAGTGATCGCCTTCAACCGCATGGTGGACAGGGAAACGGCGAAGGAGCTGACGGCTACCTTCGTCGAAGTCGTGGTGGCCCCGGAGTTCGCACCCGATGCGCTCGAGGAGTTGAAAAAGAAGAAAGATCTGCGGGTCCTGGACATCGGTCCGTCCGTCGCCGGGACGCCGGAAGGCATGGACCTCAAGAAGGTCGTGGGCGGCGTCATTTACCAGGACCGCGATCTCGGCAGGATCGCCGACGTCAGGACGCTCAGGGTGGCGACGAAGCGAAAGCCCACGGACGACGAATATGAAGCGCTCGCCTTTGCCTGGAAGGTGTGCAAACACGTCAAGTCCAATGCCATCGTGTTCACCACAAAAGACCGGACCGTCGGCATCGGCGCCGGCCAGATGAGCCGCCTGGATTCGGTGAAGATCGCCAGAATTAAGGCCCAGTCCCCGCTCAAGGGAACCGTGCTGGCGTCCGACGCGTTCTTCCCCTTCCGCGACGGCCTCGACGAAGCCGCGGCAGCGGGCGTGACCGCCGTAATCCAGCCGGGCGGATCGCTCAAGGATGATGAAGTCATCAAGGCGGCCGAGGAACACGGCATCGCCATGATCATGACGGGGATGAGGCATTTCAGGCATTGATCCGAAGGAACGTTTCCGGCTGTGACGTCCATGCAACGGCGTGCGGCATGTGAACTATGAAAAAGACAGCACTAACACTGGTCATCTGCCTCGTCCTCCTCGTCGCCTGCAAGCGACCGGATCCCCGCAAACCGACGGTCATCCTGCCCGTGACCGAGCATAACGGGAAGGAAGAGAAGACCCTGGCCCCTTATTACCACGGCCTGATCGAGGAATACCGGACCATCCTTGCCGAGGATCCGAATAATCTTGCGGCGATCATCGGGCTGGGCAACGCCTACTACGACAACGGGGAGTGGAAAAGAGCGATTACCATGTACCAGCACGCGCTGGCGATCGATCCGCGGAACTCCGACGTGCACACCGACATGGGGACCGCATTCCGGAACATGCATATGACGGAGCGTGCGCTGGCCGAGTATCGGATCGCCCTCAGGTACGAACCCGGCCATCTGAACGCCCGCTACAATATGGGCGTCATCTACGCCTACGACACCAAGGACATCAAAGCCGCCATCCATGTGTGGGAGGAGCTCCTGAAGCTGGCCCCGAACTTCCCCCATGCCGAATATATACGTACGAGCATTGCCGACCTGCACGAGAGGCTCAAATAAGGAAGATATGATTCGCAGCCTGCTTTTACTTGCCTGTATCGCCGCGGTCTACTTTGCGTTGAAGACCCTGTTCCGGTCCGCCGTCCACGGCTACCAGTCCGAGGACCGTCAGCGCGGCCGGCTCATGGGCGAAGATATGGTGCTCGACCCCGAGTGCCGGACCTATGTTCCGAAACGCCGGGCCGTGACCCGGCGCATCGGGGGCGTCCCGTGCTTCTTCTGCAGTGAAGCCTGCGCGAAGGCGTACCAGGAAAAGCACGAGGCCTGATTGCGGACACCGGTATGGCATTGTTCCTTCCCAAAGACTTTTTCTTGTTACGGCTTCTTGCTTCGCTCCTGCTGCTGAGCTGCATGGCACCCGTATCCGAAGCGCCGTCGAAACAGGCTGTCCTGGCGTCTCTGTCCGACCCGGCCACGGGCCCCCTCATGATCGTCATCAGGAAATCGGGCTACACCCTGACACTCTACAAAGGCGACACGGCGGTGAAGACCTACCGTGCGGCCTTCGGCAAAGGATTCGACGACGGCGACAAGCGGAGGCAGGGAGACAAACGGACGCCAGAAGGCGCTTTCTACATCTGCTCCATGAACCCGAGCAAGCGGTTCTACAAGTTTCTCGGCCTGAGCTATCCGAGCCTGAAACACGCGGAGTACGGGCTCCAGGCAAAGTTGATCACGCCCGAGGAGTTCCTGGCGATCAAAAAAGCACTTGAGGAACGGCAGCCGCCGCCCTGGGACACTCCTCTCGGAGGCGCCGTGGGAATACACGGCAGGAGTCTCGACAACCCGACATCGGGCCTGTCCGTAACGGACACGAATTGGACCGACGGCTGCATCGCACTGGACAACGCGGCCGTGGACGAGATCTACGGTGTGGTAAGCCTCGGGACCCCCGTTCTGATCACGCCGTAATAAAAGGATGTTCCCGGCCTGGAGACAGGTTTCCCTTCAGATGCCGCACCGGCAAATGACACAACCCTCTTTTCATAGGTCTTTACAAGCTTCGCTTCTTGAGCCCTTCCGCAGGGAGATCGAGCGTTGCGTCCGGTGCGGCGCCTGCCGCGCCGTCTGTCCTCCCTTTCTGCAGGAACGGGGCGAGTCGTTCTCAGCCCGCGGCAGAATGGCCCTGATCAAGGCTGTGCTGGACGGAAAGCTCCGGGTCAGCACGCTTTTCCGGGACCGACTCACCACCTGCACGGGCTGTCTTGCCTGCGAAGCCTCCTGTCCCAGCGGCGTGCCCGTGACGGAAATCATCCAGGCCGCAAAAGAGCAGGCCATCGCCGAGGCAGGGACCGGACTTATCGACAGGATCCTTGCCGGCGTGGCGAACCACCCCGCTGCGTTCCGCGCGACTGCGTGGCTTGCGCCGGCTATGCTGCACTATTCGCGAGGTTACAAACCACGAATTCGGAATGCGGAATCCCCGATAGTATCGGGACAGGTCTCCATGCGGAATGAAGCAAAGACAGCCAGTACCGGCACGGTAGCGTTTTACCCGGGATGTGCGGTCAACTACCTTCAGCAGGACATCGGCAGGGCGACAGTTTCAGTGCTCGCCATGCTCGGCTGGAAGGTGCTCATTCCCGAAGGGCTGAAATGCTGCGGCAAGCCGCTGCTCTCGCTCGGCGACCGCGCAGCTGCGCAGGAGTTGGCGGAGCACAATTCTGCGGTCCTCGCCGGGGCGGGTGCTGATGCGATTGTTACCGTCTGCGCCTCCTGCGGCTTGACTTTCAAAAGGGATTATCCTAAACTGCTGCGGCCCGGAAAGAAACCGCCCGTTGTTCTCGATATTCACGAATTTCTCGCCGGTCCCTTTTCGCGCGCGGAGTCCGGCCCGGTCCGCCGGCGGGTGACCTGGCACGACCCCTGCCACCTTTCACGGGGGCAGGGCCTGTCCTCGACGGCGCGCGCAGTCATCCGCTCGATCCCCGGAATCGAACTGGTCGAGATGAACGATGCCGACCGCTGCTGCGGCTTCGGCGGTCTGATGCGCGTCACGCATCACGACCTCTCGGACTCAATTGCGAAAGAAAAGGCAGGAAACATCATCGCGACCCGTGCGTCGGCGGTCGTTACCGGCTGCCCCGGCTGTTGCATGCAGATCTCCCATGCGTTGAAGAGAGCGGGCTCGGACATTGAAGTGCTGCACACGGTGCAGCTGATTGAAAAAGCGATGTCCAATGCGGAATCGCCGATAAAATCGGGACGGGTTTCCCTGCGGAATGGGGAATTGGAAAAGACGGGACAAACCGCGTAGCCGCAGGTTTCAGCCTGCGAAATAAAAATGACAATATTCTGGCAGGAAAGGAAAACCATGAAATTTTTTATTGACACGGCAAACGTGAAGGAAATCCGCGAGGCAGCGGCGCTTGGAGTGGTCGACGGGGTCACGACGAACCCGTCGCTCATTGCGAAGGAGGGGCGGGACTTCAAACAGGTGATCGCCGAGATCTGCTCCCTTGTCGACGGCCCGATCAGCGCCGAGGCCGTGAGCCTCGAGGCGGACAAGATGGTCGCCGAGGGGGAGGACCTTGCAAAGATCCATCAGAACATCGTGGTCAAGCTCCCCATGACCAAGGACGGGCTCAAGGCGACGAAGATCCTCGCTGAAAAGGGCATCAGGGTGAACATGACGCTGGTGTTCTCCCCCACGCAGGCGCTGCTCGCGGCAAAGGTCGGCGCGGCCTTTGTGAGCCCCTTTGTCGGAAGGCTCGACGACATCAGCCACTACGGCATGGACCTGGTGCGGCAGATCGTGACGATCTACGGCAATTACGGTTTCGGGACGGAAGTCATCGTCGCAAGCGTAAGGAACCCCCTCCATGTCGTCGATGCGGCCCTTGCGGGGGCCCATATCGCCACGATTCCCTTCGGCGTCATCGACCAGCTGGTGAAACACCCGCTCACGGACATCGGGATCGACAAGTTCCTTGCGGATTGGAAGAAACTGGAGAAGAAGTAAAGCCGGAGAAGAACTTTAACCACAGATGAACGCGGATAAAAGATTCAAAGCCAAAGGGATGTTGTGGTCATTATACTTTGCATCATCTGTGTTAATCCGTGTTCATCTGTGGTTACAACTGCCGTTTCCGAGATGATTGGTCCCCGCATTTGGGAGTTCTCTTTTCGGCCTGCCGAAAAGGAGTACCTATGCCTATCTATGAATATCACTGCGATGCCTGCGGCGCGGATTTTGAGAAGCTGGTCTTCGGCGCCAAGCCTGCCGTGACCTGCGAGAAGTGCGGATCGGGCAGAACGGAAAAGCGCCTCTCGCGGTTCGGCATGGGCCGGTCCTCGAACGGACCTTCGTCCCCTGCGAGCGGCTCGGGCTGCGGCAGCTGTTCCTCGTCGTCCTGCGCAGGATGCAAGTAGCGTGAAAAACGGCGTACTCGCTGCGGTCCGCTAACCCCGACAGGCAGTCCCCTTCGCCCTCCCTCTCTGCTTCGATATCTTCTGCTATAATAGAAATGCGTCTTCTGCCCTAAATCGTGCCGCAGGTGCTTCCGATCGACAGGATACCGCATGCCCCTGGTAGGAATCATTACAGTTTTTTCAGTCGTGACGCAGCTGACAACTGCCGTCATCGCCCTGCGACTTATCGGCGTCACGAAGAAACGTGCTGCCTGGGGCTTCCTTGCCGCCGCTTTCACCCTGATGGGGTTGCGGCGCCTTGAATCGCTCGTAAAGATCCTTTCCGCCGACCCCTCCTATACGCCCGACCTTTTATTCGAGGTGATCGGCCTCGCGCTTTCCGTGCTCATGCTGATCGGGATCTGGCTGATCAGGCCGATCTTTTTGTCGATCGCCCGCGCCGAGGAAGAGCAGCGCGCTTTGAGCGCAAAACTCTTCACGCTTTCGGAAGAGCAGCAGCTCCTGCTCGAATACACGAAGGACTTCATCTACCGGCACGATCCGAACGGGATGATCACGTATATTTCGCCGGCTGTTGAACGGATTACGGGATTTACCTCCCGGGAATGGCTTGCGCATTTTTCAAAACACTATACCGACAATCCCCTGAACAAGGGCGCATTTGCCGCCACCGAGGAGATGCTCAGAACGGGCAGGGAAGGGCATCCCTACATCATCGAGGTCTATCATAAAAATGGGGGAAGGGTATGGCTCGAAATCAACAAGCAGCCCTTCAACCGCGACGGCCGCGTGGCCGGGTTCATCGGCGTGGCGCGGGACATTACGAAGCGCGTGCATCTTGAAGAAGAGCGGGAAAAACTCATCGCCGAGCTGAAGCAGGCCCTGAGCAGCATCAAGAGGCTCAAGGGGCTTCTGCCGATCTGCTCGTCCTGTAAAAAGGTCCGCGACGACAAAGGATATTGGAATCAGATCGAAGCCTATGTGAGTGAACATTCCGATGCCGAGTTCTCCCACGGAATCTGTCCCGACTGCGCGCAGCGGCTGTACCCCGAATATTCGTCCCCCGAAACGAAATGCAACAAAGAGTGACTGACTTCCAAAAAATACTGTTGACGGCGCAGGGGAGAAGGAGTAGCATGTACGTGTTTGCAGGCTTTTATTATACTTATATCATTTACAGCGTCATCGCGAAAAAGCGTCCATGGCATTCATTCTCTATCTTGCAGCAGGATTCATTCTCATTCCCTCGGTGGCACTTGCGTGGGGTCCCATGACCCACATGTTCCTTGGCAATGAACTTCTCTCCTGCGCTCCTCTTCTTCCCGCCGGCATCTACGCCCTTCTGAAAAAGCACAAGCAGGATTTCCTGTACGGCAATCTCATGGCCGATATGATCCTGGGGAAGAAGTATCTCCCCGATGACAAGAGCTCCCACTCCTGGGATGTGGGTCTGAGGCTGCTCGACCAGGCGAAAACCTGGCCCGAACGCGCCTTTTCCTACGGCTACCTGGCACATCTCGCGGCAGACACGGTGGCGCATGAAACGCTCACGGACGACCTGGGAAATATGGGCCACACCTGGATCGAGCTGAAAGCGGACAGCATTATCAACAAGACCTACTGGCTCCAGACCATCATGATCAGCAAGGCCGTCCGCAAACGCAGCGACCTGCTGCTCGAAAATTCGCTCGACAGCTATATCTTCTCCATCAAGACCAACAAGCGGATCTACAAAAGCATGGTGTTCTTCTCGTTTCTAAACAAGAAACGGCGGCGCGGCGTGGACCGGGCGCTCATCCACGAGCTGCATGAGGAGTCCATCAGCCGCATGCTCGATTTGCTCCAGCACGGGACAGAGTCCGTGGTGCTCCAGAAGAATCCACTCTAGCTCCGCCCGCATTCCGGGCGATCCCCAATCAAATGAATTGAACGGGCCTGCACCGCTGTTCGCGGACACCGGAAGGAACATGTCCGCTTGCACCCGAAAGACCGCTTCTGCTTTGAAGTCCTGACGCGGCGCAAGGCGATCCGTTCCTCATGCCGGGCCCCGGCGTCAGGATAGAAATGTCACTGCATTCTGGAAGGAACATGGCTAGGCAATGAACCGCGGTCTGCGCATAAAGCTGTTGAAACGGCTGTTTCTCGTGTCCGTCGTTATGGCCGCTCTTTCCGGTTTTTTCGTGTACCTCCTTGAGATGCAGCGGGTCAACGAGCAGGTCGTTTCCCTTGCCCTGGAGGAATCCCACGGCCTCATGGAGCACATCTCCTTTCTCTCGGCGAGGGACAAGGAGGATTACGACCGCGTACGGGACCAGGCAGCGCAGCATATCCTCGCCGAGCACGTGATCAAGGGGCATTTCATCACCATCGAGCTGTATGACCGGGGAAAAATCAAAGTGCTCGAGGTTACCGACCCCGAGTTCGATTCGGTCGATCAGGAGATCGACCGGAAAAAACATGATGTCATGCCGGGTGAGGCGGTGGATTACCAGAAGTTCTATATGCGCTCCGCCCTATACGTGGATATCTTCGCGCCGCTCAAACTTGCCTCCGACGAGACGGTCGCCTATTTCGAGGGGATCTACCGGATCGATGCTCATGCCCTGAACGACATTTACCGCCGTCTGCTCTTGACGGTCCTGCTGGTGATCGTCATCGTTTTCTTCACGACCATCGCCCTCTATCCCGTCATTATCAGGCTGAACCGCGACACGGTCAGACTGTCGGACGATCTCACGAGCGCGAACATGGGCATGCTGGAGGTCCTGGGAAGCGCTGTCGCGAAGCGGGACCGTGGTACCAATGATCATAACTACCGCGTTACCCTCTATGCGATCCGCCTGGCCGAGGCGGTCGGACTTGGCAGTGAGAGGATCACCGGCCTGATCAAGGGGGCCTTTCTGCACGACGTGGGCAAGATCGGCATCGCCGACGCGATCCTGCTGAAGCCTGCGGGGCTCGACGAGCAGGAGATCAGGATCATGGCGATCCATGTGCAGCACGGCGTGGACATCATCGGAAAGTACACCTGGCTTCGGGACGCCCTGGACGTCATTCGCTATCACCATGAAAAGTACGACGGCACCGGCTATTTGTCCGGGATTGCAGGCAGGAATATCCCGCTCGCGGCGAGGATCTTCGCCGTCGTGGATGTTTTCGATGCATTGACGACGAAACGGCCGTACCGGGACCCGGCCACGCTGGAGACCACGCTGCAGATCATGCGGGAAGACCGGGGGAGGGCGTTTGATCCCTCTGTACTCGATGTTTTCCTGGGAATGGCGCCCGACCTGTACCGGGATGTCTGTCTCGCAGGTGAAAAGGACCTGGAGCGGAGTCTGGACGGGTATCTGAAGAAATACTTTCTCCAGGCATGACGTTCCTCTCGCTGATTTTGTCGCCTGTCGCCGCAGTTCCGACAGACGATGCTGTTGCCCTGCTTCGCAGTTGGAAATCGGTCCCGCAGGCAGGCCCGCCATCCCCCTTTCTCCCGGAAAATCTGCTATAGTTATTTCTCAATAGACCGATATCGTTCGAGTAGCAACGAGGTGCTCGTGCAGCTGAACGAATGGAATGAAGACTTTGCCGTCCAGATCGAAGTGATCGACGACCAGCATAAAAAACTGGTGGGCATCCTGAACCGTCTGGGTGACGCCATGTCCGAAGGAAAGGGCCGCACGGTGCTGGGCGATGTTCTGGCCGACCTGGCGGATTACACAGCCTATCATTTTCAGACCGAGGAAAGCCTGCTCCAGCAGTATGCCTACCCTGAGCTGGAGCGGCACAAGGCATTGCACGACGAAATGACGGTCAAAGCGAAAGAACTCAGAGACGATTTTGAGGCGGGGAACTGGATGCTCATCATCGATACATTGAAGTTTCTCGGTGCCTGGCTGAAGGAGCACATTCTGGGCGAGGACAGAAAATACGCACCGTTCCTGAAGGACAAGGGCGTAAAGTGATTGGGAGGTTTCCATGGAACTGACGACCGTCAAGATCGACATCCCCGAGGGCTGCAATGTCATCCTCGGCCAGACCCATTTCATCAAGACCGCAGAAGACCTGTATGAGATCATTGCCACAACCGTGCCGCAAGCGAAGTTCGGCGTGGCCTTTACCGAAGCCTCGGGGCCGTGCCTCATCCGAACAGAAGGGAACGACGAGGGAATGATCGCCTCCTGCGTCCGGGCCCTGCAGTCGATCGCCGCGGGCCACGTGTTCTGCATCTATCTTAAGAACGCGTTCCCCATCAACGTGCTGAACCAGATCAAGAACTGCCCCGAGGTCTGCCGCATCTTCTGCGCCACGGCCAATCCTCTCGAGGTCGTCGTTGCGTCGACGAGCCAGGGCAAGGGGATCGCAGGCGTGATCGACGGCGCTTCGCCCAAAGGCGTCGAGACCGAAGAAGACAAGGCGCAGCGCAGGGGGTTCCTGAGAAAGATAGGATATAAGCTGTAAGATTTAGGAGCCAGCAGCCAGGGGCCCCAGGAGAGGCCTGTTGCGCAAGTGGCGCATTCCTTGACCCTTGCTTCCTTCCCCTTCACCCTCCTTCCCAAACCTGTTACAGTGTCTTCATGGCAGACAAACAGCGGGCAGAAACGATCATTTCCATCGGCGGCGGCAAGGGCGGCGTGGGCAAGAGCATCCTCTCCATTGCGCTCGGCACGGTCCTGGCCCGCAGCGGCAGGAGCGTGGTTCTTGCGGACCTCGACCTCGGGGCCGCGAATCTCCATACCTACCTCGGCATCCTCGGCAGGACGCCGACCATCGCGGACTTCATCCTGAACAAAGTCCCTTCCCTCGAAAATCTCATGGTCGAGACACCGGTAAGGAACATGGGGCTCATCAGCGGGGCAGAGTTCATCCCGGGCATCACCAATCCGGCCCACTGGATGAAACTCAAGCTCATGCGCCATCTG
The DNA here is from genome assembly GCA_963749655.1 of Nitrospirota bacterium. Classification (GTDB taxonomy): domain Bacteria; phylum Nitrospirota; class UBA9217; order UBA9217; family UBA9217; genus JAJYKN01. The sequence continues at coordinate 64,659 of CAVVOB010000012.1, forward strand.
CGCGCGCTTCCCGCGGACTATGTCATCATCGACCTGGGGGCGGGCGTCCATTTCAACACTCTCGATTTTTTCGGCATTTCCGACCGCGGCGTCGTGATCACGGCGCCCGAGCCCGGAGCGGTGATGAACGCCTACAGCTTCGTGAAGGGCGCCCTATTCCGCAAGATGCAGAGCATCTTCAGAAACAATCCCGCGGTCGCCGCCCTCATCGAGGCCGAGACAGGGCGGGGCGACGGCGAGAGCCGGTTCACCCTGGACTGGCTCAAGGGGGCGCTTGCGAAGACCGCACCCGATCTGCTTCCGCTGGTGTCCGAGATCGAGATGTCGTTCACGCCGGCGCTCATCATCAACCGCGCGCCCGAAGGTCATACCCATGTGCTCGTCCGGAACCTTATTTCCCTGTGCTCGGAAAAACTCGGCATTACGCTGGAGCATGTCGGCGACCTGCCTGAGGCGCGGGAACTCACGAACCATCTCCTGAACGTTCCCCGGTTCTTCGACCTGCCCGGCGGCGCGGCCTATTTCTCAGCAGCCGGCCGGATCGCCGAGCGGATTCTGCGGCACGCCGCACCGGGGCAGGTTCCGACGCGGCGCCCGTGGATTTCAGCGACGAAGAGCGGGACGAGATCCTGCGCTTCATCGATTCCCTGGACGAACGCGTATTCAGCCGGACCAGCAAGAACGCCTGGAAGCTCAGGATGTTCTTCAAGCCTGCCGACGTGGTGAGCTACCTCGTCAGCCGCGGCGCAAAGCACGACCTGTTCTTCAAGCCTTCGAAAATAAACTAGGTCCGGCTGCAGGCAGCAGGAGTCTGGGAAAGCGACGGGGGAAAAGCCTTTACGCACGTGAAGGCCCTGTGCGCCGGAGAAACATTCCTTGATTATTTTCTTTAAAAGCAGTAAAATCCGCGAATCCGTAAAAAAAGTCATGTCCGGAGAAGTTCCTCTGCAGAGACCAGGAAAAGGGAGAAACCATGAACGGTGTTCGTGTACAGCAGCAACATTCTCGTTTGCAGTCATGATGGTGCTCAGCGGAGCGGCTTTCGCTGCGCCGACAGCCGCGGAAAACCCCTCCGACCGGCAAGATGAAGGCGAAGGAAGCGGCGGCACAATTGTCGTCTCGCTTTCGGGAAAGGTCGTGGAAACCATGAACTCCGGCGGGTATACCTATGTCTGTCTTGAAAAGGCCGGAAAGAAGACTTGGGTGGCGGTGCCGGAGACGAACAGTGGCCAGTGGGCCGGGAGATGGCGTTTCAACCCGGAACACCGATGTCCAATTTCACGAGCAAGTCCCTCAAAAGGACCTTCGACGTAATCTATTTTTCGAGCGGACCGACATCTTCCGGGGAAGCGGGCGAAGCAGCCGGCAACGGCTCCGGCCAGGAAAAAGATCCGCTCCTGCTCCGATTAAGAACGTAAAGGTGGAAAAGGCAGCGGGCCCCGATGCTTATACCATAGCGGAAGTTTTCGGAAAGCGGGCCAAGCTCCACGGAAAAAGCGCGGTCATCCATGCAACGGTGGTGAAGGTCGCGACAGGCATCATGGGCAAGAACTGGCTGCACCTGCAGGACGGTACCGGTGACGCAGCGAAGAACACCAACGATCTTGTCGTGACGACGGAGGATACGGCGGAGATCGGCGACGTCGTGACGGTCAAGGGAACAGTCTTCAAAGACAAGGATTTCGGCTCGGGATACAAGTACAGCGTTATCCTTGAAAAGGCGAGCATCCAGCACTGATCCGGGGCCGTGACATTCCCAGCGACAATGAGCCCCGTGTTCTCGCGGGGCTTTTTTTTAATCAGGGAAGCAGTGATCAAGGGAGAGGGAACATGCAGAAGGGATCGAAGAACGAAAAGCTGAACGCCTGGATCAGTGAAGTCGCCGATCTGTGCAAGCCCGATACAATCGTCTGGTGCGACGGCTCCAGCGAGGAATACGACCGGTTGATGGCAGCCATGCGCGAGGGCGGCATGGCCATCCCGCTCGCAAAGAGGCCGAACAGCTTTCTGTTCCGCACCGATCCGAGCGACGTGGCACGCGTGGAGGACCGCACCTATATCAGCACCTCTTCCCGCGACGAGGCGGGGCCGACGAACAACTGGATCGCCGTTGCTGAACTCAAGAAGACCATGTCCGATCTATACCGAGGCTGCATGAAGGGCCGTACGATGTATGTCATCCCCTTTTCCATGGGTCCCATCGGCTCCCCCATCTCCAAGATCGGCGTCGAAGTGACCGACAGCCCCTATGTGGTCTGCAACATGCACATCATGACCCGCGTCGGCACGAAGGTGCTCGACGCGCTCGGAGCGAACGGAGCGTTCATCCCCTGCCTGCACTCCATCGGCGCACCGCTCGACAAGGGGCAAAAGGACGCCGCCTGGCCCTGCGCTCCCATTGAACAAAAATACATCAGCCACTTTCCCGAGGAGAACCTGATCTGGTCCTACGGCTCGGGCTACGGCGGCAACGCCCTGCTCGGGAAAAAGTGCCTCGCCCTCCGGATCGCCTCGAACATGGCCCGGAAGGAAGGCTGGATGGCGGAGCATATGCTGATCCTGCGCCTGACCAGCCCGGAAGGCAAACGCTACCATATCGCCGCCGCGTTCCCCTCGGCATGCGGCAAAACGAATCTTGCCATGATGCAGCCTTCGCTCAAAGGCTGGAAATGCGAATGCATCGGCGACGATATCGCGTGGATGAAGATCCGGGGAGACGGCAGGCTCCATGCCATCAATCCCGAAAGCGGCTTCTTCGGCGTCGGACCGGGCACATCGTATACCACGAACCCCGCGGCCATGAACACGCTCAGGGAAAACATTATTTTCACGAACTGCGCGCTCACGGACGACGGCGATATCTGGTGGGAAGGCATGACCGAGGACGCGCCTGCCCATGCCCTGGACTGGAAGGGGCGAGACTGGACCCCGGCGAGCCGCGAAGAGGCGGCCCATTCCAACGCGCGGTTCACGGCGCCGGCGCGTCAGTGCCCCGTCATCTGTCCGGACTGGGAAAATCCCGAGGGCGTGCCGATCGACATCTTCATCTTCGGCGGCCGCCGCGGCAGCGTCGTGCCCCTCGTATCCGAGGCCTACTCCTGGGACCACGGCGTGTTTCTCGGCGCCACCGCGGCTTCGGAGACCACGTCGGCCAACATCGGCGCGGTCGGCAACCTGAGAAGGGACCCCTTTGCCATGAAGCCCTTCTGCGGCTACCATATGGGCGACTACTTCCATCACTGGCTCTCGATGGGCGACCGTCTGGGGAGCAAAGCGCCGCGGGTCTTCTATGTGAACTGGTTCCGGAAGAGCAGCGAGGGCAGGTTCCTCTGGCCCGGGTTCAGCGACAACAGCCGCGTGCTGAAGTGGATGTGCGACCGCGTTGACGGGAGAGTCGGCGCCAAAGAGACGCCCATCGGGCTGATGCCGAAAGACGGCGACCTCGATCTCACGGGTCTTTCAGTCACGCAGGAAAATATGAAGGCCCTGATGAACGTCGATATGAAAGAGTGGAGATCCGAGATCCCGGACATCGAAAAGCATTTCGCGCTTTTTGGGAGCCGGCTGCCGGAGAGGCTGAAAAAACAGCTCGACGAATTCCGCAAGCGGTTGGGGTAGGTTTTCGAACCAGTGCCGAAACCAAAAGCATCTTCGCGCAAACAGACGCAAAGGCGCCAAGGGAACCATAACTAAGCTCAAATCAGGCCTTTCTTTGCGGCTTGGCGGCTTTGCGCGAGATGGTTCAGTTTTTTCATCGTTTTTTCACCAGCAGTGAACAGCATGCAAAAAATCTCCCCTCAAAAGTCCCTCGTGAACGTGCTGGGCGTGGTGTACCTTCACACCAAGACCGAGGACGGCGGTGATCTGTACCTCACGCGTCATGCCCAATCCCACCAGGAGCACCTCAATATCCAGAACTGGTATGAAGAGGAATGGTTTGCCGCGCACCGTGTCAGACTGCTCGGAACCAGCTCCGTGTACCGTGTGTCAACGAAACCGGTCAAGAACGTGAGTCTCGACCTCGTGGTCAAGAACTGCCGCGTGGGAGAGGACGTCCCGATCAACACCCACACGCTCGAGGAGTTCGTCAGCGCCGAGTTCAACAGCCCCTGGGAGGAGTTCGCCCTGGTCATGGAGATGGACGATCGTCAGGTCGGCCAGCGGATCGGGTGGATCAGGGTTCAGCGGCCCCTCGCCATTTACGTCCCGCCCCAGACCATGCAGCTCTGGCAGAGCGGCCGGTCCCGGTCCCGCATCAACCGCATCCGCGCGCGCCATCCCGGCATCGACCTCGACATCCTCAAGCAATACAAGCTCGTCTACGAGTGGATCCGGGGAAAGAACCTGATCGAGATCTTCGAAGGGATCAAACTCGAGTTTCCCGACATCGTGGAACACCTCAAGATCATGCAGAAGATGGCCTTCGATGACCTGAGCACAAAAGGGTACCACATGGCGGACATGAAGCCCGAGCACGTCATCATCGATGAGGCTGACTGCGAGCGCATCGAGCTTGCCGGAAAAGGCGGGAATGCCGAAGCGACAAACAGGCAGGTGGACCTCGTCTACCAGCTGCTCCGGGGCGGGAACTATTCGGTCATCGATTACGAGCTGCTCTTTCGCACGCCCGAACACGAAGACCGGGTCAAGGCATCGAGGCGGCACTCGTACCTGGACGACATGCGGGACCGCTTTACGCCGACGCCGCTTCCGTCGCATCTTGCGCGCACGGAGATCTTCGGCGTTCCCTATATCTTCGGCCATGCAGAGAGCACCGGCGGCCGCATGTGGGTCGTGGGCAGGAACGGGCGCCTGTTCGATTATTTTCTGCCCGAGCGCTGGCGAAAGACGCCGAGCCTGAGCCTGTCGGACACCAATGAGGTATACTACACGGTCACGAAGGACAACATCCATCTCGTCTGGAAGGCGTCTCGTGTGGGAGAGATTCCCGCTGTCAAAAAATACAATGCCGAGGAGATCGAGAAGATCAGGCACTACGGCATCAACAGTCCCTTCGAGGAGTTCGCCGTATCCCAGGCGCTGAACGAACAGGGCATCCATTCCGTCTATGTCCGCGCCATCTATATGACGGGCAGCCTGAAGATCGAGATCTCGTCGGACCCCCGGAAGTACCAGTCCCACAAGCAAATCGTCGATACCGACGGCAATCCCGTGCTGGCGGTGGAGCACAATTACATCACGATCCGCGGCTTCTACAACGGACCTGATGCCTGGGTGTCTCAGCGCGAAGAGACATCGCTGCTCACGCCCGTCGACCTGGCAAAGGCAGTGCGCAAGAAGATCATCGATGAACGAACCTGCACAGCATATCTGGAGCGCGTCAGGGACCGGCTGCTCACCGCGGGATATGACGGTTCGCTGCTCAAGGCCAATGATCTTCTGCTCGCCCTCGATTCCCATGGCCAGATCATGAAGGACAAATCGGGCGAGCCGGACATCATCATCTGCAACTTCGAGATCATCTGGAAGATCTTTTAGGATCCTTGGTTGTCATCACCGCGCTGTCAGTATTCTCCGACGGTTTTCCGATCTCGCTCATACTTTAGCCTCAACAATCGTCCGCCCTCTTCTTCGATCTCAATCAGCCCTGTGCTATGATTTAAGCATCAGTGAACCTCTGTCAGCATCATCTCCGAGCGGCTGCCAGGCGCTTTTGTAAAGAAACCAACGGCACTCCGCGGCCGCCGGGTACGCATCCCGACCCACATGCGACAGCAATTGCTGCTGCAGAACAAGAGGACAAAAAGAATACGATGAAGGAGAGGAGGCTGCCATGAAGACCACCGTGAGCGTGATCAAAGCTGATATCGGTTCCGTCGGAGGTCATATCTGTCCCTCGGAAAAGCTGCTTGAAACCGTGAAGAAGCATGTGACGGAAAAGGGCCGGGATATTCTGATCGACAACTATGTGAGTTTCACCGGTGACGACATTGCGATCCTCATGACCCACCGGTCCGGCGAGGGAAATGAGCAGGTCCACAAACTTGCCTGGGACGCTTTTGTTGCCGGGACTGCCGTTGCGAAATCACAGGGCCTCTACGGCGCTGGCCAGGACCTCTTGAAGGACGCTTTCTCCGGGAATGTCCACGGCATGGGCCCCGCTGTCGCGGAAATGGAATTCGACGAGCGGCCCGGGGAACCTTTCCTGTTTTTCGCTGCGGACAAGACCGACCCAGGCGCGTACAACTTCCCGCTTTATCTCGCGTTCACCGACGCCATGAATACGCCCGGCCTTATGCTTTCTCCAAAAATGGCCCAGGGCTTCAGCTTCACGATCATGGACGTGAACCATACGGAAGGCGATCGCGTCGTCGAGCTCTCCGCTCCCGAAGACCTCTACGATATCGCTACGCTGCTCCGCGACCCTGAGCGGTATGTGGTCGAGTCCGTGTGGTCGCGCGCGGCGGGCACACAGGCTGCGGCAGTGGCAACGTCGCGGCTTCACAACATCGCGGGAAAATACACGGGCAAGGACGATCCCGTGATGCTGGTCAGGAGCCAGATGGATTTTCCTGCAACAGGCGAGATCCTCCAGCCCTTCTCCGTCGGCCACTTCGTGGCGGGTTGCATGCGGGGTTCGCACAACATGCCGATCATGCCCGTGAAGCTCAATACGACCATCAGCTGGTTCGACGGTCCGCCCGTAGTCAGCTGCGCGGCCTTCTCGCTTCGCGACGGAAAGCTGACCGGACCGGTGGACGCCTTCGACCATCCGTTCTGGGACCGGGTGCGCGCGCACGTTGCCGACAAGGCAATGGACATGCGGAGGCAGGGTTTCTTCGGCGCCGCCATGCTGCCGATGAACGAGCTGGAGTACACGGGGATCATGGAAAAGCTTGCCGCGATCGAGAAGAAGTTTGCGGTGCGGGCGATGAAAAAAGCCGCATAGCTGTATCGGTCCTCTCGGGCACAAGATGACGGCCGGGGCAAAAGTCCCCGGCTTTGTCATCTCTGGATTGAGAGGATCGCACTCTCGTAAATACCGGAAGAAAAGCCTAATACGCTTTTTTTGCCACGAATGAGCACGAATTTTCACGAATGTAAATAGCGCATTCAGTCTGTGCTCATCAGTGTTTATCAGTGGTCCCAACGGTCTGTTGCGTAGGGTGCTACAATAAAAATAGACGAAAAAGCAGGGTGCCATGAAGAACCAGCAGATCGCAAAGATCTTCAACGAGATCGCCGAGCTTCTCGAATTGAAGGGCGAGAACGTGTTCCGCATCCGCGCCTATCGCAGGGCTGCCCAGAACATCGACGGCCTCTCGAAAGACGCGGCCGCGCTGACCGATGAAGAGCTTGCGGCAATCCCGGGGATCGGCAAGGACCTTAGCAGCAAGATCCGCGAGTATCTTGAAAAAGGCATTGTTTCCAAACACGAGGAATTGAAAAAGGAGATCCCCGCCGGCGTTCTCGATCTTCTGCGGGTGCCGGGACTCGGGCCGAAAAAGGCCAAGCAGTTCTACGACACCCTCGGGATCAAGAGCGTCGATGAGCTGGAAGCAGCAATCACCGCGGGGAGGCTTGCGGGCCTTCCGGGGATCCAGAAAAAGACCGAGGAGAATATCCTCAAAGGGATCGCGCTGATCAAGCGGGGGACCGACCGCAAACCCCTCGGCCGGGTTCTCCCGCTGGCCGAAGACATCATGCGGCGAATGAAGGAAAAAGCGCCGATCGACCGGATCGCTGTGGCGGGCAGCATCAGGAGAATGAGGGAGACGGTGCGGGACATCGATATCCTGACGACGTCGAGGGAGCCCGCTGCGGTCATGGACGCTTTTGTGAAGCTGCCGCTCGTAAGCAGGGTGCTCGCGCAGGGAGAGACGAAATCTTCGATCGTCACCGACGACGGGATCCAGGTGGACCTTCGGGTCGTCGAAGAAGGCTCCTTTGGTGCGGCGCTCCAGTATTTTACCGGGAAGCAAACAGCACAATATCAAGCTCCGGGAAATGGCGGTGCGGGCCGGCCTCAAGGTCAACGAATACGGCGTGTTCAAAGGCCCGGGCGAGAAGAAGATCGGCGGAAAAACGGAGGAGGAAGTCTACAAGGCGCTCAACCTTCCCTACATACCGCCGGAACTGCGGGAAGACCAGGGCGAGATCGATGCAGCGCAGAGCGGCACGCTTCCGTTTTTTGTAACGTTAGAAGACATTAAAGGCGACCTGCATGTCCATACGAAGTGGTCAGACGGCAGCCACGATCTCGACGCCGTGGTCGAGGCGGCAAGAGGCAAGGGTTACCGGTACGTTGCGGTCACGGACCACACGAAGGGCCTGGGCGTGGCGCACGGGCTTGACGAGAAGCGGCTGGCCGAGCAGATCAGGCTCATCGACGAAGCGAACCGGCGCCTGACGGGATTCAGGCTGCTCAAGGGCACGGAGATCGATATCCGGTCCGACGGCAGGCTCGACCTGCCTGACCGGACGCTTGCAGAACTGGACATCGTCGTTGCGTCGATCCACTCCGGGTTCAGGCAGGATCGGGACCAAATCACGAAGCGGATCCTGTCCGCCGTCAGGCATCCCTCGGTCTGCGTGATCGCCCATCCCACAGGGCGGCTGATCGGAGAGCGCGACGCCTATGACGTGGATATCGAGGCCGTGCTGCGGGAGGCAGGGAAGCTGGGCGTCGCCATGGAGATCAATTCCTATCCACTCCGGCTCGACCTGAACGACCACCACGTACGGCTGGCGAAGGAGTACGGCGTGCCTCTGGTGATCAGCACGGACATGCACGTGAAGACCCAGTTCGACTTCATGAACTACGGGGTGGCGATTGCACGGCGCGGATGGCTGGAGAAGAAGGACGTTTTGAACACGCTGGAGTATGACGAACTGATGCGGCGGATCAGGACCATGAAGACGAACAAAGCGAAGAACCTGAGAACGGGATGACGGCCTTCATCACGGGAGCGAAGAGCAGGCAGCGGGCGACGAACGCTTCCGGCCCGGAGGGCTTTATTATCCCTTCCTGACCTGGCAGGTTCTGAAGGCCTGTTCGACCTCCATTTTGAGATTGTTGAAGTCCCCCCGGCCTTTTGTCCTGATGACCACCTTGCGATACCCTTCTTTTACCCCCTCGTAGGACGTGAGGATTCCCTGGAGGCGGAAGTTATGCTTCCTGATGATGTCGGCAACATCCTTGATCGATCCCGCGCGGTCTTCGATCGTGACGCAGATCCGGTGGCCTCCGTGCCTCACTCCCGTAATGTCCACCAGGGCGCGGTAAATGTCCCGGTCCGAAATGATGCCGACCAGGTTCGCTGCCGTCGACCACGGGAAGGCAGCCGATGTTTTCATCCAGCAGCGTCATGGCCGCTTCTTCCACCGGCATATCGGACGGGGTCGGTAATGATCTTGGTTTTCATGATCTCCTTGATCCTGGTTTTGGCGAGGAGATAATGCAGCTCGTAGATGTCGAGGGACGTGGCCTTGGAGGGGGTGTATTCCTTGATGTCCCGGTCCGAAACAAGGCCCTTGAGCTTTCCGCTCTTGACGACCGGAAGATGCTTGATGCTCTTTTCCTTCATCAGCGGCAGGGCATCGGAAAGATAATCATCGGGCTCGACGGTAAAGACCTTCTTCGTCATCCAGTCGGAAACGTACATGGGCTGAACCTCCCTGTGTCGGTTGCTGCAAATCTCAAATCATCTTCATCTTTAACTCAAAACACAAAACTAAAAACTCAAAACGGTATTCACGCTTTCCTGGCCCTTGTGCGGTTTCCTACATTCCCAGGTAAGCCCTTCTTACATGTTCGTTATTCAGCAGTTCGTTGCCCTTGCCCTGCAGCACGATCCTGCCCGTTTCGAGGACGTAGCCGCGGTCGGCGATCCTGAGCGACTGGAACACGTTCTGTTCAACCAGCAGGATGGTGACTCCCTGCCTGCGGATCTCGGCGATGATCTCGAAGATGGACTTGACCAGGAGCGGCGAAAGACCGAGCGACGGCTCGTCGAGCAGCAGCAGCTTCGGCTCGGCCATGAGCCCTCGCGCGATGGCGAGCATCTGCTGCTCGCCGCCGGACAGGGTGCCGCCCAGCTGTTTTTCCCGCTCCTTGAGGCGCGGGAACAGTGCGAACGACCCGCTCCATGTTCTCGCTCCGCCGGTTGCGCGCGCGTGCCTGATGAACGATCCCATGCGCAGGTTCTCCATGACCGTCATCTGCGGGAAGATCTTCCTGCCTTCGGGCACCTGGACGATGCCGAGTTCCACCACTTCGTGGGCTTCGAGCTTCGCCAGGTCCGTGCCGTTGAAGGTGATGCTGCCGGACCCGGGCTTCGAACGAGCCGCGAGATGTTCTTGAGGAGCGTTGATTTGCCGGCGCCGTTCGCGCCCGACGACCGTTACGATCTCGCCTGTCCTGCACCTCGATGTTCACGTCCCAGAGCACCTTGAGGTCGCCGTAGCTGAAGTGCAGGTTCTCGATCTTAAGCATTGCTTTCTCCGAGATAGGCATGAACCACGGCCTGGTTCGAAACGATCTCCTGCGGGACTGCCCTCGGCCAGCTTTTCGCCGGAGTTCAGGACCACGATCCGGTCGGAGATGCGCATGATCGCCTTCATGTTGTGCTCGATGACCATCTGGGTGATGCCCAGCTTTTTGATGTCGAGGATCAGCCTGGATGATCTCTTCGCTTTCGGCGGGATTGAGGCCGCCCATGACCTCGTCGAGCAGCAGCAGCTTGGGCCGTGTGGCAAGGACGCGCGCGACCTCGAGCTTCTTGCGTTCGCCGATGGGCAGGCTGCCGGCCTTGACGTCGGCGCGCTGCTCCAGATGGACGACCTTGAGCTGTTCCCGGGCCGCCGCGCGCGCCTTGCGTGAGGGAATTGGTCCGGCAGAGGGCGCCGACCATGACGTTGTCCACCACGCTCATCTTGGCCAGCGGCCGCACCTTCTGCCAGGTGCGTGCCATGCCGAGCTTGCATACGGCGTCCGGATGCAGTCCGTTCATGCGTCTGCCGTCAAACACGACCTCGCCGCGCGACGGCGGATAGTAGCCGGTGATGCAGTTGAACAGGGTCGTCTTGCCGGCGCCGTTCGGACCGATCAGCCCCAGTGATCGATCCCCGGCTCCACGGTCGAAGGAAACGTCGAGGTTCGCGGCGAGGCCCGCCGAAGAATTTGCTGACGCGCTTGTATCTCAAGAATGGCCATCAGGCAGCCTCCTTTCTGTTTTTTCGCCGCAAGCTTCCTGATAAATCCCAGCACGCCGTCGGGCATGATACAGGATCACGACGACGAGGAGGATGCCGTAGATCAGCACATGGGCATGCGACAGCTGGTCCTTCAGGAAAGAGCCGAGGCGCCGAGTTTTCCCTGACCAGCCCGGAGTCGATCAGGGCCTGGGCGATCACATTGCTGCGCAGGGCCTCGGAGAACGGCACCAGCACGACGGCGCCGATCATGCGGTCCGAAGATCGTGCCGATGCCGCCGATGATGCAGGTCATGACGATCTGGACCGAAAGCCCCAGGTCCAGGACCGTTCCCGGATCGATAAACCCGACATAGAGGCCGTACAGGCTGCCGGCAAGGGACGTGAAGATCGCCGAGAGGGCAAGGGCCATGTTCTTGTACAGCGTCAGGTTGATGCCCAGCGAGTGCGCCGCGTCCTGGTCCTCCCTGATGGCCTGGAAATAGTAGCCGAGCTTCGAGTTCTGGACCAGCCAGGTCACGATGATGACGGCGATCGCCATGACGAGTCCGGTGTAGTAAAAGGGGACCTTGGACATGAAATCGGTGATGACCGCGCCGCCGATCGTGAGCGGAGGGATCTCGGTGATCAGGATCCCTTCGGCGCCGTTCGTCAGGTCCTTCAGGTTCAGGGCGCGAGACGCGGAAGATCTCGGCAACGGCGATGGAGGCGAGGACGAAGTAGGGCCCGCGCAGACGGAAGCAGATGGAGCCGATGATCAAGGCCGACGGCCACGGCCACGGCGACGCCGGCCCAGATGCCGTACCAGGGCGCAAGGTGCCGGTACTGCAGCAGGATCATGGTGGTGTAGGCGCCAACGCCGAAGTAGGCCGCATGACCCACGGAGTACTGGCCCGTGTAGCCGCCCAGGATGTTCCAGGCCGACCCCGTGATGACGCTGATGAAGATCAGGATCATGATATGAAGCGCATAGGTGCTCGTCACGAATTTCGGGAGCAGGAAGAGCAGCGCGAATCGCGACGATGCCGAGGACGACCGGAAGAGTGCTGATGCCGCTATTATTGTTCGTCAATCGTTTCATATTCCTTGATCTAGTAAACAGCGATTCTTGAACCGCGAAGGCGCAAAGGTCGCAAAGTAAATCTATTCATTAAAGTCCGTGTTTAAGTTTTCCTCGCGTTCGCGGTTACGCGTTTTGTGTCGCATCGACGCCTGCAATCCTGCCCACAGTCAATCCCTGGACGTGCCCAGCAGGCCCGAAGGCTTGAACAAAAGCACCAGCAGGAACAGGACGAACACAATGACGTCCTTCCAGCCGGACCCGAGATAGACGCCGCCCACGGACTCGGCAATGCCGATGAGCACGCCGCCCAGGGTCGCGCCGACGATGCTGCCCATGCCGCCGAGCACGGTGATGACGAAGGCCTTGAGCGTGAAGACGCTGCCGACCTGCGGAAAGATGTAGTACGTGGGCGAAATGAGCGCGCCGGCGGTGGCGGCCAGGGCTGTTCCGATGCCGAAGGCGATGATCGACATGCGCTTGACATTGATCCCCATGAGCTGGGCGGCCTCGCGGTCCTGGGCCGTCGCTCGGATGGCCTGGCCCGTGTCGGTCCGGTACAGAAACCAGTACAGCGCGGCGGTTATGGCCGACGGTGATGATGAACGAGATAGACCAGCGGTTCGGAGATCGAGATTCCCAGGACCGACACGCTGCTGGACGAATAGGTCGTGGAGAGGATCTTGTAGTCCGACGTGAAGGCAAGCATGATCGAGTTGCTCATGACCAGGCCCATGCCGATGGTCAGCAGGATCTGGTTCTGCGGCAGGGCGTTGAGCGCGCGGTTGATGAAGACCTTCTGGAGAAATGCGCCGTACAGGAACATGACCGGAATGGTGATCACGATCGAAACAAAAGGATCGATGTGCAGCACAGCGAACAGAAAGTAGGTAAGCGTACATGCCGAGCATCAGCAGGTCGCCGTGGGCGAAATTGATGATCCGCATGACCCCGAAGATGATGGTCAGGCCGATGCCGATCAGCGCGTAGACGCCGCCGATCAGGATGCCGCTGATGAGTGATTGAAAGAAGACCGTCATAGTTATCTTTTGCCGGACGCGTCAAAAGCAAAAGCGTCTCGCGCAGAGGCGTAAAGAGAGACACAAAAAAATCAAAGTTTGAAGTTTATCTTCGAACCAGGAACTCAGGTTCTCTTTGCATTTGGCGCGAAAACAAGGTTTTAAAAAAAAGGAGCGGGCCTCGGGTACGCTCCTCCGGAGCGCTTACTTCTTCCAGCCCGGGAAGGGCCAGATGGGCTTCTTGGCCGCATCCTCAAGCGGCCACACGGTTTCATGCTGTCCGTTCTGCACCTGTTCGACCAGCATCACGGCTTTGCGCTGGTTCTGGTAGCCTTCGTAGTCCTGGAAACGGACCTCGCCGAGGATGCCGTTCCACTTCCCGGTGCGGAGCGCCTCTCGCGTTTTTTCACGGTCCCCGCCCCCAGCCGCTGCCGCCTGTCCCATGATCATCATCGATTCATAGGCGCAGGCCGCATGGTACGTAGGCGGTTTGCCGAATTGCTTCTCATAGCGCTGGAACCATGCCTTGGAGCCGGCCCAGGGCGCGTCTTCCGTCCATTGCGTGGAGGAAAAGACCGCCTCGCTGATGTCCTTTTCCTTGGCAAATTGCACCACGGAGAAACCGGCGCCCGCACCCAGGAATGCCATGGGAGTGAGCCCGATTTCACGCGACTGCCGCATCAGGAGGATGGCATCGGCAACATAGGAAACCATGAACACGATGTCGGGATTCGTGGCCTTTACCTTGGCGAGTGTTGAACGGTAGTCAGGCGAGCCCTTTGGAGTAGGCTTCTTCGAACACGACTTTGATGCCCTTTTTTTCAGCGATGGTCTTGGCGCTCTTGGCCGCCGACACGCCGAAGTCGGTGTTCTCGTTCAGAATGGCGATGGTCTTGGGTTTTCCGAGGGTGGTTGCGAGATCGAGCAAAACGCCCGCATAATCTCCCGTGGTGCCCGAGACCCGGTAGGTCCATTTTAGCCCTGCTGGGTGATCTCCTCTTTGGAGGCGGCGGGAATGACCAGCGGGACCTTGTAGCGCTCTGCCACCTTGGCGTCGGCATTCGCCGTGGCGGAAGTGTAGGGGCCGACGATGCCGACGACGTTGTCGCGCGTTGCAAGCTTCTCGAATGCGGCGAGCGATTTGTCAGGTTTGCCGGTGTCGTCCTCCTTGACCAGGTCGACGTCGATCCCTTTTTTCTTCAGATCTTCGATGGCGAGGGTGACGCCGTTCGTCAGGTTTTCTCCGATGGGCGCTTCCGGCCCGGTGATGGAGTTGATGAAGCCGAGCTTGAGGGTTGCAGCCCGTGCTCCCCCGGGAAAGATGAACGTCACTGCCAGTAGTACCAATAGCAATCGTTTCATGATGCCCTCCTTGAAAGAATTTGCATGCAGAAAGAATTTACATGCAAATTTACGGTTCTAACTATATTCTAGCATGATCGAAACCGTCCTTTTTCCCGCCGCAGGGAAGCATGTAAGGACGAAAGTCAAACGCCTTTCAACCGCCGCGCCCAGGCCACGAGGCTTTCGATCAGCTCCCTGATCTTCTTTCTCGTAAGCTCATCCGTAAGTCGTCCGTTCTCGTCGAGCTTCTCTTTTACGAGCGGGACCATGACCTCGGGTTTGTTGAGGACGTGCATGTTCAGAAATACGCACGACTGACGCAGGTGATACTGGGCCCGGGCCGTGCCGATCATTCCGTTGGCAGCGCCCATGATGGCCAGGGGCTTGTCGTCGAAACAGTTGTCGCCGAAGGGCCTTGAGCCCCAGTCAATGGCGTTCTTGAGCACGCCGGGAACCGAGTAGTTGTACTCCGGCGTCGCTATCAGGATTGCATCAGCCGCCCTGACCTTTGCCTTGAACTCTTTGATGATGGCAGGGGGCTGCTGCTCCAGATCCTGGTTAAAGGGCGGGATGCCTTCAAGATCGAAGATCTCCAGCTCCGCGCCCGGAGGCAGCAGCTCTGCTGCGGCACGGAGGATGGATTTATTGTACGACCCTTTTCTCAGGCTTCCGGCAAAACCGAAGACATGGAATGAGCTGGCCATGGGATTGCCCTTTCATTACGGCAGTCGTGACCTGATGAACTCGCGGTTCAGCTTCGCGATGAATTTTACCTTGATCCCCTTGGGGCAGACGGATTCGCATTCATAATGGTTGCTGCAGTTGCCGAACCCCTGGGCGAGCATTTTCTCGGTCATGACGCAGACCCTGCGCGCCGCTTCGACCCGTCCCTGGGGCAGCATTGCGAGATGTGATACCTTTGCAGCGGTAAACAGCATGGCAGAGCCGTTGGGACAGGCGGCGACACAGGCCCCGCAGCCGATGCATTCGGCGGCATCCATCGCCGTATCAGCGTCATGCTTCGGGACCAGGATCGTGTTTCCGTCCGGCACGCCGCCCGTGTGGACGGAAATATAGCCGCCAGACTGAATGATCTTGTCAAATGCGCCCCGGTCCACGATCAGGTCTTTGATCACGGGGAAGGCTTTTGCGCGGAAAGGCTCGATATAGATCGTGTCGTTGTCCTTGAAGTGGCGCATGTGGAGCTGGCAGACCGTGGTTTTTCGGCGCGGTCCGTGAGGCACGCCGTTGATCACCTGAGAACAGGCGCCGCAGATGCCCTCGCGGCAGTCATGGTCAAAGGCGATGGGCTCCTGCCCCTTTTTGACCAGGTCTTCGTTCACGGTGTCGAGCATTTCGAGGAAGGACATGTCGGTCGAGATGTCCTTTGCTTCGTAGCGCTCGAGCCGGCCTTTGTCCTGCGGCCCCTTCTGGCGCCAGATGTAGAGAGTCAGATTCATAGAAAACCTCATGGAAACCGGGAGGCGGGAGAGCGAAAGGCGGAAGGGGATTAAGCTCTTTCTCCTTACTCCTTACGCCTGACTCCTCACGGGTTCATCGTTACTTATAACTTCTCGTCGCCAGGTGCGCGTACTCGAATACGAGCGGTTCCTTGTGGAGCTCCGGTTCCTTGCCCTCTCCCTGGTATCCCCAGGCTGAGACGTAGCTGTAGTTCTCGTCGTCTCGCAGGGCCTCGCCTTCAGGGGTGGAGTACTCGACGCGGAAGTGCGCGCCGCAGGATTCATTCCGTGACAGGGCGTCCCTGGTCAGGAGCTCGGCGAAGTCGAGAAAGTCCGCAAGTCTTCCGGCTTTTTCTAGCTCCTGGTTCAGCTCCCCGCCGGTGCCGGTGACCATGACATTGTTCCAGAATTCCTCGCGAAGCTCCGGTATGCGTTTGAGCGCTTCCTTGAGGCTCGCCTCGCTCCTGGTCATGCCCACGTTGTCCCACATGAGCCTGCCCAGGTCCCGGTGGAACTCGTGCACCGTTTTTTTCCCTTTGAGCGAAAGCAGTCTCCGGGTAAACGTTTCGACTTCGGTCCGTGATTGCCGGAATTCGCTGCGGTCGGTCGATACGGACCCGGGCTTCGTATCTGCAAGATAGTTCGCAATGGTGTAGGGAAGAATGAAGTAGCCGTCTGCAAGGCCCTGCATGAGCGCGCTCGCGCCGAGGCGGTTCGCGCCGTGGTCCGAAAAGTTCGCCTCGCCGAGCACAAAGAGTCCCCGGAGGTTGCTTTCCAGATTGTAATCCACCCAGAGTCCGCCCATGGTGTAGTGCGGGGCCGGGTACATGCGCATGGGCTGCTGGTAGGCGTTCTCCGCCGTGATGCGTTCGTACATCTCGAAGAGGTTCCCGTAGCGCTCGCGGATCACGTTTTCGCCCAGCCGTTTGATGGCGCCGTTGAAGTCGAGGTAGACGCCCCTGCCGCCAGGACCGACGCCGCGGCCTTCGTCGCAGACTTCCTTGGCAGCGCGCGAGGTGACGTCGCGGGCCGCGAGGTTGCCGTAGGCAGGAAATTTGCGTTCCAGAAAATAGTCGCGTTCCTGCTCGGGAATGTCCTGGGGCAGCCTCGCGTCGCCCTTGTCTTCGGCACCCAGACCCTGCCGTCGTTCCGGAGCGACTCGGACATGAGCGTGAGCTTGGCCTGGTGCTCGCCGGTGACGGGAATGCAGGTGGGATGGATCTGGGTGAAGCAGGGGTTCGCGAAACAGGCGCCCTTCTTATAGGCCCGGAAGGTCGCGTTCACACTCGACCCCAGCGAGTTCGTCGTCAGGAAAAAGACATTGGCGTACCCGCCGGAGGCAGAGGCAGACCGCGTCGGCGGCAAAGGATTCGATCCTGCCGGTCACGAGGTCGCGCACGGTGATGCCTTTTGCATCGCCGTCTACGACCACGAGGTCGAGCATCTCCGTGCGGGGATGGAGCGTCACGGTGCCTGCACTTGATCTGGCGCGAGAGCGCGCCGTACGCGCCGAGCAGGAGCTGCTGGCCTGTCTGGCCGCGGGCGTAGAAGGTGCGCGAGACCTGGGCGCCGCCAAAGGAGCGGGTCGCGAGGTAGCCTGCGTAGTCGCGGGCAAAAGGCACTCCCTGGGCCACGGCCTGGTCGATGATGTTGGCGGAGAGCTGGGCGAGGCGGTAGACGTTCGCTTCGCGCGACCGGAAGTCGCCGCCTTTGATGGTGTCGTAGAAGAGCCGCTCGATGCTGTCGCCGTCGTTGGGATAGTTCTTGGCGGCGTTGATGCCGCCCTGGGCAGCGATGCTGTGGGCGCGGCGCGGAGAGTCCTGGAAGCAGAAGACATCCACGTTGTAGCCCAGCTCGCCGAGCGAAGCGGCCGCCGACGCGCCGGCCAGGCCCGTGCCGACCACGATGATGCGGTACTTCCGCTTGTTCGCCGGGTTGACCAGCTTCATCTCGGCCAGACGTTTGTCCCACTTCTCATGAAGGGGGCCTGATGGTATTTTGCCGTCGAGGATCATAATGTTCACCTGAAGCTATAAGCCTTGAACCGCGAGGGCGCGAAGGACGCGAAGAAGGCTAAAAATGTTTTTACGGTTTCCTCGCGCTCTTTGCGCCTTAGCGGTAATAGGTTCGGCCTTTATTGATGCAATAGTCCAACCAAGATCGTAACGGGAATCGCCACATACCACAGGAACAGAATGAACGAAGCAATGGTGCCTGTCTTTTCGACGACCGGGAGAGATTGTTCGTTGTTGAGCCCCCAGGTCTGGAACGAACTCTGGACGCCGTGGAGCAGGTGCAGTCCCAGGGCTGCCAGGGAAATCACATAGACGCCGGAAATACCGATATTCCGAAAGCTCTGAACCACCATCGTGAAGATGTCGGGTCTGCCCAGCGAGTCCGGGTGGGTGTCCGCGGCGATACCCGGATTGGTCACCTGGAAGGTGAACTGGAGAAGGTGATATATAAGGAAGGCCGCGATAATAACGCCGGTCCAGATCTGATACCTGCCGGAGAAGGTGGCGCGGTCGATAGTGAACGTACCGCGTAGTGCCGGCGGCTTTGCCGAATAATTCTCCAGTTTCAGCACGGAACCATACCATATATGAAGGGCGAAGGCGGCGAGCAGGACGAGCCTCCCGCCCCAGACAAACACCGGCAGGGTGTACAGCGCAACGACATAGGCGTTGAGCTTGTGGAAGAAGATAGAGGAGTTTCCGGCAATGTGGAAAACGATGAAGATCACGAGGATCTGGCCTGTCAGAGCCATCATGATCTTTCTGCCGATTGTGGAGGTGGGTAGGAACATGGTTAGCCTTTTAGTCTCAAGTCTCGAGTCTCAAGTTTCGGGTCGTAGGTCTTGCTTCAATGTTTTTAACTTGAGACCCGAGGCTTGAAACGTAAAACTGGTCCTTATTCAGTCATTTTCGACGGATCGAGCAGTCTGTTCAATTCCTCTTTCGAGAGGTTCGTCATCTCGGCGGCGACATCCTTTAACGGCCGTCCCTCGGCATAGGCTTTTTTTGCGATCTCAGCAGCCTTGTCATAGCC
Organism: Nitrospirota bacterium; assembly: GCA_963749655.1. Classification (GTDB taxonomy): domain Bacteria; phylum Nitrospirota; class UBA9217; order UBA9217; family UBA9217; genus JAJYKN01. The sequence continues at coordinate 83,765 of CAVVOB010000012.1, forward strand.
GATCACGGGATTCAGGGCCGTCACGAGGATCGGGTTCTTGTCCACGAGCGCCGCGATGCGCTCGCGGTTGATGGTGAAGCCGGCGACCGCCTTGTCTGCAAAAAGCCGGGAAGCGTTGCCGAGCAGGGTAATGGACTGGAGCAGGTTGTGGGCGATGACCGGCAGCATGACGTTCAGCTCGAAATTGCCCTGCTGGTTGCCGATTGTGATCGCGGCATCGTTTCCCGTGACCTGGGCCGCAGACCATCATCATCATTTCGCACATCACCGGGTTCACCTTGCCCGGCATGATGCTCGATCCGGGCTGCAGCGCCGGGAGCGCAGATTTCTCCCAGACCGGCGATCGGGCCGCTGTTCATCCAGCGCAGGTCGTTGGCCATCTTCATGAACGACGAGGCGGTCGCCTTCAGCTGTCCTGAAAGCTCGACGGCCGCGTCCATGGTTGCCTGGGCCGCGAAGTGGTTGTCGGTCTCGACGAAAGGGAGCGAGGTGCGGCCCGCAAGCCGGGAAGCGACGATCTTGCCGAAGTCTTTCGGCGCGTTCACGCCCGGTGCCCACGGCAGTGCCTCCGAGCGCGAGCTTTGCCAGTCGCGGAAGCGTGGATTCGATGCGCTCGAGCGGCCTGTTGCACCTGAAACGCCCAGCCGCTTATCTCCTGGAAAGCTTCACCGGCATTGCGTCCATCAGATGAGTGCGGCCGGTCTTGACGACGGTGCGGAACTCCAGCTCCCGCTTTTTGAGCGTCACGTGAAGATGTTTGAGGCCGGGGAGCAGCACTTCGCTTACTTCGAGATAAGCGCTCACGTGGATCGCCGCGGGAATGACGTCGTTCGACGACTGGCCCATGTTCACGTGATTGTTCGGATGAACCTTCGTTTTTCCGTCGCCCAAAAGCTGCGTTGCCCGGCTTGCGATCACCTCGTTCGCGTTCATGTTCGTCGAGGTGCCGGAGCCGGTCTGAAAAATGTCGAGCGGGAATTGATCGTCCCATTTCCCCTCAGCCACTTCGAGCGCGGCCAGATGGATCGCATGGGCGAGGTTCGCGTCGAGCAGCCCGAGGCCGGCGTTCACTTCGGCGGCAAAGGCCTTGATGAGGCCGAGCGCCCGGATGAACACGCGGGGGAACCGGATGCCGCTCACGGGAAAGTTTTCAACAGCGCGCTGCGTCTGCGCTCCGTAGAGGGCGTCTGCGGGGACATTCACTTCGCCGAGGGAGTCTTTTTCGATGCGATAGGCGGTCATAAGGGCTGAATCATAATCATTGCGAACATAGAATCAATTATACCTATTCTGTCTTGTTTTTGCACCGTGATTTTAAAAAATGAGAAAGGCTCAAGCTCCGCTTATCACGCCCGGTTGACCATGGGCGGTATTGAATCTATAATAAGACCAGAGGTGAACACTATGACCGAGGTTTGCGCGCCCGGGCTGAACTGCAGCCCCAGCTACAGCATCACCATCAGGGTGGAGATCGAGAACAGGATCGGCATGTTCGCCAGGATCGCCACGGCCATCTCGAGCGCCGGCGGGGACCTGGGCTCCGTGGACATTGTGCGGGTGGAGCGGGGCAAGATCATCCGCGACATCACGGTGAACGCACAGAACGAGGAGCACGAAAAGGCGATCGTAAAGGCCATCAAGACCGTTGCCGGAGTAAAGGTCCTCCGCGTGGCGGACCGGACGTTCTTCGCCCATGAAGGCGGAAAGATAGAGATCAGGAACAAGCTCCCGGTGCGCGACCGGAACGACCTGTCCAAGGTCTATACCCCGGGCGTTGCCCGCGTGTGCATGGACATTCATCATCACAAGGAGCACGCGTACCGGTATACGATCAAGGGCAACTCGGTGGCCGTTATTTCCGACGGGACTGCGGTCCTGGGCTTGGGCGACATCGGACCCGAGGCTGCCCTCCCGGTCATGGAAGGCAAGGCCATGATCTTCAAGGAGTTCGCCGGGATCGACGCCTTCCCCATCGTGCTCGATACCAAAGATACCGACGAGATCGTCAACACGGTCAAGAACATCGCACCTGCTTTCGGCGGCATCAACCTGGAGGATTTTTCCGCGCCCCATTGCTTCGAGGTCGAAGCGCGGCTCAGGAAGCTGCTCGACATCCCCGTGTTCCACGACGACCAGCACGGCACCTCGGTCGTTGCGCTGGCTGCGCTCATCAATGTATCGCGGCTTTTTAAACGGGACCTCAAGAAGTTCAAGGTGGTCGTCGTCGGCGCCGGCGCGGCAGGAACAGCGGTCACCAAGATCCTGCTCGCTTCGGGCGTCCGGGACATCATCGTCTGCGACAGAAGCGGAGCGCTGTACGCGGGCAGGAAGCAGCATATGGACCCGTATAAACGGCAGCTTGCCAAAATCACGAACCCCCGCACGGTGAAAGGGCAGCATCTCCGATGCCATGAAGGGGGCGAATGTATTTATCGGCCTGTCGGCGCCGAATGTGATCACGGCCGACGATGTGAGAAGCATGGCCAGGGACCCTGTTGTCTTCGCCCTCGCGAACCCGGACCCGGAAATATCCCCCGAGGAAGTCAACGAGTTCGTCCGGGTCATGGCCACTGGCAGGTCGGACTATCCGAACCAGATAAACAACATGCTCGGCTTCCCGGGCATCTTCCGCGGTCTTTTGGATGTCCGCGCCCGGGGCGTGAACGAAGCCGTAAAGCTTGCCGCGGCAAAAGCCATCGCCCAAAGCATCGAGACCGAAGAGCTGCACGAGGACTACATCATCCCCAGCCCCTTTGACCGCAAGGTGCCGGCAAGGGTCGCCGCAGCCGTTGCAGAAACGGCAAAGAAAACGGGGCTTACAAAATAGGAGTTTTGAGTTTTTAGGTTTGAGTTCATAGTTGAAAATATGTCAGCATGCGGCCAGAACTTTTGCTACTCGAAACTCAAAACTCAAAACTCAGAACTAATAACTCATAACTGCCATCGAGCGAGGTATTCATGAACCGCAACCACGAACGCCTGCATCTCGACGAGAAGGACCTTCGCAGTCTCGGCATGACCGAACTGCAGACCATTTACGCCGAACTCGGGCTCACCCAGGCAGAGCTGGACATCCTGTCCGTGCCCAGGCGGTCCTTTACCGTGGCCTTCCCCGTCAAGATGACCACGGGCAAGACGCAGATGTTCACCGGCTACCGCGTGCAGTACAACGACGCGCGCGGTCCCGCCAAAGGCGGCATCCGGTTCCATCCGGAGCTGGACGAGGAGCATACGAGCGAGCTCGCCTTTCTCATGGCGCTCAAGTGCGCGGTGGTGAACATTCCCTTCGGAGGCGCGAAGGGCGGCGTGGCGGTCAGCCCCATGGACCTTTCGCGGCGCGACCTTGAGCTCGTGACCCGCGGATATATTCGCGCGATCGCCGATTACATCGGCCCCTTCAAGGACATTCCCGCGCCGGACGTGTATACCGATGAACAGATCATGGCCTGGATCCTCGACGAATATGAGCGGATCAGGCGCGAGCACGTGCCTGCCGTGGTGACGGGCAAGCCTCCGGAGCTCGGCGGCGTGTCGGCCCGCAGATACTCGACGGCGCTGGGGGGCATTCATGTGCTCGAACAGGCGCTGAAGAAGCTGGGGAAGGACCCGCAAGGGCTGCGGGTCGCGATCCAGGGTTTCGGCAACGTGGGGGAACACACGGCGCGCCTGCTGCATGAACGGGGGTATGCGATTGTAGCCGTGACCGACGTGAACGGCGGCATCATGGCGCCCGGCGGCCTGGATATTCCCGCGGTGATCGGGCACAAGACACGAACGGGCACGGTTGTGGGTTTCCCGGACGCGAGGGCGGTTACGAACGCCGAACTGCTCACCATTGACTGCGATGTCCTGGTCCCTGCGGCCCTGTCGAACCAGCTCGATGCAGCCAACGCGAAAGAGGTCAAGGCCCCGATCGTCCTGGAGCTGGCGAACGCGCCCACGACGGCCGCTGCAGACGATCTGTTCTTCGACCGCGGCGTCCTGCTCATACCGGACATCCTCGCGAACGCGGGCGGCGTGGTGGTGAGCTATTTCGAGTGGAGCCAGAACCTGAGCAATGATACGTGGCCGGACGAGAAGGTCCTGGACCGGCTGGAGCAGACCATGATCACGGCTTTCAATGACGTCTACGCACGCTGCAGCGAAACGCGCTGCAGGATGCGCAAGGCGGCCTATGAGCTTGCGGTCAGGAGGATCCTGGATGCCGAGCGCCTGAGGGGCAACCTCTGACGGCCCGGCCGCGTCTATTCAAAATACTGCTATAATCAAAGAGGGAAGCGTGCCGCATTCCAATGCCGTGGGGGGAAGGATGGATTTCGAGCATCTGTCCGGGACCGTGCGGAGGAGGAGGGCGTCATGGCGAAAGAACTGTTCAACAGCGGGAAACACAGGTGTATGGTCTTCGATGATCTCCTGAAGGAAGCGCACCTTCAGGGAGGAGACGTACAATCCAATCAGTTTCTCATCACCCACACCGGCCCCGATAACTACGAGGAAGGCCTCCTGTTCGACCCCGGCGGCAGCAAGCTGGTCACCATCCTGCATCAGCAGTTGACGAAATACATTCCCACAAACCGGATCAGGAAACTCGTGCTCTCGCATCAGGACCCCGACATAGGGGCAGGCGCGGCCATGTGGCTCATGATGGCCGGAACGAACACGAAGATCTACGTCTCGAACCTGTGGGTCCGGTTCGTACCGCACTTCTCCCGCAGCGACATAAAGGACGACGTCTTTGTTCCCATCCCCGATGAGGGAATGACCATCGATCTGAACACCTGCAGCCTCCGCATGGTTCCGGCGCACTTTCTTCATTCGCCGGGCAATTTTCAGCTCTACGATCCGCTGGCCCGCATTCTTTTCTCCGGCGATCTCGGCACATCGCTCCTGTCCGGGGAACCCTTCAGCCCGGTGACGGATTTCGAGGGGCATATCAAGCACATGGAAGTTTTTCACCGAAGATACATGTCGGCGAACCGGGCCTGCAGGCTCTGGGCAGGGCTGGTTCGCAGTCTTGATATCGAGATGATAATCCCCCAGCACGGAACCAAGTATTTTGCCGGAAAAGCAATGGTGAATAAATTCATCGACTGGGTAGAGAGCCTTGCGTGCGGGGCCGATGTTCTTTCCGAGGACCTCTATGCCGGGGCGAAAGCAGTAATCGTGTCGAATAAACGCTCGACAGCGTGAATCTCTGAGTGAGCGTACGGCGAGGGTCATATTTCGACAGGGCGAGAGCTTTTAGCGCGGAGATTTTTGCCGTACTTCTTCTCGTGCTGCGGGTTTGACACACCAGGCGGTAAAAAAATGACACACTGGTGCTCGCGTTTTTGTTCCCTGTTATTCGCATCCTATTGATATTACGTACATCTGCCAGATCTCTGTTCGCAGCCCCTGCTTTCTCCACCCTTGTCAGGCAAGGCACAAATGTTGCTATTTACTTATGCAGGCATAATTTTTTTTTATGCGGGACCGAATCTGCCCCTTTTCTGTATTATAATAAAATTTAAGGTGAGCGGACGAGGATGAGTCCGGCGTGCAGGCGTCCGCAGCAGCCGACGGGCGGCAGTGATTGAAAATGAAGCGGAAAGGGACAGGGGTGGCACGAGAGCTGTCATTCGCCCAAGGGGGGGCCGGGACACAGCAGCGAACTGTCGTTTATTTTTTTTACCATCCTGAAGAAAGGGTAGGTGATGAGTTATGAAGAGGGAACTCGCCGACCAATTCAACCGGGAAGTGGAAAATTACCGGAGGGCCCTCCTGTATCATGCACAGACGCGCGACTGGAAAACATTCCAGGCAAAGGCAGGAAGGATGTTCGATTACGTGGAGTCGATTGAGTTCAAGGAACTGGAACGGAGGTTTTTCAGGATTTTCAATCTCGTCCTGGGCGCCCTTGTCGTTGTCGTTATCGCCGTTTTCAACGTGGATTTCGAGATGCACGGGGACCTGCTGCCTCTGAAGAACAATGTCCTGTTTTCCGCGTTCGCCGTCAGCAGTTTTGAGCTCTATTTTTACATCGGCTACCGGCGGTATGTCGGAGCAAGGACCGCCGAATACACGAAGCGGCGCGAGAAGTTCATTCGCGTTATCGAGCGCGATTTCCGGTCCTATACCACCCAACCGGAGGAGCGTCTGGCGGCATGAGGAAATTTTCTCCTCACCCCGCGCGCTTCTCCGGGAAAAGACGCAAAACAGCAGGAGCGTCTATGAGTTTTGCTGCAGCCATGTCGCTGCACATCAGTATTCAGTTTGTCGAGAGAAGCGAGTCCCGATAAAGCCAAACCTTTTGCGAAAAGGGGACGGAATGTTACGAGTCCTTCGGTACGGGAAGACGGCCGGGCTGCCGAAGGATGTGAAGGCGCAGACCCGGCTTTTTGTTTGCCGGCATTGCGGGAAAGGACCGGCTGTATGCGGATCATTATGAAAGAGGATCGTCATGCCGGGAGGTGCACGGCAAATGGATCGAAAGACGCCGGTTTTGATATACGATGCACAATGCCCCGTCTGCTCGGGCACGATCAAATGGATCGAGAAGAATGAAATTCCGGGCTCCTTTGAGATGGTTCCCTGCCAGTCCGAAAGCATGTCCGCGAGGTTCCCCGGAGTCCCTATGGACAATTGCATGAAAGCCCTGCACCTGGTCCTGCCCGGCGGCAACGTGCTTGTCGGCGAGGAAGCGCTGCCGGAGATTCTTGCCCGGACCGGACGTTTTCGCATGGCTGCGCTGCTGTTCAGGCTGCCCGGCGCTGCTTTGATCTCACGTATCCTGTACCGCTGGTTTGCCGATCGCAGGTACCGGATTGCGGGAATCCTGTCCCATGCGATGGGAAACAGGAAAAAACCGGGATAGAGCCGTGCGCGGAACTCTGGTGCGCTTTTTTTGTGCGAAGTGAAAGAACCTGCAACCGCAGTACCCCTCAGGGTGCGTGAACCCGCAGACCGACGATCCGATGCGTCCCCCGCCCCTTCAGCCAATTTCGCAAAATATCATTTTTTACTTTATCTTAGCTCTCATTTCATATATACTTTTTCAGTATCTTTGCGGGCAGCGATCCGCTGAGCCACCCGCCGCAGGCGGTCGGGCATTGGGGAAATCAACGGGAAGGCCCCGGGGGGGGGGAGTTTCTGATCATGAAAATTTCCGAAATCATCAAACATGCAATCGAAAAGAAAGGGTATCGGAATCTCAAGGACGCGTCCAAGGCGGTCGGCATAAGCCCGGAGCTTCTGCGGGTGATCATGATAAAAGGACATGTTCCGAAAGACAAAACCCTCATCATGATCGCGAACAAACTGGGTCTGGACAAGTCTACGCTGATCCTGTCCGCTCACCAGGAAAAAGTTCCCCTCGAGGTGAAAGGGTTTTTCCTGGCGCCTGCTGAACCACGGTACCGGCAGGGAAAGCGGGTCTTCCCCCTGTCGACGGAGCAGTGCGACTACCTTGCCAAGGTCATGATGCCCGACGAGATTCAGGTGATCCGCAAATACCGGCAGGTTACCGACGAAGGCAGGACCCAGATCGCCGGCTATATCGATTACATGTTCGCGACAAAGCGGCAGCGAAACTGACAGGGCCGGTCCGCGCAAAAAGAGCGCGGCGTCACTCCGTCATGCCGCATGCCAGATTCAGTGAGGTCTGATTGAAACGCTCCCTCTTTATCATCGTCACGCTGTCCCTCGTATTTCTGCGGTCGCCGGTTGCGGAGGCGGTGCCCCAGAAGGCGATCGCTGCCAAGGCAGCGGTGGTCATGGATTACTCCGGCGCGGTCCTCTATTCGAAGTTCGGGGACTCGAAACTCGCTCCCGCGAGCACCGTCAAGCTGGTCACCGCCATGGTGGTCATCGACAGCATCAGTCCCGACCAAAAGGTGACGATCAGCAGGAACGCGGGCAGAATACGTTCCATTCAGCCGCGGATCCATTCCGACGAGGAACTGACCGTTTCCGATCTCCTTCACCTTGCCCTGATGAAGTCCGTGAACTCCGCGGCTGTGGCTCTTGCCGAGGCAACGGCGGGCACGGAGCAGGATTTCGTCGTGCTGATGAACAATAAGGCGGCGGCAATCGGCGCGCACAACACACTCTTTGCAAATGCGTCGGGGCTCCCGCGAAGCGGTGTGCAGTATACAACGGCCGCCGATCTCGCTCTGATCCTCAGGACCGCGCTCACCTACCCTCTCATCAGGGAAATCCTCGGCAAAAAAGCGTGCATTATCAGGACCGGCGCGGGACGGGAGATCGTTCTCGAGAATTCGAACGGACTGCTCTGGGAGAACGACAACGTGATCGGCGGAAAGACCGGCTACACGGGTGATGCCCGGCACTGTTTCGTCTGTGCCATCAGCACGGACAAGGGCCCCTTGTTCACGGCAGTGCTCGGCGCCCGGTCGCGAAGCAGCCTCTGGAAAAGCACGCTCACGCTGACGGAAATCGGCATGCACCCCGATGAGATAAAACTGAAGGAAAAGACGCGCCTGCGGCGTCCGGCCCGGAACGAGGAACAGCACTAGCGCCCGGCGCCCCTTTACCTGTCTCACGAATGCGGGGAACAAAGACATCACGATTTGCGGAATGCCGGCCGAGAGGGAATGACCCCGAGTATGGATACGGAGTATCTTTCCTGCAAGACGCCGACCTGCCGAAGCACTGCTAACAACATTTCTGCGTCCGTTGCGCTTGCCTTGATCGAATACCACTCGCAGTATCGTCCCGGATACGCGTTGACCTCGGGATGTGAACGGTGCAACCGGACCAGTTCCTACACCTGCGACGAGGTCCTCGCTCTCATCCCTCCGAGCCGGCGTCCCGCGTCCCTGCAGCACGACCATTTCTGGTCCTTTATCGTGATCGAATTTCAGACAGAAAAGAGCGGAGAATTTCGGACCTTCCTGGGCGACCGGCTGCTCGTGCAGCGGCTGTATACCGAGGCGGATACCGGCTGGTACGGCATTGTCAGGTCCCTGTCGCCGTACGCTTCAACCCTGACCATCGGCAGTTATGTCAGGGGCCGCCCCTGGGGCCGGTACGAGCACTGCGTGTCCGTTGTCGAGGAAGGAATTCCCAAGCCCCTGCCGCGGCCCGCAAAGATCACGCGCACCAGCAGTTATGCGATCTTCCTCTCCCCGGCAGCGAGCGCGCGCGACCTGCTGTGCGCCAATATCGCCTGCAGCAACCCTTCTTGCGGGTTCCTGTACAGCACCATCACTTTTGAAAAATTCAAAAAGGTTGCCGAACCGGCGCCGGTGATCAAACCCTACTACAGCACCGGCGACGTACCGGTCATGACGCTCCATTGCGAGTTTTGTGGAGCCGCGCGCGTGGTCGATGAAAGGTCCTTTGAGGGGCTGTTTCGGGGAAACCTTTCGGAATTCAAGCAGTGATATGAGGAGTTCATGAAGACCAAGAAGAACATCATTATCGTCGGCGACCGGGTGCTCATCGATCCCGATGAGCAGATGAACAGGACCCCGTCGGGGCTCTACCTCCCTCCCACGGTCAAAGAAAAGGAAAAGATCCTCGGGGGCCACGTGGTCAAGGTCGGTCCGGGGTACGCCATCCCCGATACGACTCCGGACGAGTCCTGGCAATCAGGGAAAAAAGAAGTGCGGTACGTGCCGCTCCAGGCTTCCGAGGGGGATTACGCTGTTTTTTTGAAGGACACGGCAATGGAGATCGAGTTTGAAGAGAAAAAGTACCTCATCGTGCCCCATTCGGCGATCCTGGCGCTGGTGAGGACGGAAATAGCCGAGGACAATTGACCACGGTGGCTCGATTTTGGCGGGCCGCTCATTCCCGCCGCGGGCCGGGGATAATCCGCAGAAATCACACCGGAGGTGTGCAATGAATGCGAACAGTGCGGGCAGGATCACACCGGGACTCCTCATAATCATCGTCATCGTTCTTTTTGCGGCGATTCAACTGGTTCCCTACGGAAGGGACCACGTTAATCCGCGCGTGGTGCGGGAACCGCTGTGGGACAGCCCTGCTACCCGCGAGACCTTTTTCCGCGTGTGCAAGAACTGCCACAGCAACGAGACCCTGTGGCCGAGGTACGGCAACATCGCGCCCCTTTCGTGGGTGGTGCAGAGCGATGTCGACGAGGGGCGTTCGGAGTTCAACGTCTCGGAATGGCAGCGGCCCAAGAACAAGGGAAACAAGGCAGCCAAAGAAGTGCGTGAGAACGACATGCCCCCGTGGTATTACCGTCCGCTCCATCCCGAGTCCCGTTTGACCGACGGGGAGCGCGCGGCCTTTGTCCAGGGCCTGGTTCGCACCTTCGGCGAGGAAGCGAAAAAGTAGTTTGTAGTTTGTAGTTTTTAGTTTTGAGTTTTTAGTTATGAGTGTCGAATCAGAATAAAAATGCACGATCTGGAAACGAGAGGGATCCCGGCAATTCCGCTACTGACCGCACGGATCGTATGCTGAGACGCGTCTTTCACGGGAGCATTGATGAAAATTGATCTTATCCAGCCGCTGCATGCCCACTACGGCGCACTCGGCAAGCGCGAGAGCCTGATCTTCAAACCGGCCCAGCTGACCATGCCCTATCTCGCGGCCCTGGTGCCTGACGACGTGCAGGTGACGGTCCTCGATGAAATGATCGCGCCGGTGGTGCCCGAGGACAGCGACGCCGACCTCGTCGGGATCACCTTTGTCACGCCCTTCTCCCACCGGGCCTACGAACTCGCAGCCCGGTACCGGAAGCAGGGGAAGACCGTCGTGTTCGGCGGACCCCACGCCTCTCTCGTCCCCGAGGAAGCAAAGCTCCATGCCGACGCCGTCGTGGTGGGCGAGGCCGAGGACACATGGCCTCGGGTCATCGAGGACTTCAGGTCCAGGCGGCTGCAGAGCATCTACCGCTCGGGTACGTCAGATCTTTCCGCCCTTCCTTTTGCCCGGCGGAGCCTGCTGAAGCGCGCAAGTTACGTCGTTCACGACGTAATCCAGGCGTCGCGGGGCTGCCCGTTCAGCTGCGATTTCTGCGCCCTCGGCTCCATCTACGGCCCCGGGCACCGGACGCGGCCCATCGACGAAGTCATCCGGGAGATCGAGACCTTCGACGGCGATACCTTCGTCTTCTGGGACGACAATATCGTGGGTTCGCCCGCCTATGCAAAAGCGCTCTTCCGGCGCCTGATCCCCTACAAGAAGAAGTGGCTCGGCCAGGGGTCGATCACGATCACCCGGGACCGGGAGCTTCTTCGACTTGCGGCGGAGAGCGGCTGCATCGGGCTCTTTGTGGGCATCGAGTCCGTGTCGCAGGGGAGCCTGGATTCGGTCAACAAGGGGTTCAACCGCGTCGAAACCCTGCGCGAGGAGATCGGCAAAATGCACGATGCGGGCATTGCCGTGCTGGCAGGCATGATCTTCGGGTTCGACGACGACGACGCGGGAGTGTTCGACCGGACCATCGAGGTGGCCGAACGGGCGGCAATCGACGGGATCAGTTTCAGCATTCTGACGCCCTATCCCGGAACGCGGCTTTTCGACCGGCTTTCGGCCGAAGGACGGTTGCTGCACCGCAACTGGTCCCTTTACAATTCCGAGCATGTCGTCTTTGTTCCCAAGCGCATGTCGCCGGAGCTGCTGGAAGAGGGCCACAACCGCGCGAACCGGGAATTCTACTCAATTTCTTCCATGGTGAAGCGCCTGCTCAGATCGCGGACGCAGCTGGGGCTCACCATAAAGCTGAACCTGGCGGACCGTAAGTATTCCTACGGGAGATTCAAGCCTGCGTCCTGACGCAGGGGAGCGCGTATGCCCGAGACACGACATATCGCACGGAACATCCTGATCATGGTGAACGCCGTGATCGCGAGCGGCGCTTTTTTCCTGAAAATTCTCGACCCCATCGTGGTGAGATACACCGAGGAGATCCGCGCCGCCGATCTGTTCAACTTCCTCGTGTTCACGCCGATCATCATGGTCGTTCTGACCTTCCTGCTGCACCGCGCCATGCGGCCGATCGTGCGCCTCACCTCCCTTGGCGGGGAACTGAGCCCGGCACAGGCGCAGGAGCTCAGGACCGCGGCCTTCAACCTGCCGGTGAAGATTCTCTTCCTCTTCAACCTGATCATCCTCTCGGGCGTGGCCTTTGTCGCCCTGGGCTTCGATGCCGTGTTATATCCGTTCTACCCGCTCTACAAGCGTGTCATCTCCATGGGGCTCATCTGGACTTACACCGTCTGCTCCTCCCTTGCCGTGTACGTATATGTCAAACGCCGCATGGTCCCCATCCTTCGGGCCACCTCGGGCCGGGCCGCCGACATCGGCCGCCGGGCGTCCATCAAGACGGGCATGGTCGCCACCACGATAACGCTCGCCGCCATGGTCCTGCTTTTCCTTTCGGCCTACGGATATTCGAAGACCCGGGAAGCGCTGATCCATGACAAGGATGCCGCGGCAGAGGCCTTGCTCAATGCGGCCAGGCGAAAGGCCGCGACGTTCAGGGACCTTTCCTCTTTGAAAAAGAACATGGCCCCGAAGTGGGCGCACGACGGCGTGTACCTGGTCGACGCCAGCGGCGATCCCATCCCCGGCCTGCACGATGCGGCCGCGCGACCGGCGATGACCTTTGAAAAGAGCGACTCCACCATGATGAAACTGCTTCCTCTGGCTGCGCCCTTCAAGAACCTTTCCCTGGTGACTTACTACCGGATCGAACCGCAGGAGCAGGCCGTCATGCGCAGTACGACCGTCTTTTTTTCCGTGGCGGGCCTTTTCTTCCTGATTTTCTCCGGCATCATCAGTTATTCGGTGGCCAGCGAGGCCTCGTCCTCGGTAAGCGACATCGCCGACAGGATGAGGCGGATATCGGAAAACAAAGAGACCCTCTACAGCGAGTTCGAGGTCGTGTCCCTCGACGAGGTCGGCGACCTCACCCGGTCCTTCAACAGCCTGCAGCGCGCCATTCATCGTCAGGCCCTGCACATCAAGGACCTGGAGGAGAAAAGGCACCATTTCGAGAAGGGGCAGCTGCGCCTGGCGGTGGACAAGGCAACGGCATCGCTCCAGGAGAGCGAGATGAAGTTCCGGACCCTGGCGGAAACGACCACGGCAGGCATCTTCATCCACCGCGACGGGAAGATGATCTACGCGAATCCCGCCGGCGAGATCCTTTCCGGCTATACGTTCAATGAGTTTCTGTGCATGGATTTCCGCGACCTGTTTCATCCCGACGACCGCGGCCTGGCGCGGCAGCTGGGCCGGGTGACGTTGACCGGCAAGCGGCTGCCCGCGGGGCGCGAGTGCAGGATCATCACCAAGGGGGGCACGACGCGATGGGTCAACATCGCGGCCGGCGTCATGGATTACGAGGGGAGGTCTGCGGTGATCGCCACGATCTTCGACATTACGGACCGCAAGCGCGCGGAGGAGGAAAAAGTAGAGCTCTACGAGGAGCGGATCGCCGAGGAAAAGAGACACGTCATGGAAAAGGAGAACATTCTTATGGACCTGCATGACGGCATCGGCGGCATAACGACCAACATCAGCATCCTCTCCGAACTGGCCCAGAACGCGCCGGACCTGAACAGCACGAAAGAGACGCTCTCGACGATCTCGCGCTTGTCCCGGGAAGGCCTGGCCGAGATCCGCAGCTTCATGCAGAGCCTCGACACGAAGGAACTCCATTGGCGCACCCTGGCCGCGGAGCTCAGGAACCAGGGCGCAAAAATGATGGAGCCCCACGGCATAGCCTTTTCCGTCGATCTTGCCCTGGACGATCTGCAGGACCAGCCCAAGAGCCTTCTCTGGATCAACCTGCTCAAGATTTACCGGGAAGCGCTGACGAACATCATAAAGCATTCGAAAGCGACATCGGTCGTCGTTACGCTCCTGCTGAAGGCGGACGTGCTTCGGCTCACGGTCCAGGACGACGGGATCGGCTGCGCACAGGGCAATTGCAGCGGCAGAGGGTTGTCCAATATGAAGAAGCGGGCCGACGAGATTTGCGGCACGGTAACGGTCTCCGCGGAAAAGGGCACCCGGGTGCACCTGGAGATTCCCCTCCCCGTGATGTTCCCTCCCGCTTAGGGGAACGTAAAGAGGGTTCCCGTATACGGTCTCCATCCCGCCCTTCTCCGCTCCGTAGGCCCGATTGACATCGGAGTTTCCTGCGCTACAATCAGAGTAGCAGTCTGCCCGTTTCCCCGCGGTGCGTCTGAATGCATAAAACTGCCGTTCCATCGATCTGCAGGAGGAGGATAGTGTTATGATCCGCAGCCGGATGAGGCTGTTTTTTACAGCCGTACTGTTCATTGTTCTTGCGTCCGCTCAGGCCTTTGCAGCGGAAAAGGATGTGCTGCGCGCGACGCTCGCGAACGGGCTCCGCGTCGTGATCGTGAAGAACACGCTCGCTCCCGTCGTGGCCACGGAGCTGAACTATCTCGCCGGGTCGAATGAAGCGCCCGAGGGCTTCCCCGGCATGGCCCATGCGCAGGAACACATGATGTTCCGCGGCAGCCCCGGTCTCTCGGCGGACCAGCTTTCCAACATCATCGCGTTCATGGGCGGCGACTTCAACGCCGACACCCAGCAGACCGTGACCCAGTATTTCTTCACCGTGCCGAAGGAGGACCTCGACGTTGCCTTGAACCTGGAAGCGGTCCGCATGCGGGGCGTGCTCGACTCGCAGGAACTGTGGGAACAGGAGCGGGGGGCCATCGACCAGGAGGTTGCCCAGGACCTGTCGAGCCCCGATTATCTCTTTTCCATGCGCCTTCTCGCCGCGATGTTCCCCGGCACTCCCTACGCCCACGACGCCCTGGGAACGCGGGAGTCCTTTCAGAAGACCACCGGCGCCGCGCTGAAGTCCTTTTACGATTCCTGGTACGCGCCGAACAACGCCATCCTCGTCATTGTCGGCGATGTGGATCCGCAGAAGACGCTCGCCCGGGTGCGGGAGCTGTTCGAGCCCCTCCCGAGGAGGAGCCTTCCCGCGCGGCCAGCCGTGAATTTGCAGCCGCTCAAGCCGGCGTCCATCGAGATCGAAACCGACCAGCCCAACGGTCTTGCCGTTGCGGCCTTCCGCCTGCCCGGATATGAAAGCGCGGACTTCGCAGCAGGCATGATCCTGGCCGACGTGCTGGAGAGCAGGAGAGGCGACCTTTACGCTCTGGTGCCGGCAGGCAAGGCGCTCTTTACGGGATTCGACGGCGACGCGCTTCCGAAGGCCGGCTTCGGATACGCCCTCGCGGGGTTTCCGCGCGGCGCCGACGGCCGGGCTCTCGTGGACCAGATCAAGAACGTCATCGCCGGCTATGTGAAGAACGGCATGCCCGCCGAGCTCGTGGAAGCGGCCAAGAGGCATGAGATCACCGATGCCGAGTTCCAGAGAAATTCGGTGTCCGGACTGGCCTCGGTATGGTCCCAGGCCCTGGCAGTCGAAGGCCGGGCGTCGCCTGACGACGACATCGACGCGATCAGAAAGGTGACCGTCGCCGACGTGAACCGCGTGGCCCGGGAATACCTCAGGCTGGAAACCGCGGTCACGGCCGTTCTGACGCCGCAGCCCTCGGGAAAGGCCGTATCAGGCAAGGGGTTCGGCGGCAAGGAGTCCTTTTCCCCGGCCGAGACCACGGCGGTCGAGCTTCCTGCCTGGGCAAAGAACGCGGAGACGCTGCCGCCGGTGCCCGTCTCGAGAGTCACACCGGCCGTCTACACCCTGACCAACGGAATACGGCTGATCGTCCAGACCGAGAATATCAGCCCGACGGTCAGCGTCGCGGGCCAGGTGAAGAACAACAGCGACCTCGAAGAGCCGATCGGAAAGGAGGGCGTGTCGGACCTGCTGGGAGGGCTTTTTTCCTACGGCACGACCTCCCTGGACCGGCTTGCCTTCCAGAAGGCGCAGGACGACATCGGCGCTGAGATCTCCGCGGGAACGAGCTTCTCGCTCCGTGTCCTTTCGGACCGATTCGAGCGCGGCATGGAGTTGCTCGCCGACAACCTTTTCCACCCGGCGCTTCCTGAAAGCGCTTTTTCCGTGCTGCAGCACCAGACCGTGGGCTCGCTGCGGGGAGAGATCCAGAGCCCGGCGTATCTTACGCGCCAGACCCTGCGCGAGTCTCTCTATCCCAAGAACGATCCCGAGCTGCGCGATCCGACGCCCGAGTCCGTGAATACGCTCACGCTGGAGGACGTCAAAGCCTATTATGCAAAGGCGTTCCGGCCCGACATGACGACGATCGTGGTCGCGGGACAGGTGACGCCCGAGCGGGCGCGGAGCGTGGTCGAGAAATATTTCGGCTCATGGAAAGCCTCGGGACCGAAGCCGGATACTGACCCTCCTGCAGTGCCGCCCAACAAGCCCTCGTCGTCAATCGTTCCTGACACGAGCAGGGTCCAGGACGAGGTCACGCTGGCCCAGACCATCGGCCTGAACCGCTCCCATCCCGACTACTACAAGCTGCAGCTCGGCAACCACGTGCTGTCCGGGGCGTTCTACGCGAGCCGGCTGTACCGCGACTTGCGCGAGAAGGGCGGACTGGTCTACACGGTGGAGTCGTTCATCGACGCCGGGAAGACCCGTGCGCTCTTCGGGGTGTTCTACGCCTGCGATCCGCCCAACGTGACCCGGGCCCGAACGCTGGTGGAGAACAACCTTCGGATGATGCAGACGACGCCGGTGTCGCAGAACGAGCTGAAGCTTGCCAAGATGCTCCTTCTCCACCGGATACCGCTCTCCGAAGCGAGCGTTGACGAAGTTGCCGGCGGGCTGCTCTCGCGATCGCTCGAGGACCTGCCCCTCGACGAACCGGTCCGCGCCGCCAATATATACCTGCAGACAACGGCGGAGCAGGTGCGCGAGGCCTTTGCAAAATGGATCCGGCCTGCCGATTTCGTGCAGGTGACCACGGGGCCGCAGCCGGAGTGACGCCGGAAACAGGACTTGAACAAAGAGTAACCACAGATGAACACGGATGGACAGGGATAAAGTCGAAGAGGATGGTCTCGAGAAAAGTCAGAAGATGTCATCCCGACCCCCTCGTGTCATTCCGAAGGAGCGGGGTGACTGCGGAATCTTGCCAGGGGGCAGTAGCAGCGACGGATTTTTAACTGACGGTGAGACCGAGTGAACGAATCAGGATTTCTCCTTCGCTCGAGATGACAGCCAGGGCCAGTATGACGAATGGGCGATTCCCTCTTTTTCCGCCTGCATCAATGATACCTGCTCTTGATCTGTGTCAATCCGTGCTCATCTGTGGTTAATAGGGTTTCTTCGCCCCCTGTTATAGATTGCCTCGAATTCCATTGTATTCCTTCAGTCGCATGACAGGAGTGCTAAAATAAAGAATGGAAGCGGCAAAAAGAGGCGGCGAGGATGCCTCTGCGCAGGTGCTTGAAAAATCGGACAATCCGAATCCCGATTGAACCCGCTCCTGCATCGGAAGGATCAGGGAAACCCATGAAAAAGAACCTGACGCGAAAGATCCTGGAAGCCCACCTGATGGAAGGCGAGCTGGTCCCGGGCCGTGAGATCGGCATCCGCATCGACCATACCCTGCTGCAGGACGCAACGGGAACGGTCGCCATGCTCGAGTTCGAGGCCCTGGGCCTCGACCGGGTCAAGGTGGAGCTCGCGGCCCAGTACGTGGACCACAACCTGCTGCAGACCGACAACAAGAACGCCGACGACCACAAGTTCCTGCAGACTGCGGCCGCCCGATACGGCATCCATTTCAGCAAGCCGGGAAACGGCGTTTCCCACCAGGTGCATATGGAGCGCTTCGGCGTCCCGGGCAAGACCTTCTCGGCGCGGACAGCCATACGCCGGGCGCAGCGGGCGTGTCCATGCTCGGCATCGGCGCCGGCGGGCTCGACGTGGCGCTGGCCATGGCGGGATATCCCTATCATCTCCCCTGCCCGAAGGTGCTCGGCGTGAAGCTCCTGGACAAGCTGCCGGACTGGGTGAGCGCGAAGGACGTGATCCTCGAGATGCTCCGCCGGTACGACGTCAAGGGCTGCGTCGGCAGGATCATCGAGTACTACGGGCCGGGCGTGCAACGCTTTCCGCGACGGACCGGGAGACCATCGGCAACATGGGCACCGAGACCGGCGCGACGACGTCGATCTTCCCCTCCGACGAACGGACGCGGGAATATCTGATCGCCCAGGGGCGGGGAGATGCATGGGTACCCGCTTGCCGCTGATGAGGGCGCGGAATACGACGAATACGAGGAGATCGACCTTGCGAAGCTCGAACCGCTGATCGCAAAACCGACATCGCCGGGCAACGTGGTGCCGGTGCGGGAAGTTGCGGGAACAAAGGTGGATCAGGCCATTGTGGGAAGCAGCGTGAACTCCTCCTTCCGCGACCTGATGATCGCTGCGCGGATGCTCGAAAACAGGCGCGTCCATCCGAATACCTCTTTCCACGTGAATCCCGGAAGCAGGCAGGTGCTCGAGAACGTGTACAAGGCAGGCGGCATGCTGGCGTTCCTCACCTCCGGTGCGCGGGTGCACGAGCCGGGCTGCCAGGGCTGCATCGGCATGGGGCAGGCGCCGGGCACCGGCGAGGTGAGCCTGCGCACCTTCCCGCGCAATTTTCCCGGCAGGTCAGGGACCAAGGACGACAAGGTCTACCTCTGCTCCCCGGAGACCGCCACGGCTGCCGCGCTCAAAGGGGTGATCACCGATCCCCGCGATCTTGCCAAGGAGATGGCCTACCCCCGTATCGAAGACCCGAAAGAATACCTGATCGATGAGCGG
The DNA here is from genome assembly GCA_963749655.1 of Nitrospirota bacterium. Taxonomy (GTDB): domain Bacteria; phylum Nitrospirota; class UBA9217; order UBA9217; family UBA9217; genus JAJYKN01. Next base: position 102,479 of record CAVVOB010000012.1, read on the forward strand.
TCGATCGTGTTTCCCTCCGACAACCTCCGAAAGACGGAGATCGTCCGCGGCCCCAACATCAAACCGCTGCCGGAATTCGGCCCGCTGCCGGAGACGCTCAAGGCGCAGGTTGTGCTGAAGGTCGGCGACAACATCTCAACGGACGGCATCATGCCCGCGGGCAACCGGGTGCTGCCGTTCCGCTCGAATATCGAGGCGCTTTCGGAGTTCGTGTTCTCGCAGATCGATCCCGACTTCGCGAAGGAATGCCGGGCGCTCGGCACTGTCGTGGTGGTCGGCGGCGAGAACTACGGCCAGGGATCGAGCCGCGAGCACGCGGCGCTGGCGCCGCGCCATCTCGGCGTGCGCGCCAAGATCGTGAAGAGCTTCGCCCGGATCCACAAGTCGAACCTCTGCAATTTCGGCATTCTCCCGCTCACCTTCAAGGACCCTGCGGACTACGAGAAGCTCCGGAAAGGGAGCGCGCTCCTGTTCCCGGAAATCAGAAAACGGATTGAACGGGGGGACCGGGAGATCCCGGTCGAGGTTGACGGCAGTACGATCACGACGATCCTGGATGTGTCCGGGCGCCAGCGGCGGCATCTGCTGGCAGGGAGTACGCTGAATGCAGTGAAGGAAGAATTGATGGAGAAGGTATAATAATACAGAATACAGAAGACAGGAGACAGAAGTGAGAAGATAAGAGTAAAAGAGCAGAAGGAAAGAAGGCGTTAATATGGGTACGGTAACGACAATAAAGCAGCCCGTAGGGACGGAAAAAGAGAGGTCGCAGATGACAAAGAACATCGGCCTGCGGGGCGTGACCGTGGCGGACACGCGGATCTCGGACGTGGACGGCGAGAACGGGATCCTTATCTACCGGGGCTACCGGATCGAGGACCTTGCAAAATACTCGACCTTCGAGGAAACGGCCTATCTGCTCCTGAACGACGCGATGCCGAACGAGGAGCAGCTTGCGGATTTCAAAACAATGCTGGTCGAGGCGCGGGAGATGCCGTCGTTCGTCTACGAGAACATAAAAAAGCTGCCGAAGGCCGCTTCGCCGATGGACGTGCTCCAGGCGGCCGTCCCGCTCCTTGCCATGGCAGACCCGGAGCTTGCCGACGAATCGCGCAAGGCGAACATCGCCAAGGCGGTGCGGCTCATCGCGCGCATCCCCATGATCGTGGCGGGATGGGACCGGATCAGAAGGGGCCATGATCCGCTGCCGGCCGATGAAACGCTGTCCCATGCAGGCAATTTTCTATGGCTTCTCAAGGGAACGGCGCCCGATGACGAGATGGCGCGTTATCTCGATACGGCGCTCGTGCTCCACGCCGACCATTCGTTCAATGCGTCGACCTTCGCCTGCCGCGAAGTGGTATCGACGCGTGCGCACATGTATGCCGGCGTCGCCGCAGGCGTGGGCGCGCTGTCGGGCAGCCTGCACGGCGGGGCCAATGCGCAGGTAATGAAGATGCTGATCGCGCTCGAGGACGAGAAGGACGTGGCGGCATGGGTCCGCAGTCAGCTCGACAGCGGCAACAAGATCATGGGCATGGGGCATGCAGTGTACAAGACGACCGATCCCCGCGCAAAATATCTGAAGGACATGGGGAAGCGGCTGGGCGAGAAACTGGGTCAGGAACAGTGGCACCGCCTCTCGACGCAGATCGAGGAGACGGCCGTGGCCGAGTTCGCGAAAAGGGGCAAGACCACGATTAAGCCCAACGTCGATTTCTACAGCGCCGCGGTCTATCACCTGATGGGCATTCCCCACGACCTGATGACCCCGGTGTTCGCGATCGCCCGGATCACGGGCTGGACCGCCCATATCATCGAAGAGAAGTTCGGCGACGCCCAGGGAAAGCCCGCGCTCTACCGGCCGTCGTCGGACTATGCAGGAAACTATTGCGGCAAGACCGGCTGCACCTACGAGCCGGTGGAGAAGAGGAAATAACAAAATTGCGAATTGCGAATTTCGGATTTATTTTATTTAGAAGGGACTTGATCCCGGCTTAGCAGTAATGACAACAGGTCTGGTAAGACGTGCAGAATATTGAATTTTTATTCCGCAATTCCGCAATTCTTAATTGAAAGAGGAGGACGCATGGCGCTCAGGAAGACGAAGAAGGCAGAGAGGAAAGTCACGAAGAAAACATCAGTCCGCGCAACGAGCAAACGGGCGTCCTCTGCGAAGAAGCAGGGGGTGAAGACCATGAAATCCAGCACAGTGAAAAAAACACTAAAACCGGCGATGATCCGGTCCATCAATCCCTATACCGAAGAGGTTATGAAAGAATACGCGCCGATGCGGAGCCAGGAGGTCGACTGGCAGGTGGCCGCATCGCGCACGGCATTCGAGTCGTGGCGCGACGTGCCGGTGACGAACCGGACGGCGCTCCTGAAGAACCTGGCGAATGTGCTGCGGACGGAAAAGCGCAATTATGCAGAGCTCATCACGAAGGAGATGGGGAAACCCATCAAGGAGTCGCTTGCGGAGGTCGAGAAATGCGCCTGGCTGTCGGACTATTACGCCGAGAACGCAGCCTCCTTCCTGAAGCCCGAGGACATCAAGACCGAGGCGAAAAAGAGCTATGTCATGTTCCAGCCGCTCGGCATCGTTCTCGCCATCATGCCCTGGAACTTCCCCTTCTGGCAGGCCTTCCGTTTCGGCGTGCCGTCCGTGGCCGCGGGAAATGTGGTTCTCCTGAAGCACGCTTCCAACGTGCCGATGACGGCCCTGGCCATAGAAGAGTCGTTCCGCAAGGCGGGGTTCCCGGACAACGTGTTCAGGACCCTGCTCATCGACTCGAAAGAGGCGCTCCGGCTTATCGATGAGGATCGGGTGGACGCGGTCTCGCTCACCGGCAGCAACCAGGCCGGTGAAGAGGTCGGCGCTCATGCGGGAAGGAAAATCAAGAGGGTCGTGCTCGAACTGGGCGGCTCGGACCCCTACGTCGTGCTTGACGACGCGGACGTGCCCAAGGCGGCCCGGACGGCTGCGAATGCGCGCATGCTCAACGCGGGGCAGAGCTGCATCGCGGCAAAGCGGTTCATCGTCATGGAGGGCGCGGTCGAGGAGTTCACGAAGCACTTCATGGCTCGGCTCAAGGAGCTCAAGATAGGCGATCCGATGAACGAGAGCACCGACGTGGGCCCGGTCTCGAAAGGCGAGATCCTGCAGTCGCTCAAAGACCAGCTCCGCGACGCCCAGGCCAAGGGCGCCAAGGTGCTGTCCGTGGACAAGACCTTCACCAAGGGGCTCTTCTTCGCGCCCTGCGCGGTGGTGAATCCCAAGGAGAACATGAAGATCATGACCGAGGAGGTCTTCGGCCCCATTGCGCCGATCATCACGGTGAAGAGCGAGAATGAGGCGATCAGGGTCGCGAACAACACCGAGTTCGGACTCGGGGCGTCGGTCTGGAGCAGGAATATCGACCGCGCCGAGCGCGTTGCCGGCCGGATCGAGAGCGGGACCGTCGCGATCAACGACATGGTGAAGTCCGATCCGCGGCTGCCCTTCGGCGGCATCAAGAAGTCCGGCATCGGCAGGGAGCTGTCCCACTTCGGCCTCAGGGAGTTCGTGAACGTTAAGACCATTGTGGTGAGAGAGTAACAATCAAAATCATTCGCAACCACGGATCGGAACACAGATGAACACGGATAGAATGCCGGTTACATACAGAAGGCGGATTCTGATATGATAGGGCAGGCATCGGGTCCGCTTTGACATTGTGCATGAGGACAGGAAAGACAGTAATGCGGAACTGCGAAGCCTTCAGAAGGTACGCAAGATTTGAAGGCATACTCCAAGCATCAAGTAGCAAATAGTTCCGAGTCTTAATGTTCAATCGTGGAACCTTGCGTCATTAGCGGTTCGGTTGCTTGATTTGATATTTGATGCTTGTGTCTCTGACATTTGCCGTTAATGGTTTTCCCGGAAAGGCTATCGTCCATGAAAGCATCCGACCTGTTTGTGCGACAGCTTGAGGAAGAAGGGGTGGAATATATCTTCGGCCTGCCGGGCGAGGAGAACCTCGACTTTCTCGAATCGCTGCGCACATCGAAGATCAAGCTCGTCGTCACGCGCCACGAACAGACAGCAGCGTTCATGGCCGCCACCTACGGCCGCCTGACCGGCAAGGCGGGGGTGTGCTTTTCCACTCTCGGCCCGGGGGCGACGAACCTCGTGACGGGCGTTGCCCACGCGCAGCTTATCGGCGCGCCGTTCGTGTCCATCTCCGGCCAGAAAGCGGTGCGCGAGAACCGCCAGGCAAGGTTCCAGCTCATCGATGTCGTGAGCATGATGCGGCCCCTGACCAAGGATGCGGTTTCGATCATCGATCCCGGCATGATCCCGACGGTCCTGCGGAACGCCTTCAAGCTCGCCCAGGCCGAGCGGCCCGGCGCCGTGCATGTCGAGCTGCCCGAGGATGTGGCAGCCAGCGAAACCGACGCTGTCGTGCAGAGACGCGGTCTGGTGCGGCGGCCGGTCCCTGACGGCAAGGCGCTCATGCGGGCCGCGGACCTGATCAACAAGGCGCGGCAGCCCCTGATCATCCTGTCGTCGGGCGCAAACCGGAACCTGATCACGCGGGAGCTCATGCAGTTTATCGATAAGACCGGCCTGTACGCCGTGCATACCCAGATGGGAAAGGGCGTATTGTCCGACGCTTCCGCATACAGCCTCTTTGCTACAGGCATCCACAAGAAGGACTACGTCAACTGCGGCATCGACAAGGCCGACATGATCATCACGATCGGCTACAACATCGTCGAATACCCGCCCTATGTCTGGAACCGGAACCTCGACAAGAAGATCATCAATATCGATTTTTCCGAAGCAGAAGCGGACAAATACTATAACCCGGACATCGAGGTGATCGGCGACATCGCCTGCACGCTCCGTCAGCTCGGCGAACTCGTCAAGGACAGAAAAGGCGACCCCACGTTCAAGGCGGTTCGGGAGTTTCTGGACCGCAAACTCTCGCTTGATTTCCCGAAACAGTATCCGCCCACGCCCCAAGCGGTCGTTTCGTCCGTGCGCGAAGTCCTGGCGCACGAGGACATTCTCACACTCGACAACGGCATCTACAAGCTGTGGTTCTCCCGTCTCTACCGCACCTATCGCCCCAACACGTTCCTGCTGGACAACGCGCTGGCCACCATGGGCGCGGGGTTTCCGGCAGGCCTCATGGCCAAGATGCTCAGGCCCGACCGGAAGGTGCTGGCCGTGGTCGGCGACGGCGGCTTCATGATGAATTCCCGCGAGCTCGAGACGGCGATGCGGTACAACGTCCCCCTCGTGGTGCTGGTGCTGAACGACAACGCTTTCGGGTTCATCAAATGGGAACAGCAGGCAAAGGGCTTCCCGAGCTTCGGGCTCGATTACAGGAATCCGGATTTCGTGAAGTACGCCGAGAGCTTCGGAGCAGCAGGGCTGCGGGTCGGGAAGGGGGACGATCTCGCGGCAGTGCTCAAACAGGCTTTCTCCCTGAAGCGTGTGGCCCTGGTGGAATGCCCCATTGATTATTCCACCAATTTTGAAACCTTCTCCAGGGAACTTGTCGGACCGCTCTGCGAGAGTTGAGCAGCATAACAACAACCCCTCAAGCTCGTTGCATCCTTACGCTCTATATAAGGAACATTCCATACAGTCACGACAAATATTCAGGGACAATCGCTTCGCCCCGCTTTACCTGCTCCCGCACTTTCTGACTGATTTTGCGATTATCTTTTCTGATGAGTTCGACCAGACGAATGATACGTTTGGCCTCTGATCGGTCGTCGTACTTAGAGCTCCATAATACCATTTCAAAGATCAAAGGAATAAGGTCTAGACCCTTTTCAGTCAGGGAATAGGTGTCTTTCCTTCCATCTTCATGCGTCTCACGCTGAAGAATACCTTCCTCAACAAGGTGCTCCAAACGTGAAGTCAGAATGTTGGTCGCAAATCCCTCTTCTGATTTGAGGAACTCTCCAAAAGTCCGTTTCCCTCGAAAAACAATGTCTCGAAGGATCAGCAGCGCCCAACGGTCGCCAAAAGCCTCAAGACCAAAGTTGACAGGGCAGTGTGATCGAAGCTTTTTCTTTTCCTTTTTCATAGGCTGATTATAGTATAACAGAGTCACTTGCAATTTGCAAGTAAAAGTGCTAGGCTATTTTATAGCTGATACAAACAAAAAGTCCGGTTACGCCGTCATTGCGGACGCCGCTTCATCGCCCTACTCCCCGCAGTGACGCAAGGAGGTTACCATGGTAGACATTATTCATCGTATCGGGATCAAGTCCCCTGCAGCTCAAGTCTATAAAGCCTTAACATCCCTGGAAGGTCTGGCCCACTGGTGGACCGAGGAAGTTCAAGGTGATGGACAGGATCGGAGGAAAGATCGAATTCCGCTTTCGATTGACGAAGACAGGCGAACTCATAGGCAAAATGGTTATGGAAGTGCAGGAGCTCAACACTCACAAAGAGGTTCGATGGCGCTGCATAGACGGGCCTGCTGAATGGATTGGAACCGACATCACCTTCCAGACTGTCACAGAAGGACGGCCAAACTATTGTCCTCTTCGGCCACAGAAACTGGCGTGAGGCAGTTGAGTTCACCTATCACTGCAGTATGAAGTGGGCAACATTCCTTTTAAGCCTTCGTGAGTATGTAGAAACAGGAAAAGGGAAGCCCTCACCGGGTGATCTGAAAATCGATAACTGGAATTAAGATTTGCTGTTTCTTCTGCGGTCTTGCACCAAAGAAGGGATAAGGAGGCTGCTATGAAAAACATTCAAACCATCATTGTAGCTGTAATTGTGGGTCTGATGTTTACGGTTATCGCCGGCGCGGTGACGAATAAAATCGAACCGTTGCCGCGGGACCTGGAAATTCAGCTGGCCTTGAGCGCGCTGCCGGCGCACCTCAGGGACAATGCAACCGTGTATGTTCTAAACCCCGACAAGGGTTTTGAAGTAGCGCGCAAGGGGACGAATGGATTCCACGCCCTTGTCGCCCGGACCGGCGATGACACGTTCAGGGGATCCTGGCCTTTGACGGAATATAGAGATGACATCCTGTACCCGGTTTCCTTTGACGCAGCAGGCGCCAAGGAACAGATGCGCGTTTTCTTTGACGCGGCGGAAATGCAGGCCGAGGGGACTCCCCCCGGCGAACTGAAGAAAATCATCCAGGAGCGTTTCAAAACAGGATACTACAAAGCGCCGGAACGAGCCGGTATCTCGTATATGCTGTCTCCTGTGCTCAGAACGTACTGGAACCCGGAAGAAAGCGACAGTGTCATGACCGCAAACATTCCGCATGTCATGTACTACGCCCCCAATATAACCAATGAAGATATAGGCGGCGGAAAACCCGGAAGCATGAATCCTTTTGTTATAATGCCCGGTCACCATGGATACATGATCCAGCTTCTCGGCCAAACGGAAAAAGCAGCAATTAACAAAGAGTACGCAGACATGCTTGCAAAACTCTGCAAAATCAAAGATGTGTGGTGTTTGCCAAAAGAGAAGGGTCGACAGTGAGCAGGGACTATGGCAAATGCGGCAGGGCATGAGCTGTGAAGCCAAGACAAAAAAGAAGTGATCCAGTAAGTAAGAGAGAGAGCAGGACCGATAGCTGATCCTGCTCTCTCTCTATTATGATCTATCTGTTCGTTACTGTAATCCGAGAGACATCTTGCTGAACACCTTGACGTAGTAATCGCTATCGGGCTGGCCCGCAATCCCGCGCCTTGGCATCCCCCGGCCGGGGGTGGAAAGCGCTCACTCGCGCGTGACACGAACGTGTCACGCATGCGCGAGTTCGCAGTTCCACCTGGCACTCCGTGCATCCGCACTCGTAAACGCCGGGTGCAGGCGGGAGGTCGCGTCAATTTTAGTCCCGACAGGTCGGGATGCCGGAGGGGGCTCCACTTGCGTCGGCCGTCCGAAAGATATGTCCGGGTCCATTTGCGGACTCAAAATTTATGCGCCTGTCGGTTGACACAGCTCAAAGACCGACTATATTTGTATATATGAGATGAAACTCACCTCTATGTGGTCAACGCGCACTCGAAACTTTTTTGACCTTTCACCCGGGGAGGACAACATGAACGATCTGGTTAAAACAAAAGACGTGAGCAGCATGTTCGGATTTGAAAGTCTGTTCGAATTCGAGAAGCGGCTGATCTGCAAGTCCATGGCCCGGTTGGGCAATCCTCCCATTACCATGGTCATAGGAAACAACGGCGCGGCCTACTCACCAAGGGAGAAGTCAATCGGCACGATTGTTATCCGCGATCAAAAGACGCTGCTGCGGTTCGTCGTCCATCCGGAGCTTTACTTCGGCGACGCATACAGCGAAGGGAAGATCGAGGTGGAGGGGGACCTGATCGAGGTCCTGAAGTGCACGTACAGAAGCATGTCGAAGACGCCCCCGGGAGGCCTGCTCGACGCATCGAGAAAAAAGATCATCAACCGGCCCCGTTTGAACACGCTGAGCGGATCGAGGAAGAACATCCACGATCACTACGATATCGGCAACGATTTCTACCGGCTCTGGCTCGACGACAGGATGCAGTATACCTGCGCGTATTTTCCGGAGCCCTCGACCACCCTGGAAGAGGCCCAGATCGCCAAGATGGAACATGTGTGCAGAAAGCTGATGCTCAAGCCCGGGGAGACGGTGGCGGAAGCGGGGTGCGGCTGGGGGACCCTGGCCTTGCACATGGCAAAGCATTACGGCGTCAAGGTCAAGGCCTACAATATTTCCCATGAGCAGATCAAGAGCGCCCGTGAACGGGCAAAGGCTGAAGGCCTGGACCACGCGGTGGAATACATCGAGGACGATTACCGGAATATGTCGGGGACCTTCGACGCCTTCGTCTCCATCGGGATGCTGGAACACGTGGGCGCCCGGTATTACCAGGAGCTCGGCCAGGTCATAGGACGCTCGCTCAAGGAAGAGGGCAGGGGGCTTATCCATTCCATCGGACGCAACAGGGCCGAACCCATCAACGCCTGGATAGAACAGCGCATCTTTCCCGGCTCCTATCCGCCCACCCTGCGGGAGATGATGGAAGTATTCGAGCCGTCGGGGTTCTCCATCCTCGATGTCGAGAACCTGCGGCTCCATTATGCGAGAACGCTGGAGCACTGGCTGGAGCGGTTCGAACAATCGAAGGACCGGATAGGGACGATGTTCGACGAGAAGTTCATACGGATGTGGCGGCTCTATCTCTCCGGCTCCATTGCCGGCTTTGCAGCCGGGACCCTTCAGCTCTTCCAGGTGGTCTTTGCCCGTCCGCAGATGAACGACGTGCCCTGGACGCGGGCCCATCTTTATTCCGAAATCGGCAAGTGAAGGTGGAACGTTTATCCGGAAATAAGTTATAAAGGCCACTGCTGACGTCTGTCTCGCGCAAAGCCGCAAAAGCGCAAAGTAGGACAACAACATGGACTGGATAAAGCCATTCGAGTTTCCGCTATTGTTCTGATTTACCATTACTTGTCCGCGTTGAGGTTTATGCTTTCTTTGCGCCTTTGCGGCTTTGCGCGAGATCAATTTTTTTCAGGTTTCCACCGGCGAAAAGACTGCTATCGGTGGTTTATCAGCAAGAAGATGTTGTCCGTTTGTCCAGACACTGTATAGTCAGGAGGAACTATGGAATCCTGCGACGTCCTCATCGTCGGCGGCGGGCCCGCGGGCTCCACGCTTGCCCGGCAGCTGCGAAAACGCGGCCTGGACGTATTGATCCTCGATAAAAGCCCCTTTCCGCGGGACAAAGTCTGCGCAGGCTGGATCACGCCTGCAGCCGCGGAGCTCCTGCAGCTGGACAGGTCGGACTATTCCCGCGGACGGGTGCTGCAGCATATCAGCGGATTCAGGACCGGCATGATCGGAGGGGCCGAGGTCGTCACCCGGTACGGCGGCACGGTCAGCTACGGCATCCGCCGTTCCGAGTTCGATCACTACCTCCTGCAGCGCAGCGGCGCGCGACTGCGCCTCGGCGAGCCCCTCAAGACCATGGAGCGCAAAAACGGCGCCTGGATCATCAATGACGAGATAAAGACCCCTTTGGTGATCGGCGCGGGCGGCCATTTCTGCCCTGTTTCAAGGTTCCTCAGGGGAAATCGGGCGCGAAGCGAACCAGCGGTGATCGCCCAGGAAGTGGAATTCGAACTGAATGAATCGCAAAAGCGCGGGTGCGCGGTGGCGGGAGATACTCCGGAGCTCTATTTTTGCGAAGACCTGAAGGGATATGGATGGTGCGTGCGAAAAGGGGACTTCCTCAATATCGGGCTCGGCCGGGAGGACAACCATAACGTCGCGGACCAGGTGAGGTCATTCGTCGGTTATCTGAAAGCACGGAAAAGGATCACGGCGAATGTCCCCGCTGATTTCAAGGGCCACGCCTACATGCTGTACCAGGGCGCATCCCGGTCCCTGGTCGGGGACGGTGTGATGCTCATCGGAGATGCAGCCGGACTGGCCTATCCAAAGAGCGGGGAGGGGATCCGGCCGGCAGTAGAGTCCGCCATGATGGCGTCAGCGGTCATCCTTTCCGCGGCAGGCGATTATCGACAGAGCAGGCTTTCGCACTATCCGTCCCTGCTGGCAAGTCGCTTCAGGAAAGACAGACCGGCTTCCACCATGTTGCCGCAGTCTCTTCGACGTTTCGTGGGCCGCCGGCTCATGGAAAGCCGATGGTTTTCACGGCATGTAGTGCTCGATCAATGGTTTCTGAATGTTCACCAGACTGCGTTAAGGCTTCAGGACGGGGAAGATCCCTCTTCGGAGAACCAACGGTGCTGAATGTGAATCAAGATTAGCCGCAAAAAGCACAAAAAGAGTCTTTGACATCGATGATATATTTTCAAATTTTGTGACTTCAGTGGCTAAAGACTTTTTACGAGATCATCAAGGTGCATTCGTCCTGGTACGCCCACCTTTCAATGCAGGAGCGGACGCCTTGTTTACGAACAGCCCGAAACTCCAGCCGTAAAAATACGCTGCTCCCTGAACTATGCAGCTACGATTCCCTCTTGAAAAGTGTATAATCTAAGCAGAGCCCGTTCACGTCAATTTGCTCTCTTGGCTGACGAGAGCCGGCCATGAATTTTCTCCAAAAAATACGACCAACCGAGGAAGCATGCCTATACAAACATATACGATACGCCTGTTTGATACGTTGTTGAATTCAATATCGAAGATGGCCAGGACCCCGTTGAATTACTGGGCTGAATTCGTTGTCGATATCCCGGTCGGTGCGGGGCTGATCGGGGCGGGTCTTCGGGGCAATGAACTCAATCACGTCGCGGTTTTTTTGACCATCCTGCTGGGCCTGTTTCTCTTCAGTCTTATCGAATACTCTTTTCACCGCTGGTTGTTTCACGGATCCGTGCAGATCCTGGCGCAGGGTCACCGCGCGCATCACGAGAATCCTCTGGGCTACGATTCTTTACCGTTCTTTTTGCCTGCTCTGGTACTGCTGACAACGGCCGGCGTACTTGTTTTGTTTATGCCCGCGAACCTTACTTTTTTGCTGATCGGAACCATTTCGTTAGGTTACGTTACCTACGGGCTGAGTCATTTCACCATCCACCATCACCGTTTTCAGTATGCTCTTGCGCGAAACTGGGCGGCCAAGCATCACATCCATCACTACCACCCCGACGCCAACTTCGGCGTTACCACGCCGCTGTGGGACATAGTTCTCGGCACCCTCTTTGTATACGATCACAAATCAAACAGGCGCGGAAAATGACGAGATCGGGCGCCCGTCGACTGCAATGTGGTGGCCGAAAGGAATGGGGCACAGATCCGTCCTGAAGCTCGTTAAGGTGCAGCTCTTCGAAATACGCCACGTTCCATCCGGTATTCGCTAAATACCCTTAACAGGTTGTTGAAAAAGCTCAAGCGCGACAAATTTCGTCATGCCAGCGAAGGCTGGCATCCAGAATCATATTATAAACACTAGATTCCTGCCTGCGCAGGAATGACGGCTAAGGTCTTCAAGACGTTTTTCAACGGCCTGTTAAAATACCCATTCGCTGTCGTTGACATCGTTTTGAATCAGGCATATATTCGTTTTGAAGCTGGCGCGGCGTAAATTATTGCTGAACCGGACGCCAGCGGAATCCGGCATTGTCCGGGGGGCTGTTCAATAACGGATTGTTCGGCATTAACGAGGGGGTCCTCGTGATCCCCTTGTGAGATTCCCGGGAGATTTCATGGCATCTCTTGAACGCGCAATCGCGATCGCTGCAAAGGCGCATGAGGGGCAGGTAGACAAGGCCGGCGCTCCTTACATCCTTCATCCGCTGCGAGTGATGTTCCGCGTAAACACAGTGGAAGAGCGCATGGCGGCTGTTCTGCATGACGTTGTTGAAGATACAAATGTCACGATCGGGATGCTGAGAGCGGAAGGTTTCCCTGAAGGAGTGTTAAGTGCGATAGAGTCCCTTACCAGGCGTCCGGGAGAAACCTACGAGACATTTGTTCTGCGGGCTGTTGCTGATCCGATCGGCCGTACCGTAAAGCTTGCTGATCTTGCAGAGAACAGCGATCTCTCAAGGATCCCGATGCTCACGGCAAAGGACAATGAGAGAGCGGCAAAATATCGTCGTGCAATCGATCAGATTAACAGGTTGTTCAAGGAAAAAGCCTGACCCGCTCCGCGCAACCGGACACACCTAAGGGGAAATGCGGAATTCCCGATACGATCGGGACAGGTCTCCATGCGGAATGCGGAATTGGGAAATTTCAAACAGCCTTTGAAAAAGAGTTTCCAAACCAAAAAGGCAATAGAGCCGTAAACTCCGGAGGAACTATGCATCTGTCTTTGTTCAAAAGATCATCTTTTCCGCAGACCACGATACGGGCCTGTTCCTTGCTCATCGTGGTATTCATGGTCTTTGCCGCCGTTGCACAGGCAGAGGAGCGGCTCTGGGTCGAAGCCTCCATCAACAACAAGCCCGCGCGCCTCTTCTTCGACACCGGCACGAGCGACCTGGTGCTCTTCCCCAAAGGGGCCGCGCGGCTGGGTGTTTCGGTCGTTGAAGCGCCGAAAGAGACGCAACTGGACCGCGGAATAGTCTTGATCGGAAAAACGGAAGAATGCGAACTGCGGGTCAACGGGAGCATGGTCAAAACTCCTTTCCTGGTTGTAGAGATCCCGCCCATGCTGCGAACGGACGCCGATGGGTTGGTGGGATGGTATTCGCTCTCGGGAAACATCCTGATGATCGACGCGTCCCGGGGAAGCGTGACCTCCCTTGCAGGCGTTCCCCGCGAGGCGCGTGACTGGGTAAAATTCAAGCTCCGCAGCGGGTCCCCCGTCCTGCAGCTCGAAGTGCCTCATGCCGCAGGCGGTCCTTCCGTGGTGCTGCTGGATACGGGTTCCGAGCGCGGGGTCGAACTTTCGCCTCGGCTGTGGCAGGACTGGAGATCAGCCCACAGGAAAGCTCCTGTCACGCTTGATGCCTCGTACAGTCCTGCGACGGGCCTGATTGTTGCGGAAGAGGCGTGGGCGGATAAATTTGCCATAGGCCCGCTGTTGATGACCGAAGTGCCGCTCCAGGAGGCTCATCCAGACGCCTCATCCGGTTCATTGGGCGGCGATTTCGTGCTCGGACTTGCCGCGCTCAAGCGTTTGGATATGATAATTGACGCTGCGAACGGGATTGCGTATGTTGGCGCGAAAAACACGGCGCCGGCTCCCTATGAACACAACCGCCTCGGCGCCGTGTTTACTCCGCGAGATATGCAAAGCGAGGACCTGATCGCGAGCGCTGTTGAAGGAAGCCCTGCGTGGAAGGCCGGTATCCGCAACGGCGATGTCCTCACGCGTATCGATGATCTGGATGTAACGAAGTGGCGTACGGACCCGGCGGTACTGCCGCTCAGCCGGTTCTGGAGCCGTCCCGCCGGGACCAAGCTCCAACTTGCGCTGAAGCGCGGATCAAAGACGCTTACTGCGAATGTTGTTCTGCGTGAAATCCTGGCCGCGGGAAAATCCCATTAATCAATGGGGCAGGGCAATCCCGCGCCTTGGCATCCCCCGGCTCTGCCGGGGGTGGAAAGCGCTCACTCGCGCGTGATACGAACGTGTCACGCGTGCGCGAGTTCGCAGTTCCGGGAGGTCGCGTCAATCTTAGTCCCGACAAGTCGGGATGCCGGAGGGGACTCCACTCAGCCGCCTTTTGACCGGACCGGCATCAGGCTCCTGAGCGGGCGAAAATGAAACTGGGCATCCGTTTCAAAAGCGGGCACAGACGGTAAAAAATTTCAACAACACCCTTCAAGAGGAGCAATAGGGGCCGTTTTTCTCTCCATGCGTTTCTCTTGCAACCGTTGCTGCATGTAAGGGCACCTGTCATGTTGAGAGGGCATGCAGTATTTTTCCAGTTCACATAGTGTCGGGATATAGACGAATCTATTCGCCGTACAGGATAGGATACGGGATCCCGATAGTTGATGGCACTTCATGATAGGCTCCCTTCACAATCCTTTGATCATCAAAAGTGAAAAAAGGAGATTGGCAGGAGAAATTACCGTACGTTGATTACACAGTTTTTTGTGCCGAATGGGTTAGGGGTTGTTTCAGCGTTCGAAAGGTCCTGGACCCATGAACCGTCTACCAGATACTTATATTCATATCTTCCCTGAGGCAGCTTCATTTTGATTTTCCATGCTCCGTCCTTGCCTTTTTTCATGGACATGGACTTGGGATCCCAATCGTTGAATTGACCTGCCAGGCAAACCTTTTTTGCAGCGGGAGCGACGATCGAGAATTCTATCTCCTGCGTGCTGGCGGCGAAACGTGACTTGGTGATTGTTTCTCCCAGTTGTTTTATCGTTTCCATCGTGGACATAGTTCCTCCTCTGAGTACAAGCTTAAGTAAGGGCCCTTATTTCCATGCACGATTCGGTTTATTCTCAAAATGACATATATATATTGATTCACTCATTTTCCGGCCGGCTGGTCCGGAAACTCCGAGGCGTGGCAATAAGGAAGGCAGCGCCAAGCCAGAGAGCGACACAAGATTTCGGCAGGAGAGAATCCTCCTGCCGAATTTTTAATGCCGGGGGAGTTTATCCTGTACTTGAATAATTACGGGGCCGCCGGCTTCCATCCCTCGTCGGTCGAGTAGGGCAGCGCCTTGCCGTCGAAAATGATGCGAATGCGGCGCTCGCCATGCGAGCCCTTGGTCTCCTGGACGATTATGTCGAAGTCGATAGCCGACATGATCATGTCGCCAAACCGCTCATTCATCCAGCGCTGGATTGCCGGCCCATACACCTCTACCGCCTCGTGCATGCGATAAATAGCGCCGGTTTGCCAGCGTACCGGGGGAGGGGCCAGGGGGGCCAGCGAGCCGGCTTTCAAGTCAAGTTCCTTTTCGAGGCATTCCTGAGTACTTTTCTCTAAAGGAGCCTGGCCGGTGAGGATCGCTCCGATCCGGACAGGCAGGAGCTTGCAGGCACTGCCCAGGGCTTCCAGGGTCAGGCCTTTTTTGATAGCCGCCTTATTGGCCAGATCCAATGTCGGCTTGCGCTGCTCGTAACTGTCGAGTGCAAGCGAATCTACTACGCTGGTCCGGTCAGTAGCTTGTGCCGGCGAAATCCAGCAAAGTCCTGCAACGATAACTGCCGATACTTTCAGTAACGTCTTGTTCATAACCCCTCCTTAGTATTGTAATGAGCATCATTTATAATAACGTGTCATTTACAGAGCGCTGTGATCACCACCTCCTCTCTGTCTGGAATGCCCATCGGAAAATAACAGCCGACTGATGCTGTTTTCCGCCGGCTTTTTTAATATTTCGTAAATTCGCGATCGTAGCGTTCAGCCTTGCCTTTGCCGTCATGCCCCCCATTGACGGCCGCGGCCGAACGAATAACCGGCGCCGCAAGCTTCGGTTTGGAGAAAGGCACGATATTGCTTTTCTGCGGAGCCTGAGCTGCCCCGTCGCTTACCTTGAAGAATGCTACCGTGCTCTGAAGCTGCCCGGCCTGCGAAGCCAGTTCCTCGGCAGTGGACGACATCTCCTCGGCGGCCCCCGCGTTCTGCTGGATCACGTGATTGAGTTGCTGTATGGAAGCGTTTATCTGGCCGGCCCCGGAGGCCTGCTCCTTGCTCGCGGCGCTGATCTCCTGCACCAGCTCGGCGGTCTTCTGGATGTCCGGCACGAGCTTTGAGAGCAGCTGGCCGGCACGCTCGGCGACGTCCAGGCTTGACGCCGAGAGCTTGCTTATTTCGGAGGCTGCTGTCTGGCTCCGTTCCGCGAGCTTCCGGACTTCTGAAGCGACCACCGCGAAGCCCTTGCCGTGCTCGCCCGCCCGGGCCGCTTCGATGGCGGCGTTCAGCGCAAGCAGGTTTGTCTGCCGGGCGATCTCCCCGATGATCGAGATCCGAGTGGCGATGTCCTTCATGGCGTCTACCGCCTCGGTTACCGCCTTTCCGCTCTCCTGCGCGTCAGCCGCCGATTTCAGGGCGATCTTCTCGGTCTGTGAGGCGTTGTCCGCATTCTGCCTGATAGTGGCGTTCATCTCCTCTATGGAGGACGATGCTTCCTCGGCCGACGCCGCCTGCTCGGTAGTGCCCTGGGACATCTGCTCCGTGCCTCCGCTGAGCTGCTTGCTTCCCGAAGCCACGTTGTCCGCCGCGTTCTTGACGTCGACGACGACCTGGCGAAGCTTCTCGGCCATTGTTTTCATGGCGGAGTAGATGCCCGTTTCATTTTTCCCATTCGCCTCGAACTCTACGGTCAGGTCTCCGTCGGAGATCTTCCAGGCGATCGCCGCTATATGCGCGGGCTCCCCTCCGATCGGCACGATTATCGAGCGGCTGATCATGATCCCCCCGACGATGACGGAGGCCCCCAGCAGCAGCGTCAAAAGGAGGATCCAGACTACGGCATTTCTCTTTGCAGCGGTCGACCGCTCGACGGCCTGGTTCATGCTCGCCTGATGGAACAACCCGATTTCATGAAGAGCTCCCAGCATCCTGTCATAGGAGTCCCTCCCCTGCGTCGTCAGGATCTTAAGGGACTCTTCTTTTGCAAAGGCGCTGCTCAACCTCAGGACTTCCGTCTTGAGCATGCCGAAGGAGGCCCACTCGTTCTTGAACGTCGCCATGTGCCCCGCAACCGCCGAGGCCCCGCTCTTGCGGGTCATTTCTTCATAATCCGCTATTTCCTTGCCGAGCTTATCCGTCATATCGTTGATGCTCTGTTCCACCTTCTTGAGCCCATCGGGGTCGGTCATGGCGGAATGTATGATCAGATACCGCAGAACTTCCGAAAGGGTCTTCTCGATCTCATCGACCTTGACCAGGGGAATGGCTTCGGCTTTCACGATCGACAGCGAGATGTTTGCAACGCTGTTCGTGAAAAAAAAGCCTATCCCGCCCGCGAAAAGCAGGCAGGCTATCGATATCACGGCATTCAACAGCAATTTGGATTTTATTTTCATAATGGAGAATCCTTTCATGACAGCTCTTGATTGCTCCACAGCCCCGAAGCGAAGACCTCTGGCCCGGGAAACATTCGTCTTCAGATTGCGCAGTGTAAAGCCCGTGAGTCAGGTCAGGTTTGCTGCCCGAATCTGCGGCGTTTGAGCAGGCGCCTCAGCTCTTGCTGAAGCTCGCATCCACGAAAGTCTTCAGGTCTGTTTTCTGGATCAAACCGGCGGACACCGACATGTCGTGGATCGTCTGGTAATCCGCAAGTTTGGGCGCGAGGTCGCTGTATATAATGCGGTTCGAGGGGTGCTGCATTACATTCACGATTACGCGTTCGTCTATCTGCACGTACTTCCGCGCAAGGGTTGCGACTTCCTTCGAACCTTTATCCTTGTCCTCATCGATGAACTTGCCGCTCCTCTGGATGCTATGCACCCATTCCCGGATCCCTTCCGGGTTGGACGATAATTGCTGTTTATGTACGACCGCGACGCAGCAAATGTGGTTGGGGAGTATGTCTTTGGAAAGCTTCAGTATCCGTCCGGTTCCCGCCTGTACCGCCCTCTCACCTGCAGGCTCAGGACCGAGATAAGCGTCGATGCTGCCGCTCTTGAGCGAATCGGGCATATTCGGGGGCGGGACCGGCATGATGTTCACGTCTTTCAGGGACAGCCCCGCGGTTTTGAGATATTTATCGAGAATGACCGCATGGGTGGATACCCGGTAGGGAACCGCCACGGTCTTTCCCTTGAGGTCTGCCGCCGATTTTATCGAAGAGTCCGCTCTGATGGTCAGGCCGGATCCGTGCCGGTGGCCTATTGCGACCGTCCTGATATCCATGCCGTTGTTGAACAGATCCATTGCAAAGTTCGACAGGATCATGGCCCCGCCGACCACGTTCGCCTTGAGCGCGCCGGCAAGTGCGTCCCACGATTTGAACTGCATCGGCTCGATATCGATGTTCTTGAATGAGCCATTGTCCCGTGCATGGGACATCAGCATGGCAAAATGATCGAGAATCGGGATATAGGCGATCTTCATGGTGGTTTTTGAAACGGCTATTGAAGGAAATCCAAGGGAGCTCAGGCCGAGAGCGGCGCAGCCGACCGCGGTCGTTTTCAGGAATTGACGGCGGCCCATTTTTTTGGAAGATCTTTTCTCGTTTCCCATTTTGTGTGTCTCCTTTTTGTTGAATTACTTCAACTCTGACGAATTGAAGTTGTTTCTTTTTCTTTAGTCCTACTCACGGCCAGGCAATATGATCATTTATTGATGCTCATGTTCTTGAACAAGTAAACCCTCTTCTTGTCCGCCCGCAGCAGACTGCGGGGATTGAACTCACTCCGGAATTCATTTACGAAAACTCCCTCGCCGTTCTGTGCCGTGAGGCAGCAAGACATGCAGAACGCAATAAAAACGCAGATTTGCCGCACTGTTCAGTAAGTATTATGTACGTGACAGGATTTACTCGCCAAAAACTACAGCGAGGACAGGATGGACAGATACGTAATCAAATCAAAAGTATTGTCGCGGACAGCAGTCTTCGGAAGTGGTTATCGGAATAAATTCTGCTATCTGGTTATGGCGTTGATAAAAGCAAATATAAGGCCAGAACTTGGGATTTTGGACATTAGATTATTCTGCTGAGAAATTTCGGTCCCGAAAATCACCTATATTCGTATTTTTATGAAGGAATCTGCGGCAATAGAGACCCCAATTGCAATGGACTGCAAACTGTTGGTCGTCTAGAATGTGCTCTCGTGGCTGAATGAATCAGGGCTGG
This sequence comes from Nitrospirota bacterium, assembly GCA_963749655.1. Taxonomy (GTDB): domain Bacteria; phylum Nitrospirota; class UBA9217; order UBA9217; family UBA9217; genus JAJYKN01. Next base: position 121,701 of record CAVVOB010000012.1, read on the forward strand.
TGAGGGAAAAAGAAATGGATTTCTGTAGTGTTTACGACCCCGCGATAATAGCTTTACAGCCTTCAGATGGCTAACTTTTCAATAAATTGTGCTAAATTCGTATTATAATACTGTCCGTTTTCCGACCCGTGATCACATATCGCGTCACAGTGGCATCAAGGTCATTTTTCTGCAACATTCCGTCGCAGACGTTGCTCCCCGAGGACGGGAACCCCGTCGGGAACGTCCCTGGCGACGTGGTCGCCCCGCGCCATTCCCGAATGAACGTCGTCACCGCGTCCATCGACCGCATCGATTTCCACCATCCCATTTTCGTCGGCGACCTTCTTGTCGTTATTCGTCCGTTTCACATTTGCCCTTGCCCCCTTCGCTTAAAAATAGTATCCTCACGCCGAAAGAGATGCACCTGGACCGTGTGATAGTCCGATCGGAAAAACAGAAGAATGCGAACTGCGAATCGGCGGGAGCATGGTCAAGACCCCTTTCCTGGTTGTAGAGATCCCGCCATACTGCGAACGGACGCTGAATCCCGAATTCACGCACGTCAGACATGGTCGGCCCTGTACGAGACAATCCGATGAATAAAGAAGTAATAGACGTAGTCGTCGATCTCGCTGAGGTGCTCGCGCGTAAACACCTGACCATTTTCTGCGGGGCAGGCATCTCGCGCAATTCAGGAGTCCCGCCTGTTAAGCCGCTCCTGGCCCATCTTCTCGGGAAATTAAGCATTCCCGAATCCATCCATCGTAAGTTTTGGGATATTCCCTTTGAGATGGTTATGCAAACACTAATAGAACACAGCAGAGGCGTGGAAGACGGCATTTTCGACATTTACGGTTTGGGCCGGCCAAATACGAGCCATCTCTTTCTCGCCGCATTAATGCATTCGGACAAAGTGCGGACGATTGTTACTACGAATTTCGATCATCTGATAGAGCATGCGCTACACGTAGATCCCCCGGCCATGGTCACGTCTTCCAGGGGCCCAACTCCGGGGGGGCTCGATATGGCGGAATATCGGTTACTCTATCGGGATGATCATTTTGAAGCTTGCCGGCTCGATGACGGTCAAAAAAGGCTGGTCAAGATTCACGGAAGTTATCAAGACAAAGCGAGCATGATCATCACGATCAAGCAAATCGCACAACGGGACCTGTCCGCAAACCGGCGCAACCTCGTCAAACGGGTGTTTGCAAACACGATGGCCGAGGAGCATGCCGTGCTCGTCCTGGGATATAGTTGTTCCGACTTGTTCGACATCAATGAGTGTATCGCATCGGTGACGGGAGACAAAAAGAGAATCTACTTTGTTCAATACTCTACGACCGAGGAACGCGTGGAGGACATCAGTATCCTCAAAGACAAAAATCCTTTCTCGCACTATCCGGGGAAACGGATCTATTGCGACACGGACGCGTTTATCGAAGAACTTTGGAAAAAAGCCGTTCTCCTTCCGTATCGAAGGGTTTGCTGCGCCGGGGATGAGCATTGGAAAACCATGATCGATCGTTGGGCCGGTTGGAACTCGGACTACAATAAGGATGATATCCTCGGCAAACTCTACTTTGACGTCCGTGAATATCAAAGGTCGATTCAGCATTACCAGGCAGTGCTTACGTCCTGCCGGCTGAAGAATGACCGGTTGAACGTTGCGGAATGTCTTCACAACATCGGCCTGGCGTACCATGGTAACGAAGACAGCAGTACCGCCATCGAGTATTACGAGCAGGCGCTTCGGGCGGCAAAACAACACAGGGACAAAGAATTGGCCATGGTGCTATACGGCAGTTTGGCCGCAGCAGGGATGAAATTGTATTTTCTGGGTGACAAGGAGTGCGAGCGGTCGCTTCGCTACTACAAAAAGGCTTTGCGCACGGCTAAACGACTCAAGGACAAACGCCATGAAGGGCATTGGCGCAACGGCATCGCCTCCGTCTATATGCACAGGAAGTTGGACTCGCTGGCAATTTCACACTTGCAACGGGCCTTGGACATTGCCCGTGAGCTGGGAGATAAAAGGAGCGAGTGCAGTCGGCTCGTTAGTATGGGCACGTTACATTATCATTTGGGCAACTATGAAGAGGCCATCGGCTTTTACGAACAAGCGCTCTATATAGCAAAGGGCTTGGGGGATATTCCCACCGAAGTACAACTTCTAGACGACATCGAAAGATCAAACAAGATGAAGGATGCGCCGGACAGATTCGAAAAATCCATGCAGCGCATGGGGATAGAAATCCTCGATGAGTCGCAGATTAGTGTCAGCGATGCCTTCTGGTCGCAGATCATCGGCTTCATCGGTGTCATCATCACCTTTTTTATCGTGTGGATGCTTCTTCAGCGCTTCTGTTGATTGGAGCCTGCCCCAAGCCCGTAAATGAACTTCATAACAGTTCAGCACTTTTGTCCATGATATAATTGATCGCAAGAGGACGTAGAAGGTCAGCCTCAGACAATAAGGAGCTTGCATGGAAGGCAAACGAGTAGCGGACAGCAGCGTTATCACAGCGCAGATGATGATCCCCCAGGACGCGAATCCCGCAGGCAACGTCCACGGCGGTGTGGTCGTGAAGATCATCGACGAGGCGGCCGGCGTGGTCGCCGCGCGCCATTCCCGCATGAACGTCGTCACCGCGTCCATCGACCGCATCGATTTTCACCATCCTATTTTCGTCGGCGATCTTCTCTTCTTCAAGGCAAGTCTGAATTCCGTGGGCAGGACGTCCATGGAGATCGGCGTGCGCGTGGAGGCGGAGAACCTGCGGACCGGCGACGTGCAGCACGCAGCCTCTGCGTATCTCACCTATGTGGCCATCGACCAGCAGGGCAAGCCCGTGCCCGTGCCGCCGCTTGTCCTCGAGACCGATGAGGAGCGGCGCAGGAACAACGACGCGCTCTCGCGCAGGGCCATGCGGCTGGCCGAGCGGAACAGGCAGGCGCAGTGCAAGCAGGACCCGGGGGCGTGTTCACAGTGAAGTCATCATGAACCCCGGAATGGCGCAGCAGATCGAGACCGCGTTCAACAACATCATCTGAACTTCTTCCTGTACCCTTTGTAGTTACCATTCTTTGAAACTCATAATATTTCAACCCGTATTTTTCTCCACAATATCCCCTCAAAATACCCTATCGCTGTCGTTGACATCTGCTTTGATCAGGAATATATTCGTCTGGAATTTGAAATATCGAAACTGGCGCGGCACAGAGGGCTACTTAATAACGGATTTGCCTGAACCGGCTGATAAAATTTGGTGCAATCCGCAAGATTGAACCATCGTAGAAGATCAAAGGAACCGATTGGAAAGTTTATCATATCATAAACCCGCGGACATACCGAAGGTTTATGATACAATAACTCGTTAAAGCAAAACGGAGATAAATATGCCCATCACAGAAGCAAACAATGTTATTTTCGTTGCTTATGCGATACCATTTGCAGCGGTCAGCCTTTGTCTTTATAGGGTAACGAGAAAGGAAAAATTACAAAAAATCGATTATCTACTTGCACTTTTTGTTTCCATTACAGGCGTTGTCATATTCCTATTCAATTCAGTATGGCTGGAACATCACACTACAATCAAATCTGGCTCATCAAGATACATGAAAGGCGTTTATTTCTTTTCTTTATTTTTCATTACTGGTCTTCTCACCAGTGCATTCATGAGAAACTTTTCGAGGAAATGAATCTAGTACACCGTCAACTTAATTGCTGATGGTTTCGCACTGTTATTCCGGCTAAAATCATGCCGGGAAAAAGTGCGAAAAAGGCGCAACCCACTACCAAGAACTATTTTTACCGTGTACTAGCCTGTCGTTCCGCGCCGATTGCTTCGCGGCATGTGAGCCCATCGTTGTCTAGAAATGAGGGCAAAAAATGATAGGGTTGTTGCACGCGTTGTGTGACCAGTTTTGTAGATCGGGTAGAGCAATATTGCGAAACCCGACGCTTTAAGACATGCCTGATTACCGAGGGGAATGCACCGCCGATTCATGCGATGCAGTAATCTACATTAAGAAACGAAATGGATGGAAAGATGTCGGGTTTCGCTACGCTCTATCCGACCTACCGACTGTTCGCCCGAGTTCATCCAATCCGCTGAGTAGAAAGGCCAACATCGCGGTACCAGAAGGCGGCGCGTGACCACGTCCGTTAGGTTTCTACGATGACAAATCTATTACAATGGCTTAATAATCTCATCTTGTTGATAGTGTGCATCGGCTTTATATCGACTTTATTGATCATATTTTCGGTTAAAATGAGCAGCCGTGATCGCTTTTCCAAAGTTCTAAAAGGTTTGGTTATTGGCAGCATAGTTTTTGTTTTGCTCCAGTCTTTCGTAATAAGCAGAATTTTATTGTATTCATTTTACAACCAGCTAAAAAACAAAGCGTCTATTGATCTAAGGTATACCGGTAATGTGATAACGATCAATTCTCGCGGGGAACTGACCACATTCCTAAATATAATCAAACGATCAGAAAGAATTTCGGCTCATCATAGTCATCCTATCAATGAGATTCAACTTACTCTTCCCGACGATGAATCTGTTTATACAATTAGTAGAGACTCTTCGAACGAAAACGAATACTGGCTTGTTGTTCAAACTGGCGGTGTTGAAAGAATATTATTGCAATTCAAAACAAGTGAGCTGAATAAATGGCTGGACCGAAATGGAATTAGATATTGAGCGTATAACTTGTAGATCCACGCCAATCGCTGCGCGGCGTGTGAGCTCTGGGTTAACTTTATATGTTTATCTATATCGATGAGTCAGGCAGCTTTTCCTATCCAAAAGAAAGAAAACATTCTTATGCCTGCGCAGGCGCTCTGACTATACCCGAACGACGACATGGCACGGTTTTGAAGAGTTTTAAAACACTCCGGCGTAAATGGGGCATGTTGGGACGTGAGGTCAAAGGTCGTGACCTTGATGAATACCAAGTCAATCAGATAATCAATCTTTTAATTAATAATGAGGCTAAGTTCCACGCTTGTGTAGTAGATTTGCTTCATCATCCTCCAGAGTCTATTGCATGGTTTAAAGATGAGCAGTCGAGAAGACTTCTAGCAAACGTCACTGATAAACACCACCCAAATCTCGTTCAAGAATTGAAAGACGCTGGCCATAAAATGCGATCTTTATCCGACCAGCTTTTTCTTCAGTTTTGCGTCATGACTGAAGTCGTTAACGCGCAGCTTCATGATAGCATGATATATTTTGCCTTTAACTCGCCAACCGAATTGGGGAAATTTCGTTGGATTGTTGATCGTAAAGAAAAAGAAAGAACAACGTACGAAGATCTTTGGCTGAAACTTCTGACTCCTTTCATTCATGGAAGACAATTTGCAAATGAGTTTGAAAATAAAATTGTGTGCGTCGAAGGTGGTAATTATGAATATTGCAAGAGGTTTTTTGGAACTATAGAAAAATGGCCTGAGCACTTGCCAGAGCAATCACCTGGCCTTCGCGAAAAGACGAATATCCCAACGACTGATCTTAGGCTTATTCTTAAAGAGTCATTTACATTGAAAGACTCGGCAGATGTGGATGGACTTCAGCTTGCAGATATCGTAACCAATTCTCTCCGACGTGCCATAGTTGGCAATCTTCAAGAACATGGTTGGAAGGATCTTCGGGAAACTCTTGTTTAGATGGAAAAACAGGTCTGTTCGCCTTGTACGATTTGCACCTGAATCAGAAGGCTCTTTAAAAATTGAAGACGATTTAGTTGCCAACGTAATTAATTCGCTGACTCGCAAAGCTGGCACGGTAATTTAAACTTTAATAAATGAATCGCAACCCTACATATAGGCGGCCAAAATGGCTTGAGAAGCTCGATCCCAAATTTAACACGCTATCATTCCATCTTCAGCATCCCGAAATAGATCCGGATATCTATATACGATCGCAGCATGTCGCCCTAGGAGATATGGTGCTAAAGAAGCGGAGAATTTATCTCGACCAGAAATACTGGATATATTGCCGAGATGTAATACGAGGAAAACCGCAGCATCCACTTCACCCTGAAATCTATAAGCTTCTGAGTAACGCAGTCAAGGCAGGCGAGGCTGTATGCCCTGCAAGTCACTTAGTCTTGGAAGAAACGCTAAAACAGGAGGATTCTGAATCGCGTTACTTAACAGCAACAGTTGTTCAGGAATTAAGTACTGGAATATCTCTACAAGCATATCCTGTGCTGTCTCAGGCGGAAATCCTTCATTTTTTAATAACAACACGTCCCTATCCAGTAAATGCGTATCCTTGTGAGCAGCTGGCATGGACACATATTGGCAATGTATTCGGACACATCTCGCCCATCTCTACCGGCTTTGATGCAAATACAGAGAAGGCAATTCGCAAGTCGTGGTTCGATTTAATGGGCGGTATTCAACTGCCCACATTAACGGAATCGCTGTATCCTCTACCACCTGAAATTTCAGGATTATATTCGAACCGCTATTATGATGAGCAGAATCAGCAATGTCGAAAACATGCCAATGATTTTTCTTCTTTCACTGACGTCTTTCTCGTAGAAATTTCCGGTGCTTTAGATGTTTTTCAAGATGAACTCGCCGAGGCTCAAAAATACTTATTCCAAAAGCACCTTGGCCAAAAAGATATTATCGTTCCTGAGGCTCAGTTGGCCGAGGGGACAAGGCAACTCTCCAACCTCATCTATCATGCCTTTAGGCTCGACAAGATCAGAGGTCAGCTTCCTGGCCTACGAATCATGGCTGGTCTCCATGCTGCGATTCGTTACAAGCATCAAAAACACGGGAAAGGGGATCGACATGACCATCTCCATGCAAGAGTCGCATTACCCTACTGCAATCTTTTTCTGACTGAAAAAACACTTGGTCATCTTTTATGTGATAGACCACTTGAATATGATAAGCTCTACGGATGTCGCGTTGTATGGGATCCCGTACAAGTACTTGATGCCCTTACCGATATACTCAAACCAATTTAGAAGGCACATATTTTAACCAGCGCGTACAGCCGCCACGCGGCTCACACGCGCGTTCATGTGCATGTTACAACCCCATTTTTGATAATTGTTTCAGCATGCCGCAATTGCACAGTTGTTATATATGGATAGAGCATGAGGTTATATTTCCCCATTAAAGTATAGAGAAAATTTTCTTCAAGACTATCCAAAATAGAAACCTCCTGCTAAGAATTAGTTTATGACGGAACTAAATTCAAGAGACAGGAGGCTTCTATGAACTGTATAGATGATATCAGACTTGAGCAGTTTCGGCAACTGAAGAAAGAAATTCGTGGTTCGGAAGAGTATTTGATTGTTGGGATTGATGTGGCGAAAGAAAAGCACAGTGCTTTTTTTGGTACTGCGCAAGGCAAGACGCTTTTAAAGAATGTGGTCTTTGACAACACGATTGAAGGATTCGAAAAGCTGATGCGTATGTCGAGCGCGATCAAGGTTCAATACAGCCTGCCGGAAGTCGTTTTCGGGATCGAGCCGACGGCAGACTACCACAAGCCCCTGGCGGAGCATCTGCTCAAATGCGGTCTGATGGTCGTTTTTGTTGGCGGCACAGCAGTAAAGAACAACCGGCAGCTTCTGAACGGCCGGTGGGATAAAAACGACGACAAGGATTCGGCCAATATCGCAGATCTCATCGCACAGGGGAAATGCATGTTTTACGAATATCCCCTGATGACACTGCGGAACGTGCGCATACTTAACGCACTCAAACGGCGACTGAAGAAACGGGAACACGGCATAAGCGCGTATATTCGCAATCATATCCTTGCACAGTATTTCCCGGAGCTGGATAAGTACTATGGATCGTCGGAGACCCTGGCGGTGGTGCGGGAATGTCTCGATCCTTCCGCTATCGCCGGCATGGAATACGATGACTTCTGCCGTACCGTAGCACCAGGCAAAATGACGCTGGCTCGGGAACGCAGGGTGGGAACGATCTGGAGGACCGCGGTCGATTCCGTCGGCTGCACCATGGGAGAAGCGGCTCTTCCATGAAGCTCAGATTCATGGTGGACAGTCTGAAGCAGATTAGGCAGGACGATCAAAGCGGTGGAGGAAAAACTTGAAGATGCCTGTCATGGAGTTTCCGGAGTACACGTACCTGCTGAGCATTCCGGGGTTCGGACCGGATGTCTCCTCCAAGGTCCTCGGGGCCATCGGCGATCCCCACCGATTTACAAGCGGCAAACAGGTTTTGAAAATGGCGGGCCTCGACCTGTGCGCGGATCGAAGCGGAAAGACGTCAAACAGCGCAACACCGATCATCTCCAAGCAAGGCAAGGCCGATCTGCGGTACGGCGTTATACCAGGCAGCGTTTATCGCCTCGCTTAAGAACAAGGACTTTATCGCCTACTTTACGAACAAGCTCAACGGACGGGCGAAGGAGAAAGGGATTGGCACAAAGATGCGGGTCAAGCTGGCCGCGAAGCTCTTGGTTATCGCCTGGACGCTGATGAAAAAGAAAGAATGCTTTGATCCAAAATACCTCAAGCAGGAAAAGCGGGTAGAACAAAAGAGCGGCATGATCCGTGAAGCAAAAAATTATTTCGGCGAGAGAGCCCGGGCTCACAACGTTGAGGGCAGTTGACCTCGTCACCTACAATACAGGGCCTCTCGTTTGAACGATAGAATCTGGATAAGGTATTCTTGGCGGCCATACGGCACGCCGAATAGGTGCATAACGATTAGAGATATCGTTCGTCTGGATGCGAGAGACTCGTCGATAAAAGCGATGACGGCGTGAATGCCGAAAGAGAGAGGTGTGTTTTTTAATATACTGATCAAGTTATCCTGTTGAATAAAAACAAATTGAATCTTATTCTTGACAGGAACGTTATAGTATGTAGGTGTAACCCTCTTAGGGGACATCTTAGTGCCTGGTCTTTAATGTTTGTCTGACCTTTTTTTCTGCATTTCACAGCATCCCGACTGGAACAACTTCATTCAGCTGATGATCTTGCCGGAAACACTGAACGCGTCGTCTCCGGTGTAGCCGGCAGGTTGGGCAAAACGCCTCATCTTGCCCAACAGAATTCAAAAGATGTTGGGCTGTGATGCGTAGCCTAACCTACAAACTACAATATACGTCACCAGTTACCTGGTCAAGGTAATACGAAATCGGCAACACGGCATATCGAATAGATAATAAAATATTTATGATACAGTCGCACCGTTTTTCGCATACACGTTTTCGTGTTTCTGATGTATAATGCAGCATAAAGGACGAAAAAATGGAATTCGAGTGGGACCCCAAAAAATCGGAGTTGAATCGAAAGAAGCACGGTATCTCTTTTCACGACGCGGCAAGGGTATTCTCTGATCCACTCGCGATAACATTTCCCGATCCGGATCATTCGCAGAGCGAACATAGGTTCCTAACTTTCGGCCATTCCAAGGGGAACCTTTTGCTCGTCGTCGTACACACTGACCGGAATGGTAAAACCAGAATAATCAGCGCGAGGCGAGCTACGCGATATGAAAGGACAATATATGAAAACGGCTAAAAAAGAGGACATGCGGAAAGAATACCGAAGGGAAGACCTCGGAGTCGGTGTCCGTGGTAAATACTATAAAGAATATAGTAAAGGTACAAATCTCGTTCTCCTGAGCCCAGATGTGGCCGCAGCCTTTCCTGATGAAGATTCTGTAAATACTGCATTACGGAATCTTGTGAAGCTGGCGAAACTATCCGTTGTCCCAACCCGACGTTCTGTACGTCCTCTCAAAAAACAGGCTGCCAGATAGCTTCGGATAACAATATTCTTTTAGCCCCACGGTGCACGAATCTCACTGATCCCAACTAACGGCTCGACACCCTCCGGGCGATAAACCCGCCCGGGCGGGTCAGCCGTGCTTCACGTGCATATTTGTACGGGCACGCCACATCTTTTAATGGCAGATCACCAGTGCGATGTAGTTGGTTTAGCCTCGTAGGGGTCATCTTAGTGCCCGGTCTTTAATGGTTATCCCGCGCCTTGGCATCCCCCGGCTCCTGCCGGGGGTGGAAAGCGCTCACTCGCGCGTGACACGAACGTGTCACGCATGCGCGAGTTCGCAGTTCCGGGAGGTCGCGTCAATTTTAGTCCAGACAGGTCGGGATGCCGGAGGGGGCTCCACTCTTTCCTTTTTCTTTTGCATTTCACATCACCCCGGCTGGAACAGCTTCGTTCTGCTGATGATCTTGTCGGAAATGATGAACACGCCGTCTCCGGTGTAGTGCCTTGTCTCAGGGTGTCCGCGTTGTGTCTTAAGTCATCAAAAACACTTCAAACGCTCTCCGCTTTATACCTTCATAACTACAATAGTTTTGAGAAAATCTATTAGCTCCCCTATTAATGAAATACAATTCCTTGGCAAAGGCTCAAGAGTACAACCTTCAGAAAAATCGCAAAGAAGCGTATTGGGCAGACCGGTATCATGCCACAGCGATCGCCGACCCCGGGATGACAGAATGGTGATTGAAAAAAGCCGCACAGCATGTCATAATGGCGAATAATAAAATCGTAACTGCTCAGTTCAAGACATTATCCGCTGATTACGACGTATTCACGGGTTGAATCGGAGCTCTCTATGCTTTATAATCTGCGCTTGTCGGCGAAATCTGCGGACAAAAGGTTTCCCTTCAGGGTTCAGATATTCTGAATAGTTACAAAAAATCGAGGTCAACCATATGCCCCAGTATCGCATCAGAAAGATGAACAGCATCGCCCAGGAAGGGCTTTCACTGCTGGGCCCCGAATATTCAGTTCGCGACGATGAGCAGGACCCAGAAGGCATCCTGGTCCGGAGCGCGCAGATCGACACGGACCGCTACGCATCGCTTTTGGCCGTGGCCCGGGCCGGCGCAGGGGTCAATACGATTACCGTGGACAAAGCCACTGCGAAGGGAATCTGTGTTTTCAACACTCCCGGGGCCAATGCCAATGCCGTGGCGGAGCTCGTCTTCGTCATGCTGGGAATCAGCGCGCGCAACATCCACCTTGCGATAAACTTCTGCAGCGACCTTGCCGGGATGAGCGATACGAAGATCACCGAGCAGATCGAGGCGAAAAAGTCGGCCTTTCGCGGCTTCGAGCTTGCGGGCAAGACCCTGGGTGTGCTGGGACTCGGCAAGATCGGCGTGCGCGTGGCGAACGGAGGGATACAGCGGCAGATGCGGGTCATCGGCTTTGATCCTTCGCCGGCCCTGGAGAACATACATCAGCTTTCGCCTGAAGTAATTCTTGCAAAGAACTGGAAGGACGTCGTGAAACAGGTAAGTGTCCTTTCCCTGCACATGCCGTTCAGCGAGAAGCTGCGGCATTTTATCGACGCCGACGTGTTGAAACTGCTGCCCCCGGGCGCCATCCTGGTCAATTATGCGAGGGGATCGCTGGTCGATCTGGCCGCCGTGCTCCAGGCCCTGGACAGCGGACGGCTTGCCGCGTACGTCACCGACTTTCCCGCGGCCGCGTTGCTGAGCAATCCCAAGGTCATCGTCTCGCCCCATCTCGGCGCCAGCACCGAAGAATCCGAGGAGCTCTGCGCGACCATGGCCGTGCAGGAACTCAAGGACTACCTCGAATACGGCACGGTCACGAACAGCGTAAATTTTCCGATTGTCGAGTCTGTCCCGTCCGACGAAGTCCATACGCGCCTGATCATGATCAATCGCGACGTGCCCGGCATGATAGGCTTCGCTTCCCAGACGATCGGCGCCCGAGGCATCAACATCTCCAGCTACCTGAATGCGAGCAATGGATCCGTCGGATATAACATCATCGATCTGGAGGCGCCGATCCCCGACAGCGTGGTCCGGGAGATAGCTGCCCATGAAGGCGTTATCCGCACCCGCACGATCCTCTTTGCAAAGAGAAACAAATAAACGCAGAATTATGGCCTTGTGATGTTTGCCTTTTTTGTGTCTTCCGTGACTTTTGCGGCTGAGCTTTTTCCGGCTGGTCCGGGTTAGTTACTAAGGAGTCAAAATCTAGGCAAAATGGCAAGAATATTTTCGCGCAAAGCCGCAAAGGCGCCAAGAAAGACGCAAAGAAAGGCTCAGGCTTCTGGTTTTAAACCATAGACTTAAAGGTTTTCTTTGCGCGCTTTCTCCGTCCCGCATCAGATGAACACAGATATGAAACGGAGCGGGGGCGGCTTTGCGCGAGACGCCTTTTTGTTTCCGGCTTGTCCGGGTTAGGAAATAATTATGACTGATGCCAACTTTATCGGAATGCCCCTGCAGGAACTCGATACGCCCGCGCTGGTGATTGATCTGGCAATCATGGAGAAAAATATATCCACGATGGCCGGGTACTTCGCGGGGGTAGGTGCGAACCTGCGGCCGCATGTAAAAACGCACAAATGCCCGATCATCGCGCATAAACAGCTGCAGGCAGGGGCCAAAGGCATTACGTGCTCGAAGCTCGGAGAGGCCGACATCATGGTCCAGGCCGGCATCAGGGACATATTGATCGCGAACGAGATCGTGGGAACGCACAAGATCAAAAGGCTGGTGGAGCTTGCCCGACAAGCGGAAATCATCGTTGCCGTGGATGACGAAAAGAACATCAGAGACCTCGCCGAAGCCTCCCGCGCCGCAGGGACCAGTCTTGGCGTGCTGGTCGATGTGAACGTGGGCATGAACCGGTGCGGCGTGGAGCCGGGACAGCAGGCGCTCGATCTTGCCCGGACAGTACAGGGGGAACGCGGACTCGTCTTCAAAGGCATCATGGGATACGAGGGCCACGTGGTCGGTCTGACGGACACCGGGGAGCGGACCCGAAAGGGCCGTGAATCCATGAAGCTGCTGGTTGAGACAAAGGGCCTGATCGAGAAATCCGGTCTTGCCGTGCAAGTCGTGAGCAGCGGAGGAACGGGAACGTACAACATCTCCGGCCCCTATCCCGGCGTGACCGAGATCCAGGCAGGTTCGTATATCTTCATGGACGCACACTACCGGGAAACGGGTATCGATTTCGGATGCGCCCTCACTCTGCTTGCCACGGTGGTAAGCCTCCACCTTCCGGACAGGATCATAACGGACGCAGGCATAAAAACGATCACCGCGGAGTTCGGCCTGCCGAAGGTAAAAGGCCTGGAGGAGCTTGAGGTGATCGGTCTGAATGAGGAACACGGGAAGCTCCGCACCAAAACCGGGATAAGCCCGGTGAAGATCGGCGACAAGATCGAGCTTATACCGGGGCATGGGTGCACGACCATAAATCTGCATGACCGGTACTACGCTGTCCGAAACGGAAAGGTTGAAGCAGTGTTCCCGATACTGGCGCGCGGCAAGAGCGCGTGACGTGTGAGTGCGGATACCGCTGAGGCAAACTGGCCCCACTCCTTATACGAGACAGGAGAACGGGCTCTGCCGGACAAGCTCCTGCGTAGAGGCTTGTCCGGGTTAGGAGATACAATCATATGATCCGACGACAGTATTTACAGGTGCCCGGACCCACGAATATCCCCGACCGCATTCTCCGTTGCATGTCCCAGCCTTTGATTAATCACCGCGGGCCCGAGTTCGAGCAACTGCTCGCGGGGAACCTCCAGGGCCTGAAGAAGGTCTTCCGCACGCAGAACGACATCCTCATGTTTCCCGGCTCGGGAAGCGGAATGATGGAATCGGCCGTCGTTAACCTGTTCTCCCCCGGCGATACGGTACTAGCCGGCTCCATGGGGCTTTTCGGCGAACGCATGGCAACGATCGCGGAGAGTCACGGCGTCAAGGTCATACGGATCAGCAAGGAATGGGGCCGGGCCGTTCACGCTGACGACGTCGGGAAAGTTCTCGAAAACGACAGAGAAAAGAAGATCAAGGCCGTCTGCATGCCCCACAATGAAACATCCACCGGCATCTCGCAGGACCTCGAAAGCATATCACGGATGATCAAAACCCTCGGGCATCCGGCCGTCTTCGTTGTCGACGCCATCAGCAGTCTGGCATGCACGCCGCTTGAGACCGACCAATGGGGCATTGATGTCGTGATTTCCGCGACTCAAAAAGGTCTGATGTTGCCGCCGGGACTCGGCTTCGTGTCCGTCAGTCCACGGGCATGGGAGCTCTGCGGACGATCCACCATGCCGAAATGGTACTGGGACTACAAAGCGGTAAAGGAAAAAAACAAGGGGCATCAGTTTCCCTACACTCCGCCGACCACGCTGTTCTTCGGCCTCAGGGAATCTCTTGCTATCATCTTGAACGAGGAAGGACTGGAACAGGTCTGGCGGAGACATGCAGACATCGCTGTCGCTGTCCGCAGCGCCGTTACAGCCATGGGTCTTAGCCTGCTCGCCGAGCAGGGACATGAATCCGATACGGTGACGGCGATCGCCATGCCGGACGGAATTGCCTACCAGGCCCTGGCGGAACTGCTGCGCACCCGCTATCAAGTCGTCATTGGAGAAGGACTCCAGAAACTCCAGGGAAAGATATTCCGCATCGGGCACATGGGTGCGATCCACGTCCCCGAGATCTTTGCCATCATGTGCGCTGTTGAACTGGCGCTGATCGAGAAGGGGTGGAAAATTCAACCCGGCACGGCTGCGCGGGCAATAGCAGAAATCCATCTCAGCCGGTCCTCGTGACCGGTGCCGCAATCAGGGTGTTTTCGCGGAGTGTTCGATGTCAGTCGTAGTGAAGATTTAACTTTCTGTTTCATCCGTGTTTATCCGTGTTCATCTGTGGTTAACTGCTTTTTTCAGGATGAATGCTCCGGCAACCGCACCGTGAACCGCCGTATCAGAGGAAGGGCCCGTGCGAATAGACCATACAAAGTGCGTGGCATGCGCCAACTGCGTCCCCGTCTGTCCCATGGGCGCCATCTCAATAGATATCGGGAAGAACCGCGCTGTCGTCAATGAGGAGGAGTGCGTCGAGTGCTACGCGTGCCATCGGGGAATGAGCAAGGAGCGCTTGAACCCGACTCTCGTCCGCGCTTTCCGGGGGTTCATGAAACTCCTGCGTCTCCGGTTCGAACCCGAACCCGATGTCTGTCCCACGGACGCCATCGTTCCGCAGGAGCTTGTCTGGCCCCGCATTGTCCGGCGCGCTTTCAGTGATCCGCAGGTGCCCCATGAGTCCACCGGGGTCCACGGACGCGGCACGGAGGAGGTCAAGACCAATGATGTGACCGGCCGGGTGAAGGAAGGCGAGGTTGGTTTCACCATCGAGTTCGGCCGGCCCGGTGTCGGGGTCCGTTTTCGGGATATCCAAACCCTGACGAGGGCCATTGCTGTGCTGCCGATTTCCTTCGAAAGAAAGAACCCGATATATTCCCTCATGAGCGATCCGGCCGGCGGCGCAATCCGCGAGGACATCCTGGACGAAAAGGTTTTATCCGCCATCCTGGAACTCAAGACCACACTTGAGCATGCGCCGCTCGTCCTGCGGGTCGTGGAGAAGACAGCGCCGGAGCTGAACACCATCGTGAGCGTCGGCGCGGCAACGCGCTGTGACGACGTCGGCGATGATCAACTGGAACCCCTGCTCAAACGCGAGGGGTACGCGGTCTATCGCGGCAAAACCAACCTGGGGCTCGGACGGCGGACCCGAAAAGGAGACGGTAATTTATGACCAATACCCTGCACAGATTCGGCGCTCCGGAAACCCTCAAGGGTGATTATGTCGTTTTTGCCATGGCGGCCCGGGGAATCAACGACGAGGGCGCACCCGCCAAGCTCCGGGACTTTTTGCGACTGGCGCTGGAGCATGGCCCCATCAACGTGGGCAACGCGGTCAAGGGAGGGATTTACCGGCCCTCTCACCGACTCAGCCCTCTGGTCCACTGGCATCGCAGCGACGCAATGGATCCGGAGGATGTCGTGAAGGGCATCGACTCATGCACCACGGTTGCGGCGGTGTTCGACCGACAGGACAGGCTTGTGGCCTTTCTCACGGAATTGCGGAAGGCCGATCTGGGGGTCTCAATCAATATCAGCGCCCTCACCGACGAGACGCGCGCCTGCTGCAAACAGGCCGGCATTACGCGCCACAGCGTGGGATACTCCCTGGGGTTTTTTGGCGATCTGAATCTTCTGCCGGACCGCCATGTGCTTGAGCTCTCTACCATGTGCGGTCACGGGATGGTTTCACACAATTTCGCGGGAAAGATGATCGCTTTGGTGAAGGAAGGACGGCGTGATGCAAAAGAGGCTTCGGCATGCCTCGCGCGGTTCTGCACCTGCGGGGTGTTCAATCCGGCCCGGGCAGAGCGCATTATCGAGGAGGCGCGGGAGGGGAGATGAGGAAACCTATTGTCCTGGAAAAAGCAGTTAACCACAGATGAACACTGATAAACACAGGTAAATCAGAAAATTAAATCAAAATTCTGAATCACCTATCAGGTGCGGCGCCGAAATGATGCATGTTCCTGATTTTGCTTTTCATCCGTGTTCATCTGTGGTTCTAACTGCCGTTTTCAGGATTATCTTCCCGCCTTCAATTCGGACTTGAACCAAAAAAGCCCCATGCTAATCCGTCTGCCTGCCCTCGTGCGGCCTGGTCCCGCGAACTTTTCTCCACCCAAGATCGATTGCCGGCCAGAACAGCATGAGGAGTCCGGAGATCATGATCCCGCTGACAAGCATGTTCGAAAAGAAAACGCTCATTGCGCCCTGGGACCCCAGTATGGCCTGACGGAACGAGACTTCGGCCCGGTCTCCAAGCACCAGGGCCAGCACCAGGGGCGCAAGGGGATAATCCAGCTTCTTAAAGACATAACCGACAACGCCGAATATCAGCATTGCCCAGATGTTGAACATGGCATTGTTCACGGAGTAGGCGCCGATCGCGCATACCACGACAATCACCGGGGCAATAATGGAAAAGGGGATGCGAAGGATCGCCGCGAACAGCGGCACGGTCGTCAAAACGATAATAAGACCGACGACGTTCGACAGGTACATGCTGGCGATCAGGCCCCAGACAAAGTCCTTTTGCTCGATGAACAGCAGCGGCCCCGGCTGCAGGCCCCAGATCATGAGGCCGCCCAGCAGCACCGCCGCGGTGGCCGAGCCGGGGATGCCCAGCGCCATCATCGGCAGCAGCGCCGCGCAGCCGGACCCGTGGGCGGCGGTCTCGGGCGCAAGCACGCCCTCCAGTTCCCCGGTGCCGAACTTGTCGCCGTTCTTTGAGAAACGCTTCGCAATGCCGTAACCCATGAAGGACGCGGCCGTGGCTCCGCCGGGCGTGATCCCCATCCATGCGCCGATGGCCGAGCTGCGGAGCAGCGTCAGCCAGTATGTCGGCAGTTTTTTCCATGTTTCCCAAACAACCTTCACGTTGATCCTGGCCTCTTTGCCTTCAAACCGGAGGCCCTCTTCCATGCTGAGCAAAATTTCCCCGAGACCGAAGAGTCCGATGACCGCGACCAGGAAGTCGACGCCCCGCAGCAGTTCGGACCAGCCGAACGTCAGGCGCAGCTGGCCGCTTACGCTGTCCATGCCGATCTGGGCCAGACCAAAGCCGATCATCAGGGATATCGTGGTTTTGAACGGGTCCTTGCCCGTGCCGATGAAACTGGCGAACGTGAGAAAATAGACGGCAAAAAATTCAGGCGGGCCGAATTTCAACGCGAACTTCGCCACCAGCGGCGCCAGAAAGGTGATCAGCGCAATGGAGAAAAAGGCGCCGAAGAACGATCCGGTGAAGGACGCGGTGAGCGCTTCACCGGCCATGCCTTGCTGGGCGAGGGGGTAGCCGTCGAACGTGGTGGCCACCGAATGCGACTCGCCGGGAATATTGAACAGGATCGAGGTGATGGCCCCCGCGAACAACGAGCCCCAGTAGATGCACGACAGCATGACGATCGCGGACGTGGGATTCATCGTAAAGGTGAGCGGCAGGAGAATGGCGACGCCGTTCGGCCCACCCAGCCCCGGCAGCACGCCGACGATGATTCCCAAGGTAAGCCCGATCGCCATCATGCCGAGGTTATACCAGCTGAAGATGACCGCAAAGCCATGGAACAGATTAAACAGGTCCTCCACGCGACAATCCTCCAAAGCGGCGATGATTCAGTTTATACGGATCAGCGGCCCAGCAGGGATTCCAGGGGCCCTTTGGGCAGCGAAACCCTGAACTGAATCTCAAACATCCAGAAAAGCGCCGCGCTTATGCCGACGCTGGTCAGGGTGATTTTAAGCCAGCTGAACTTGCCCATCGCCCGCATGAAACCGCCGATGAACACGGCGGAGGCGACATAAATGCCGATGATTTGGGTGGCTCCGACATAGAGCGCGGTGGGTATCAGCACATAGAGCACCGTCTTGAAGCGGTCCCACGGCACGAAGAGCTTATCATTGCGGTGTTTGCCGAACAGCGTCCTGAGAAAAACAACGGCGCTCGAAATGCAGAGGATGGCCCCGGTGCGGAAAGGGAAATATCCCGACTCGGGCCCGTCAAAGGCCCAACCCATCCCGATTCTATAACCGTCTATCATCATCACCACGCCGGCGAGAAAAATGACGACCGCGGTGATCGCCTCAAGCGCGTGATACGTCACGCAGACGGAATGGGACCGGTCCGACGTTTGTTTTTGTTCCATGCGCTCCCTCCCCTCCGTATTAACGAGGAAATGCCTCAGACCGATGAATCAAGACAAAGCGCAAAAGCAACTCGCGCAAAGCCGCAAAGGCGCGAAGTAAAGCTTCGCATCCAGGCTAAGTGATTTGCCTTTCTTTGCGTCTTGGCGACTTTGCGCGAAAATTGGTTTTTGACCTGGCATTAAAAAACCTGACTTACAATTCAATCTCTCGGTTTGTAAAGCGTTTTAACAAAGCGCCGGTCCGGAAAACCGGGCCGCGGCGCCCGGATCTTCCGTGACCGGCGGTGATGCTGAACTATTTCTTGGCTGCGAACCCGGCTTCGGTCATCAGCTTTACGTGTTTTGCCATGTCTTTTTTCAGAAAGTCCACGAACTCGTCTCCGGTGGCATAGTGACTTGTGAGCGCATTGTTCTCGGTGTATTCCGCCCACTCCGGTTTGGAAACCACCTGTTTCAGCAGGTTGGCATAGAACGCGGCCTGCTCGCTGGTGGTCCCGAGCGGCAGAAAGAAAGCGCGCAGCATCTGGTATTGCACGTCGATGCCCTGCGACTTGCAGGTAGGGATGTCGGACCATGCCAGGTCGGTGATCTTCTTCTTATAGTCCATGGTTTTATCGGAGAAAACGCACAGGGCGCGCGCCTGGCCGGCCCGCCACTGGGCGACGTTCTCGCTGGGGTTGTTGACATTGGAATCGATGTGCTTGCCGGCCAGCTGGGTGGACGCCTCTCCTCCGCTCTTGTAGGGGATGTAGATTATTTTCTTCCCGGCGATCTTTTCGAATGCGGCGGAGATAATCTGGTCTTCCCGTTTCGAGCCCGTGCCGCCCATCTTGAAGGCCCCGTCCGGCGCCGCCTTTATGGCGTTCATATAGTCCTTTGCGGTCTTATACGGCGTATCCGAGTGGACCCAAAGAATAAAATCATCCAAAGCGATCATTGCCACCGGGTTGTAGTTCTCCCAGCTAAGCGGCAGATTCTGCGCGATAGGCAGAGTGTAGATGAGCGAGAACGCCACCATGAGTTTGTGGGGATCGCCCTTTGCCTCTTTGACATCCATGGCGCCCTCGGCGCCGCTCGCGCCGCTCTTGTTCAGGACCAGAACGGGCTGTTTCATCAAATTGTACTTCATGATGATGCCCTGGATCGTGCGCGCCATCTGGTCAGACGCGCCGCCCGCGCCGGCGGGAACAATGAACTCGACGGGCTTGGCGGGCTCCCAGGCGGCGTAGGCGGGCGTTGCCGCCGCGCTGACTATTGCTGCTGCAGTGAGAAGCAGTAATGCATGCGATACTTTCTGTATCTGTTTCATCATACTTGCCTCCTTCGATTGGATTTGCGGCACTATCGTTTTTTCGCTCAGTTCAGCGACTATACAGCAAGCCAAATTCAAACTCAAGGATTTTTGCATTTATTAAAAAGGAACATCTTATGCAATACTTGAATTAAACGAAACTACTATTGGGGTCACTTCTCGATTCTTGATAAATGGCATATTTCATCAATAATTGCTACAGCTACTCATGCATGAAAACTGTTTAGGAGTAGGTGTGCAGCTCAAAATAACTCTTTGCCCTCTGTTCTATGCTGCCTAACCCGCCTACCTCAAAAATACCCTTCGTCGCCGTTGACATCATTGTAGATCAGGACTATATTCGTCTGGGACATTAGATCGGCATGACATAATCATTTCTAAACCAGATCATGAGTTTATGAAATCAGGTTTCTGTTTTATTGGCGTCATTGCAACCGCAGACATTGCAGAGGCATCTCTCAACGACCTTTTGAAAAGCCTTATGCAGCAGGGCTAAAAAATCGCATTTACTACGAATGATCGAGATTCTGCTCCAAAGGTGAAATATGAACACATACTGTGATTTTCATCTCCATTTGGGAGGAAGCATCTCTCGGGAGTTGGTGAGGCGGTTTGCCCAATCAGATAATGACCAGCACGCGCTTGATGCGCTGGCTGAGGCCGATGTGCTGAAGTTATTTAAGATCGTTCACCGTCTTGTGCAATCACCGGAGCGGATTGAAATCGCGACAGAAGATGTGATCGCCGCAAGTACAGCTGATTATTTGGAAATTCGGACCACTCCCCGGGAATTTTCTTCGGCGCGATCGTTTCGTCCCTATGGAGAAGCATTTGTATCGGCCTTACGACGATATCCTGACAAGGCCAAGGGAATACTCAGCATTGATCGCTACAAACACGATCTCACCAGTGCGCGGAACATCATCACGCTTGCGCTGGAGTATCCCGATTGTATTGTCGGTATTGATATTTCCGGTGTTAATCCCCCGGGGATTCGCACCTTGCAGGGAGACGACCTGGGCGTCTGCATTGAAACCATCCTGGACAGCCCGTTGGGATTGGCCATCCACGTGGGGGAATTGGAGAGTGAAAAGGATCAGCGCGACAACACCGCCGCGTTAACGGCGATTGATCGCTGGTTGCAGCGACATCCCCTGACGACAGCTGCGGGAAAAATTCGACTTGGACACGCGATTTTTTTGTCAGAGGAGCATACCCGCATCATTCGCAAGCATCACCTGCCTATAGAAATATGCCCCACCTGTCACCGGTATCTTGGATGTTGGAGTAATGGTCAGGAGCATCCCGTTCAGGCAGTGTATCCTGAACACACTTCGCCTGTCGTACTCGGAACCGATAATGCGCTGAATTTTCCAACGAGTTTCCAGCGCGAGAAGGCGTTGTTTCTTGACGCCTTCCCCTATAATCCGGCAAAGGGATGGGGCTATCGGTTTGGACAATCTCACTGCATTGTAGGCTAAAAGACATCTTAGTGCCCGGTCTTTAATGTTTGTCTTTCCTTTTTCTTCTGCATTTCACACCATCCCCGGCAGCAACAATTTTATTCTGCTGACGATCTTGCCGGAAACCATGAACATGTCGTCTCCGGGCGACAACATCGGTCAGCACTGCGGGCGGCAGGTTGATGATGCAGTACTGCCCCCTCCGGTCGCCCTTGTTCCCTTCCTCGTTGGCGGAACTTTTTGGAAACCGTTGTCAATTTTGTCACATACCCTAAAAATACCCCTACAGTATTTGGTTTTTTGTGCTTAAATGACGATAAGGGCATTTTGAATATGCGTATAGATTCGTAAATGCATTTTTGATCAGGCTGTATATGTATCTTGCACTATATTTCTTGTTGAGACTCTTTCGATAAAGCCAAGCCCTTCGTGAGAAGGGGACGGAAAGCTACGGATCTTGAAAACTTGAGATTGCCGAGCTGCCGAAGGAAATCTGCAAGTATGTCCGGTCTTTTTTTGATAAAGTCAAGGCAACGGCATATATCCTGAAGTATTCTATCTTATTGTGAGATCGTACTACCCATTTTAAAAGGTCATAGAACAATGAAAGCGTGATCAGCACGCAATCGTGTATTACTGGTCAAGCTGTTCAGAAGGTGGTTGCTATGCTAGGCCAGAATAAGAAACACGTTCTTGCAGGGGAAGTAAATGAAATCCTCAGCAGAAAGGGATATTCCGGGGTTTGCCATCCGCTGATTAATTTCGCCGATACCATCGAGAAAAACGCCCATTTCGCAAACAACAAAGTGGTTGTCTACAAATGGCTTGCTTTTGTACTTCTATTGTTGATTCCACTATTGTCCACGTACGTGTCTGTCGTGGTCAATATGAAAGACGACGATTTATTCAAGGATTCACTGCCTTACACAACAGGGCTCCTGACGATCATGACCGTGGTTAATTCAATCTACCGGCCCCGTACGAGGTTCACGAAGTCATGCATTCTGGGAATGACCATCGATAGTCTGGTGCAGAAGATACCAGCACCTCAAAGATCAAGGAAATTGGTTGGTTTCACCGATAAGGCCGGTCGTCGGCAGAGGGTAGAAGAAAACGGCCGGAATTTATACTATGACCAGGTTCACGAAGGAAGTACTCCGGAATGCACGACTCTCTATCTGTTCAATGATCGGCAGCGAGTTACGGGAGCCTTAAGGAGGTAACGGATATGAAGATTATTGAAATCATTAAATCGACAGTCTTGGTAGTGTTTCTGATCGTGTTCCCGGTGCTAACGAGAACCGCAGTGGCCGATTCAGCACAAGATTGGGAGAAAGCTTTAAAAATCATAGGTGATTTTGCGGACCGCTTATGCAAGGATATCCCTTTGGAGGGCCAAGGCAACACTTTCGAATTAACTGGAGGTGCTAAAGCAGAATTGAGCGGAATCATAAGACAATTAGTAAATTTGGGAATAGAAGGAACTGCCAAATACCAAAACACCGGATACACTAATGTGCTTCAAAAAGACCTAGCAAATACACTGAAAACCAGTACGGATTGCAGGTTGCAGGTATGGAAAGATCTGAAAGGCAAGTTCGAACCTCCGAAACCTATAAAAACAGTGATCTTTGATCGTGAAACAGCACGTTTCGGAATAACACTTGGATGGCAACTGGCTCGTTATGAGTTCACTTATGATTCTCCGTTTCCTGAGGTTCTTAACATAAGCCCTTCGATTAAGCAGGAAATAGAGCGGTTGCTGAAACAGGACCAGTTCCCTCACACCGTCGAAGGATTGAGCTCGCAACAATTGATAGACACAGTGCTCCTGTATTATGGAACTTCCAACTTAAAAAAACATGCATCAGTTTTACTGGGCATTGCCGCAATGCGCGCATCACTTGTTGGAGCATCTAGCAATCAGCAACACAACGATGAGATGAAACAGCTTGCATATAGCGCTATTGAGGATATCGACGGAAGTTTACTCCGACGGAAAAAGGAACTATTTAACGAACTGATAAATACAAAACCAGGTAGTGTTGCTGCGGTCATGGATTTATTAAGCAAAATGAAGTTAATATAGAGCAACTACTTGCAGTAAAATCGGTAGGTGCAGCGCAAAACTTGACACATCATGTAAAGCTACTGAATATGGAGAAGAGGCTGCGGCCTATTTACGTTCATCTGCAAGTTACAGCTTGATCTTCATCTCCCGGCTATCTGACTCTGAGAAAAGTCTGAGAAAAGTTGCAGGGGTAACCCTCTTAGGGAACATCTTAGTGCCCGTTAATGTTTGTCTCTCCTTTTTCTTCTGCATTTCACATCATCCCCGGCTGGAACAATTTCATTCCGCTGATGATCTTGCCGGAAACCATGAACACTCCGGTTGTATTGCTCGGTCTCAGGGTGTCCCCCGTTGTGCCTTAAGACATCAAAAACATTTCAGAACGCCCTCCGCTTTATGCCTACATAACTACGCGATTTTTTGAATAAAATATATTAGCTCCCTATTAATGAAATAAACTCCTTGACAAAAGTACTATCCAGCGGTATTTTTACTTTACGGTGTTAACTAAAATTAACCACGTTCGAGGAAACTGACAATGGGTGTTACAGAAAAAAGAGCCAAGCACAAAGAGGAGTTTCGGAAGGAGATCCTGGATTCCGCCCGGGAACTTTTCATCAATGACGGGTACGAAAAATTTTCTTTGCGAAAACTTGCCGAGAAAATCGACTATTCTCCGACTACCATTTACCTCTATTTCAAGAGCAAGGACGATCTGCTCTTCGCCATCTGCGAAGAGTTCTTCGGCCAGTTCTTTGCGCAATTGAACCGCATACGATCGGTTTCGCGGGACCCCATAGAGACGCTTCGTCAGGCCTTTCTCTATCTCCTGGAATTCGGGCTTCGGAACCCCAATCAATATAAAGTGATTTTTTTCACGAAGAGCGTTTACGGAACCCCGGAAGAGTTCGTCGGAAAAGAGACGATGGCCCGCAGCACTTATTTTGCATTCAAGGAGATGGTGCGGGATTGCATCAACGCGGGCCTGCTGCGGGAGCTTGATGAGGACGTGATAACGCCTGCCCTGGCAATAGCATCCCACGGATTAGTGACCATGGTTCTCTACCGTCCCGAGTCTTTGAATGAAAAAAGCGACGTCATCGCCCGTTCACTGGTCGATGCATTGCTGCGGGGGTACCAGAAGTAAATACAATAAAATATCACGCTATTCAGCAGATTCGAACCTGCATTATAAGGAGAGAGGATCCAGATATGAAGTACGCTAAACCGTTTATTCGATTCAGCAGCAAAGCCAGTCTGTTCGCCATTTCAGGAATCACGATCATGACCCTGGCCATGGCCGGGTGCGGGAATAAGAGCGGCGCAGGCGCGCAGAAACCGGGCACGCCTCAGGAAGTAGGGATCGTAGTGGTGGCGCCGCAGCGCGTGCAGATGACCACCGAACTGTCGGGCCGGACCTGTGCCTTTCTCATTGCCGAGGTGAGGCCGCAGGTCGGCGGCATCATCCAGAAGCGCCTTTTTGTCGAAGGCGGGGACGTCAACGCGGGCGACGTGCTCTACCAGATAGACCCGGCATCCTATCAGGCTGCTTACAGCAGCGCAAAGGCCGCACTATCCAAGGCCGAGGCCAATCTTTCCCCGGCCCAGCTGAAGGCAGAGCGCTTCGAGGAACTGGTCAAGATCCAGGCCGTCAGCAGGCAGGACCATGAGAACGCCGTTGCGGCGCTCAAGCAGGCCGAGGCTGATGTGGAATCCGCCAAGGCCGCGGTCGAGACGGCCCGGATCAACCTTGCGTATACGCGCGTCGTCGCGCCGATCTCGGGGCGGATCGGAAGGTCCTCGGTCACCACCGGCGCCCTGGTGACGGCAAACCAGGCCACCGCGCTCTCCACCATCCAGCAGCTCGATCCCATGTACGTCGACGTAACCCAGTCGAGCTCGGAAATGCTGCGCCTGAAAGCGGCGCTGGCCAGCGGCCAGCTCAAAAAAGGCGGCGCGACAAGCCAGGCCAAAGTAAAGCTGCTGCTCGAGAACGGCGCTCCTTATCCGCAGGCAGGCGCCCTGAAGTTCTCCGAAGTAACGGTCGACCAGAGCACCGGTTCCATCACCCTGCGCACGGTCTTTCCCAACCCGAACCAGCTGCTCCTGCCCGGGATGTTCGTGCGCGCGGTCATCCAGGAGGGCATTGCTGAAAAGGGCATCCTCGTTCCTCAGCAGGGCGTGAGCCGCAATCCGAAAGGGGAGTCCGTCGCCCTTGTCGTGGACGACGCCGGCGTCGTCCAGCAGCGCACCCTCACCCTCGACCGCGCGATCGGCGACCAATGGCTCGTCGCCTCGGGCCTGTCCGCCGGGGACCGGCTGATCGTCGAGGGCATGCAGAAAGCGCGGCCTGGCAGCACCGTGAAAGCCGTGCCGTTCAGCGACAACAAGACCGGGCCGGCGTCCGCGGCCGCTCCCCAGGCGCAGCCGCAAAAGCAGGCTGACGGAGGCAAATAATGTTATCGAGATTTTTCCTGGACCGGCCGGTCTTCGCCTGGGTCATCGCCATCATCCTGATGGTGGCGGGCGTCCTGGGGATCCATAACCTGCCGGTATCGCAGTATCCTCCGATCGCGCCGCCGTCCATCGCCATCACCTCCGCGTACCCGGGGGCGTCGGCGGACACGGTCGAGAACAGCGTGACCCAGATCATCGAACAGAAGATGACGGGCTTCGACAAGCTGCTGTACCTTTCCGCGACCAGCGATTCGTCCGGCGCTTCCCGCATCGAGCTGACCTTTGCCCCGGGCACCGATCCGGACCTGGCCTGGGCCCAGGTGCAGAACAAGCTCCAGCTCGCGATGGCGAGCCTGCCGCAGGTGGTGCAGCTCGCGGGCGTCACGGTGGCCAAGTCCACCAGGAACTACCTGTTGATCGTGGGCCTGGTCTCGGACGACGGAAGCATGAGCGGCTACGACCTGCGGGACTATGCCGCGTCCAACCTGGAAAAGGTGCTGTCGCGCGTGCCGGGCGTGGGCGAGGTGCAGATCTTCGGGAGCCAGTACGCCATGCGGGTCTGGCTCAACCCCGACAAGCTCGCCGGCTACCAGATGACGATCAGCGATGTCGTCAAGGCGCTCCAGGCCTACAACGTGGAGGTCTCGGCCGGCCAGTTCGGCGGGACGCCCGCAGTGAAGGGGCAGCGTCTGAATGCCCCCATTGTCGTTCAGAGCATGCTCAAGACGCCGGAGGAGTTTGCGGCGATCCCCCTCAGGACGAATCCGGACGGATCGGTCGTGCGCGTCAGGGACGTGGGCAGGACGGAGCTCGGAACGGAATCGTACGGGGCGAACATCACCCATAACGGCAGGCCCGCAGCGGGACTGGCCATCCGGCAGGCGGCCGGGGCCAATGCGCTGGAAACGGCCGACAACGTCCGGGCGAAAATGGCGGAGATGAGCAATTTTTTTCCCGCGGGCCTGAAGGTCGTTTATCCCTATGACACCACCCCCTTCGTGCGGGTGGCCATCAATGAGGTGGTCAAGACGCTCATCGAGGCGATCGTGCTGGTCTTCCTGGTCATGTACCTGTTCATGGGAAACATGCGGGCCACCCTGATCCCGACCATCGCCGTGCCGGTGGTGCTTCTGGGGACGTTCGCGGTGCTCGGACTGTTCGGGTTCTCGATCAACATGCTCACCATGTTCGCCATGGTGCTGGCCATCGGCCTCCTGGTGGACGACGCGATCGTGGTCGTGGAGAACGTGGAGCGGATCATGAGCGAGGAAGGGCTTTCGCCCCGGGAGGCCACGCGCAAGTCCATGGACCAGATCACGAGCGCCCTGATCGGCATCGGCCTGGTGCTCTCGGCGGTCTTCGGCCCCATGGCGTTCTTCAGCGGTTCGACCGGCGTCATTTACCGCCAGTTTTCCGTGACCATCATCGCCTCCATGCTTCTCTCGGTCGTCGTGGCCCTGGTCCTGACGCCGGTGCTGTGCGCGACCTTTCTCAAGCCGGTGCCCAAGGGCCACGAGCCGGCGGAAGGCGGGATCTGGTTCATGCGGCCCTTCTTCCGCTGGTTCGACCAGGTCTTCTTCCGGGCCAGGGACAAGTATCTGCATTTCGTGGGACAGTCCCTCGCCAACAAGATGCGCTACGCGGTGATATTCCTGGTGATCGTCGCGGTCATGGGCCTTCTCTTCAAGCGGATGCCGACCGCCTATCTCCCGGACGAAGACCAGGGAATGATGATGGTGCAGGCCATGCTGCCGGCCAACTCGACCCTGGAGCAGACCGACAAGGTCATGGAGGGGGTCAGGAATTATTTTCTGGAGAATGAAAAGGAAGCGGTCGAGGCCGTGCTGGCGATTTCCGGCTCCAGTTTCGCGGGAACGGGACAGAACCAGGGCATGGCCTTCATCAAGCTCAGGGACTGGGAGCTCCGCGACCGCGGGGACCTGAAGGTCACTGCCGTGGCCGGAAGGGCCATGAAGGAGTTTTCCAAGGTCCGCAACGCGCTGGTCTTTGCCTTTGCGCCGCCTGCCGTGGTCGAACTCGGCACGGCAAAGGGATTCGATTTTCAGCTGCTCGACCGGGGCGGTCTGGGCCACACCAGGCTGATGGCGGCCCGCAACGAGCTCCTCGGCATGGCTGCAAAGGACCCGGCGCTGACCAAGGTACGGCCCAACGGACAGGAAGACGTGCCTGAGTACCGGATCGACGTGGACTGGGAACGGGCCGGCGCCCTGGGGCTGCCCATAACCTCCATCCACAATACGATCTCGGCGGGTTTCGGCAGCTCCTTTGTGAACGATTTCATTCAGGCGGGACGGGTGAAGAAGGTCTTTGTCCAGGCCGATGCGCCCTTCCGCATGCTGCCTGACGACCTCAGGCGGTTCCATGTGCGCAACGACTCGGGCAGGATGGTCCCTTTTTCCTCCTTTGCGTCGGGCCACTGGGACACCGGCTCTCCCAAGCTGGAGCGCTTTAACGGTTTCCCGTCGGTCAACATCGTGGGCGAAGCGGCGCCGGGCAGGAGCTCCGGCGAGGCGATGCAGGCCATGGAGAACTTCGTAAAGAAACTGCCGCAGGGGGTCGGCTACGACTGGACCGGCCTCTCCTACCAGGAACGGCAGGCAGGCACCCAGACGGGACTGCTCTATGCTTTTTCCATCCTGGTGATCTTTCTCTGCCTGGCCGCCCTGTATGAGAGCTGGCCGATCCCGGTCTCGATTCTGCTGGCCCTGCCCCTGGGGGTCATCGGCGGCGTGATCGGCTCGTCGCTCCGGGGAATGCCGAATGACGTCTACTTCCAGATCGGGCTGCTCACGACGCTCGGACTGACCACCAAGAACGCGATCCTGATCGTCCAGTTCGCCAAGGCACGGGTGGATGAGGGCAAGGACCTGATCGAGGCCACGCTGGAGGCGGCAAAGCTGCGGCTGCGTCCCATTGTCATGACCTCGCTGGCCTTCGGCTTCGGCGTCCTGCCGCTGACCCTTGCAACCGGAGCGGGCGCGGGCGCGCAAAAGGCCATCGGCACCGCGGTGCTGGGCGGCGTGGTCACCTCCACATTCCTGGTGACCGTTTTTGCCCCGCTCTTTTACGTAGTCATCGAAAAGAAGTTCGGCAGACACCGGAAAAATATGCCTGCCGATGCATCCGATATCATTTCATCACGAGGGCAGAACAGCCATGAATAAAAAACTCATTCTTGTTCCGTTGATCGTACTGATCCTGGCCGGCTGCACCATGGCCCCGAAATACGTCCGACCCGAGGCCCCGGTCCCGGGCGACTGGCCCAAGGGCGAAGCGTATGAGAAGGCCGGGGGCGACGCGTCCGCCAGGGCGGCTGCCGAGGTGCCGTGGCAGGAGTTCATTATCGACCAGCAGCTCCGGAAGCTGATCACGCTCGCCCTGGCGAATAACCGCGACTTTCGGATCGCGGCGCTCACGATAGAAAAAATGCAGGCGCTCTATCAGATCCAGCGGGCCGATCTCTTTCCCACGATCGCCGCCGCAGGCAACGGGACCGAACAGCGGGTGCCCGAGAGCATTTCAGGGACCGGTTCGCCCGTGAACGTTCACCAATACAGCGTCGGCCTCGGTTTCAGCTCCTATGAACTCGATTTTTTCGGCCGGGTAAGAAGTCTCAAGGCCCAGGCATTGGAACAATTTATTGCCACCGAAGAGGAGAAGCGCAGCGTCCAGATCAGCCTGGTGGCCGAGGTCGCAGGAGCATACCTGACCCTGGCCGCCGACCGCGAACATCTGAGGCTCGCCCGGGAAACGCTCGCAAACCAGGAATCCTTCTACGGGCTCACGAAGAGCCGCTTCGATGCGGGAATTTCCTCGGCGCTCGATCTCTATCAGGCGCAGACCAGCGTCGACACGGCGCGGGTGGACATCGCCCAGTACACCAGTCTGGCGGCACAGGACGAGAACGCGCTTGCGCTCGTGATCGGCTCGCCGGTGCCGGAGGAATTGCTGCCGGACGGGCTGAGTATGGTTACGGCGCTGAAGGAGTTCAACCAGGGCCTGCCGTCGGACCTGCTGCTGAACCGTCCCGACATCATACAGGCGGAGCACCTGCTCAGGGGGGCGAATGCGAATATCGGCGCGGCGCGGGCGGCGTTCTTTCCCAGCATCACGCTCACCACGAATATCGGCACCTACAGCACGGAGTTGTCAGGCCTCTTCAAGGGGGGGACCACGGGGTGGAGTTTTGCCCCCCAGATCAGTCTTCCGATTTTTACAGGCGGAAGGAACCGGGCCAATCTGAAAGCGGCTGAAGTCGACCGGGAGATCTTCGTCGCTCAATATGAGAAGGCGATCCAGGGCGCGTTCCGGGAAGTGGCCGACGCCCTGGCCCAGCGCGGCACCATTGACGACCAGATGACCGCGCAGCAGTCGCTGACCGAAGCGACCTCTCAGAGCTACCGCCTTTCGCAGGCCCGCTACGAAAAGGGGGTGGACAGCTACCTGGTCGTGCTCGATTCCCAGCGCTCCTACTACGGCGCCCAGCAGAGTCTGATCGCGGTGCGGCTTGCGCGCCTCATCAACCAGGTGACGCTCTACAAGGTCCTCGGCGGAGGCGGCGTGTAGCCTATGACAGATATGGCGATGAAGACGATTCTTCTGATAGACGACGACAAAGACGTCCTGGCGTTCCTCGGAGACGCGCTGAGAGGGGCAGGACATCATATTATACCCAGAAGCGACGCGGGGTCCGCTCTCGGCGTTCTCCGCGAGGGAACCAGGGTCGACCTGGTGATCACCGATTACCAGATGCCGGGACTCGACGCCCTGTCCTTCATGTCCCGTTTGAGGGAATCGGCGCCGAACGTCCCGGTTATCGTGCTGACCGGACATGGCAATGTGGAGCTGTATCTCAAGGTCATGAGTCTCGGCGCGTTCGAATACGTAAACAAGCCGGTCAGGACCGGCGAATTGAACCGGATCGTACAGTCTGCGCTTCAAGGGCCGGCGACAGGCCCGTTGGCATCAGGAGAGAACCTGTAACGGGGAGGGCATGGCATGATACATGCGGGGATTCTGGCCTGGCTTGCCTGGTCATTCGTCATGCTGTTGATCCGGTCCGTCAGAGTGCGCTTCGTAAACAGAGATTCTGCGGAAGGGCCCCTTACCGGCAAGAAGAACGTCATCTATGCTTTTTTCCACGGAGATATGGTCCCGCTGCTTCATGTGTACCGGAATTCCGGCATCCTGATCCCTGCAAGCGAAAGCAGGGACGGAGAAATCATTGCGCGGGTGTTGAAGAATTTCGGTTTCGACGTCGTACGGGGGTCGAGTAAACGCAAGGGTCATAAAGCGCTTCGCGAGCTGATCACGGGGATGCGCAGTGGAAAGACGGTCGCGATCTCCGTTGACGGTCCCCGCGGGCCGCTGCATGAGGTGAAGCCGGGCGTCGTGTACCTCGGAGGTCTGCTGAAAATACCGATCGTCCCTGTGGCGGTTTCGGCAAAGCGGTTCCGGACCATCGGACAAAGCTGGGACCGGCTCATGATCCCCGCTCCCTTTACCGAGTGCGTGATCCTTTACGGCGATCCCGTCTTCGTGAGAGGAACCTCGGATGAGGAGATCGACGCGGCCCGGCGAACGCTCGAGGCGCGGCTTCGCGGATTAAAACAACAGGCGCAGTCCATATTCCCGAACAACCGGACCGATTTGCGATCCACAGGGCCGGTCTGAGAGAACGGGTCTTCATCCTTTCCAACAAAGAGGAGAGTATTATGCGGGTGATAAAAATAACGAGAGAAGTTTCCCCCCTGTTCCTTGCCAAAGGGGCCTGGCGCTTCTGGGCGGGCTTTATTGTTCTCTGCTTCGTCGTCTATCTCGTCATAAAGGGATGAGATACGCTCCCTTCGAGGAAATGAGGGAAACGGCCGGATGAGTATGCGGCCCTCCTGGAAGACCGCGCACGAACGATCATGTTCAAGAAAATATCTCTTACACTATGGTTTCTTGTATTCCTTCCGCAGATGACGCAGGGAGCGGTGAAGAATGCGTATCTCGGGGACGTGGGCGTGAGCGTCGAAGGAAATACCAGGAGCAAGCCGCAGCTGATCGAATCCCTCGTAGCCAAATGCCTTGAAAAGGGCGGGTTTAAAAGCTGGGACACCGTCGATGCCCCGTCAGTACGGCAGTGCATCACCAATTCCCGGCTCTTCAGCGAGGTCGCCGTGGAGGTGAAACAACCGGAGATCCATGTCCTGCTAAAAGACCGGTGGACCCTGATCCCGATACCGAACGCATACTCGAGCGACGGAAAGCAGTCGATCGGCGTTTTTGTCTTTGACTCGAATTTTCTCGGCTACGGTAAAACCGTGGGGGTCGGGGGGGCGCTCTCGACGGAAGGCAACACCGTTTCCCTGTTCTATTCCGACCCGTCCGTGAATTTCAGCGATTACACGTTCAGGATTTGGGCGGTGAGGTCTTCCTCGGAGTTCGACGCCTACGATCACACTGCGATTCTGTACGGCTTCAATAAGGTGGAGGAGGGGTTCTTTCTTTCTCCGGGGTATAAAATAACGCCGTCGCTGGAAGTGTCCCTGTCCCTCAATTATACAAACAAGCGTTATTCGACGCTGGATCAGTTCGCCGTGCCTGAAGACTACCGTGCGTGGGGCGCGGGCGCCAAGATTTCCTATACGGACTCGGACTACAAGCTTTTTTACAACGACGGGCTGTCGGGACAGATCGCGTGGTCAGGCCAGATGGAGCGGTCCGACAGCGGCAGAAGGGTCTCGACCGCAGCGGCGAAAGTGGAGTGGGATATCCTGGTCTTCGATAAACATGCGCTGCAGCTCGCCCTCAATGCGGCCCGGCAGTCCGATGCGGCCGCGGGAGACGTCTCCATGTTCGGGAGAACACGGGGTTTTCGGGGCATCCAGCCGAACGGCCTCTGGACGCGCGCGATCGTTGCAGGTTCCGCAGATTACCAGATCCCTCTCGCAAAGATGAAGCACGGCACCGTTACCGTCGCGCCTTTTGCGGACTATGGAGCTTACCAACCGTTCTTCCCGGGAACGGGAAGCAACTATGCAGCGTACGGACTCGGGGCTTATTACTTTATCAACACCATTAACCTGCCGGGTATCGGATTGCTGGCCGGAGTGAATGAAAAGTTTATGGGGAACTTTGTCGCCATTCAGATCGGGCTGGCGTTCGGGTCGAGATGAAAATTTTCAGGTCCCCGGCCGTAAGCGGTTCTTTCCGGCGACAGTTTTCCTGGACCTGATCCAGCGATAGCACCTTCCCCGCACTTCCCACGCAGTCTTCCGCGCACGCAGTACCAAAAATCCACTCCTCATCGTGTGAACGTTCCGAACAAGCCGCATAAGATTGCAGGGCGATTTGCTATAGTTGAACCAGTGAGGCGATCGGATAATCTCCCAGATCGGTACCTGCCGAGTAGGAGGGAATCGTGAAGAAGGTCACTGCGTTCGTCGGCACGCCCCGCAAGCAGCACACCCAGTACGCGGTCCAAAAGTTCCTGAGGTCCCTCCAGTCGCTCGGCGGCGTCGAATGCGAGATCATCGCGCTCTCTGACTGCAAACTGGAGGTGTGCAGGGGTTGTAAGAACTGCTTTCGCAAGGGCGAGGAGTTCTGCCCGTTGAAGGATGACCGGGACGTGCTCATCGGGAAAATGACGGCGTCGGACGGAGTGGTCTTCGCAACTCCGAACTACTCGTACCAGGTCTCAGCGATCATGAAGATGTTCCTCGACAGGCTCGGCTTTGTGTTCCACCGTCCGCGCTTCTTCGGCAGGACCTTTACCAGCATCGTGGCCCAGGGTATATACGGCGGGTCGAAGATAGTGAAGTACCTGGACTTCGTGGGTATGGGCCTTGGTTTCAACGTGGTCCGGGGAAGTTGTACCACGGCCTTTGATCCGATGAGCGAGAAGGAGCGGGAAAAGATCGACAGCGTCGCAACAGAGCACAGTAAAAGGTTCCACGCCGGACTGTCGCAGCCGCAGTATCCCGTCCCGGCGCTCTTCAAGCTCTTTGCCTTCAGGGTGGCCCGGACGAGCATGCGGGTGATGCTCGACGAGACCTCCCGCGACTTTACGTACTACCGGGACAAGGGCTGGTTCGAATCCGACTACTTCTATCCTGTTCGTTTGAATATGGTCAAGAAGGCTGCCGGAAGCCTGGTCGACTTCATTACATCGAAAAGTGTAAAGAAATAAGATGATAATATTTTTTACCGCAGAGATCGCAGAGGCCGCAGAGAAATGAAGGTCTTGGAATACTATCGGAGTCGGTAAGAGAAGACCGGATAAATCCCGAAA
Organism: Nitrospirota bacterium; assembly: GCA_963749655.1. Taxonomy (GTDB): domain Bacteria; phylum Nitrospirota; class UBA9217; order UBA9217; family UBA9217; genus JAJYKN01. The sequence continues at coordinate 155,843 of CAVVOB010000012.1, forward strand.
ATATTCAGGTTACATGAACTTCGGCTTATAGCTCTGACAAGACGTTCTCGGCGTCCTCTGCGGTGAAAGTTTTGAAGTCGACGATCATAATCGGTTCTTCCGGCTTCAGGGGGACTTTTTAGGAGGTTGCTGTCAATTTTGCAACATACCCTAAAAATACCCCATTTTTGTTCTTTATTTTTTTTTGAATAATCACTATATTTTGGTGATGGAGAAGAGCATTCTGGTAATTGACGACAATGAACTGCTGCTCGATACGGTTCAGGAACTCCTTCGCCTGGACGGATATCACGTCACCCGATGCAACCGGGGAGCCAAGGTCGTTGACCTCTTGACGAAAAAGTCATTTGATGCCGCTCTGGTCGATTATCAAATACCGGATATGACCGGCACAAAAATAACGAGAATTCTGCGCAAAGAGGCCCCGAATATACTGATCGTAGGCTTCAGCCTGTTTCATAGAAAAAATGAGTTCATGGAGGCCGGCGCCGACTTTTTTTACCCTAAACCGTTCATAGACGAGGTAATGCAGAAGATCAATGAGCTGGTATAGCTTCCACCCCGTTCCTGTGAATAACAGGGATCATCATATCTGCGCGCCTGCCTGAACTGCCGATCGTTTCCCCAAAGCTGCCGTCCATTCCCGTTTTCTTACCGTCCGTCGCATCTTTTTTGCGCCCCCCTGTTCCCTCCGGTATCCTCGAAGTATGAAGGCTTCCGTTGTTGCCTGTTCGGAAGAAGGTGATATCCTATGAAACAGCCTCCTGCGTTCTTCGCAAAATTGCTGGCGATTGTCCTGATGACGGCCTGCTCTTGCGCAGCCACTGCAGCGCACGATCCGGCACTGCAGGATCGCGGCGGCAATGAACCGGGCTCCATCGACCAAAAGCATCATACCGCCGGGGGATTCCGCAATTATCCGCCCGCGCCGGAAGCCGTGCCGATGGGGCCGATGTTCTATTTGCGCAGAGCATGGAATTCGGTTTTTCTCGACAAAGCCCCCGCCGGCCGCGTCTTGCCGCAGGACGAGGCCCTGCGGCTCCTGAAAGCGGCCCAGGGCGACGGAATAACGTGGCTGGGACACGCGACGTTCCTCATCAGAACAGCAGGAAAAACGATCCTCACGGACCCCTTCCTGACGGAACGAGCCAGCCCTTTTTCCTGGATCGGACCACGGCGCTATGTTCCTCCGGGGATCCCCCTGGAGAAGCTGCCGCCTCTCGACGGCATCGTCGTATCCCACAATCACTATGATCACCTGGACGAGAAGACCGTTCGCGCCCTGCCGCATAAGAACAGCATTCATGTCGTCGTGCCCCTGGGTCTGAAGGGCTTTTTCTCGGAACGCGGATACGGCAATGTGACCGAGCTCGACTGGGGAGAGGAAACGTCCCTTGACAAGGTGAAGGTGATTGCCCTGCCTGCAGCTCACGATTCCGCAAGAAATACCAGCGATCGGAACAGAACCCTGTGGGCGTCGTGGGCGATCATAAGCCCGGCGATCAGGATTTATTTTGTCGGCGACAGCGCCTACTCCGACTCGATTTTCAAGGAGATCGGCGGCCGCTGGGGACCCTTCGATTACGCGATACTGCCGATAGGCGCCTATGAACCGCGAAAACTGATGTCGATGCATCACGTCACTCCCGAGGAGGCGGTTTCGATCGGCAGGGACACGCGGGCAAAAACGCTGATCGCGTCGCACTGGGGCACCATCAACCTGTCCGATGAGCCGCAGGAGGAGCCGCCGGAGCGGTTCCTGAGGGCGGGTGAGCAGGCGGGAATGAGGGAAAAAGACATCTGGATCCTGAAGATCGGCGAAACGCGGGCCTTTTGACTCCGGAAGCGGAAGAGCTTTAATCGGTCCTGTTCGGAAATTCGGACAAACGACTGAGCCTGTCAGAATTTCCGTCGGGCTATACGATCCCTGTTCACAGGCAATCCCGCAGTTCCGGGAGGTCGTTATGATTTTGTGTCCCGATAGGTCGGGATGCCGGAGGGGGCTCCACTGGATCAGTTCAGGATACAGGCAGCGTCTCTCTAGCGAAAAAACAGGGACCTGCCATTCCCCTGATCAATTTCGCGCTATATTGAGATTAAAGGATTAGTTTTCAGATTCAGATAAATGATATTTGTCCGCAGATGATCTTCGATGAATGATTTCGTGGGAAGGCTGCGATGGCAGCGGAAAATGCAGGGAGGTTAAGGTTTTATTTTTGCCGCCTTCAACTGCGTCCATCCGCGAAATCTGCGGTTGAATTGTTTCTGCAGGCCGGGTATTACAACCATGTTTAAGAGTCTTTTTTTTGCTGTTAGTATTCTCCTGTTCCCGGCCTTGCCCGCTTCGGCTGACAGTTTTTCCTATGAAACCGGGTTGGGCTTCTATGACTCCGAGGGAAGCAGGGTGAATCTTCTGCGCTACCGGCACGACGCCGGGCCGCTTTTCGGCCTGGATGGTTTTTACGAGGCCTCCTACGCTTCCTGGAACGGTCCATACCATGACGAGGCCTTCGCCCTGGCGCGGGGAATAGAGTGGCTGAAAACAGACGACCACTATATGAGCTTCACCCTCGGCCTGAGCCGCATCACCAGGACAACGGGGAACCTGGGAGAGCCGTTCCAATTCTACATCCGCTTCGGGTACGAAAAAACAGTCGGCAGGGCGCTCTTCTCCCTCGGCTGGATACATTATTCCGACGGGAAGCTGATCTTCGGGTGGCCGGGCAACAATAACAGCGAGAATTTCGCAACCTTCTCCGTGGGAATACTCTTATAGCAGTGGAATCCCGGAACGCAGTTGATACGACGAAACTGACTATCAGGCAGGGTGTTATCATGAAAATGTCCGGCAACAGGGAGCGCTCAAAAGACATTATTCGCGTTGCTGCGGTATTCGAAGCGGCAAAAGGCCTGATCGTTCTCATTACGGGCTTCGGCTTGCTGATGTTCATCCATAAGGACCTCCACGCGGTTTTCGAGCAGATCGTCCGCCACCTTCATCTGAATCCGGCCAGGCATTATCCGAGGATCTTCCTCGATGTGATCAATCATATTACCGATGTTCAGCTGCTGGGGCTTGCCCTGTCCGCCTTTGCCTATTCCCTTGTCCGGTTTGCGGAAGCTTACGGTCTGTGGTATGAGCGGCAGTGGGCCGAATGGTTCGGTTTTCTCTCGGGAGGCATGTATATTCCAGTCGAGCTTTTCGAACTATTTCACGGCGCAACTGTCATAAAAGCAGCCATCCTGGCTGTTAATCTGTTTATCGTGGCGTTGCTGGGAAAAGCATTGTATCGGTCGAGAGAGAAAGTCTGACCGCGCCTCCTTTTCCTGACAAGGTCATCCGACCGATTGATTATTATCCGTCGGCTGTGCTGCCTCCCGCTTTTGTGAGGCCCGGCAATTATCGTTGTTCCGAAGTGGTAGAATTATACTAATGGCTGATTCTTTATTATCAGGCATTAATCTTCTTTAACAGCCGCGGAAAGGAGGGGGCGCGAATCAAAGAACAGCAAGGAGCTGGAACTGGCGGCCCCGCTCCGGAAAGCCGGCAGGAACGGGAGATCGGTTTTTTGAACGGCGGCACTATCATTATACTGCTGCCAGATATCAACACGGAAAAAAGGAGCTCACCATGAATAAGAAAAGGACAAAGAGCATCACCATAGCAGGCGCTTTGATAACCCTGTTGTTGCTCGTCGTGGCAGGCTGCGGCGGCGGAGGAGGCGGCGGCGGTGGAACGCCTGCAGCATCCACCGTGGAGGTTGTGAACTGTGCATCGGTGGTGTCGTCAGCGACGGTGACGGCCACGGGGGCTAATGCATTTAGCCCATCTAATGTAACCATTCCTGTGAACGGCGTGGTTGAATGGGAAAGCGAAAGCAGCACCAACCATACCGTAACCAGCGGAACAGACGGTTCACAAGCCGGAGACGGAACCTTTAACCAGCCGCTTAATGCAGTATCTGTGGGAGGCACGCCCGTGTGTCTCAAGTTTACGGCGGCAGGAACATTTAATTATTATTGCTATTTTCATTTTGCCATGGGTATGAAAGGGACCGTAACCGTGCATTAAAAATCGCAAGCTTCTTCAGGATCATACTATTCAGCCCTCCCGTACGACTACGGTCCGGAGGGCTGACTTGTTTACGTCTGATACAGAAGCGTCGCCGCGCTGTTATTTTTTCCCGAAGTATGGTACTCTTCTTCCAGAGGTGAGGTGCGCCTCTATTCTTCCATGGCAGACCCTCTCATTCCCATAGAATACGACCGCCTCAGGACCGGGCACATCCTCCGGGCAACGGCGGCCAATGCCGTCATCAATACCCTGATAGCCGTTATCCTCTACGGGATCGGGTACCGGGATTTTGTCTCCACCCTGATCTTTTCCCAGTGCATCGGCATGTCCATTTTTTTTGCCAACGTGGCAGTACTCCCCCTGTTCCGAAAGGTCGCCCGGCCGGCATATCAGGTCCTGTTCGTCATAGCGGCTGTAGCAGCGGGGGCGAGTTTCGGCACCCTGCTGGGGGCGTTGGCAAACGGGATGAATCCTCTTGTCTTTGTGAGGGAGAACTTCTCCTATTTTGCCCAGATCGTTTTCGTCGGCCTCTTTTTCGGATTCGTCATAAGCTATATCTTCATTTCTCTCGGCGTGATCTCCGGGGAGAAGGTCAAGCGCCTTGAAGCGGAGAAGAACGGCGTGGAGGCCGAGCTTCGGCTGATCCAGTCCCAGATGGAGCCCCATTTCCTCTTCAATACGCTCTCGAACGTCCTGAGCCTGATCGACACGGACCGCGAACAGGCGAAGCGCATGCTCGAGTCCTTTACGCTCTTTCTGCGCACGTCGCTCCTGACCGCGCGCCGCAGGACCATCCCGCTGTCGCAGGAATGGGACATCGTACGGAACTACCTCCGGGTGTTTGAGGTCCGCATGGGGGACCGCCTGCGCTACCGGCTCGATCTGCCCGACGATCTGCGCGATTTCCCGGTCCCGCCGCTGCTTGTTCAGCCGCTGGTCGAGAACGCGATCAAGCACGGGCTGGAACCTTCGCCCAAAGGCGGGGAAATCACCGTCAGCGCCGTCCTCGACGGGGCGCTGGTCCGCATCATCGTCGTTGATTCAGGCATGGGCGTGAACGAAAGCGGCCCCGGAAACGGGATCAGCCTGGAAAACATCAGAAAGCGTCTGTCACTCGTGTATGGAGAACGGGCCCGGCTCCTCTTCGAGGAGAATGCGCCGAAGGGCATCCGGGTCGTCGTTGAGATACCCCATGAAACAGATACGAGCAATCATAGCTGACGATGAAGAGGCGCTCCGCGGTCATCTGAAGCGAAGACTAACGGCCCTCTGGCCCGGCGTCAGGATCGTCGGCGAGGCGCGGGACGGCGAAGAGGCGCTTAAGCTCATTGCGGATGCAAAACCCGACGTCGCCTTCCTGGACATCAGAATGCCGGGGCTTACGGGAATCGAGGTTGCCCGGAAGACAGCCGGGTCCTGCCTGTTCGTTTTCGTGACCGCCTTCGACCGGTACGCTGTCGAGGCCTTTGAACAAGGGGCGCTCGATTATCTTCTGAAACCGGTGATCGACGAACGACTGAAGAAGACCATCGAACGCCTCGACGCCCGGCTGTCAACAGGATCAACGCCGCCCGACATCGCCGGCGTGCTCGATAAAGTGTCTCAGGCCCTCAAGCAGGCGCCGGCGCATTTGCAGTGGATCAAAGCCCAGCACAAGGACGGTGTGCGGCTCATCCCCATTGCCGATGTCCTGTTTTTCCGGGCAACGGACAAGTACACCACGGTCCGGTCCAAAGATGGCGAGTTCCTGATCCGGAAGAGCATCAAGGACCTCGAAGAGGAGCTCGATCCCGAGCAGTTCTGGCGCGTGCACCGGGCGGCCATCGTGAACGTCAAGGCGATCCAGACCGTCAGCCGCTCCGTGGCCGGGACGTTCGATATAAGGTTCAGGGACATACCTGACCGTCTCACCGTCAGCCGGGCCTATGCTCATCTTTTTAAACAGATGTAGCGAGCCGCAGCCTTTACTTTGATATTTATTTCCGCGGCCTGATGAGGTAATTTAAGGCAGGCTTTAAATCCAGAAAGAAACGCGAATCCGCAAGCGGGAGATTGCCATGACCGATGACCTGATGAAAAACGGCGCTGCTCCGACCTGAGCGCCCTCGGGCGGCGCTGGAAGCTGCCGCTTGGATTTTGCCAAACTATCACCTGCCCCGGTTCCTGATATCGTTGAGATCAGAACAACCATCAGGAACAAATATTCCGAGGTGTCCGTATCAGCAGCAGGAAAGTTCCTCTATCCCACGGGCAGGGAAGGCGCAAAAGCATTGGGCTACGACGCCGCTGTCCTGGAACGAGCTCCGGAGGGATTTTTCGAATCCTTCTGCGGCGTCGGCAACCCGTTCACTCTGGGGCCGATTCGGTCCGGCGATTCGGTGCTCGATGTCGGCTGCGGAGCAGGCTTCGACCTTTTTGTCGCTAGCCGGCTGGTGGGGGAAAGCGGCCGCGTCGTGGGCATTGATCTGACTGACGAGATGGCGGCGCGAGCCAAAGAGAACCTCGCCTCCGCAGACGCCGCGAACGTTGAAATCAGAGTAGTCGATTCGGAAATCATTCCCTCTACTGACGGCTCTTTTGATGTCGTGATCTCGAACGGCGTCATCAATCTTTCCCCCCGCAAGGAAACGACCTTCGGTGAAATATTCCGCGTGCTGAAATCAGGGGGCAGGCTGCAATTCGCCGATGTGGTCGTGGAAAACGATCTGCCCGCGCATCTGGCCGGAAGCGCCGAAGCCTGGTCCCAATGAATAGGCGGCACGGTCCCGGTCCGGGACCAGATCAGGCTGATGGAAGGGGCCGGCTTCGTCAACGTCGAATTCGCCGGTCTGACCGGCTTCCGCACATCGCAGTACACGGTCGGCGCCCTGTTCCGGGCGCGCAGGCCGGGGTGAGGCGGGGAACAGGTTCTATGGATGATTTTATAATAGAACAGATGAGCCTGCTGTCATCGCAATGCAATTTCACCACGGATGAACACGGATGCACACGGATAAATAACAACTTCTTGGTTTGATCCGTGGCCATCAGTGTTAATCCGTGGTAATAAATGCTTTAGATCTTGTTGCCATTTTGAGAAAATTTTATTCGTAACAGCCTAAAAGCCCGTTTTACCTGACGGGATTTCCGCGTGGGCGCCATGTAAGGTAATCAACCCCGAACCTCCTCTGAGCGTACCTGTCCGTTCATCCCCCATAATTACCGTTCATCCCATCATTCTGCCGTCTGTCGCAAACCGTTTGAAACCTTCATTCCTTCACGATATAGTTCACTCAGAACATGAGAAGAGGCTTTGATCCGCACGATGGAGGTTGCCATGAACATTCTCGAATTCCGGAAAGTTATAAAGGACTACCGTCTCGGAGAAACCGTGGTTCATGCCCTGCGGGGCGTTGACCTCGGAATCGAGCAGGGCGAGTTCATCGCCGTTCTTGGGGCCTCGGGCAGCGGCAAGACCACGCTGCTGAATCTCGCAGGCGCGGTGGACGATCCCACGGAAGGCAGCGTCCTGATCGCGGGCAAGGACATCGCGGGGCTGTCGGACAATCAGAAAGCGGACCTCAGGAACCGGACCGTCGGGTTCATCTTCCAGACCTTCAACCTGATCCCCGTGCTGTCGGCCCTGGAGAACGTCATGTTCTCGCTCCAGATCCGGGGCGGCACGTGGTCGAGCATCAAAAAGGAAGCAGCGCAGCGGCTGGACGACGTGGGGCTTGCGGACTTCATGAATCACCGGCCGGACAAACTGTCAGGCGGACAGCGGCAGCGGGTGGCGATCGCCCGGGCATTGATCACGAAGCCCCAGCTGATCCTTGCCGACGAGCCCACGGCGAACCTGGACCATGAAACCGCGCAGTCCATCATCGACCTGATGAAGGACCTGAACGAACGGGAAAAGGTCACCTTTGTTTTCTCGACCCACGACCAGCGCCTGATCAACGAGGTGAAGCGCGTCGTGCGGATCGACGACGGAAAGATCGTGAATGCTTGACTGCGGAAACAATGGCACCGCTTTTGACGGGATAACAGGATTTACAGGATCAAGTATGCTGCGGATTTTATCCGACGTTATCCTGTAATCCTGTCGAAGATTTGCCGGTTCGTTGTATACAAGGAGGCACTTATGCTCATGTGGCTGACCATATCACTCAGGAACATCGTCAAGAACGGCAGGCGGAGCCTGACCACGATCCTCGCGATCGGCCTGGGATATGCCGCGATCAATCTTTTTCAGGGTTACGTGCACAGCACATACCTCGGCCTGACCAATGCCGCGATCCACGGCGAAGGTCTGGGACATATCACCATATTCAAGAAGGGCTATCTCGACCAGGGAAAGCTGCACCCCGAGAAGTTCCAGTTCAGCCGCGACGAGGTGGAGCGCATCTCCGGGCTCATCAAACAGCGTCCCGACGTGGAGCTGGTCACCCCGAGGCTGTCCGTAGCAGGCATCATTTCGAACGGCAGGAACTCGACGATCTTCATTTCCCAGGGCCTGGTGCCGTCCGATGATGTAAAGATCAGGGGGGACCTGACGAAATACACGTCCTTTACCGGGTCCTACCTGAAGGACGATGAACGGACCGGGGTGGTGATCGGGTCCGAGCTGGCCGGGATGCTGAATCTCAAGGCGGGAAGCGACGCCGTGATCCTGAGCAACTCCTATACAGGCATGGCGAACGCCCTCGATGTCAAGGTCCTGGGCGTCTACAACACCGGGGCAACGGCCACGAACGATAAAATGGTGCTCATGACCTATCCCCACGCCCAGAACCTCGTTGATTTTCCCGGCGCCGAACGTCTGGTAGTGCTGCTCAAGAACGGCGGAAACGGGACTGCAGCTTCCGTTGCCGCAGAGCAGATCAACCGGATGCTGACCGGGGCGGGGTTCGGCGTGGAGATCAAGACCTGGAACCAGCTGTCGGTGTTCTACAACCAGGTAAAGAACCTTTTTGACATGATCTTCCTGTTCATCTTCTCGATCGTCCTGGTGATCGTGATCATGAGCGTGATCAACACCATGAGCGTGTCGGTCATGGAGCGGACGCGGGAGATCGGTACCATGCGGGCGCTGGGGCTCAAGCGCTACGGCGTCAAGTTCCTCTTCGCTACAGAAGGAGTGCTTCTCGGCATCCTGGGCAGCATCGTCGGCAGCGCCGTCTTCTTCACAGTTTATGCGATCATCACGGCGACCCATCCGACGTACATCCCGCCGGCCTCGTCCAATCCGGTGCCGCTCCGGGTGGACCTCGTCTGGCCGCTCCTGGTGCGGAGCGTGTTCTTTATGTCGCTGTTGTCCCTTGTTTCAGCCTATGTTCCGGCGCGGCGTTCGGCCCGGATGGCGGTGGTTGATGCACTGGGGCATATTTGAAACGAAGAAAGCAGGTAACCACAGATGAACACGGATAAACACGGATAACAGCGAAGTTCTTTCCCTTGTGGTCTCAACCGTGTTCATCCGTGGTTCCAACTGTTTTGAATCGGAGGTGATCGATCATGAAAACGAGTATAAAAACAACGGAACCGAAAACGGTTCTTATTACCGGAGCATCATCAGGATTCGGCAAGGCAACGGCCGAAGTGCTGGTGCACGAGGGATATCGTGTGTTCGGAACGAGCAGGCAGGGCGGCATCGTTGCGGGTGGATATGAACTGCTGCCCCTCGACGTGAGGGATTCGGCATCGGTGCAGGCCTGTGTCGAAGCCGTGCTTGCGAAAACAGGGCGTATCGACATCCTGATCAATAACGCGGGCTACGAGCTTTCCGGAGCACTGGAGGAAACGGCCGTGGAAGAGGCGAAGGCTCAGTTCGAGACGAACTTCTTCGGCGTCCTGCGCATGACCAACGCTGTTCTGCCGGTGATGCGGGAGCAGCGCGAAGGCAGGATCATCAATATCGGCTCGCTCGCAGGACTGGTGGCGGTCCCGTTCCACGGGATGTACAGCGCGAGCAAATACGCTCTCGAAGGCTACAGCGAGGCGCTGCGGCAGGAAGTGAGGCCTTTCAATATCCACGTAAGTCTTATCGAACCGGGATTCTCCAGTACGAATCTGGCGCGGGCGGCCATGCAGAGCAGGCAGCTGATCGGAGAGTATGCGCCCATGCGCGAACGGATCTTCCCGGTTTTTAAAGAGTCGATCGCTTCAGGCCAGCCGCCGGAAGCTGTCGCGCGAATCGTTCTTTCCGCGATCAAGAAGCAGTCGCCGCGGCTGCGGTATCGCGTGGGCGGCGATTCCGTCTGGCTGCCGAGGCTCAAGATGGTAGCGAGCGAGGGGCAGTTCGAGGCCGGGGTGAGACGGAAGTTCCATCTGGATGGGCCGGTGGGTTGAGACCTCAGTAATGTCTCATGCCGTCATTCCGGACTTGATCCGGAATCCAGAGATTTTTAAAAAAGATTCCCTGGATTCCTGCTTTCGCAGGAATGACGGATCAGGAGGCTTCACTTTCGTACGGTTCCACCATTTTCAGGAGGGCATATGAAATACAGTATTTTGATCGTAATGGCCTTTCTTCTGCCTGTTTTAGCGGAAAGCGGGACAGTGGTAAATGCCAAAGCACCCGGCTTCTCCCTGCCGGACCAGCGCGATAATCAGATCACCCTGAGCAAGCTCGAGGGAAGAGTCGTTGTCCTGGTGGCAAGCGATAAGGAAGGTATGAAGCTGAATCCTGCGTGGCGGAAGGCCATCGCCGACCGCTACGGGGACCGGGTTTTGAGGCAGGGGGTCGCAGACGTCAGAAAGGTCCCTTTCTTTCTGAAAGGATCGTACAAACGGGATTTTCAAAAGGACCCTGAAAGCATCATTCTCGACTGGAAGGGTGAGCTATTCACGGCCTTTGGTCTCAGGGAAAATGTGTCCAATATCGTTCTCATCGACAAAAAAGGATATGTGCGGTATCTGCATTCCGGAGGCGCCGAGCAAGGCGCTGTCGATGATCTGTTCAAAGAAATCGACCTGTCTCTTGCATCGCGGGAGACCGGGTCCGGGAGGTGATGACCATGAAACGCGCAGTCGAAATACTGTTCGGTTTTATGCTTCTGCTGTACCTCGTGACCAGGTTCGCTTACGGAGAGGAGCCCGCGGCAAAGGATATCCTTCAGCACGCGGACCGCGCCCGGGGCAATATCGGCGGGATCATCTGGGATATAGCGATCATGACCGACGAGGACGGAACGAAAGAAACGCGGGGGTTGACCGTGAAGGTGAAGGGAAACAATACGCTCGCACGGTATACAGCGCCTGCGAACATGAACGACCGGATGGTCCTGATGGCCGACCGGAACATGTGGTTCATCCGGTCGGGCCTCAAGAAGCCGGTGTCCATTTCGCCGCGCCAGAAGCTCATGGGAGACGCTGCGAACGGCGATATCGCTTCCACGAACTACGCGGGAGATTATCGCGCCAGGGTAACGGACGAGGAGGTCGTACAGGGAGAGGACTGTTATGTGCTTGACCTGACCGCAGCTGGGAAGAATGTCACCTATGACCGGATCAAATATTGGGTATCGAAAACGCGGCTTGTGGGAGTGAAGGCTGAATTTTATACCTTGTCCGGCAAGCTCTTCAAAACCGCAGACTTCAAGTACGACAATCGCGTTAAAGCAGAGGGGGGTGAGGAGATTCCCTTTGTCTCCAGGCTTGTAATCAGGGACGCGATCCAGAAGGACCGGACAACAACGATGACCTATTCCAACATCAAGACCGAGCCGATCCCTGATTCCACGTTCAACCTGAATGTACTGGTACGGTAAGAAACGTCAGCCATAACGAGAAAGGATGAACTGATGAAGATATTGTGCGACCGCCTGCTCCTTCTGTACATCGCAGTGGCGGGAATTGTCTTGTTACCGCTATACGCAATGGCGGATGACGGAGATGTACTGGTCCGGCCGCATTTCGGGATCGGATTCGCGGATCTCGGCAGGGGAGAGAGCGGCACGAGTTTTCTTGCCGGGGCGCGCCTTCTCCAGGGTGCGAATGATTACAAAAAGGCCGGTCTGGAAGCAACCTATATTGAAATGCATATAAGCAGGAACAGTAAAGAGGTCCGCTATATGGCGGCAGGCATCGTACTGGAGCAGAAGCTCCGGCACTGGTTCAATATGTCTATCGGAACGATCGGCTACTTCGGACTGAGTGACGGCGCGGCGAATACGCCCGGCATCGTTACGAACCTGGGATGGGAGCCGGACAGGACAGGCAAGTTCAAGCCCTTCGTCACCTATCGCGTAGATGCGATTTTTACGTCGCCGGTACGGCAGATCAGTTCACTGAGCATCGGCGCAAGCTGGTGATGTCGTTCGGCTCGGACAAGTCGGAACTATACCGCGGAATCACCAGGCACAAGAGGAGCGAACAAGAATCCATTTAAAAGAGTTCGGAGGAATACTTCTATGAAACAAGCGCATTCCTACAGGGTTCTCTGCTTCGCCGGCATCATAATACCGTGGTTTTTCCTCCTTCGATTCCTGAGCCGGCCTGACGCTTCCGTCATGCTGTTCGTTACTTCCATTTTCACGAATTCGGTGGATACGGCCGTGGCTGCTGATCTTGTCGTCTCCGCAGGCGCATTTTTCGTCTATGCATTTTATGAAGGCAGGCGCCTCGGCATGAAGTATCTCTGGGTGTATATTCCCGCAACGCTCTTTGTGGGACTTTCATTCGGCCTGCCGTTGTTTCTTGCTATGCGCGCAAAGAAGATGGGAAGGTGAGGCATTATGAAGCAGGTCTTAGGAGCTTTTCTTCTCATGGCACTCTTCGGAACGCCGGTGCAGGCAGCGGATGAGCAGGCGAAGAGATCGGACGGCCCTTTTTCCTATACGATCAACACGCTGTTTTTCGGCACAATGCAGGACCCCGCGCACTCGACCCAGAACCCGGACAACGCTTTTCTGGACCTCTCCCGTTATTCCGGCGAGATCGACGTGAGGCCCGATTTCTACTATGACGGAGCGAACGTCAGCGCTCTGTTCAAACCGAGATTCACCTCAGCGCAGGAATTGTGGCAGGACGGCATTTCGAGGTGGAAAACCGATGCCCCGTCAAGGGCCTTTGTGAACGAATGGCGCATCCAGGCTTCGCCGGCATCTTCGCTCTTCATTTCCTTTGGCAAGGAAAAGCTGCTCTGGGGTCCGTCCTTTCTGGCAAGCCCCTCCAACATCCTGTTCAAGGACACGGAGAAGGTCAATCCCAAGGCCGAGGTCGAAGGCAAGTACCTGGCAAAGGCGATCTATGCGCCGGGTACAGCCCTGACGATCAACGTGATCGCAGAGACTCAAAACGACGAGAACGATCGAGGCGAAACGCTCAAACCGGCCCAGGCAGTCAAGGCTGACCTCATGGGAGGCAATTATCTCGTGAGCCTCATCGGATATCATCGTCAGGACGACCGCTTCCGGATGGGCAGCTTCGGTCAGTGGACCGCATCGGATGCACTGGTCCTCTACTACGACGGGATCGTCACAAAGGGATCGGATGCGCTGTATCCCGTCGAGGACCCATCCCAGCCGGTGGGCGGAACTTTCTCCGCAAAATATGACGATGCCTCAAGGCTGTTTCCCACGGTGACAGCGGGGGGCTCGTATACCTTTCTGGGGGGATCGACCCTCAGCATGGAGTTTCTGTACAACGGACCGGGGTATGACGACGCTGAAGCTGCTGCATATTACAAGCTCAGACAGAGCGCCAGGGACCATTTTTTCGATGCAGGGCCATTGTCGGGCCTGTCGAAGCAGACCCTCGGCGAGTCATTCGGCACGGGGCTGGCCTTTTTGCGCAGGTACTATCTCATGGGCCAATATCATGTTCCTGAGATCGGCAACGTACTGGATGTCATCGTGAGATATACCCGCGGCCTCGAAGAAGGGGCAGGGCAGGTGTCCTCCATCATCGAATGGCGGGTGTCGGACCGCGTCAGCCTGTTCAACGTCAACATGGCGGGTCTTGACCGGGGTAAAGAAAAAGAATTCAATTCACTTCTGAACGACAGTTTCCAGGTGGGGGTCGAGGTGCATTTCTAGGAGACTGGATCAAAACCGGAGTTTCTCGCAGGCTAAAGCCTGCGGCTGCCAATTCGGATTCTATCAATGCATTCTGTAGCCGCACCCTTCAGGGTGCGCTGTAGCTGATCGACCTCTTTTGCGTTCCTTTTCTCTGTATCGCAATTCTTCTTGACCATTATCGTCGGCGTGGTATCATGGGGACTCTGGCGGTCTGAAAATCAGCAGGAGGAACATCATGAAACCCGAGAGCCGTACCGATTTCGACAAGCTGGCGGCGCAGTGGGACCAGAACCCGGTGCCGGTCAGGATCGCGCGCAGCGTGGGCGATGCGATCGTCCGCGAAGTCAACCCCGCTTCGCGCCTATGGACGCCGTCGACTTCGGCTGCGGCACAGGCCTTGTCACGATGCGGATCCAACCGCTGGTCAGGACGATCACCGGCGTGGACAGTTCGCAGGGAATGCTCGACAAGCTTCAGGACAAGTTCAAGCAGGCCGCTGTCACGAACGGCCGCACCCAACTCGTGGATTTCGAAAAAGGCCAGCGGGTGCAGGGCGCCTACGACCTCGTGGTAAGCAGCATGACGCTGCATCACGTCCGGGACACGGAAGCGGTGATCCGGCACTGGTACGAACTGATCCGTCCGACGGGCACTCTTGCCTTTGCCGACCTCGACAGCGAGGACGGGTCGTTCCACAGCGATAATACCGGCGTGTTCCACAGCGGTTTCGATCGGAAGACGCTTATAGAAGTTCTCGCACAGATCGGGTTCCGCGATGTTCGCGATGCGACCGCTGCCTCAATCACGAAAGATGTCGAGGGCCGGGGGACGCGTGAATACACCGTGTTCCTGATCACGGCGGAAAATAATCTCCTCTTTATGACGGATATATCCGCAACTCCCGAAACCATCATTTCCCAATTCACTATCCCTGGCACGCTCGTCAAAACCGGACGCTACGGTTCCGGTCTGATCAACGACACCTATCTCTGCGAGTTCAATGACAACCCTGCGCGCAGATACATCCTTCAGCGCATCAATACTTCGGTGTTCAAACATCCCGAAGAGGTCATGGAAAACGTGCAGATCGTGACGTCTCATATCATCGACCGATTGCGGAGCGAGGGAGTCGCCGATCCTTTTGCTGTAACACCCGCGCTCATCACCACGCGGGCCGCCGGTCGTACTTTCGCGACAAGGACGGGTCCTACTGGCGGATGTATCATTACCTCGAGAACGGCATGGTCCGCGACACGGTCCTTGATGAGCGCCACGCCTCCGAAGTGGGAAGAGGGCTCGGCAGGTTTCAGGCTCTTGTTGCCGACCTTTCACCCGAACGGCTGCACGATACGCTGCCGGGGTTCCACCACACGCAGCGATATCTCGCTGAGTATGACGAGGCGCTGAAGGCCGATGCGCTGCATCGCGCGGGCTCAGTGATTGCGGAGCGTGAGTTCGTGGAAGAGCGGCGGCCGCTGGCAGCGGCGTTAACCGCAGTCATGGAATCGGGCGTGGTTCCCATCCGGATCGTGCATAACGACCCGAAGGTGAACAACATCATGGTGCGCATCGACACGGGCGAAGCACTATGCATGCTTGACCTCGATACGGTAAAGCCCGGGATCGTGCACTTCGATTTCGGCGACTGCGTCCGCTCCGCCGCGAACCCCGCGGGCGAGGACGCTCCCGATCTTGACCGCGTTGTGTTCGACCTTTCGCTTTTTAAGGCCATCACGCGCGGTTATCTGAGGGAGGCGGCTGCTTTTCTTACCAAGAAGGAGATCGAGCTGCTTCCGCTCTCCGTGAAGGTGATTACCTTCGAGCTGGGAATCCGCTTTCTTGCCGATTATCTGCGGGGTGACACCTACTTCAAAACGCGCTATCCCGAGCACAACCTGCACCGCAGCCGGGTTCAGTTCAAGCTCCTCGCGGGCATTGAACGATCCGTCGACACCGCCGCTTCCTCCATTCCTTAATGCATATCCGCATTCTTTGTGCTATAGTTGATCCATTGAAAATCAACTTTCCTGCAAGGAGGCTGTCATGAAAAAAGTGAAATTGTTCGTTGCAGTGTTGATCACGATGGTGCTGGTGAGCGGGTGTCTCTATACTCATGTACTGACGCCCTACGACACGAATCTCGACAAGACCGTAATGGGGCAGAAAACCGGGCGGTCCACCATGCGTTCGATTCTCTGGCTTGTTGCGTGGGGTGATGCCAGCTCCGAGGCGGCGGCAAAACAAGCGGGAATCACTACCATGAACCATATGGACCTTGAAATCCTGAATGTCGTGTTCGGCATTTACACCGAGACGACCACGATTGTGTACGGCGACTGAGGGAGGCGATCCATGAGAACGAAAAGCCTGGCGCTGGCTGTGCTCGCGGCGATGCTCGTCGCGGGATGCAGCCAGGGCATCATCTACACCCACACGTTCCAGCCCCTGACCAAGGACTTTCACCGGACCCCTGTTTCCGCGGTCGGCCAGGAGGGAGACATCAAGCACCTCCAGATCCCGTTCACTCCAATCGGCATTGCGTGGGACAGCGCGGCGATCGGGGACATTGCAAAGAAGCATGGGATGAGCGAGGTCTATTTCGCCGATCTCGAAATAAAAAGAATCCTTATGGTATGGAACCGCTACACGGTCCACGTGTACGGGAAGTAAACCGAACCTATTTTACAGCTTTGATCATGACGTAGTCATCCATGACAAAGCCGCCGCCGATGTCCTGGACCACAGGGCCTGCGATCGTGAAGCCGAACCGTTCGTAGGCCCTGATGGAGTTCCTGTTGTTTTTGTTCACGGTCAGCCTGATCCTGCCCAGCCCCTGTTCTCTTGCCAGGGCTTCGGCGAACTGGAGTGCTCTTCTGCCGTAGCCTTTCCCCCGCAGAGACAATCGTACATAGATCTTGCTCAGGAACAGCTCGCCTCCCTTTGGCTGGACAGCCAGATAACCGATATCAGCGTCAGCTTTTCGGACCAGGAAGTAGAGAACACCGGTCCTGATCTGCTCTGCGATGGCCTGGCGTGACTGGAACCGGTCGAGCATATACTCCACCTGCGCTTTGCCGATCAGGGGAGTGTAATACTCGGACCAGATCTCCCGTGCCAGCGTCTCCACCCGCCCGATTTCATCGTCCTTTACAACAGGAATAAACATTGTGTCGCTTCCCCGCTCTTACTGACAGTCGTCACTAAGAAACAGGTAACCACGGATTAACACGGATAAACACGGATTTGGAAAAGTATGTTTGATTTTTATCTGTGTCCATCTGTGTTCATCAGTGGTTACTATGGATTTGTATTTAGTTTTGAACCATGTTCATCCGTGGTCACAATGCCTTAGTGCTCTTTTTTGAAATACCATGCCCCTACGGTCAGCTCTCGGGACAGGAATGTCCTGCCCTCTTTGTCCGGCGCGATGTTCCAGGTCCAGGAAGTATCGGGCTCCGGAAGGCGCAGGCTGTAAACGGTTGATCCGCTGCTGACGACCGCACCCTCACGGTCACGTTTCGCAAAGGCGTGATCAGCCACGAGACAGACCGCGCAGGGCAGCGAGCTCAGGAACGCATAATGCGATTCCACGATCTGTGCGCACCAGGAGTCGACCTGCTCCTCGTCGAGGCCGGCGATATTCCTGAGCGCAAAGGCCCGCGGCATGACCCAGAGCTGGGAAAGGAGATTCAGGGACACAACCATGCTCATTGCATCGCTCTCGGGATTTCGGGGCGAGGCCTGCGGAAGAACGCGGACTCCTGCGCGGACACCGGCATACAGTTTTTCCGACATGCCGGTTGCGTCATGCTGGAGAAGTCTTACGTTGCTGAAGCGCTTTGTCCTGCGCCGGACCTCGGGAAGGAATACGATGTCTGCAAGAACCACTTCCTTGAACAGAGCGGCAAGTTCCTCGAGCGGCACGTCCAGGAGGAGGCCCGCGCCAAGGACGACGACCCTGTGCCGCTCCGGGCATTGTTCAGCGCAGGACAGAATGAACCGGCGCGATTGTTCGAGATGGGATTGCCAGGCCGCGCTGTTGAGGCGGTATCTGCCTTTCATGGCGACTGCTTCCCGGAGATAGTCCATGTGCCGGACGTACTGCGGTATCGGTGTGATCAAAGAAGTGAGCAGCTCCTGAAGCATGGGAAATGATAGAATTTTTTAAATAATTATGCAACGGAAATTCAAGGGAGCAATGAAGAGCATGGAGTGGACAAGCGGGCAGGATGCGGAGGTTCGAACTAAAAAGAAAGCCCCCGACAAATATATGCGGGGGCACTCAGGCCCGCGGAGCATATGAGGTCTTTTCCGGCAGATACGTTCACTCCGGGTCGGCAGGCGCTCTTTCTTGCCTTGATTGGGCGTAGAGAGCGCCGATCATGGCGACCAGCATGGACAGGGGGATGAAGACCACGAAGGAAGCGAGAACGCCGCCGAAGGCCGCAAGACCCAAACCATCGGGTTTGAACACATAGTTGAGCAGAAAAATGCCGCCTTTCAGGACCACGTGATCGATGAAATAAAGAAAAACTCCGACCGCCGCGGCATACCATCTGTTGCCGAGCCGCTTTTTCGCTACCAGCCACCCGCCGTAGAAGATGATGCCGATCCTGCCGAGGTTGTAGAAGGTGTTGCCTATGGTGTGGGGCAGGAACACGAAGATCGAGTTCACGAGAAAGAAGTTGACCACGATGAAGAAGGCCGGTTTGCGGATTACGGCCCAGAGTTTTTTCCAGGGGATACTGTTCGGATTTTCCGGTGTCATAATGGGATGTGTTCCTCCCTTCGCCTTGGCTGTTTTTTACGCATGTGTCCGTCTGTATTGATCATGCCGGTTCTTGACCTGAGTAGTATACTTAAAGTAGAAGTACGGTATTCGTATTTCGACGCTGTGGTACTTTTGAAGTATATTGAGCATCACTGAAATGTCCGTGCGGTCGTAGGATCTTCCCGCAGTCGGCTGCACGCAGAAGGAGCATTATGAAGCTGAAATCTTTCTGGTCCCCCTATGCAGCGGGAATCGTTCTCGGCCTGACCCTGCTGGCGGTTTTCTTCGTAATGGGCCGGGGACTCGGCGCATCAGGCGCCTTTTCCCTCATGACCGGCGTCGGGTTGCACGCTGTTGCGCCGGGCTATGCAGGCAGTCTGAAATATTTTTCCCAGTACCTTGATTCTCCTTCGCCGCTTCTGAACTGGAACCTCTTCCTGCTCGGCGGCGTTTTCCTCGGCGCGCTGTCCGGCGCCCTTCTTTCGCGGAACTTCGGCCTGAAATTCGACCGGGGCGCTTCGATGAGCATCGGCAAGCGTTTCCTGACGGCGCTCTCGGGCGGCCTCATAATGGGATTCGCCGCGCGGCTGGCGCGGGGCTGCACGAGCGGAATCGCCCTGACCGGCGGCGCCCAGCTGGCCTTGTCGGGATGGATCTTCGTCATCGCGATGTTCGCGGCGGGCTTTTTGTTCGCCGCGCTGTTCAGGAGGCTCTGGTCATGACTGCTCCCTTTGAATTCAGCGACACGGCCGCACTTGCGCTCGCCGTTCTGTTCGGCTTCTTCTTCGGCCTCTCCCTCGAACGGGGCGGGCTCGGAAATCCCCATATCCTGACCGGGGTGTTTTACTTCAGGGATTTCACGGTCCCCAAGGTGATGTTCACGGCGATCCTCGTCGCCGCCGTCGGCCTCTATCTGCTTTCCGATATCGGCCTGCTGGACATTGCCAGGGTCTGGATCATTCCGACCTTTTTCTGGCCGCAGCTCGCGGGCGGGGCTTTGTTCGGGCTCGGCTACCTCATCAGCGGCTACTGTCCGGGCACGGGAGTGGCTGGGCTTGCTTCGGGCAGGCTCGACGCGCTCGTTATGATGATCGGCCTTGCAGCCGGTTCACTGCTCTTTGCAGTGCTCTTTCCCGCGCTCGAAAGCTTTTATCTCTCCTCAAATATGGGGTCGACGACGCTCGCAAAGCTCGTTGGGCTCAATCACTGGGTCATTCTCGCCGTCATCGCTGCGCTGGCCGGAGGAATGTTCGTTCTGTTGAACCGGTACGAGAACAAACATCTCAAGTCCTGACAGCGTTCATCGGGTCGCGGACAGGGGCTTCGTGTTTCTGTTGAAGAGCCCGGACCTGAGCACCAGCCAGAAGAGGCTTCTCGCGCTTTTGAGTGCGACCTTCACATCGCTTATCGAGTGGAGGTCCAGCAGTTTTCTGACCATGAAGGACGGCCGGAGATAGAATTTCCGGAAGGCGATCTGGCGAAGCTTCTGGATGTCTTCCCGGGTCATTGTCCTGGGGATGAAGGCGGCGCCCTGATAGGTGTAATCAGAAAGGTCGCTGGAAATTGTGCCGTAGCGCTCCAGGTTGTCGTAGAGATAGGTCCCGGGAAAGGGCGTAATGGCGTGAAAATTCGCCATGTCCGGGTTCAACCGGACGGCGAATTCTATCGTTTCGAGGCCTTCCTCGAAGGTTTCTCCCGGAATGCCGAACATGAAGGGCGTGCTTACCTTGAGGCCCACACTCTGGGCCGCCCGCACAGCAGACCTGATCTGCTCCGGCGTCGTTCCTTTTCTGATCGTGTCCAGGTTCTTCTGGACTCCGCTTTCGGCACCGAAAAGAACAGCCCAGCATCCGGCATCCCGAAAAGCCTGGAGCAGCGGCCGGTCTACCTGATTGACGCAGGCCGAGGCGAACCAGGTGATCGGAAGGCGGCGTTTTTTCATCTCGCCTGCGATCTGCATGGCCCTGTTGTAATCCGCCGCAAAGGTGTCGTCCAGGAATTTTATCTCACGGTAGCCCTGCCGGACCAGGAGTTCCACTTCCTGCATTACGTTTTCCACGCTCCGGTAGCGGATCCCGCTCTTTCGGTCCTTGTCCATCTGGAAACAGTAGATGCAATGCCGGTTGCAGCCCCGCGACGTGATCATCACGGCCACCGGCTTTTGCCGGTACGTGCCCGGGGGAGGGACGTACCGTTCGGCATCGCCCAGCAGGTCCCGCGCTGGAAAGGGAAGGGAGTCGAGATCGGTGATCAGCGGTCGCGGCGGGTTGGCAATGATCCGCGCTCCCTGCCGGAACACGACGCCGGGAACGCCGTGAAGATCTCCTCCCGATTCAAGCCGGCTGATCATCTCGAGCGCCGTCTGCTCGCCCTCGCCCGTAACAACGGCGTCGACGGCAAGGCCTGCCTCCAGGAGGCTGCGCTCCCGGACCGCTATGGGATAAGGACCGCCTGCGCAGATGAAGCATTCGGAAATCAGCTTCTTGAGGTCCGCTGCCGTCCTTTTCGCCTTGTTCCAGCCGAAGGTGGTTGAATAGATGCCGATGAAGCGCGGGCCGAATTCCACGATCCTCGCGAGGACCTGCTCGTGGGTCAGAAATGCGCCGTTGATGAACCGGACGTCGTGTCCGGCGTTTCTGAGAAAGGCGGCCACGGACAGGGTGCCGACAGGCTGCCAGTAGTTGATCTGTGAGCTTGCGGTCTTCGAGGAAAAAATTTCTTCAGGGACCCAGGAGGGTATGACGAGTAGGCATTTCATAGGCTCAATCGGCGTTTGCGAAGGCCAGGTCATCAACGGTCAAGGCCGCGGCACGCCTCTTTTCAATGAGCCGTTCCGCTGTTTCGATGCCCGACCGGATCGCGACGTCCATGTTGTAGTAACGGAACATCCCGCTTCTGCCCGCGATGTGGAGGTTGCGGAATTGTCGGAGATAGTCCTGGAGCACCTCGACATGCTTCAGATATCCGATCTCGAACAGCGGATAGGCCTTGGGGACCCGTACGACCACGGCGTCCAGCACTTCCTGCGGCTTGATGAAGCCGAGGGCAGCGAGGTTGTCTACGGTGATCCTGGTCAATCGGTCGTCGTGCATGTTCCAGATCGGGTCCCCCCTGAAGCTGAAGTATTCCGCGACCACCAGCGTTTTGCCCGGCGGCGCCATGGCAGGGCTCCAGTTCGTCGGCTCGTGGATCCTTCCAAAGGGGATTTTTTTTTCCGGGATATAGATCCAGGTCTGGTCCGTGACCCGTTCCCGGTCCACCATGACGGCGACGACGATGAGGTCCCGGAACTTGAGCCGGGCCGCAGCCTCGAGAACGGAGCGGGGTGGAACAGGATCGAGCATGGAAACGAGCCTCGTGATCGGAATGCTGGAAACGAACTCTTCCGCCTGCGCTGTATGCAAGCGGCCCCCGATGCGGGCCGTAATGCCGTCGATTTTGAAGTCCCTGTGGTTGACGCTCACGACCGCCGCATCGGTCAGAACGTCATTGGACTTTTCAATGTTTTCGCGGAGGACATCGGACAGCCGGCCGATCCCGAGGGACGGATAATCAAAGCTGTCCGTCAACGTGGCGAGTTTTCTGCCGCTGCTGCGGGAAAAGGCGTTCTTTACCGCTTTTGCCAGGGACAACCCGTTGATACGCTGCGCAACCCAGGATGCGCTGATCCTGCTGCAGTCTATGCCCCAGACCTTTTCGCTGTATTCCTTGAAGTAGATATTGAACATGGTCCTGCCGAACCGGGAGACCACCCAGTCCTCAAGCGAAAGGGTCGTTTGTTTGCGGACCAGTCGTTTGATCGTTTCCTGCGCGTAGTCGGCCACGATCGCTGTCGTGGTCAGAAGGCCGAGGCCGAACATGGCATTCAGGGGTTTGAGGGGATAATTGAAGTACTTGCCGCGCATGTAGATTTTGCTGCTGCGCGGGACGGTCACGAGTTCGCTGCCCATCAGGCAGCGCACGAAGGAGTTTATCTTTTCGTCCTCCGTGAAGAACCGGTGACCGCCGAGATCGAAGCGGAAGCCGTTTTTTTCGATGGTCCGGGACAGGCCTCCGACGAGGGAGTCGCGTTCGAACACGGTGAGCGAGAGCCCGGCCTTTGTCAAAACATGGCCCGACGACAGGCCCGAGAGGCCGCCGCCCAGAATAATGGCATCTTTTGTTGAACTCTTCACGGCGTCACCTGACAGGAACTTCCATAATAGATGAAGGAGATGATTTCGTGTCCCGTTTCAATTATGCTATGCGAAAAATGCGGCGAAGATCGAGCAACGGACTTCAGATGCAGGAGGATGTTCCTATCATGTTGTTGTTCATAATTGTTCCCGGGCATCCGGAGTTGTTTTGTCTGATCCGAATGCCCGGGAGTAAGCGCTGCCTGATATGGTACCGATTTCTTGTGGATCATTTCCCCGGCGACTTGTGCAGCAGCCGGGAAGCGCGAGCTTATTTCCCGTAGCCGCCCGCTGCCGGGGCGCCATACCCGCCTGCCTTCGGGGCCGCAGGAGCCCCGTACCCGCCTGCTGCCGGGGCTGCCGGAGCGCCGTACCCGCCGGCCGCCGGAGCTGCGCCGGAACCGTACCCGCCGGCCGCCGGAGCTGCGCCGGAACCATATCCACCTGCCGCCGGAGCTGCACCGGAACCGTATCCACCGCCAGCTGCCTGGCCCTGAATGGCCTTGGCCGTTGTCGTTTCCTGTTGCTGACTATACACCACGAGAAAACCGATAATTGACGCAACGATCGCGATGAGAACTACCAGGGGTGTCTTCATAACTCCTCCTGTATTCGTATGGGTTGAAGGCCCGTTCTAGGCCTTTTGGATTTTAAAGATGATCTTGCCGCCTTCGTTCTTCTTTTCCACCAGGTCGTGTCCGGCCTGGTCGATCATCTGCACGATCGTTTCCGCGGAAGAGGGGTTGTCGAAGATCATTTCGAGCGTCTCTCCGGAGTTGATTTTTTCGAGCGATTTCTTGCAGTAAATCTGGGGATGAGGGCATACATAGCCGCACACATCAAGCATGTAGGTTCCGTCGCTTTTTTTTTCAAATTTCATTGCCATGGTAAAGTTCCTCCTTTGATATTGAGTGCCGGATTGTTAAAAATCTGCCATTTCCGCAGCCATCTTTCTTTCGGACCACCAGTTGAAGAACTTGACGCCGGCAAAGGCGCCGGTCACCATGCCGATCCCGTACAGCCAGCCGCTGGGGTCGCCGCCTGCGACGCGGATGAAGAAAGCGCCAATGTTGCATCCCAGCGCCGGGCGCGATCCGAGGCCCATCAGCGTGCCGCCCAGGAGACCCCAAACGATCAGCTCGCCCTTCGGGAGCTTGAACTTGAATTCCTTGCTCATGAGCGACATGATCATGGCGCCGAAGATGATGCCGAGGGACATCCAGAGCGCCGGGTTTCTCCACAGCTCAGGGAGGCCGTTGTTCACGCCGAAGAACACGTTGTCACGCATGTTCCAGCCGAGCTTGCTCAGGACCCAGGCCCCGAACTGGCCTTCCTGGCTCGTGATGTACCAGTAGCCGGGGTCGAACACGGTGCCCCGGATGCTGGTGTCCGCTGCATGTCCCATCTTGGTCAGGAGCTGCCCGAAGTTTGAAACGCCGAACTTGATCTGCATGCCTTTCATGACGAAAATATGGAGTCCCGCCGTGATGCCGATGATGACGCCCATGATAGTGGTTCGCTTGGACGCGGTCAGCATGCTCCAGATTCCGGAAAATTCGTCCGCGAACGTAGCCGGTTTGCCCGTCTTTTTCGCGAGTTTTTTCAGGAACCCTTTACGGATGTAGAAAGCATAGATAACCACGATAAGTATAAGCGCGGGGATGATCGCGCTGATGAGCGCGTCAGCGACAAAATATTTCGATGCGCCTGGAAGGACGCTGGCAAAGGTTTCGGTATGCGAGAGCTGGATCGAAGGTTTGTCCCAGACATAGCCGGTAAGGTAGTAGTCGAACCAGGAAGTGACCTTGTCAGCCGGAAGGTTCTTCGCTGCGGAGGATGCTACCCAGGAATCAGGGACCAGTTTCAGGAATGGCCCGCCGACATCGACAAAGATGGCCTGGCCGAAGGATATGCCGAGAATCGAGAGGATCGAGGTGCCGTTGCCCTCACCGATCTTATACAGCGAGCCCGACGCGCACCCGCCGGCAAGGACCATGCCGACACCGAAGATCATCCCCGAGATGAGTGTATGAATGCCGAACGGAGCCGGGTGGAAGGTGCTCATGTTCGTGGCCGCCAGGGTAGCCTGGATGATGCTGAAAAAGATAAGTGCCACCAGGATGCCCACGGCCATTCTGGGAACGCCCGCGGCAAACAGGTCCCTCGATGCCGACGCAAAGCAGAACCTGCCGTACTGCAGCATCATGCCGTAAGCAATTCCGAACCAAATATATACTACGAGATACATGTAGTATACATTCGCCTTGTAGTAGAGCAGGCTGATGAAGATCATCACGCCTGTCACGATAAAGGCCCAGATCTGATTTTTTTTCTCATCCATAAGACTATTTCCCCCTTAAAAAATAGTTTAAAAGAAGCAAAAGGATGGTGAACCGATAATTGTGCTCGACTATCGTCCCCCCTTTCCCCGGTGGAGTCCGCTGATTGATTATAGCAAGTAGCTGGGGCGTTCGTAGGTGAAGGTAAATTTGTGGAGTGCACATCATCTACAGGTGTATATATAAATAACACAAAATGCCCACCGAAAACAAGACTTTTTTTCGGGTTTGCGCTGCGTAATTATTTGATTTTAAAATATAAAATTGTAATTTTAGCCTGGATGCATTATGCAACATATATGCATAAACATGGCGTGAAATAAGGGTGGAATTGAGGTGGAAATGTGGGCAGGTCAGCGGTCCCGGGCGGCCGGAGCCCCCTGGGCCGCGGAATAGACGCAGATGGCGGTCTGCAAACGGAAGATCGCCTCGCTTTTGTCGAACGTTGCGGACAGCCGGCGGCCCCCCAGTCTCTGTATCAGGGCTTTCGGAAGAGCGGTGGAGGTCATATCCGAGATGACGACGAGTGCGGCGGTCTCCCGGTTTGCGGGCAACGGCGCTTCGTAGTATGGAGGATTTCGGTACTCCCAGGTGAACCGGAGTGAGGATTGCATTCTCTCATCGTCGGGGGGGAAAGATTCGGGGGAGTAGCGGAACACCAGGCGTTTGTCGGTGAACAGGTCAAGCAGGGGCACTGCAGTTGCCGGATTTGCCATGGGGTCCGCAGGAGGGATCGTGATGACCTCGACTTGGTCCTCCTTCAGCGTATTCAGGTATCGACCGGCCCTCTGCAGGTTTGCAGCGCTCATGGTCTCCGCAAGCGGCAAATAGGCGAAGACCGCAACCACGATCGATGACGTGACGATGCCGTAGGAAATGAAGCGTCGAAGATCATCGCGTCTGACCATCTGCAGCCCGTATCCGGCCATCAGCGCGAGCATAGGGAAGACCGGAAGCGTGTACCTGATCCGTTTGACGCTGAAGGCAAAGATGAAGAGAAGGGGCCAGGCCGCAATGAGAAACTTCGCGTCCCGCCGTCGGATTGCAGCAACGGCAGCAACCAGCGCTGCCGCGATTATGAAGGGGTGGGTCTGGAACAGGAAGGTAGACAGGAAGCTTTCACCCCACCGGCCGAGTCCGGGTTTCTGATACTCGTGCAGGAGCCGGAGCTGTGCTGCAATCACATCATATTTCAAGAACAAGACGGTCCCTGCAAGGAGCGCCCCGGCAGCGAGAACGGCAGCGCTGCGGACCACGGTGTTTCTGGCTCCGGGTCCTTTCGTGCTGAAGGCGTAAATTACGGCGGCGATGCCGAGCGTGGACAGCATGATCCAGGAGGAGTACTTTGCCATCACGGCCAGCGCCAAAGCGCCTGCGGCACCCAGGATCCGCAAAGCGCCCCCTTCATGCAAAACCTGGATGAAAGCGTAGAGCGCCAGTGTCAGGAAGAACATGGTCGGTACGTCCACGAGCAGAAGGGGGACCTGGGTCAGCAGGTACGGGATGCCGATGAGCAGAAGGCCGGCGATGAAGCCCGTTTCGCGGTTCCAGAGCTTTTTCCCGATCCGGCAGGTAAGAACCGAAGTGAGCGCGAACAGGGCGGTATTGAACAACTGGACGGCGATTCTGCTCTCGCCCGATATTTTAAAGATCAGGCCGTACAGGAACGGCAACAGCGGCAGGTCCGTCCAGGCGACGATCGATCGGCCCCATTCCCTGAAAAAGTATCCTGCGCCGTACAGCTCGAGATGTTTGGCCTGGGTGAAGTACCGCGAGGCGTCGACGATGAGCTCGGATTCCCGCCAGAAGGGCAGGCATGCCGCAAAGGAGACCGCGGCAAGGAAGGGCTGCTCGAATCGTTCAGGGATTGCGGGCCTCGACAGAATAAAAGCTAGAACGAGGCCTGCGACCAGAAGAAGGTAGATCCGCGAGGCGTCGATCCCGGCAAAGGCCCAGGCCCAGCTGAAAAGGGTGTTGTTATCCGCTGTGCGTCCCAGATAGGAGCAGACGAAGACCAGAAGAAAAAGAGCGCTGACAGCGAGGACGGGTGCAAGCCTGTACCGCATGGCGGGATTATAGCATTATCATTGGTGACGCACCATGTTTTTCCGGCCGACAGCCGTGCACGGGCAGACTAACAGCATCGAACAATCCGTGTGCATCTCCGGGGTCTCATCCGCATCCGGAGAGGCGTTTATTCCTTCTTGATCGCTGCCAGGGGTTCCAGGCTCTTGAGCCGCCAAATGGGTGAAAGCGCGCCGACAGCGCATATTACCACTCCCGTAACAAGACCCGCCGCCGCGATGGAAAGCCGGTCCGACCCCGTGATTCCGTTGGAAAGGGTTTTCAGAATGACGTAGTTTTTTTCAAGAAGCAGCGAAAGCGCTGATCCCGAGAGAACGCCGACAACGCTGCCGGCAGCTCCGACGGCGAATACCTCGGTCAGAAACAGCAGAACGATATGCGATTTCCGCGCTCCCATAGCCCTCATGATGCCGACTTCCCGTGATCGTTCCCCTGCAATGGCCGAAAAAATCGACCACGCCAGGAACAGGGACATGAGCGATGTCATGACGATCAGAACGACAAACAATTGCCTGAGATCCTTCAAGGTCCCGATGATGCTCTTCCCGATATCCTTTCGTGCAATGACGTCCACGTCCACGATCTCACCTTCTACCGCCCGCCCTACGACGTATGGATCATAGCCTTTCTTGACCCTGGTCAGGATAATGGATATCTGACCGGCCTTCAATGCGGATTTTCCTTCCCGGAGTATGTCGGTCACGCTTTCCTCGCCGATGAAGATCGCGTTGTCCAGACCGGTCCCGGTTTTTTCCAGGCTTCCCAGGATGGTGAAGCGGGTGCCGAAGAGGTTGGCATCGACCTCCATGAGTCCGCGGCCGATGTTGAGAAACGATTCGTACCCGACAATCGCCTCCCCTCTGTTCAGTCTCCTTCCGATCGCTTTGTGCAGCCAGGGCTTGATGATGAAATCCGAATCCTGATTGAACGCGACAATTTTTGCCTCGGGGATATCGCAGCAAAGACCGGGAATGGTGGTGAGATAGGTCTGGTACGTGATCTGTTCTATCCCTTCTATCTTTTCCAGACGGGCGATGACCGATTTGTCCATGTAGAACGATCGCGCCTCGGTCTCGAGCAGCACTTCTTCGGCAATTCGGGACGCTCCGACAGGGATGACCAGGAGATCGGCTCCAAGCCGGTCGGAGGAACGTTTGATGCCCGAGGTCACGCTCACCACGAAGGACAGACCGAATACCAGCAAACAGGCGACGAGGCTTATCGAAAAAGCGAGCACGCCCGTTCTGAAAGGTCTCCTTCGAAGATTCTTTATCCCAAAGGTTAAGAGGCTGAGTTTTTTCATAATGGGGTTGTCGCCGGGGAAAACGAGCGGGCATTCCGGAAACATCACGGAATACCCGCTTTCTATCCTGTCAGTGAACGGGCTGCATCGTGCAGGGAGCTATTTTTTCCAATTGCCGTCTATGCCGCACAGAATAGCACTTCCCGTTATGCCCGCTCCGTCATGGCAGGCCTTGCATGTCGATACCGGCTTGCCCACGAGTTTTTTTGCGGTCATATCGTACAGCTGTATGGTACCGTCCATGATATCCTTGTTGTCGGCGGTTTTCCCGACGTTTTCACGGAGTGTCAGAACGGCATATTTTCCGTCGGGAGTAGGCATCACGTCGTGGTTCTCTCCGCTCACCATCTCTTCGTCAAGCACCTTGAGCGTTTTTGCATCCATCAGGACCATCCTGTCCCTGCCCGACTGCAACAGATATTTCCCGTCGGTGGTGAAATACTGTCTGAAGGTGATGGTTTTTCCGGGATCTCCCGTGATGGTGGCTTTTTTAGTCACCTTTGCCTTGCCTTGCTCGAGTGATTTCATATCGAGCATGAGAATATCGATCTTCCCGTTGGGTTTTCCGCCGTCCGCCAGGTTCACCGCCACGACGAAGCTCTTCATGTCCGGAGTATTCGTGCCGTGATAAAATTTCGTCTCGCCCGGCTTGTAATCAAGGAACACCCGGTGTTTCAGCTTGAGCGTTTTTTTGTCGAATACGTCGATATAGGCCTCATCGGTCATGGTAACGGGCATGAAGGAATTATTGGACTGGCCCGAGCCGCAATAGAGCGCACCGGTCCACTTTGCACGATCGTCGAGTTTCAACGCCTCGTCCTTTATCACTTTCCCGGTCGTCAGGTCCGAAACGCCGACGTGGACCATGCCGTTTGGGTCCAGTTTGTAGGTTGACCAATACATCTTGGTCCTGTCCTTGGCGTCGATCCTCGGGTCGTGGGTCGGATGGGTCGTTTTCGATCCGATATCGATTTTGTCCAGACTCGAGATTTTAATGGGATTTTCCGCGTTGCTCGGGTCGATGACCGCATCAGCCACGGCGAAATGACCGCCCATGGCCGATACATAGAGCTTGCCCGAATAAGTTTTTACCGAAGCCACAGCGGTCCCTGCTTTGACGTCCGCCGTGCTGAACCCGAGATAAGCCAGCAAAGCAAAAGCTGCGGCAACAATTGTGAGTATCGAGTATCTTTTCATTTTTCTCCCCCGTTTAGTATATTTCGTATTGTGCACATGCGAATTGCTGAGAGTAACGGATACCGTATTCAGGACAAAATGCAGGCCCTTGCTTCAGGTTATCACCTCCTTTTCTGGCGCCGAACCGGATCTTCTTCCCTGGCAATGCCCCGGCGAGGGAGAAAAACGGACGGCGTCATTCGGGATTCGTGAGATGATTCTGTATTGCTGCCCGTCGGAATGTATTGACTGCGTGCGAAAGGAAGGAAAAGCTCCCTCACGATGACATGCCGGCGCCGACAGGCCGAAACGGAGCGCAGCTAAGCTGTGACAGAATATTTGGGAGGATGTTCGTTTTGTACGGCGATAAGGAGTTGCGGGAACAGGGGTGCTGCGGGTCGATTGCATCGAAAGGAGGGGAACGACAACGGTGCTCCGTACTTGTCAGCCGCTATCGGAGCATCGTCGTGATCGATTGACTCGGTAAAGGACAACGGACATTCATTGAGCGTATCGACGGCTGATGAGCCGGCGGCGGGTGTGCTGGACGAGGTTGTACAGGGGACGAAGACGTTATACAGCAGCGTGATTGCTATGAGAATGGTGATCCATCTCACGGGAGCACTATAGTGCAAAACAAAAATGCTGTCAATGCAAAAGCCAGGGCTGCAGAGAGGCGAAACTTCGTGATTGCGAAACTCGATAAACCGCAAAGGCCTCTTCATCGGGGCACCGGTGAAGGGAACGGCATCGGAACAAGGGCAGCATGTCGCAGGGGCTTGAGGGAAGGAGGCAAAACCGGGAGGCATCAATGATGCCTCCCGGAAGAGGATTTACTTCTGCACGGGATAGTTCTTGGCCCCGGCATTCTTGATGGCCTCCTGCATCAGCTGGCCGCCGCGATAGCCCTTCGCCCACGCGGCATATCCGAAGGACATGGTATAGGCGTCATAGCCGAGCGCCCGCAGGCCGACGATGGGCAGGTTTTGCGTCTGGCCGGTAACACATGCCAGGATTATCTTCTTTCCCTTCGGGAGTTTACTCAGGTTTTCCGGCTTGAAAATGTCCTGCACCAAGATCTGGATGGAGCCCGGGATGTGACCTCCTCCGTACTCCGCAGGATTCGGCCGCACATCAACGATGACAAAGTCGGTTTTCTTTGCGCTGATCATAGCCGACACATCGTCGGCGCTGACCTGCCAGAACTTGGCTCCCGCGGCCTGCGAGAGAACGGTATTCAGTTTTGCGGCCATGTCATCCGCCGCAGAGGCCGTCGGAGCGGCTATGGTTACAGCACAGAGGGCAAGCACCAGTACGATCAGTATCTTTTTCATGGTTTTCTCCTTTTTGATGAAGTCGCTATGTCAAAACATTTCACACCACGCGAGGACGAGAAGGCACCGAGGTCATTATAACAAATATATTTGACCTGCGTTGGAGTCCACCCTGCCCTTAGGACAGGCCCTTCATTTCGCCATGACGGCGGGGAATATCCGGACGCTCACCAACCGTTCTATTTCAAAGGACGATCACGCGGTCCGCTTCGTGCAGCATGGTTGCGTTGTTGTACTGGCTTCCGCAGACGATTTCCTTCGAGAGCCCTTCCGATGAAACACCCATGTGCTTTGCGCTGTGGTCGCAAAAGCTCATGGATACGCCGGGCGTCTTGCACAGCTCTGCATAGATCGCCGAGTGGACTACCTTGGTGCCGTCATCCATGTTGAAGAGGGTGACCGTATGGCCTTTTGCAAGCGAGGCCATGGTGATCCCTTTTACGGCGTCGAGATTTTTATCGGTATTCACGAAAATGCCGAGTTTCATGAGCATGTCTCCTTTCCGAATCCTCTTTACCAGGACACGACCTTGTCGCTGGAGAATATGAGGTCTACAAGCTTTCCATAATCCTTGTCCTTCCGAATGTCTACGAGAGTTACGGTATTTCCCTTTTTGTGGATATCAAGAATAGTTTTTGCAGTGGCGTCGAGATCGCTCTTCTGTATATGGAGAACTTTCATTATCATCACCTCTTTAGGAAAATTAGTTTTAGTAGGGCACAATGTGGTCGTACTCAAGGAGCTTCTTTGCTAAATCTTCGGTTGACAGAAAATCCATGCCGTCATTCGCTTTCGTATTTGTGCAAAGCTTCATGCCCATGTCTTTGATCGTCTCGAGGTTCAGGTCGTTGTCGTCGTTTTTTTCGACCTTCCTGTCGAGCACATAGACATCGATCGTATCGTCCATGAGCGTGACGCCGACGGACATCCGGAGGGCCTCACCCTGCCGGTCTCTGACGAGTACTGCGACTTTCTTTGCCATGCGTTCCTCCTTATTATTCGTATTATAGAAATTCTGGTTCATGTGCCGGGACTGATCCTGTCGTCATCGGATTTTGAACGACACCACCTCCTCGATCAACTGGTGACAACGGCGCAGTGGAAAAAAATTCGTGTTGAGAGAAATGATTGCGCTCCGACGGTTGTGTGATCCGGGGAGCCTTAGTTGCAGGATAAAGAATGTTAGCAGTTTCTAAACAGAATTAATTTGTTTCAGCAGGAATATGGTGTTCGGATGCGCGTACCATAATACAAAAAAATCCAAATTGCAAGCAGAGACCGGTTGTCTGTTCCATAAAGTCTCATTATGCGGTAATGAAAGATTTTTATACGACTGCACCGGCCGTCCAGCCGGACGGTTCGGCAGGTTTTCTTTCCTTCTGAAAACGAGTATTGACAGGCGGGATGGTTTTTGTTAAGGTACTGTGTCCTGCCCGTTCGGAATCGCATCCATCATCGACAATCATCGAACTATTGACGGGACGCTGTGCAGCCGGCAGCGCTGGCCGTTTTTTTTTCGGCCCGAGCACAATGCGGGAGCGGATTTCTTCAAGCTCATGGGGTGGGTAACGGGCTGCGGAAAGGCCCTAATTTGATACTTATCAATTGAGGAGGAACGATCATGGCACTGAAAGACGAAGCACCGAAAGAAACGCTGGATACGCTCGGAAGAGTATGCCCCTATCCGCTTCTGCTGACCAAAAAAGCGCTGGAGAAGCTCGGCAGCGGCCAGATGCTGAAGGTTCTTTGCGATGCGCCCGCATCGGCCGAGGACAGCATCCCCCGGTATGCAGAGAAGCAGGGCTATACGTTCGAGTCCGTAAAGCTGGAAGACAAAGGCATGTGGGAGCTGTACATCAAGAAGTCCTAATTCGAGCACGAGTCAGTACCGTAGCCGGGCAGAAGCAATCTGCCCGGCTTTTTTTTAGTATCGAGACCAGGCAGGCGACGGACTTCCTTCTTGCGGGCGATGCACCTGTCCGTGGGCGGAGGAAGGCAACTTTGTCGTGGTTTTCTTCAGAGCGAAGTGGGATAATTGCCGCTGGCGAGAGGAGGTGAGACAATGGCGAAAGGGACACTGGGCATCATGATAACGAAGTATGAGAACCTGGAGCATGTTTCCGGCGTGGTAAAAGCCGCGAGCGCCGCAGGGCATGGGGTCATGGTTTTCATGACCGATGAAGGCGTCAGGTTCACGAAGGACCCGAAGTTCCTCGAACTGCTCAAGGTCGGCGGTGTGGAAATTTCATGCTGCGACCACAGCTGCGAGGGGGTGGGGCTCCATGACAAGACCGACGGCATATCGTACGGCAGCCAGTACAACAACGCGATGATGCTGCATGATTGCGCGCGGGTACTGGTGTTCTGACAAATCGACAAAAGGGAGTCTGCGAATGGGAGACACGAAAAAAATAGCGGTCATCGTCAGAGACCGGCCGGCAGAGGCGCTCCGCGTTGCGGGCGGACTCACGCTGGCTGACGACACCATCGAGGTCTTTGTCCTCGACGGAAAGCTTGAGAAGGAGAAGGCCGAGGTCGCGATGCCGCTCGAACTGGTGACGGATCTCGACCTGAAAGTGTATTCCAATAATGCGGCGAACGGCTATGCGACAATCACCCTGGAGGAGATGGCAAAAAAGCTCCTTGAGTACGATGTCGTGGTCCCGTATTGAGCGTGACGAAGGAGATGAGACGGTGAAAATACTTCACATCCTGAAAAAAGCGCCGGACGCGAGCACCCGGAAGATCATTGAGCTCCAGTCGGCCGGCAATGAAGTCAAAACGATCGAGCTGTACAAGGGCGGCGTGGCCTACGACAAGCTGGTGGCCGACGCGTTCGCCTTTGACAAGGTTTTCTGCTGGTAAGGTACATCGTCAGTGCGATCCCGGGGGCGTGAGCGTTGCTGAGGGGAACAGAGGTGTGATCTGCGCACAGGCGGGAAGCCGGCGCGGTCCTGATTTACGCTTACCGGAGATTATGGTTTACCTGCATCAATCCTGTTGTACTCTCACCTGAAAGCCGGGAACCGGAATTTTTTTCCTTTCCTGATAATAATGTATGACAGCAGCCGTGCCGGTGGCGCCGATACAGGCAGGAGAAGGTGCGACCTGTCTTTCGGTTCCGCGGGATTGCTTTTTTTCCTTTCATCGCTGTATCAAATGCCACAGCCGGACCATCCTCAATTCAACAACGCGTTGATTTTTAAGCGCTCTAAGAATGGCAATCCTATTGCAATATCACGGCGAGATGTTTAACCACGGATAAGCGCGGATGTGCTTGACCTTGTTACCCTGTGGTTTCAAATGCCGCTTTCAGGATTGTTTTATTCTGGAAGACCGGGTGAGCCCTTGTCGCGGGCGAGTTTGTCCTTGGAGGTCATCAATGCAGTGCAGAACCTGCAGCACCATGAATGATGCCGACGCCGTTTACTGTATTGAATGCGGCAGTCCGCTTGCCGGCAAACAGCAGAACGGGCTTCGGAAGCAGCGAGGGCCCTACTGGTACGCCCTGCTCTTTGTGCCGGTCATTCTGATCGCCGTTGCCGTGGGATATTACAAGTTCTTCCTGCCCGACGGCGTGGCCGCGGAAGTGAACAGCGAATCGATCAGGATGTCGGAACTTAATGCGGCTGTTGCCCGCATGCAACAGGGGAGTTCGGGATCTCCGTGGCTCCGGTACCAGGCCCTGAACGAGTTGATCACCGAGCGGCTCGTGATGCAGGAGGCTGAGAAGGCGGGGATCAGGGCATCCCGGGACGAGGTTTCCGCGGCAGTTGACGAAGCCCGCCGGCAGTCAGGGTTCGACCAGGGGACGTTCGGCAGGGAAATCACCTCCCGCTACGGCAGCATGCATGAATACGAGCGTTTCCTGGAGCGACGCATCACGATCAACCGTATGATCGCAGAAAAGGTAATTCCCCGCGGGGCTGATGCTCAGACTTCCCGCAAGGCAGTGAGCCAATGGCTGCAGAAGCTTTCCGGAAGTGCTTCGATAAGGATCGCCCTTGCCGAACAGATGCCGAGTACTGGCTGCGGCTGTAGTTCCGGGCCAGGGGACAAAACCGGACAGGGGCACGGCATGCCGTCCCGCGGTTGCGCCATGTCGGCCAAGGCGCAGGATTCCGCAGTCTCCGACTCCCTTATGCCGGCAAAGGAAGCAGGTCTTCGCTACTGGCATGAGAAGCACGGGCCCGGGGAAATTTCGGCGCGGGCAGCGGACTTCGGCTGTCACATCCAGGTCGACATCGTAGAAAACGGGAAAATCATCGCTTCCCTCCGGTATCAGGACGGGAACATATCTGGACTGTGACACCACAGAGAGCACCGAGGAATGGCCGGGAAGACATAAAACGCCAAGGGATGAATTCGTTAAATAGGGTGTTCTCCTCTCACGACCAAAGGCCGAGCGAAAAGGACTATTGGGATGAGGACTCAGGGGATATGATTTCAGTTTTTCATCAACTCAGAAATTTCTCAGTGAACTCTGTGGTTTGATTTTGATACTGCGAAATTGTAGAAAAGGAGATTGTTATGAGCAAATGCAGCAAGTGTGGAGCGGACATGAAGGAGCAGGCAAAGTTCTGCAAAGCCTGCGGTACGGGTACGGACCTGGACAAGAAGAAGGCCCGCATTATGGCCGAAGAGAACCGGTGGAAGAAACCCCTTTTGATCGCAGCAGCACTGGTTCTTGTGTTAGGGGGCGCCTGGATTGCGAAGGGCGCTTATATGGCGAATAAGATGGGAGGCCGTCCCATGTTTGCGCCGCACCGCGACGCGTCCCTCAGATTGTCGAATGCCATGGTGGTCAAGGATGAGAACGGAAACATCGCGATTCCTCTTACGGCTCTCGATGACGGCAAGGCCCACTTTTTATGCTTTGGCCGCAGGCGGCAAGACGATCACCTTTTTCGCTATGAAAGCTTCGGACGGCAGCATTCGGACCGCCTTTGATGCCTGCACGGCCTGCAACCACGCAAAGCTCGGCTACCGTCAGGAAGGCGGGGTGGTCGTATGCAATAACTGCGGCATGGGCTTCGAGCCCGCGGATGTCGGTAAAGTGACCGGCGGATGCAGCCCGATCCCGGTCAACAAGACTATGGACGGCAAGATGCTGGTGCTCAGGACCAGCGACCTCGAAGCAGGGGCGCAGTATTTTTAATGCGGAATGCGGAGTTCGGAATGCGGAATGCGAAATGAAACCATCCGAAACCCAGTAGATTGAACCGCGAAGGCGCAAAGGTCGCAAGGAAGGCAAAACATTGTTCAGGTAATGAGGGATTTTCGTTTTCCTCGCGTCCCTCGCGACTTTGCGGTAAAAATTTTTCATTTGTTTGAGGTCCCTATGAAGCTTCTCGATATTTCTCTGAACAACCTGCTCCGGAAAAAAGGGCGGACCTTCTTCCTGGTGTCCGGCCTTGCCATCGGCATCGGCGCAGCGGTGGCCATGACCTCGGTGGGCGATGCCATGAACAAGGAGGTCATGCACGCTCTCGACGAGTTCGGGGCCAACATCCTGGTGCTTCCCGCTTCTGAGGGGCTTCCTCTTTCTTACGGCGGGCTGACGGTGTCTGCGGTGAACACCGGCGGCCGCGAGCTTACGATGCGCGACGTGGAGGCCATTGGGACCATAAAGAACAGGCAGAACATAAGCACGATCGCGCCGAAGCTGCTCGTGCAGACCGAGGTGAAGGGAACGAAGGTGCTGTTGGCCGGCGTGAACTTCACGGCTGAGCAGCGATTGAAAAAATGGTGGCGTGTTGCCGCGGGAATGACGCCGCGTGTGCCGGGAGAGGCATTGATCGGCAAGGATGCCGCAGCCCGGCTGCATCTCGCGCCCGGAGACAGCGTCGCGATCCCGGGAGGAAGTCTGCGGATCTCGGGCGTGCTCGACACCACAGGGTCACAGGACGACGGCCTGTTGTTTGCCGACCTTGCCTGGGTTCAGCAGCACTTCGGGAAGGGAAACGCCGTGAGCCTGATCGAGCTGTCGGCCCTCTGCAGCGGCTGTCCGATCGAGGACATGGTCGGGCAGGTGAACAGCGCGCTTCCCGGCGTCGCGTGCGGTCGCGGTCAAGGAGACCGTGGAGCTCAAGATGCAGGCCATGCACTACTTTCACAAATTTTCGCTCGGCATCTCGGCGCTTCTTTTGATCGTGGCGGGAATGATCATCTTCTTCGCCATGACCGCATCGGTGAAGGAGCGCGTCCAGGAGATCGGCCTGTTCCGCGCCATCGGCTTCAGGACCGGACATATTATCCAGGTGCTCCTGACCGAAGCGTTCATCGTGAGCCTGCTCGCGGGCCTTGTGGGGTACGGGATCGGCGTGGTCAGCCCGCGCTTCGTCGCGCCTTATCTCATGAGGGCTTACCGTCTCACGTTCGAGTTCGATCCGGTCCTTGCCGCCGGTTCTCTTGCCGCGTCAGTCGCCGTGGGGCTCCTCGCAAGCATCTACCCCGCGGTCCGCGCGGGGCGGCTCGATCCGGTCGAGGCGCTGAAAGCTCTGTAAAAAAGGCAGAGAGCAGAGAGACCAAGGGCAGTTATGAGTGCTTAGTTTTGAGTTTGTAGTTTTTAGTTTCGAGTCGGAAGATAACAGCGGAATAACTAAAAACTCACGACTCACGACTAAAAACTGAATTTTATCATGCTATGCTCTATGCACTATGCAGATTTCAGGGAGTGACGAGATGTCCTTTATAGAATTGCAGAATGTCGTAAAAAAATTTCATGCCGGAGACGAGGAGTACGCTGCGCTCAAAGGCGTTTCGCTCGGCATCGACTCCGGCGAGTTCGTCGCTGTCATGGGCCCGTCGGGCTCCGGGAAGAGCACCCTGCTGTCTCTGATCGGCGGTTTGAGCCGGGCATCGGCAGGCATTGTGGCGATCGACGGCATCGATCTCGGCAGCCTCGGCCCGAACAAGCTTTCCGATTTCCGGCGCGAGTACCTCGGGTTCGTGTTCCAGTCCTTTTATCTCGTGCCCTATCTCACCGCTGTCGAGAACGTCATGCTCCCTCTCGCGATCCAGCCCGGGGTGAACGGAACAGCCCGGGGAAGGGCGTTGGAGGCCCTGGCCCGTGTGGGGCTGGAGGCCAAGGCAGGACGTTTGCCGTCCCAGCTTTCCGGCGGGGAACAGGAGCGCGTCGCGATCGCGCGCGCCATCGTGAACGGCCCGGCCTTGATCCTTGCCGACGAGCCCACGGGGAACCTCGACACGAAGACGGGCAACAAGGTGCTCGATATGCTCGAGTCTCTTCATGCGGAAGGCAGGACGATCGTGATGGTAACGCACAGCGAGGAGAATGCGAAGCGCGCAGGCAGGACTGTCGAGATCAGGGATGGAGAAGTCGTGTAACGGTCATCAACGACGACAGCGCCGTTGCCTCACGTTTCTCCCCGCCTTTCCTTCCGCTTTCCTCCAACACGCCTGCGACCAGGTTGAATAGGTCCTGGTCCATTCCTCCCGCACGCATTTCGAACTGTCTGATGAGGTCGCTGAAGGGCGCTGCTCCGTCCGGCACAAGGATCGGGCTGCGGTTCTCGAGCGGCATTGTCTCGCCGCTGTCGATCCGGTGGTGTTCTGCTCCCGTTTCCCTGCGCCAGGTCAGCGCGTGTTCGTTCCTTCCCCGGTCATAGCAAAGCTGGAATCCGCTGATCCGCTCCGCGTCGTCATACCAGACGATCAAGTCGAAGTAGTCGTCGCCGAACCACCGCCGCTTTTTGTCTTTCCCGCCGCGATATTCTCTGAGCATTGTTTTGGGAGTTTTGCTGATAAGGAAGAAGGGTCGCGTCGCAGGAATCATGGATGTTCTGCGGCGCAGGGGCTGTCAGAATTCGAAGAGGAGTCCGCCTACGATGGTCGTGCCGCCGAGATCGACTTTGCCGGCGTCGGTCATGACCGTTGCCTTGATGTACTCCGATTCGATGAAGAGATAGGTATGGTAGACGCCGTAGTCCCGGTACATGTTGTTCGCTGCGTCCATGTCCAGGTTGTCGAGCAGCAGCTGTACGCCGCCCCGCAGATTGTAACCGTCCGCCTTGCCGTTCACCGTGCCTTGCGCTTCCACTTTTTGCGTGTAGTAGATCCGGGTGAGTCCGCCTCCGATGTAGGGGACCAGGAACTGTGATTCATCGAACACGCCGCGCAGGAGCACAAAGAGGTCGAGGGGATAGGCCGTATACTTCACGTTCCCTGACAAGCTCCCGTGTAAAGGCGCAGTTGCCTGGCCGCTTGCCTCCATCATGCCGCCTGAGACGCCTGCTTCGACCATGCGGTGGAGCTTGTAGGCCAGGGAGATCCCGTAGACCGGCATTTCTTTCTTGCCGTAGTATTTCTCCCAGTTGTCAAGGGAGGGAGTGAATTGGCCGCCCTTCAGTTCGAGGGACCATTTGGGTTCTCCGAGAAGAGATTCATCGGCGGCAAAGGCCGCGGCCGGTATGAGGATCAGCGCCAACAGCAGAATAAGATTTTTCACCGAGAACCTCCGGGG
This sequence comes from Nitrospirota bacterium, assembly GCA_963749655.1. GTDB lineage: Bacteria > Nitrospirota > UBA9217 > UBA9217 > UBA9217 > JAJYKN01. The sequence goes on from CAVVOB010000012.1 coordinate 195,587, forward strand.
CTGCGAAGTGTCTTTTGAAAATAGAACGATTCCCTGTTGACCATGCGACCGTCGAACAGAAGCGTTTACTCAGGTCTGACCGGATGTGCGGCAGACATCCGTTTTCTGCTGATCACGATTCCCGCAAGCAGAAGGAGCATTACGAATACAACGGTCTTGATCAGGAGCGATGTCCGCGTCATGAAAGAGCGCGGCGCCGACAAGAGGCATCAGCCCGGCCCGGACCGCTGGTTTGAGCCCGGGATGGGCGTTCAGCCATGCTGCGGCGTCGGGGCTATATTTATAATAGAAGTTTACGAACGCCCTGCCGATGCTGTTGGTGGCCAGGTATCGGTCGCGGAATGCTCGTAAAGCCTGCACCTGTGGTGCGGAGTAGAAGCCATAGGCCGCTGTTGCAATGAAGCAGCCCTGGCCCGTGCTCGGCAGGTTTGGGTAGGCTACAAGCGCTTCGGGAAAATCTTCCCACTGATTCGATGCCGGGCTCCATTCGGTGGTCTCCGAGCTGTGCGACTAATTCACCGGAATATGAGCTTTCATGTTCGATGCCGGGCGTGAAAGTCGGACCGTATTTGTCAATTGCGGTTACCGCGATATAATAGTTGGCTTGAGAGTAGGCGTAGACGAGCATTTTGTATTTCACGCCATTTGTCAGACCTGTGATGGGATAGGAGGTATCAGTAGTTGTGGCATAGCTGGCAGTGGCTGTTGTGATCAGGTCGGTAGTAAAATCAGAGACCTGCCAGAGAACAAGGTAGCCTGTCGCACCCGAAACAGCATCCCAGGAAAGGACAAGACTTCCGTTCAGGACTTGCGATGTTGTGATCGTAGGTCCAGTGGAAAGCGGCGTTGCGGTTGCAGTGAGGCCGCTCAGGACTGCGCTTGTTCCCGTCACGGTGATGGGGGAGGCGCCTTCGGCAGCATCCGTTCCAGTGTACACTCCTGAAGAGGTCCCGTAGTAAACGTGGTAGCCGCCCAGGCGATAGTCAGTGTTTGCGGTCCATGTCAACGAAACGGAATTGGTGGTTTCTACTGAACCGGTCAGACCCGAGACTAGAATCATGATCGTGTCCGCATCCCCTCCGCCGTATGCGCCGATGTCGCTCGTTGTATTGTCGAATGAATTTGGGTATTGTGAAAAGTTCCCCGTGGCAATGCACGGAGACCCGGTTGTCAGATGAAAGTCCCCGCCCGTTTGGCTGACGACAGAGGGATTGGTATTAATGTTGTGATAGGTAGTGTCAGGGGTTGAAAACGTAAAGCCGTTCGTCCCGTTGCCGTAAAAGTCGTTATAGGTCACCTTGGTGAGCGAGACACTTGGCGCAATCGCCGTGGTGTTGGACAGGAATATATTATTGATAATATCGATGTCGACGCTGGTGCTGATCGCGGTCGTGTTGTTGTAAAAAACATTGTTCACGATGCGGGAACCGGTGCTTGCAATCTGTATTGCCGTAGTCAGCGAGTCGAAAATATTGCTCGTAACGTCCAGGCTTGCCCCGCTCTGGATATCGATCACGGACGAGCTTGTCAAAAAGAACCTCGAAAAGGTGGACGAGCCGGAGGCCGCGGTGACGGTCCCGGACAGGAATGTCCTGGCAGCTTCGCGGCCCCGCACGCTGATTCCCTGAAGGTTGAGCGATTCGGTATACGAACCCGGCTCCACCAGCACGGACAAGCTGGACGTGGAATTAGTGACTGCCGTGTCAATGGCTGCTTGAATGTTACAGTACGTCGACGTGGTCGTTGACGCTGCAGAGATGCAGTTAGCAGTATCCGCCTGGTTGACGATGATATCGGCCGCCCGCGCCGTGCTCGATAGGAATGCAGAAAGGAGTGTAATAGCCACTACTGACAGGAACAGGATCCGAAATGGTTTCATCTTTTTATCCCCCGCATGGTCAGCTAAAAATACATGAATATCTCTGGAATGTCAATGAGAAAGCTCCTCCAAACCCTCAGTGCAGTGATGTTCCGCAACAGTTCTTTATCTCCATTCACCGGAACCGTTGGACAAGCAGCAGCGTACGATCGGTCGTTCGTGGAATCACCAGGTACGCAAAGAATAGCAGCAGCGAAAATCAGTTTAGAGGCAGTCTTATGCTGCAAATCTCTTGTATAAGCGTTGGATATTTTTTGTTAAACAGTTAAAGAGGCGCCGCCTTATACCGATAAGATATGTACTCCCCTTCACTCGGCCCTCTCCCTTGGGGAGAGGGAGTTTTTTTGTTTCCCCTCTTTAATTACAGGTGAGTGGATTAAGATGAGCGGGTGGTTTAAGGATTATGCTGAATGTGCATGCTTCCCATGATTAAAAGATGCGAAGTCCTGCAACGACAAGAAAAAAAATAAAATGCATTTTTTAGTTGTTGGGGGTACTTCGTAAGTGCTATAATTTTCGTCGTACGGTTGCTTGCCTTCGGTCCGGGCCAGCGATTCCCCGGCAACGGGCGGACCATCCTCCTTCGATGGCCCCATAAGCACAATCCGTCCCACCCTGGGACGGGCGAAGCAAGTCCCAGTCTTTCCGGAGGTTCCTATGTTTCGGCATTTCCTTTCTTTATCTTATCTGGTAATTTCACTCCTCGTGGTTGCTTCGAGCGCCCCGGCGTTCCAGCAGGTAGAGCTTGTGCGGGAGCTGGGAGGCAAAACCGCTGCCGCAGACCAGTGCCGCCTGAGCGGACCGCGCGGGATCGCCGTCGCCGGAGACAAGTATTATGTCGCCGACACGGAAGCGCATCGTGTCGTTGTTCTCGACCGATCAGGGAAGGCGATCCGGACCTGGGGAGAGAAGGGGAGCAAGCCGGGACAGTTCAAGGAGCCCGCCGGGATCTCCGTTGACGAGCAGGGCAGGGTCTATGTCTCCGATACGGGCAACGACCGGATCCAGGTTTTTGACGCCGACGGCGCGTGGCTGCGCAGCTTCGGCGCCAGGGGCGAAGGCCCCCGGGAGTTCAATGCTCCTCTCGGCATACGGGCGTCGAGAGGCCTTCTCTATGTCGCCGACTCGGGCAACGGCCGCGTGGTCGTACTCACCAGCGGCGGTATCGCGCTCCAGAGGATCGCGGTCAAGGGCGAGAAGGACGCGATGAAGACGCCCGTCGACGTTGCGGTGGACATCCGGAACCGGATCTATGTCCTTGATGCCGGAAGCAGCAATGTACGCATCTTCGAACCCTCGGGCGCGCAGGCCGGAGTTTTCGGCGCAAAGGGAAAAGGCGTTGAAGGATTTTCCGGGCCCGGCGGCATTGCTGTCGACGACCGCGGAAATATCTATATCGCAGACACCGGCAACTATAAGCTGAAAAAGTTTGACCAGAAGGGCACGCTGCTCGGTTGCCTCGGCAACGAAGGCCCGGGCCCGGGCCAGTTCCTCTCAAACAGCGGGCTCGCCGTGGACCAGGACCAGCGGGTCGTTGTGCTGGATGCGGCTAAGAACTCGATCCAGCTTTTCTCCTGGGAACGCGGCGACGCACAGCCACTTCAGGCGGCCTCACCCCTGCCCACAGTCGAGGTGCTTAAGGAAGTTCCCGGTGAAGTGAACGCCCTGGCCCCTGCAGGCCAGCGAGTCTGGACGATCGCAGGCGACTCCCTGGCGGCCCTCGGCATCACCGGCGGCAGACGGATCGGGAGCCGGGGGAGCGAACCGGGGAACATCAAGAGCGCCCGGGGCATTGCCGTTGACGCGCAGGGCGCCTTCTGGATCGCCGACACGGGCAATGACCGCGTGCAGAAGTTCGACCGCGAGGGAAACGGAGTGCTGATCGTCGGCAAGTCGGGCTCGGACGAAGGAGAATTCAAGTCGCCGTCGGGCATCTCCATCGGTCCGCGCGGCAGGCTCTACGTGGCCGACGCGAAGAACAAACGCATCCAGGTTTTCAATTCCCAGGGGATCTTTATCATCGCTTTCGGCAAGGCGGGCAAACTTGCCGGACAGTTCGGCGAGCCCGTGGACGTGGCCCTGGACAATGCGGGCGGCGTCTATATCGCGGATCGGGGCAATGACCGCATCGCGAAGTACGACGGCAACGGCGTCATGGTCTGGGAAAGCGGATCGACGGGAGTGCTCGACGGCCAGTTCAAGGGCCCTGAGAATATTCTCGTTGCGCCTGACGGCGAAATATATGTGCTCGATTCGGGCAACTCGCGGGTCCAGGTGTTCGACGACCGCGGAAAATATCTGAGGCAGTTCGGAAACGAAGGCCGTGAGGCCGGCGAATTCAGCTCGCCCCTCGGCATGTCGCTCCAGGACGGATACCGCCTCACGATCGGCGACCGGGGCAACAGGCGGGTGCAGGTCTTCGCGATCAGGAATACGCCGGCGATCCCTTCGGACATTGCCGCCCAGGCACGGATGAACGAGGTGCAGGTGCGCTGGAAGCCGAACAGCGAGACCTTCTTCGAGAAGTACAACGTCTTCCGCGCCGACTCCGCAGAAGGCGAGTACAAACTGATCGGCTCGACCACGGACCCCTACTTTGTCGACAAGGGGCTTCCGAGCAACCGGACCTTCCATTACCGCGTGAGCAGCAAGGCCCGCGAGGGACGGGAGAGCGCCCCTTCGGCGATCATCACGGCCGTCACGCCCAAGCTCATCCCCGCGCCGCCGAAGGCGGTCAGAGTCGCGGCGTCGGTGAAACAGATCACGTTGTCCTGGGTCCCGAACACCGAACCGTTCTTCAGCAACTATCATATCTATTGGTCCAAAAAGGACGACGCCGGTTTCGAGTTCCTGGCGAGAGTGGACAAGACCATTTTCACGGACAGCCGGCTCGACGATGAGACGCAGTATTTCTACAGGATCACGGCCGTCGGGAAGGAGGGAGATGAAAGCGCACCCGGCGGCATTGTGTCCGAGACGACGCCGAAAGCTCCGCAGCTGACCCCTCCGTCGAGATCACGGGAGCGGCCATGGAGGAGATCTACGCATCCTCCTATAAATACTACGAGTCCCATCCCCTGGGCAAGGTCGCCATCATCGACGATACGGACATGCCGCTTACGCCGGTCAAGCTCAGCTTCTCGATCAAGAACTACATGGATTTCCCGACGGAGCAGGTCATCGATATGCCCGCGAAGCAGCAGCTGGACGTTCCGATCAAGGCGGTGTTCAACAACATGATCCTCGACGTGACGGAAAACACCGCGCTGCAGACCGAGATCGCCATCACCTACTACCTCGACGGCGAGCCGAAGACCGTGACGCGCAGCTTCCCGATGATGCTCTTCGAGCGGCACGCCATGGTGTGGGACAAGAAAACCAAGCTGGGCGCTTTCGTGACCCCGAAGGACCCGCCGGTGGTGGAGTTTGCGAGGGCCGCGATCCTCCCCTACGTGGACACGAACACCAGTCTCCCTCAGTCTATCGTTTATGGGCGTAGCATCTACGGAGGGCTCGGGGCCTACGGCCTCGCCTACGTCGTGGACCCGTCGAGTCCCTTTGCGCAATTTTCGGAACGGACCGGGGCCGTTGATTACCTGGAGTATCTCCCCCGCGACACGCTCGCGCGGAAGGGCGGGGACTGCGACGACCTTTCGACGCTCTTCGCGGCCTGCATGGAGAGCGTCGGGATCCCAACGGCGTTCATCGATGTTCCGGGCCACGTGTTCGTCATGTTCAATACCGGCATTTCGGACAAGGACCGCTCGACGGTGGGCTTCCCCGATGACTTGCTCATCGCCTACGAGGGGTCTCTCTGGATCCCGCTGGAGATGACGATGGTGGGGTCGTCCTTCACCCGGGCCTGGCAGAAGGGGGCCGAGGAGTACCGCGACTGGTCTGCCAAGGGCCGCGCCGAGATCATCGTCGTCCAGCAGGCATGGGAGCAGTTCAAGCCCGTCACCCTTCCGTCATCGAACAACGGAACGGCAAAGGTGACCAGGGAGGAGATCGAGGCGAAGTTCAAGGACGAGCTCGACACTCTCGCGGCACAGCGGCTGACAAACCTGTCGGCGGGATACCTTGAGATCCTGAAAAAGTCCCCGAACGACACGACGGTCCTGGGCAGGCTCGGCATTCTGTACGGTGAGAACGGTTACTACGCAGAGGCCATGGAGCAGTTTCGGAAGAGTACTGAACCAGGACAAGAACAGTGCGCTGGCCTGGAACAATATCGGGAACCTGAACTTCCTGCAGGGCAAACTGGACGAAGCAAGGCAAGCCTATGAGTCCGCGCTTGCAGCGGAACCGGGAGAGCCGGGCATCATGGCGAACCTTGCCCGGACGCTTTTCAAAGCCGGGAAAAAGGATGAGGCGAGGAAGGTGCTGACGGACGCCGCGTCACGGGACCCGCGGGTACTCCGGCAATACGACGATCTCGCGGCAAGCCTGGGGATCGTGAAGTAGCAGCCGAGAGTTGGGAACGTCAAAGACTGTTTAACCGCGGAGGACGCAGAGAAAGCGGATGAGAAAAAACAGGAGGCATGCCATGATTAAAAAGGTATTTGTAATTCTGGCTTTGACCGGCTTCAGCATTGCAATAGCTTTTGCACAGGAGAGCGGACAGGAGAAACAGGGGCCGCGGATCTCGGAGTGGCTCAAGTCGATACAGCACAAGATCGCCCAGCTCGTGCCGAAAAAGTCCGTTCAGACGTCCACGAGCGTCGCCGGCGTGCGCGGCGCCAAGGAAAGCTCCCAGACCAGGCTTTACTGGAAAGGGAAGGCGGGTGAGGAACCGGTGACCGAAGAGGAGCTTGTGCAGTTCAAGAAAAGCGTCGACTTGGCCGCAAAGGGCGATGCGGCAGGCGCCGTTGCCGAGCTGCAGGAGTTCATGAAGCAGCACCCCGACAGCGCGCTGATTCCCGACGCCAAGAAGACGCTCGATCTGGTCAAGGCGGAGCCGCCGAAGATTGAGGAAAAGAAGGAAATGCAACCGGAAAAATAGCGCCGCAATTCATAAGGAAACGGACACCAGAAGGCAGGGAGCGATCCCCTGCCTTATTTTTTCTGATATCTTTTTTTTCTTTCGCAGTTGACGTATTCGTACAATTCAAAATTCACCGCCGAGACGCTGAGGCGCAGAGAAAATCGGTTTTTTACGAGATCCTCAAAGGGTTGTGATCGCGAAAAGATTTCAGGTGCAATCCCGCGCCTTGGCATCCCCCGGCTCCCGCCGGGGGTGGAAAGCGCTTTCTCGCGACGTGAACGAACAGGTCGCGAGTAAGCAGTTCCGGGAGGTCGCGTTGTTCGAGGGAGCCTCCGGCTCCTGCCGGAGGGGGCTCCACTCCGTGCGGCCTGCTCCTTTTCTTGGCTGACTGTCGCCCGATCGTGACGCACAGCGGATTCCCTCCCTCGGAGGATGTTCGGGGTATTGACATATTGCGATGAATATGCAATAACAGTCGCACGCATCACCGGGGGGGGAACGTACATATCAGAAAACCGCAGGACTCACAGCCATGCCGATCTTCTTCAGTCTACTCTACTCCCGCCCCGATTATATTCTTTGCTTGCAGATCGAACCGACCGGATTGAACCTCTGCCGCCGGCGTATGTAATATCAATCCGCGAAGAGGTTTTCTGTGGGTATGCCAGGCTTGCTTCCCGGGCAGCCGCGGAACGATCCAGCGCGGCTCATTAGCGACCGATCAGCGCAGACCCGGCCCACGCCGATATCCGGGGGAACATCTCAATTCATCGCGGGGAGATTGTGCACGGGCACGAGATTTACAGGGAATGGGTCCGATTTTTCTAAGGAGAGCAGGCCATGTTGAAACGCGGTGAGAAGATATCCGTGATCGTTCCTTGCTACAACGAGGAGTCCGTAATAGTTGAATCGTACCAGCGCATAAATAGTGTTTTGACGAAGAATGATTTCGATCGCTACGAGATTCTATTTATAGATGACGGCAGTACGGATCGAACACCTGACCTGTTATGGGAATTATCAGGAGACAATAAATCCGTCAAGGTGATCAGGTTTTCCCGTAATTTCGGCCATCAAGCAGCGGTGACGGCCGGTATTCAATATTCTTCCGGCGACCTGGCTGTTATTCTCGATGCGGATTTACAGGACCCGCCGGAACTCATCCCTGACATGGTACGCATGGCAGTGAGTGAGAAAGCAAATGTTGTTTACGGCGTTCGCAAAGAACGGGACGGCGAGGGCTTTCTTAAGTTACTTACCGCTAAACTGTATTATCGTATTATGAATCATCTTTCCGAGGTGCCGCTTCCCCTGGATACCGGTGATTTCAGGCTGATCGACAAAAAAGTCATTAAGGAATTCAAAAAACTGAAGGAGAAACGCAAGTATGTCCGTGGCTTGATCAGCTGGATCGGTTTCCGGCAGATACCCCTGTATTATTCACGCGCCCCGCGCTTCGCCGGCAAAACAAAGTATTCCGCAAAAAAAATGATAGGCTTCGCAGCCACCGGCCTTCTTTACTTCACAAAAAAACCGCTCAGACTCGCCCTGTCCCTCGGTTTTTTCAGCGTCTTAGTGGGAGTTTTACTGACTATCTATGTTTTCGTGTCCAAGTATTTGAATGCAAACGCAGCGGTACCCGGCTGGGCTTCGACCTTGATCGTCATAATATTTTTCGGGGGAGTTCAGCTTGTCACGGTCGGGGTTATGGGAGAATACATAGGCGGCATTTTCGATGAGGTAAAGGAAAGGCCGGAATTTATTATCGATGAAAAGGTTAATTTAGATGAAGAACCGTAGGTTGAAGAGCATAGTCTTATTCATTGCCAGGCATAAACGTGCATTATTCATGGCGCTTTTTATATTCACGTCGCTTCCGCTGGTTCTTCGATTTTTTGAGTTTGAGGGGAAGACCGGCGCATACGATCTGGGAATCCAGGCGGGAACGGCAAGAAACATTGTTTTTAAGCATTCATTTTTTGATCCTGTAATGAATATGAATCTGCTTGGGGATCATTTTGAGCCGGCTTTGGCACTGCCCGGGTTGCTTTTTTACCTTTGGGACAGTGCGGCCGTCACCATCCTCTTTCAGAATGTTTGCGTTTTTTTGTCAATCTATCTTGGCTACGTTTTGGCAAAAAAAATCCTGCACGGCGAACTTCGAGCGCTTTTCATAACAATCCTCTTTGTCTTCAACAGTCATTTGCGCGATGCCAACTTGTTTCCATTTCATATTGAGATACTGGCAATGCCGCTTTTTTTTCTTCTCCTCGTGTTTATCGAGCAGGAAAAAAGCACGGTCAACAAACTGTATATTCTCATCATCTCGCTGCTGATGTGCACCATCAAGGAGGACGTGCCGTTAACGCTTGCCGTTTTCGGGCTTTGGGTCCTGCTGTTTAAAAAAGAGAAGAGGCCGGAGGGTGCCATGATGCTGTTCGTCGGCATGTCGGCATTCTTGATTATTTCCGCGGTTCTCATGCCCTATTTCTCAGGAGGCGGCTACACCCATCTCGGCAGATACGATAATTTAGGCGCTTCTCGCGGAGAAATAATCCGGACAATTCTGTTCAGGCCCGACAAAGTGTTGTTGAATCTTGTCTCCCCGCCTGAAAAGGTGCTGTTTTTTTCCCGACTCTTTAAGCAGTTCGCTTTTTTGCCGTTTCTGGCGCCTACCTATATTTTTGCCGGATTTTCTCCGCTCTTCTATAATATGGTTTCAAACTGTGAACTGCAATATCAATTTGGTTTTCAATACTCGATCACGCTTTTGCCTTTTCTATTTTACTCTTCACTATACGGATTGAAAAATCTGCGGCGAGTCAGTGCCAGATTCGGCAGTCACGCCGCAATGAAAATGATGAACAGGGTTTTCGCGCTGTTCTGCATCCTGCTGGTGATCACCCTGGGGTATCGCTATTTCGGCAAATACACGGATCCGTTCAGAGACAAAAATATTCAAAAATTATCCTACAATTCCATTCTTGAAAAGACGATTAAACCCAAAATACCTCTTTCGAGCAAAATATACGCTGTCAGCCACATTCAGCCCCATTTTATCGAATATAACTACGCAGGGATGTTTTCGCCTGATCTCGACTTCCGTCAACAACCGGACAATACCTTTGTGATATTGACCAAAGACGAACCTTGGTTCCCCTCGCTAGAACAAGCGGGAAAATATAATCAAGCCATAATCGATTTGAAAAAAAATCTGTCTCCCGTATATGAAGACGGATACTTTATCGTGGTAAAAAAGCCGTGACTCCCTTCGCCGTGGACCGATCTGACGGGAATGCTCTTTTTTCTGGATGTTTCCCCGTCAATTTGTTACTCTACCGTCCATGGCAAACCAACCTGTCTCCCGCAACCCCTGGTCTTTTCTTCCCACGCTCTATTTCGCCGAGGGTCTCCCCTACGTCCTGATCAACACCGTTTCGGTGATCCTGTACAAGCGAATGGGCATCGACAACGCCCACATCGCTTTCTGGACGAGCTGGCTCTATCTGCCCTGGGTCATCAAGATGTTCTGGGGCCCTTTCGTGGACGTGTACTCGACCAAGCGGAAATGGATCCTCGCCACCCAGGCAACGATGAGCTTCTGCATGTTCCTCGTCGCATTCTCGCTCAGGACGGACTCGTTCTTCGCCCTGTCGCTTGCGGCCTTTTTCGCGGGAGCCTTCGTCTCCGCGACCTATGACATCGCCACGGACGGCTTCTACATGCTGGCGCTCACGGAAAAGGACCAGGCGCTTTTCGTGGGGCTTCGCGCAGGCTTCTACCGGCTGGCGATGATCTTCGGGTCGGGCGCCCTGGTCTATCTTGCCGGCATGCTCGAGACATCGAGCGGGGACATCGCCTGGAGCTGGTCGACGGCAATGATCGTCTCAGGCCTCATCTTCGCGAGCGCGTGGCTGTACCATAAATTTATGCTTCCGTTCCCGCCAGCGGACCGGGGAAACCCGGCACGGGAACGAACAGCAGGAGCTTCCTTCGGCGAGGTCATCAATGCCTATTTCAGGCAGGACAAGATCGGCGTGACGCTCGCCTTCATTCTCCTCTACCGCCTGGGCGAGGCCATGCTGCTCAAGCTGGTTACCCCCTTTCTTCTCGACAAGGCCGAAGCGGGCGGGCTGGGGCTGTCAACACAGGATGTGGGGATCGTTTACGGAACAATCGGTGTGATCTGTCTGGTGGCGGGGGGGATCCTGGGCGGATGGCTCATCTCGCGGTTCGGATTCAGGCGCTGCGTCTGGCCCATGGTGATCGCCATGCACCTGCCCGACCTGTTTTTCGTGTATATGGCTTATGCGCAGCCGGGCATCGGCTTTGTGTACCCGCTCGTCGCCCTTGAGCAGTTCGGCTACGGGCTGGGCTTTACCGTGTTCACGGTCTACCTCATGTACTCCGTGGACAGCCGGTACAAGACGTCGCACTACGCCATTTCAACGGGCATCATGGCCCTCGGCATGATGCTTCCGGGTTTTGCCAGCGGATGGATCCAGCAGCAGGCGGGCTACAGGATGTTCTTCATCATCGTGTGCCTGATGACCATCCCGGGAATGCTGACTATTCCTTTTCTCGCAAAGGAGCGGATGGACCGGCAGGGGTGAAGCAGCCGCGGCCATTGGATGCTCCGCGGCGTTCCCGACAATCTGCGGTTTTGCCGGGCGGATCTAGTCCTTCCACCCTCCGGCCAGAACATATCCGATTATCACGCCGATGATCGGGCCGATGGTCTCGCGGCCGAGAACGCCGATCGCGCCGAGCGCCAGCATGAGAGGCAGGACGAGTACGATCGAAACCAGCTGCAGCGTCTTGCCCCCGATCGTTGCGTTCTGCTTGACGATGAGCGAGTAAACGCCCCACAAACCTGCCCCCATGACGATCATCGCGACCACTGCGATCACTGTATTCCACACATTATTAATCCAGACGACCTCCCGGTAAAATAATGGCTTTGCCGCAGACTGCGGCCAATGAACGAGGCACCATTATAAGGGAACCGGCAGTGCGTTGTCAAAGAGTAAAAACAACTGCGGTCCTGGACAACAAGGGATGGCAATGTTCCGGGAAAGCAGGTACAATTGAAGCATCGACGGCTTTTATCGGGGCGTCAACAGGGAGGCGACTATCGAAAAGGTTCTCTATGAATTCGGTCTCATCATCGCGGCGGGATACGGCTGGCGGTGGTTCAATCCCGGCGGGCTCGACCGGCACCGCGCGCGCCATGCGCTGAGCGTGACGGTACTGCACGTTTTTCTTCCGGCGCTGGCTTTCGGGCTTGTTGCATCGACGAAGGTAGACCGGAGCTTCGTCGCTGTTCCGCTCACGGCCGCTGCTGTTGTTCTTGTTTCGCTCGCAGCCGGTTTTGTTGCATACAAACTGCTTCCCTGGTTCCGGGACATCCCGCCACGCGCCTTCGGCGTCATGATGCTGTCCGCCGCCTTCGGCAACGTCACCTATCTCGGGCTGCCGGTCATTACGGAAATGCTCGGCCCCGGCTACGGCTATGTCGCGGTCCTGTACGATCTGCTGGCCTCGACGCCGATTCTGCTCACGGTCGGGGTGTTCATCGCGGCGCGCTACGGCAGCGGCAGGGCGCTGTCCGTCGCCGCATCGTTGAAGCGGGTCGTGCTTCTTCCGCCGCTCTGGGGCGTGGTCGCGGGCATTGCGGTCCGGCTGGCCCACCTCCCGGTGCCTCAGCTGGTGCTGGATACAGCGACGCTCATGGGCAAGGCGGTGATTCCAATCATGATCTTCACGGTCGGCCTCGCCCTCGATTTCCGGGACGTCAAGCGGCTGCCCATTGCGATCCCCGCGCTTGCGATCAAGCTGCTGGCCGCGCCGGTCCTGGCATGGTGGGCCGGATCGCGGCTCGGACTGGCCGGTCCGGTGCTCGAAGCATCGGTCGTCGAAGGCGCCATGCCGGTCATGGTGCTGTCGCTTGTGATCGCCGACGAGTTCGAGCTTGATGTGCCCCTGGCCGCGGCGTGCATCGCGGCATCGACCGTTCTCTTGTTCTTTACCATGCCGCTCATGATGAAGGCGGTGCAGGTATGAAAACAACAAAGGAGTACGACGTCATCATCATCGGGTCCGGGCCCGGCGGGCATTTTCGCCGCCCTCGAACTCGTCCGGAAGCCCGGGCTCAGGATCCTCATGGTCGAGAAGGGCAGCGACATCAACGAGCGCTCGTGCCCCATGGTCGAGTCCGACATCGCCTGTGTTCAGTGCAGCCTCTGCAGCATCCTCTGCGGATGGGGAGGAGCGGGGGCGTACAGCGACGGCAAGCTGACCCTCACGCCCGACTTCGGCGGCTGGCTCAAAGACTATATTTCCCAGGACGACCTCCTGTCGTTCATCGATTACGCTGATTCCGTGTACCAGTCCTTCGGCGCCGGCGGCGAAGTCCACGGCGGCGACACCGAAGCGGTGTCTCGTCTCAGGAAAAAGGCCGCAGGCTACAACCTGGAGCTCATCCCCGCGCGGATCAGGCATATCGGCACGGACCTCTGCCGCGAGGTATTGAGAAAGATCAGGGAGCATTTGAACGGAAAGGTGGACATCCTGTTCGACGTGCCGGTGGAGCAGATCAGGACGAGGGACGGCCAGGTGTCGGGAATCGTAACGACGAAGGGGGACGCCTACGACGCCCGTTTTGTCGTCGCGGCAGCAGGCAGGGAAGGCTCGTCCTGGCTTTCGGGAGAGGCGAAACGGCTGGGGCTTCCGGTCCAGAAGAACCCGGTCGACATCGGCGTGCGCGTCGAGCTTCCGGCGCACATCATGAAGGACATCACCGACATCGCCTACGAGGGCAAGTTCATCTACTTCTCCCGCCGGTTTCGCGACCGCGTGCGGACGTTCTGCATGAACCCTTACGGTGAGGTGGTGAAGGAGTACAGCGAGGGCATCTGCAGCGCGAACGGCCACAGCTACAAGAACCGCAAGACCGGCAACACGAATTTCGCCCTGCTCGTGAGCACCGACTTTACCCGGCCCTTCAACGATCCCATCGCCTACGGCAGGTATATTGCCGGGCTCGCGAACCTGCTGGGAGGCGGGGTGATCGTTCAGCGGCTCGGCGACCTCAAGATGGGAAGGCGTTCCACGGCCGAGCGCATCGCCGAAGGATCGGTCCGGCCGACGCTCGATGACGCGGCGCCGGGCGACCTCAGCTTCGTATTGCCCTACCGCCACCTGCACAATATCACCGAAATGCTCGAGGCGCTCGACAACGTGGCGCCGGGAGTGAACTCCGGTGACACGCTGCTCTACGGCGTGGAAGTGAAGTTCTACTCCATGAAGCTCAAGCTTTCCTCGTGCCTCGAAACGGAAGTGAGGAATCTCTTTGCCGCGGGCGACGGCGCGGGGGTGACCCGCGGCCTGATCCAGGCGTCCATCTCCGGGATCGTTGCGGCGCGGGAAGTGCTGAAAAGGGTGTGACAGGCAAGCCGGAAGCAAAACATTTGTCACCATGAAGGCCACGAAGAACAGGCGCCGGTTCAATCTTGCAGATTGAACCGGAATTTTAACGCATGGTTCAGGCTTCAAGCCTGAACCAGTTCCTTTTGTGTACGGCCGTATCTTCATCGTGAATATTCTTCCCATAATGGGCGGAACGTTACTTTTTCGTAAAGTCATCACGTTTCTCCTCAAGTCTCCGAATTTACCCCGTCGTCCTGTAATGTGTGGCAACCGGTTACGCTCCTCCTCATTTTTCCCTTCCCATCTATTGGCTTGATTTTTCAGGTATATGGTGTTATTTTATGCCATTCATGACCGGCTGTGTGCAGAAAGGTTACATGCAGGGCACAAGAAAGGACAAGTCATGAGAAGAGACATCTGGATTTTCCTGTTTTTCGTCGGCATCCTGTTCTTCGGCTGGCCGATCCTCAGCATCTTCAACAACGGCCTGGCTTCTATCTTTTCATTGTCTGGCTGCTCTTCATCGTGTTCATCTTCATTGCCGTAACATTCCCGCGAAGAGAGGACAATAACGGATAAGTGTTTTCTCCCTGGGTCCTGCTTGCTGTAATACTTTCCTATCTCCTGCTCCTCTTTTCGGTCGCCTATTTCGCCGAACGCAAGGAGGCGCAGGGCAGGAGCCTCGTCTCCAATCCCTACATCTATTCGCTCTCCCTTGCCGTATACTGCACCTCCTGGACGTTCTACGGCAGCGTGGGCAAGGCCGCCAATTCGGGCCTGAGCTTTCTCACGATCTATATCGGACCGACGCTCATGGCGGCGCTCTGGTGGGTCGTCCTGCGCAAGATCGTCCTATCGCGAAGGAGAACCGGATCACCACGATCTCGGACTTCATCTCGTCGCGCTACGGAAAGTCCCTCGGCCTGTCGGTCCTGGTCACGATCGTGGCGGTCGTCGGCATCACGCCCTATCTCGGGCTCCAGCTCAAGGCCATCATGACCGCCTTTGCCCTGCTCTCGGGGAGGTCCCAGGGCAGCCACCTGGCAGGCTGGTTCACGGGCTGGTTCATCTCGCTGCTGCTCGGGCATCTTCGCCGTCATCTTCGGAGCGCGAAGGCTCGATGCGTCGGAGCGCCACGGCGGCCTGGTCTTTGCCGTGGCCTTCGAGTCGGCGATCAAGCTGGTCGCGTTTCTGCTCGTCGGGGTCTTCGTGACCTACGGGCTCTTCAACGGGTTCGGCGACATCTTCGGAGGATCGCCGCGGGGCCCTACGCCCCGCTCATGAAGATCGGCGACGGGTCTCCGGTCAGCTTTCTGGAATGGACCTCGCTCACCTTTCTGTCCATGATGGCCATCCTGTTCCTGCCCCGCCAGTTCCATGTGGCGGTCGTGGAAAACTATTCGGTGGACCACATCAAGAAGGCCATGTGGCTGTTTCCGCTGTATCTGTTCCTGATCAACATCTTCGTGCTTCCCATCGCCTACGGCGGGCTGCTGCTGGGCGACATCCCGTCCACGGCCGACTATTTCGTGCTGACCATCCCCATGCACCACGGCCACCCGCTCCTGGCGCTCATCGTGTTCATCGGCGGGTTCTCGGCGGCAACGGCCATGATCATCGTGGAATCGGTCGCGCTTAGCACCATGGTGATGAACAGCTTCGTCATGCCGACGTTCTGGGACCTTCCGCCGTTCAAGAATTTTCATGCCGTGATGCTGAACATCAAGCGGATGGTCATCCTGGGGTGCGTGTTCCTGGGCTATATTTTCGCCGTGTACATCGGCGATTATTACAGCCTCGTGGACATCGGGCTCAAGTCCTTCGAAGCGGTCACGATCTTCGCGCCGTCCATCCTGCTCGGCCTCTACTGGAAGGGCGGCAACAAGAAGGGGGCCATCGCCGGCATCGTCGCCGGGTTCAGCGTCTGGATCTATACGCTGCTGATCCCGGCGCTCATGCGCGCCGGCATCATCCAGCAGGGCGATCTCCTGGAGGCGATCGTCAGGTCAACGCTGCTGAATCCCACGGCGCTCTTCGGACTCGAAGGCCTCGACCGCTGGAGCCATTCCCTGTTCTGGGGGCTGTTGCTGAACCTGCTCTTCTATGTGGGCGTGTCGCTCTTCACGAGGCAGTCCGATGCCGAGACGCACCAGGCCATCATTTTCGTCGATTCCTTTTCACCGCTCCAGTTCTCCGCAGACCCAGCGGCCGCTGGACATCGGCGAGATCGAGACATGCTCGGCCAGTATATCGGGCCCGGCGAAGCGCGCGAGCGTGGACGAGTTTTCTCAGATACAACGGACTGGAGCGCACAGAGCCTGTCCGGCGAGTGGCTGCTGAAGCTCCGGCAGGAGGCGGAGCGGATCCTTTCGGGCGCGCTGGGGCCGTCGATCAGCACGCTGGTGTTCCAGGACAAGACGGTCCTGACGCATGAAGAGGCGCTGCGGGTCTCGAAATCGATCCGGCAGATCTCGCGGAGCCTGCAGATTGTCGCGGCAGGAGCTTGCCGAGGCGAACCGGCAGCTCGCCATGCTCAAGGAGTTCAGCGAGAACATCATCGAAAGCCTTCCCCTCGGCGTGGCGACGCTCGATGAATCGCTGCGCGTCAAGTACTGGAACAGCGGCATGGAGCTGATCACGGGCGTGGAAAAGTCGGATGCCATGAACCGGGACGCCGCCAGCTGCTCACCTGCCTCGAGCCGCGCCTCTTCAGCCCCACGGTGCATGAGGGCGAGATCACCTGCCGAAGGAACTTCGATCCCCAGATCATCCTGAAGGGGAACCTGAGCAAGCTCACCGGCGCCCACAAAGGGTATGTGCTCGTGCTCGAGGACATCACCGAGAAGAAGAAGATCGAGGAGGAGCTGTTCCGGGCGACCAAGCACGCCAGCGTGGGCCGGCTCGCCGCGGGCGTGGCCCACGAGATCGGCAACCCCCTTGCCTCCATCTCGTCGCTGGTGCAGGAGCTCCAGACCGAGGAGCTGACGTCCTTTGTCCGGGAGTCGCTCACCACGATCAACGAGCATGTGCACCGCATCGCGCGGATCGTGCGGAACCTCGGCGATTTCGCCCGGCTCTATCCGCGCCAGAAAATGCCGACGAGCCTCCGGGACATCCTGGAGAACACGCTGAACCTGGTGCGGTACGACAGGAAGTTCAAAAAGATCGAGATCCGCACGGACGTGCAGGATACGCCGCCGCTCAAGATCGATCCCGGACCAGATCCAGCAGGTGTTCCTGAACCTGATCCTGAACGCCCGCGACGCCATGCCCGACGGCGGAAGCCTCGACATCGTCCATCGGGCAGACCGACGGCCAGGTGCCGGATGGTCTTCGCCGACACCGGGACCGGCATCGAGACGGAGGTGAAGGACAAGGTCTTCGACCCCTTCTTCAGCACCAAGGGGCCGACCAAGGGCACGGGCCTGGGCCTCTCGATCTGCTACAGCATCATCAAGGACCACGGCGGCACGATCGAGATCGATTCGGAAAAGGACAAGGGGACGAAGTTCATTATCACGATTCCGGTGGAAGCGTAGACGCTATCCGCAGATTACGCAGATTTCCAGATAGCTGACAAATATGCAGGAGCTGGCAAAAGAAATGGTCGAGGCGACAAAAAATGATCCGAGGACTTATGCGGTCATTGGGGCCGCCATGGAAGTCCATCAACAACTAGGATGCGGGTTCCTGGAAGGTGTATATCAAGAGGCGTTTGCACTGGAGTTGGCGGCAAAAGGCATCCCTTTTCAATCCGAAATGGAATTGCCGATTTCTTATAAGAGTAAGAGGCTTCGTACATCCTATCGTGTCGACTTTATCTGCTATGATTCTGTCATCGTCGAGCTTAAGGCTTTAGCAAAACTGTCCAAAACGGAAGAGGCTCAAATAATTAATTACTTGAAAGCGACTGGCTTTCCAATAGGCCTTCTCATAAATTTTGGTTCCACATCGCTTGAATACCGTCGTTTTGCGTTTTCTCACTCTGCGGAATCTGCGGATAAATATATACAATAGAGGTTTCAATGTCCAAAAGCATCTTGATCGTGGAAGACGAAGAGACGCTGCGGGAGTCCATCAAGCGGATCTTCACCAAGGAAGGCTACGCCGTGGAAGGGGCGGAGTCGGCGGAGAAGGGCTGGAGCTGCTGGGCACGAACAGTCTACGACGTGATCATCTCGGACATCATCCTGCCGGGCATGGACGGCATCGAGATGCTCACCAAGGTGCGGGAGCAGATCCCGGACCAGATCGTCATCGTCGTCACCGCCTATGCGTCGCTCGATACGTCGGTCAAGGCGCTCCGGGCCGGCGCCTACGACTACATCATGAAGCCGATCATCCACGAGGAGATCAAGCAGATCGTCCGGAACGCGCTCCGCCAGAAGAGCCTCCAGACCGAGAACGTGCTGCTCAAGCGGGAGATCGGGAAGGACTACGATTTCAGCAGCATCATCGGCGAGAGCGCCGGCGCTCAAGACCATCTCGACGAGGTCAAGAAGGTCACGGACACCAAGAGCAGCGTGCTGCTCCTCGGCGAGACCGGCACGGGCAAGGAGCTCTTTGCGCGGGTCATCCACCACAACAGCTCCCGGCGCGACATGCCCTTTGTCCCGATCAACTGCTCCGCGATCCCCGAGAACCTGCTCGAGACCGAGCTCTTCGGCCACGTGCGCGGCGCCTTTACCGGCGCCGTGGCGACCAAGAAGGGCATCCTCGAGGACGCCGAGGGCGGCACCGTGTTCCTCGACGAGATCGGCGACATGAGCCTGGCGCTCCAGGCCAAGCTGCTCCGCGTGATCGAGGACCAGGTGATCCGGCCCGTGGGCAGCACCAAGGGCACCAAGGTGGACATCCGGTTCATCACGGCGACGAACAAGGACCTGAAGTCCGCGGTCAAGACGGAGCGCGTTCCGCGAGGACCTCTACTACCGCATCAATGTCATCTCGCTCCAGATCCCGCCGCTCCGGGAACGGAAGGAAGACATCCGCGTCGCTGGTGCAGCACTACCTGGCAGATATGCCCAGGAGATGGGCAGGCAGGTCAAGGAGCTCTCCCCCGAAGCCATGGATCTCATGATGAACTACGAGTGGGCCGGGAACGTGCGCGAGCTCCAGAACGTCATCGAGCGGGCCATCCTCATTTCCGACGGCGACGTCATCAGGCCGGAGCATCTGCCCGGCGGCGTGACGGCCGGGATCGACGTTCGAGCTCGAGTCCTTCGACCAGAAGCTTTCGATCGAGGACTACACCAAGGCCTTCATCCTGCGCTACCAGGCCGAGTTCAACGAACAGCAGCTCGCCGATCATGCTCGGGATCACCCGGAAATCGCTCTGGGAGAAGCGGAAGAAATGGGGGATCCCGAAAGAGCGGCAGGTCACATAGCTTCAGCCATCCGCTCTGTCCCTGATACAGAAAACCACAGAACTTGTGTTTCTCTTTGCGCGACATATCCTTTCCCTTAAACCTGGAAGGGCAGTTGGAACCACAGATAAACACGGATGAACGCAGATGAAAAAAGGTATACGAGTGCTTCAAGGATTTGCATTAACGCTCTGACTTATCTGTGTCTATCAGTGTTCATCCATGGTTAATTGTTCTTCAGTCCATCAAAAACCTGGAAGGGCAGATGGAACCACAGATAAACACGGATGAACGCAGATGAAAAAATGCATACGAGTATTAACGCGCTTATTTATCCGTGTCTATCAGTGTTCATCCGTGGTTAATTGTTCTTCAGACGAATTCAGTTCATACCCTTCTCCCCACGCTATAATATCCCTATGAAGCTCTCCGATCTGCTCGATATCCGGGTCATAGCCGTCAATCTCCGGGCACGAGACAAGAAGGCCGCGCTCGAGGAGATGGCCGGCATCCTCAAGAAGGCCGGGACGGATAGACGATTCGCGGGAAGCTGCAAGGCCCTGCTGGACAGGGAGGCCGCGGGCAGCACGGCTCTCGGCCGGGGAATCGCGTTCCCCCATGCACGGCTCGACCGCCTCAGGGAACCGGTCGCCCTGCTCGCCCTGTCGCAGAGAGGGCATTGATTTCGGCGCAGGCGACGGGCATCCCGTTCACCTGTTCTTTCTGTTCCTTTCTCCGAGCGAGGCGACGGAGATCCATCTCCGGATCCTTTCCCGCGCAGCGGCAATCTTTTCCGACGCCAACCTCTATCACACCATACGGAGGGCCAGGACAAGCCAGACGGTCCTGAGTCTTCTGCTCCACCACGAAAAGGGCCCGAAGGAAGCCTTTTTCCCCCTCGCCATCGAGGACATCTACCAGGAGCTGGGAACGGACAGCCGCGGGCTTGCGGAAAGCGAGGCTGCGAAACGGCTCGGCCGCTACGGTCCGAACCTCCTGAAAGAGGTGAGGGGGAAGCCCCTCGTTCTCCGGTTCGTCGAAAATCTTACGAGCTTCTTCGCGCTCCTGCTCTGGGTAGGCGGCATTCTTTCCTTTGTCGCGGACATGGCCGAGCTCGGCTGGGCGATCTTCAGCGTCATCATCATCAACGCGGTCTTCAGTTTCTGGCAGGAGTACAAGGCCGAGCGGGCGCTCGAGGCGCTTAAGAAACTGCTCCCCCAAAACGCCCGGGTGCTGCGCGACGGGGCAAAGAAGGAAGTGCCGGCTACCGATCTCGTGCCGGGCGATATCATCCTTCTGGAGGAGGGCGACGCGGTCTCCGCAGACGCGCGTCTCATCGAAGCCTTCGACATGCGGGTCGACAACTCCACTCTGACCGGAGAGTCGAAGCCCATCCACAAGACCGCCGAGGCCGTTGCCGACGGCAGTGAGTTTCTCTGGACCGAGCTCCCGAACCTGGTCTTTGCCGGGACTTCGGTCTCGTCGGGAAACGGAAAGGCGGCGGTCATCGCAACGGGAATGCATACCGAGATCGGCAGGATCGCTTCGCTGACCCAGGAGCTTGCAGATCGAGAAAAGCCCGCTTCAGCTCGAGATCGAAAAGGTCACGAAGATCGTGACCCTGCTCGCCGTGTCCATGGGCGTCCTCTTTTTCGTCGTCGGCACCTCCCTCGGCAAGCTGAGCCTTGCCGCTGCCTTCCTTTTTGCCATCGGGATCATCGTGGCCAACGTTCCGGAAGGCCTCCTCCCGACGGTCAGCCTGTCGCTCGCCATGGCGGTCCAGCGAATGGTCAAACGGCATGTGCTCGTAAAGAGGCTTTCGTCCGTCGAGACCCTGGGATGCACGAGCGTCATCTGCACGGACAAGACCGGCACCCTCACGACCAACAAGATGACGGCGACGAAGGTCTGGGTAAACGGAAAAACGGTGGACATCAGCGGAGCGCACTACGAGCCTTCGGGAAGCTTCTACGAACAGGGAGTTTCCCTTTCCCACGAGGAGATGAAGAGCAACGGGCTCTACCAGCTCTTTGACGCGGCGCTTCTGTGCAACAACTCATCGTTGATCGCGCCGAAGAGGCCGGGAGAGGAGTGGACGATCCTGGGCGATCCCACCGAAGCCGCCCTCCTCGTCATGGCTGCCAAGGGCGGAATAGACGTGAGCGCCCGGGCGGCAGCACTTCCCCGGATCGGCCATCTTCCCTTCGAGTCCCTGCGAAAGCGCATGACCAGCGTCAACCTTGTGGAGGGAAAACCCGTAGCCCATGTCAAAGGAGCGCCCGCGGAAATGCTCGAGCTCTGCACGCGCGTACTTCTGAACAACTGCAGCGAGCCGCTGACCGAGGAGCTGCGGCGTCAGATCGGCTCGCAGAATGATGCCCTGGCAAAGGACGGTCTGCGCGTGATCGGTGTAGCGGCAAGGCCCCTTGAATCGACCGGGAAGTTCACGGTGGAGAATACGGAGCGCGACCTGGTGTTCCTCGGTCTCGTCGGGATGATGGACCCGCCGCGGCCCGAGGTGCCCGGCGCCATGGAACTTTGCCGCAGGGCCGGCATCCGGACCATCATGATCACCGGCGACTACGGTCTCACCGCCCTCGCCATAGCGCGAAAGATCGGGCTCGCGCGAACGGAAACGCCGCGCGTCGTGACCGGGCTCGAACTCGACGGAAGCGACGACAACGGTCTTACGCAGCTTCTGAAGGGCGAAGTGATCTTCGCCCGCGTCACGCCGGAGCACAAGATGAGGATCGTTTCGAGCCTGCAGCAGTCGGGGGAAGTCGTGGCGGTGACGGGCGACGGGGTGAACGACGCGCCTGCCCTGAAGAAGGCGGACATCGGCGTCGCCATGGGCATGCGGGGCTCGGATGTGGCCAAGGAGGCCGCGGCCATGATCCTGACGGACGACAACTTCGCCTCCATCGTGTCCGCCATCGAGGAAGGCCGGGCGGTCTATACCAATATCAAGAAGTTCATTGCCTACATATTCGCGAGCAATATTCCCGAGGTCGTTCCGTTCATCGCCTTCGCGCTCTTCAGAATACCGCTTCCGCTTACGGTCATGCAGATCCTGGCGGTGGACCTCGGCACCGACCTCGTGCCCGCGCTGGGCTTGGGAACGGAACCTCCCGAGCCCGGAACCATGGACCAGCCGCCGCGGCCGAGAAACAAGCGGCTTCTCGATCTCCCGCTTCTCCTTCGCGCGTACTGTTTTCTCGGACCGATCGAGGCAGCGGCCAGTATGGCCGGGTTCTTCCTTATCTACTGGCAGAGCGGATGGCGGCCGGGAATGTCCATGGCGGATTCGGGAGCATTGTACGTAGCGGCCACCACGATGTCGCTGGCCGGCATTGTGGCCTCCCAAATGGGAAACGTGTTTGCCTGCAGGACCGAACGGGAATCGATCTTCCGCGTAGGATTTTTCTCGAACAAACTAGTTCTTTGGGGTCTTGCGACAGAAGTCGCCATTTTGACAGCGCTCGTGTATACGCCTGTCATGCAGGAGATCTTCGGTCTCGCGCCGCTCGTCTTCCGGGACTGGGCCCTGCTGCTCGTCTTTCCCCCGGTTCTCCTCCTGCTGGAGGAAGCGCGAAAATGGATTGTAAGAAGGGCACGATGAACGATCCGCCGTACCTGCGCGATTTCCCGGTTTTTTCCCTGTTGTGAAACCGACCCGCCGTGGTTCAGCTTTGTTGATTTGCCGCTGCGTGGTATACTATTTTATAATTCACCGAACGGAAGACATCTGACAATGAAACAGATTACCATCCATGAAGCGATCCTGGACAGCATGAGCGACTCGGTCTACGTCGTGGACCGGCGCATGCGGATCCAGTACGCGAATCCCGCTGCTGAAAAATTGACCGGGTACTCCTGCGATGCCTCCATAGGGAAGTATTGCCATGCTATCTTTTGTGAGCAGTCGGACCGGTGCGAGAAAGGGTGTCCGCCGAAACAAGCCATGCTGGAGGAGGCGCCGATCCTCCACCGCGACGCGGAAACGAGGGCGCTGGACGGCACAGTGCGCCGGACGCAGATATCGATCTCACCGTTCTTCGACGACGGCCGGTGCATCGGGGCGGTCATCGTGATCAAGGATATTACGGATCTCAAGCAGGCGGAGGAAAGGATCAAGCACCAGAACACGTTCCTGACCGCGGTTATCGATGCTCTGCCTCATCCGTTCTCCGTTATCGACGCCCGGGACTACCAGTTGAGGCTTGCGAATTACGCGGCATACCGCGGCGACATGCCGGAGCGCATCACCTGTTATCAGCTCTCACACAGCCGTCAGTCGCCGTGCAGCGGCGAGGGCCATCCCTGCCCCATCGAGACGGTGAAGGAAACGGGCCGGCCGGTGACGGTGGAGCACAGGCACTGCGACGCGGCGGGAACGTGCAGGGACGTGGAGGTCCACGGATATCCGATCTTCGACGACAAGGGCACGGTCGTCCAGATGATCGAATACTGCGTCGATATCTCCGAGCGGAAGCAGGCGGCAAAGGAGCGGGAAGCGCTCATTACCGACCTGCAGAAGGCGTTGAACGAAGTCAAGGCTCTGAGCGGCCTGCTCCCCATCTGCTCATCGTGCAAGAAGATCAGGGACGACAGGGGATACTGGAGCAACGTGGAGACTTACATCAGCGAGCATTCCGGCGCTGAGTTCAGCCACGGCATCTGCCCCGACTGCATGGAACGGCTGTATCCGGAATTCGTCAAGAAACGCTGAAGCCGGCAACGGTCGTTTCTCCTATTCTTTTTTCCCATTTTCCCCTTTTTCTGCGTTCATCTGCGTCATCTTCGGACAATATGATGAACGGTTTTCCTCAGAGCATGACCATCAGGCTCATCATCGCCACGGACCAGATGATGTCGGTGGGCAGCTGAAGATCGCAGGTCGAATCGAAGAGCAGGTCCGCCTTGGCCGGGAATTCCTCGTCTTCCAGCCAGAGCGTCACGATAACCGGTATGCGCGGAAGAGGGGCGAGTTGGATCGAGACGTCTCCCAGCCGCACCCGGGGCAGCTCCGCGCCGAGCCGCTTTCCCCTGGCGAGAAAAGCCTCCCGGTCCTTCCCGTAGGCAGCCGCTATCCTGTCGAGGGGAAGAATGTGAGAGCCCTTCGTGAAGATCTCCCCTCCGCGGATATATTCGAGCTTCACCAGCCGGTCGGTGCAGGCGATGTCCCGTGCGCTTACGAGGTACCACAGGACGGACAGCCGAAAGAAATAGCCGAGCTTTTTGAGCAGCAACTCGCTTCCCTCCGCCGTGCTCGTGATCGTCTTGTCCCTGACCGAAACAGTGAAATCCATGCCAAAGGACGTGAGGGTGTATGATGTTGTTTCTGGATCGTAGGTCACGGCTGCGGCCCTGCAGACGAACGCGGGGTCGAGCGATGCCAGTATCTCCCACGCCTTGTTCTCTCCGGGAATGTTCTGTTCAGCCATGGCGTCCTTTCAATACGACATACGGCATGCCGTTTCTTTAATAGTATCAGATTGAGATCCTTTCCTGCAACAGACGACAGCGAATCAGAAGAGGTATAATGTATTAGCGGTAGGGGCAAACGACCGTTCGCTCTGAGATTTCCTTTAATAGATGACCCATGTGTTCAGACCCTGCCCCCCGGGGACCTTAGCAGGGCAGGGTGATTTTTCCCTTTATCTTTCCGGGCAACTTTACTATACTTTTGCGCATCAAAGGAGGTAACGATGAACAGAAAAAAAATATTGCGATCGTTGTTCGGAGTCATTGCTTTCGGAGCAATTGTTTTGCAATCCGCCGCGCCGATACAGGCCCAGGAGATGCAGCCTCCGCCACCGCCTCCTCCGGGGTACGAGCAGCAGGCTCCACCACCCCTGCCGCCCCCGCCTCCTCCGCCGTCGCCGTATCAGCGGCAGGTGCTTCCTCCGCAGCTTCAGCTGCAGGCTCCGCCCCCGCCCCGTCCGCCGATCGACACGACAGGCAAAATGCGGCTCTCTTTGTCGGCTGCGGTCGGATTCGGCTTTGATCCCGTTGACGTCGGACGAACAAATGACGGAGACAAGGTCACGATCAGCGGCGGCGGCGGTTTCGGCATCGACCTGGGACTGGGATTTGCCCTTACGCCGATTATCGATCTGGACTTTGATCTCGGTGGTCAGCAATCCACGCTGACGCCCAGCGTGACGAATGCCGATGGAACATTCGACCGGTCCTTTCTGCTGGCAACGGTCAAGTTCAAAGTTCCGACGTCGGAGACCGGACAATTCAAATGGGGCTTCGGGCTCGGATCGTACAACAACGGAAAGCTCGACATAGACACCACAGGCGCAATAAACGGAGCACATACGATCGTCAAGTACGACGATGCGCTCGGAGTTCATCTGACCGGCGAGTTCGAGCGGTTCATCGGTCCCGCGACATCGGTCAATTTCGGGGCCAAGATGTATTTCGTGAAGTACAAGGCAAAGTCGGTGACGAATAACGGCGCGACCGTACCGGTCAGCGGCCTGGGCAGCGATGTAAAGGACTTCGACGGCAGCGGCATGGACTTCATGATCGGGATCAACCAGTATTTCTAGAACTATGTACAAGATAGCTTGAAACAGGGTGATGTCTGTAATACCCTTCACGCCGGCTCAGAGACAGCGATGCTCTGAGCCGGTTTTTTCTGCGGCAAGCTTCAACTCCGCACCCGCGGTTTGTAGAGCGAAATCTGTTATAGTAAGAATCAGGAGGGCCTCAATGAATGTCTGGCTGAGACTGGCACTCGCGATAACCATTTTTTTCGGCGCAGCGTTCGGCGCAGCGATCTGGGTCGGCACCATACGCTGGAACGGGACGACGCACCGGATGATTGAAGAGATTTCGGGTGCCGGGCCCCGGGATGGAGCGAAGACAGTTTCCTTTCGGGACCTCGACAAGCTTCCCGCGCCTGTGGTCCGTTACTTCCGCATGACGCTCCGGGACGGACAGCAGGTCATCCGCTCCGCACGCATCGCGCATCAGGGGGAATTCCTCACCAGCCCCGCAACGAACGGCTGGAGCCCGTTCACGTCCCTACAGAATTTTTCCGCAAATCCTCCCGGGTTCGTCTGGGACGCAAGCATTCGCTTTGCCCCGCTGATGGAGGTGCGGGTTCGGGACGCATACCTGGCCGGGAAAGGCGCGATGGAAGCGAGGACCTTTGCAGTTTTACCCGTCATGGACCAGCGCGACAAGACCGAGCTGGACCAGGGCGCCCTGCAGCGCTATCTCGCGGAAGCTGTTTGGTTCCCGACGGCGCTGCTGCCGGAAGCGGGCGTTGTCTGGAGCGCGATCGACAACTCCCGCGCCAGGGCGACGCTCGTCGATTGGGGCGTCAAGGTTACCCTCGATTTCACCTTCAACGAAAAGGGAGAGATCACGCGCATTTATTCACCAAGCAGATATCGCGAAGCAGGCGGGAAGTACGAGCTCACGCCGTGGGTGGTCAGGGTCTGGAATTATGAGGAACGGGGGGGCATGCGGATTCCGCTCGAAGGGGAAGTCGCGTGGCAGCTGCCCGGCGGCCTGCAGCCGTACTGGAAGGGCAGGATCGTGGATGCGCAGTATGATTTCGTGAAGTGAATATTATGTCCAGCAAAGGCATCACGTATTTTGTGCCCGGTGTTTTACCGTCATGCCGGACTCGATCCGGCATCCAGATGTTTGATGGAGACTGGATTCCCGCCTTCGCGGGAATGAGGAGCTTAGGGGTAGGATCGTGGTTAAGTCTTGCCTCGACGGCCCGATATCTCCATATATTGTTTAACTGAGTTATTCCCCGGTTCTCATGTGAAATTTTCTCTCCCTTGCTTTTTCCCCTTTCCTGAATTATCTTTTAAACAGAAGGCAAAACAATGTCAGAATCGAACCTTTCATTATTCCATCCCCTCATCAGACAGTGGTTCAGGGAGAAGGTCGGCGCTCCCACCGAGGTCCAGGAGAAGTCCTGGCCCGCGATTGCCCGGGGCAGCCACGTGCTCGTGACCGCGCCCACGGGCTGCGGCAAGACGCTGGCCGCTTTTCTCTGGGCCGATCAACCAGCTCATTACGGGAACCTGGACCGACGGCAAAGTCCGCGTCCTCTATATCTCTCCGCTCAAAGCACTGAACAACGACGTGCAGCGAAACCTGCTTGAAGCCGCTTCAGGAGCTTGCGGGAATCATTTCGCCAGCGCGGGAGAAGCCTTCCCGGAACATCAACGTCATGACCCGGAGCGGGGACACGCCCGGCGAAGAACGCAGAAGAATGGTCCGCAGGCCGCCGGAGATCCTGATCACCACGCCCGAGTCCCTGAACCTGCTCCTGACCTCCCGGAGCGGGCGCTCGATGCTGACCGGCATTGCGACGGTGATCCTCGACGAGATCCATGCAGTCGTCGGAACCAAGCGCGGCACGCACCTGATCACCGCCGTCGACCGGCTCGTTCCTCTTAGCGGCGACTTCCAGCGCATCGCGCTTTCCGCAACGGTCAATCCCGTGGAGCGGGTCGCTGAGTTCGTGGGAGGCTTCCGGAAGATCGGGAAGGGCAGGGACAGTCATTTCGAAAAGCGCCCTGTTTCCGTGATCCAGTCCCGCCAGGCAAAGGCCTACGAGATCGTCGTCTCCTTCCCGCCTGATGCGCGGGAGAAGATGGTGGATGGCTCCTGGTGGCCTGCGCTCATCGATGCGTTCAAGGAGATCATCAACCAGCACCGCTCGACCCTGTTCTTCGCGAACAGCAGGAGGACCACGGAAAAGGTGACGCGGCTGATCAATGAGGCCGAGAGGAGATCCGAGCTTGCCTATGCCCACCACGGCTCGCTCTCCCGCGAGATCCGGCTGGCCGTGGAGCAGAAGCTGAAGAACGGCGAGCTCAGGGCCATCGTGGCCACGAACTCGCTCGAACTGGGCATCGACATCGGCGCGCTCGACTCGGTCGTGCTGATCCAGACGCCGCGGTCGGTCTCGTCGGCGCTCCAGCGCATCGGACGGTCAGGCCACTCCGTGGGGGAGAAGAGCAGGGGACTTCTTTTCCCGACGCACGGACGGGATTTCGTCGACGCGGCGGTCATGGCGCGGGCAAGCCTGGACCAGGACATCGAAGAGGTGCATCCCATCGAAGCGCCGCTCGATATCCTGGCGCAGATCATCCTCTCGATGTGCTCCATGGAGAAGTGGGACATCGACGAGCTCTACGCGTTCCTTAAAACCAGCTATCCCTACCGCGAACTGCCGCGCAAGCATTTCGACATCGTGCTCGAAATGCTCTCGGGCCGCTACGCCGACAGCCGGCTGCGGGAGCTCAAGGCCCGGGTGTCCCTCGACAAGGTGGACAATACGATCCAGGCCCACAGTGAAGTTCCCTACCTTATCTATACCTCCGGCGGGACGATCCCCGAGCGCGGCTACTTCGACCTGCGGCTCAAGGACACCCGGGCAAAGATCGGCGAGCTCGATGAGGAATTCGTGTGGGAGCGGTCCATCGGCGAGACCTTTACCCTGGGCACCCAGCTCTGGCGGATCGAGAAGATCACGCACAACGACGTGGAGGTCGTGCCGGTCCGCTCGGCAACGGGCATCTTCCCGTTCTGGAAAGCGGAGCAGCAGGACCGCGATTTTCATTTCTCCGAGCTGATCGGTCTCTTCCTCGAACACGCGGACAGCGTCGCTCGACGCTCCCGATTTCCGGCAGGAGCTCCGCACCCGCTATGTCATGGAAGAGGCGGCTGCGGACGAGCTCATCGGATTTTTGAAGCTCCAGAAAGAAGCCACGGGAACGAATCTTCCGCACCGTCATCATCTTTTGATCGAGCACGTGGAGGAGCCGGGGGACGCGGGCGATTTCAAGCAGGTGATCCTGCACACCTTCTGGGGCGGAAGGGTGAACCGTCCCTTTGCCCTGGCCCTGGCGCAGGCATGGGAAGAGAAGAACCGGAGTGCGCTTGCAGTTTATCGAGAACGACGATGCGATCCTGCTCATGCTGCCGCGCGAGTTCGAGGCTCCATGATCTTTTTTCGCTCCTGACGCCGGAGAACGTGGAGGCGTTTCTCAGAAAGCGGCTGGAGCAGACGGGCTTCTTCGGCGCCCGGTTCCGGGAGAATGCCGAGCGGGCGCTTCTGCTGCCGAAATCGAGCTTCAAGCGGAGGATGCCGCTCTGGGTCATCCGGCTCCGGTCCAAGGAGCTGCTTGCAGCAGTCCATTCCTACGAGGACTTTCCGATCCTGCTCGAAACGTGGCGCACCTGTCTTGAGGACGAGTTCGATCTCCAGCATGTCAAGACGATGCTCGACGAAGCTCCAGACCGGCGTCGATCCGCGTCAGCGAGACCGTGACCCGCGTTGCCTCTCCCTTTGCCGGAAATCTTGTCTGGAAGCAGACGAACAAGTACATGTACGAGGACGATACGCCGGTCCTTGCCAAAGGAGTCGGCGCTCCGGCCTGATCTGATCAAGGAGCTGCTGTTCTCGACCCACCTGCGGCCGAAGATCCCGGCGAGGTGATCAGTATCCTTGACGGGAAGCTCAAGCGTACGGCCCCGGGATATGCGCCGGCATCGGCTGTTGAGCTTCTGGACTGGGTGAAGGAACGGCTGCTCATCCCGGAGCCGGAGTGGAAGGAACTGGCGCTCGCGATCAGGAGGGACCTTGAACAGGACGCGAGGCGAGTGGCTCGTCATCGCAGTCACGCAAGCTGTTCTGGATAAGCTGGCCCGGGGTCAGGCACCCGCTTCTCTGCGCTCTCGAAATACTGCCGAAGGTGGTCGTTGCCTTCCGGCTTCATACGGACGTCCTCGAGATCAGGCCGGTGACCAGCGGACGAAAAAGCGGACACGGTCAGGCGCCGGGTCATGTCCTTTCTCCGGGCCGTCCCGGAGTCGATCAGGACCGCGGAGGAGTACGACCTTACGGCTTTCTTGCCGAGTGGCTGGCCTTTTACGGGCCCGTGGAGAAGGAGGAGCTTGTCTCCACTGCTCGGCATAACCATGGAACGGATCGACGAAGCGATCGAACCGCTGATCGAGTCGCAGGACCTCGGTCATGGACCGCTTCGGAGAGGAGAGCCGCGTCACTCGAAATCTGCGACAGCGGAAATCTTGAGATCCTGCTGCGCATGGCACGGCGGTACCGCCAGCCGACCTTCGAGCCCCTTCCGCTGGAGAGACTGCCGCTGTTTCTGGCAGCATGGCAGGGCATCGCCCGGTCGGGAGAATCCCTGGAGGACCTGCAGCAAAGGCTCGAGCAGCTCTTCGGATGGCCCGCGCCGGTGAATGCCTGGGAGGAATATATCCTTCCCGCCCGCATGCAGGTCTACCGGAGCGAATGGCTGGACAAGCTCATGAATTCTACCGACCTCATCTGGTTCGGCTGCGGAAAGAAACGGATCAGCCTTGCTTTCAGCCAGGACCTGGAGCTCTTCCGTCCCGCGGGAGCGGGCGAACAGGACGGCGAGCTCAGCCACCTCATCCCTGACCGCCGCGGCAAGTACAGTTTCCTGGAGATGACCGAGTTCGCGCACCTGGACACGGTCCATGCCACGGAGCTTTTGTGGAAGGAAGCCTGGAAGGGGAATGTGACGAGCGATTCGTTCCGCACGATCAGAAGGGGCGTCATGACGGGCTTCTCTGCCCAGACCTTCAGCGATGAGGCGAGGCAGACCTCGCGCAGGTCCGGGTTCAACCGGTGGAAGGTCTCCCGGCCGCTGGAAGGGAACTGGCACCGGATCGATTCGCTGCCGAACGGGAACGAAAAGGACCTGCTGTCTGAGACGAGGAGCTGGTGAAGGACCGCATCCGTCAGCTCCTGAAGCGCTACGGCGTCCTGTTCCGTCGCGACTTCTCGAGAACGAGCTTCCGCCTCTCCAGTGGCGGGCGATCTTCCGGTCGCTCCGTCTCATGGAGCTTTCCGGCGAGGTGCTGTCAGGCTACTTTTTCGACGGCGTTCCCGGGCCGCAGTTCGTCTCCCACGAAGCCTTCCGCATGCTCCAGGAGCCGCAGCCGAAAACGCTGTCTACTGGATCAATGCGGCCGACCCTGCATCTTTCTGCGGCCTGGGACTTTCGTCGCTCCGGGCTTCCCTCGCGCATCGCCTCGACGCATCTCGTGTACCACGGCACCAGGCTCGTGATGGTCTCGAAGCGCTCGGGAAAGAACCTCGAGATCATGGTCCGGCCCGATGATCAGCATATGGCTGAGTATTTCAAGCTGTTCAAGGACCTGCTCTCCCGCGAGTTCAACCCGCTCCAGAAGATTGTCATCGAGACGATCAACGGAGAATCGGCTGCCCAGAGTCCCTTTGCCGCGGCGCTCAGGCAGTTCGGGTTCCGGTCTGCGAGGAGCGCGCTGGAGTTGTGGAGGGAGTATTAGGATGAGACCGTGAGTGTCGGACAAATACGGCTTGTGGGGTTTATCAGGGAAAGGCTGGTCCGGACAGCTTGTAGGTTGGGCTGAACGCTTTAGATGTGAAGCCCAACGCATTATGATTGAGAAAAGTTGGGCACTGTGGACCTTTTTGCCCAACCTACGAACTACGTCCCCAAAGTTTCGCGGAGTTACTAAGGAGTCAAAATCTACGCAAAATGGCAAGAATATTTTCGCGCAAAGCCGCAAAGGCGCCAAGAAAGGCGCAAAGAGAGGCTCAGGCTTCTGGTTTTAAACCATAGACTTAAAGGTTTTCTTTGCGTCCTTCGCGTCTTCGCGGTTCAAAGGTTGTTTCCGGCTTGTCCGGGTTAGGTTATTACCTCACCACCTTCGCAAGTGGTACGACGACTCGAAGCCCGAGTAAGGGCAACTCGTCCGCTTTTGCTCCACCAGGGAGTACGATTTCAAGGTGATAGGAAGCTGCGGGATCAGGCGGACCAAATTCGAAGGCGGCTTTCTCCATGGCAGCAGCCAGGGTGCAGCTCAAGCCGGACGTTGATGCCGAGGTGCAATCGCTGTCATCCTTTCCGGAAGTGAGTATGGTCTGCATAAGCCGCAGGGGCCTCATGACCGGCACGCTGTTGGCTGGGGTCGTTGAGAGGCTTGCGACGATCCTGACAGGGACACTCGGTGTCAGCCCGCTGGATGCGCTTAAAAGCGGCGCTGTCAGGTCCGAAAATAGCCGCGCTAAATATGCGGCGAGAGGCGCGGCTGGTTTTCCCGCTGTTATGTCCAGCTGTGTTATGATCTGGATTCTGGGGCTCAGGTCTGACGGAAAAGAAACCGCAACAGACTTGGCCTGTGGAGATTGCTCGAACGAGAGTGCCACCTGTGCTTTGGCATCGCGTAACGCGTCGAGCCCCTTAAAGGTCACCCGCCGCGTGAGGTCCGACGCCCCGTTCTCATCAATAGCGATCACAGCGCCGGGCGCATCGGGCTCAGCCGCGGAAATCTCGGCATAAACCCGTCTTTTTTTGTACTGTTCCGTCACCGTGTAGTGATAGGTCCTTGAGGGAATTCGGTCATCCACGGAAGTCAGTTTCAGCTCCACCTTCGTCACAACCGGGCAGTTGGTCGGCGGGATAGCCAGGGACCGGTATGTGACGCCGTATGTCCAGAGGGCGAGGCTGCTTAAATGGTCGCCGTTTTCCAATTGTCTCGCGGCCGACTGTGCAACCAATTGGGGCGTATCAAAGGGAGTGAACCATGGCTCTATCAATTGACCTGACGAGCTCCAGGCCGCAATGGTGCGATTAGTATGAACGACGGTCGGGCTGTCTTTCGACGGCATCACTTTCACGGAGCGCAGGTAAAGGCCCCCTGGCAGACAAGGGCCGGAGTAAGGCAAAAAAATGAGATCGACGGAAAAGAAGGAGTCCTTCGCACGGTTCGAATAGCTGAGCTCATTGGAGCCCGGAAAGAGGCGTGTCGAGAGGTGGTGTTCGGAACCGAAGGAAAAATCCACTTTGGCGCTGTTATACTGTGGTGCCAGGACCGTCGTCGTGATCACTAAACCTTCAAGGTTGTGCGTGCTGATAATGGGAGGAGAGGAACTTTCCGGAAGCGTTTCCGGAGCCGGGGCGCCGGCGACAGCCCGGGAAGAGAGGACCAGGAAGGCGCCGAGAGCCGCCAATATTCCGCGCAAGCAATTCAAAAGGGGGAGAGATTTCATAGAACATTCCGGTTGGGGAGAGCGGAACGAAGTCCGACAGAATTCATTGCTGTTCCTGATTACTTTTATGCAGGTCGCGACGATGTAGACTGGTCTCATGATTTGCCTTTCCCCTTGTATTGCAGCTTAGCTTGTAGGTTGGGCTGAACGCTTTACATGTAAAGCCCAACGCATCATGATTGAGAAATGTTGGGCAGTGTGGAGCTTTTTGCCCAAACTACGAACTGATCTTTAAAGTGAGTTTATTGCCGGTTATTTGATATGTCCCACTATAGAAATCACCACCTTCGTAATTTGAATCTGTTTTAAAAGTGTTGTCTGGTGTAAATTTGAAATACAAGCCTAATTCGCCTATATCCGGCCCCCATACATTGTTCATTAGATAATTCTTCGTCAGCACATCTGCTGCGCTGCCAACTTTCGAAGAAATCACCGACACAAACATCGCAAGGATCAAAAATAAAAAATTTGTAGTTCTAGCCATGACCTCTCCCTTACAAAATTAACAAAATAACTGGTAACTTGTAGGTTGGGCTGAACGCCTTACATGTGAAGCCCAACGCATCATGATTGAGAAATGTTGGGCAGTGTGGAGCTTTTTGCCCAACCTACGAACTTCACGCTGCAGGTCGGGTCGCGTTTGTGACCCGACAGCTGCTCTGAAAGCCTGAACCGGCAAAGAAGGGAAAATATTTTACCTCCACTTTACACTCTTCTCTTTACTTTAACGAACGTGGAAGTCGGCGAGCTTGCGAATTAAGCGCAGAGGAAGTGGTTCATCCAAAAGAAACTGGATTCTGCCCTTCGAGATGTTTCGCTTACGTTTTCGAGCTTAGTAGGCCCACAAGTCAGTCGGCTTAACTTTGAAATTATCGTTAAACAAATATGCAGCTGGTAGGTCGGGTAGAGCGAAGCGAAACCCGACATTTTCAGTTCATTATCTGTGCGAATATACTAGCATACAGGCGTCGGGTTTCACAAAAAACGTTCTACTCGACATACCCGGCTACCTCATACAAACCGTCACAAGGCCGCTGCCCCAATTACGTTTTCGAGCTTAGTATGGCCCACAAGTCAGTCGGCTTAACTTTAAAATTATCGTTAAATAAATATGCAGTAAAAAAAACAAAGACAATAAAGCTGGCAAGAATGCCGATCTGCTTCGTCGATATTTTCTGAATTTCCTGTCTGGCTTTTGCATCGCATATTTCACCAGGGCAATACTGCGCTTTCTCCCTATAAAACCAGCCGTAGAACAGGCACCCTAAACAAATGCCGAAGGCGGATTCGAAAAACAGGAATATCAGGCAGGTTAGACAGATCAAACCCGTGATGATGCTGTAGGAATTTACGATCACCATGAGAAGGAACATGATTGACGCCAAAACCAGACCTATCACCCAGGCGAACTTTTTCTGAGGCGCGCCGACGTATTCGGGATTCTGCCTGCGCACAATCAACCGGCCGATGATCAGGGTTGGAGAAAATCGTGGATTGACGAAGACACGGATTATGAAATCTGCGAGAAAGATGGTGATAATGTACTTGATCATTAGAAAGTTTTCTTTGAAGATTATCAGCATTAAAGCTATAAACATAAATAAAAAGAGAATTCCTGCCGATGCCCGTACTTCACGCTCATTCAGGACCGGAATCTTAAAGCCTTCTACCGTTTCGCCGAATTGTATCGCTTTGTTCATTTTGCTCTCCTGTTCGTGGTAAGATTGAAATTCAGAGAGATAAAAGTTTGTAGGTTGGGCTACGCATCATAGCCCAACATTTTTTGAATTCTGTTGGGCAAGGTAAGGCTTTTTGCCCAACCTACGGTCTCATCCTGACGGATCACTTACGATACCTAAGCGAATATATGCGTGGCCTGGGGAAATGTCAACGACATTGATGGGGTATTTTAAGGGTATTCGGGAGAAGTCTGGAAATCGGGATGCATCAAGCCGACGAGCTGTGGGGTCTGTCCGGGTCGAAAATGTTTACTTCGGCTGCTGTCAGTCCAGCGTATCGTTAAAATACTTCCGGTGCGCCTCGCAGCGGCACTTTTTGTCCCACGGTTCGAAGCAGTGACCTATGAGCTCTATTCTTTCATCTCCCTCCTGCTTTGACAGGGGGCCGTTGACACTCACCGTCTCTGTGCCGGTAAAGTCATCCCACCAGGTCACGACGGTGTACACCTTGCACAGAGGACAGAGAAAATAGACGTCCGTATGCTCGTCGCCCATGATGCTGCCCGAGATGGAGGCGATCCGCTCTGCATCCAGAAAGGGCCTGCTGCATTGAGTGCACTGCATCAGTTCACCTCATATCCTTCAGCATATCGCCGTCGGACAGGAAATAGATAATGCAGATCCCGATGACTATTACCCCCCAGCCGCCATATACCACTGCCTGCTCATGGGCCTGAAACCACTTGACGAAAATAAACGCGCCATTGCCGATTTTCAGCTGCAGGACGATGAATAACCGCACCGCGAGCGGGACGATTGCAAAAGCCATGGTGCAGAACAATACAAGGTATGCTAATGTTATGGCATCAGTGCCTTTGGGCCCGATCTTTTCCTCGCTTAAGATCCCGTTGGATTCGAGAATATTGACAATGATCGCGCCAAGGACCATAAGTCCAAATGAGGAGCCAAGGATGATCAGGTAGATTTTGGTATTCATGGGGCCTCCTCGAAAAACAATCTATGTCGCGAAGAGCCATTGACTTCAATTGAAGAATTTTCTATGGTTACCCTATCGATCTGCTATCATCTAAAGAATATCATAAATAGGGAAGAAAAATGACCTCCCCCGTCATTCCTGCGCAGGCAGGAAACCAGGCTGTCACGGGTCCTCGTTTCACGGGGATGACAAATCAGGCTGCAAGTGCGGCTTTTAAATGCTGAAGATTATTGTATGAACGTTATTCACAAAATATGCCGTCCTGACGGCTTAAAGACGATCGTGAGCGCAGGCGCCTTCCTTCTCTGCTCAGCCGCTGCAATCGGTTTAGCAGGCCAGGACCTTTCCTCGCCCGATTCTGTTGACGCCAAGCGCGCGGTGACCATTGAATACAGCGCCCTGAATCACGCAACCTCTTATACTGCTTCCAGCGGAGACTGCTCCATCACCTGGATCGCCTACGACAACGGGCCCAACCAGGGCATCATCAAGCACTCGCCCCGATGCGATGCGCCCATGGAGTTGCAGATTTCACTTATGACAAAGATCTGCACGGCGTTCTTCGGCCATGACAAGAATGCCCGAACATATCGAACATTGTTCTGGGGCGGGCTTGAAGCAGAACAAAAACCTGCTTCCCAGGATCTGCAGTTCAGGCTCGCGCTGGCAGCATATCGATCACCCGGGTGGGATGCTCGGAAGGGGAAGCCGAAAAACGGGGACATCAACGGGTTCATAAGGAAGCTTGCGAACGAGACGCCGATCTACCGGGAACTGCAGGAGCTGTTTCGCGGTTTTGATATGCAGATAAAGCTCGCGAGTGTGGAGAAGGTCAGGGTCCTGGAAGCGGGGAAGCTTCCGTTTTACAGCCGGCTCAGACAGCAGGGGGTCGCGGCAACAGACAGGCTGCCCTTCGACTGTATGGCATGGTTTTCCTTATCAGTCCTTTCCCAATAGAAATCTGCCGGCAAAGGTTCTAACCTTTTTAAACAAGAAACCGTTTTTGATTTTCTTTGCGGGTTTTGCGCGAGATAAGTTTTTCTTTTCTATTTATGATATTCTCCAAGGAGGCGGCAGTGGATCAGGAATTCAAACTGGGAATCACTGAGATAGACAATCAGCATGAGGAGCTGCTTGAGCGCATGGAGCTGTTGCGCGATTACATGAGAAGGGGACAGAGCAGGGACGCTATTCGCGATACCCTGAA
The DNA here is from genome assembly GCA_963749655.1 of Nitrospirota bacterium. Lineage (GTDB taxonomy): Bacteria > Nitrospirota > UBA9217 > UBA9217 > UBA9217 > JAJYKN01. Next base: position 233,201 of record CAVVOB010000012.1, read on the forward strand.
GTTTCTGGAAACATATGTAGTGGAGCATTTCGCCACCGAGGTCAAATACATGAACCGGTACGGCTATCCGGGCATTATCCAGCACAAGGCCGAGCACGAAACGTTCCTCAGGGACTTTACCGCCTTCAAGGAAAGGTTCACATCCATGCAGGCGCAAGGGGACATCACAACCTTCCTGGGTCTCGAAATCGTGCGCAAACTCAATGCCTGGTTCACAAATCATATCGCCACGGTCGATATGACAATGGGCGAGTTCCTGGCGAAGAAGATGGGGGCGAAGTAAGGGAACGTGATTGTAAACGTTCAAGGTGAAACGGGAAAAGGGAAAAGAAAATCGTTGTTGGGAGCTCCATCCCGTTCGTCACCCGATCCTGGTGCACTGAGTAAGGAACAGACGGTAAACCTGGATTTTGCCTTGATTTTCCTCTGATTCCCCGTATATAATGTCGCTTCGCGGCTGAATCCCGGCCTTGCAATGAGGTATAATCATCCCATGGCGGAAAAAAAATTCGAAGCGGCGATGGAGCGTCTTGAGGAGATTGTCCAGGACCTCGAAAAAGGCGACCTTCCCCTTGAACAATCGCTGAAACTGTTCGAGGAGGGCGTCAAGCTTTCCCGCATCTGCACGAAACGGCTGGACGAAGCGGAACGTAAGGTGGAGATCCTGGTCAAGGACAAGAACGGAACGATCAAGGCCGAGCCGTTCGAGGAAGAGGAGTAATTAGAGTCAGGAGTCAGGAGTCAGGAGTCAGGAGTCAGGAGTCAGGAGTCAGGAGTCAGGAGTCTCTCCTCACTCCTCACCGAGTTAATCATGGACATCAAGATATACCTCAAGAAGAAAAAAGAGCTCGTTGACAAATCACTCGAAAAGCTCGTGCCCCAGGCCAAGACCTTTCCTCCATCGATCCATGAGGCCATGCGCTACAGCCTCTTTGCCGGCGGCAAACGCGTACGGCCCATTCTCGCGATCGCTGCCGCGGAATCGCTCGGCGCGAAGACAGCGGACCTGCTTCCCATTGCAGGGGCGCTGGAGCTGATCCATACCTACTCCCTGATCCATGACGATCTGCCTGCCATGGATGACGACGACTTCCGGCGCGGGCAGCCCACGTGCCACAAAAAATTCGGCGAAGCGATCGCGATCCTCGCCGGCGACGGGTTGTTGACCATGGCCTTCGAGACGCTGTCCGATCCCAGGCGCCTGAAGGCGGTCCCCGCAGCTAGGCTCCTGCCGATCATCCGGGAGATTGCGTTTGCATCGGGCGCTTTCGGCATGGTGGGCGGTCAGGTTGTGGACATGGAGTCGGAAGGCAGGGAGATCGATTTTCCCACACTCGAATACATTCACACCCGCAAGACCGGCGCCCTGATGCGCGCATCAGTGCGCGTCGGAGCGCTGTATGCCAAGGCGGGCAAGCGGCAGCTGCTGGCGCTGACGCATTACGGGGAAATGGTGGGCCTGGCCTTCCAGATCGCCGACGACATCCTGGACATCACCGGCAAGCAGGAAGAGATCGGCAAGGACGTGGGCAGCGATATCAAGAAGGGCAAGAAGACCTTTCCCGCCTTTTACGGTCTGGAAGAGTCGCGCCGCAGAGCGGGCGAAGTTGCAGACAGGGCAGTCCAGGCGCTCGCCGGCTTCGGGCGCAAGGCAGACCCGCTCAGGGAACTGGCGAAATATATCGTGCAGAGAGTGAATTGACAGCAGGGTCCAGGGTCCGGTAAAAACTGGGTTCAGGGTCCGGTAGCAAGGGTCTGGTAGAAACAGGGTCAAGGGTCCAGTAACGAGGGTCCGATAAAAACTGGGTCCAGGGCCCGGTGGCAAGGGTCAAGGGTGGGGTATTTCCTGGCCCCTGGACCCCGGCCCCTGACTTCCCGGCCCCTGACTTTTGAGAGGTAATCATGATTCTCGACAAGATTCAGAACATTGACGACGTGCGGGCACTGGCCCCGGCAGAGCTTCAGCCGCTGGCCGATGACGTGCGCCAGGAGATCATCGACACGGTGGCGAAAACAGGCGGCCATCTTGCGCCGAGCCTCGGCGTCGTGGAGCTGACCGTTGCGCTCCATTACGCCTTCAATACGCCGCAGGACCGCATCGTATGGGACGTGGGGCATCAGGCTTATGCGCACAAGATTTTGACCGGCAGACGCGCGCAGTTTCCCACTCTCAGGCAGCACGGCGGCCTGAGCGGGTTCCCGAAGCGCGACGAGAGTTCCCACGACCATTTCGACGTGGGCCACGCGAGCACCTCGATCTCGGCAGCCCTGGGCATGGTCGCGGCCCGCGACATCAGCGGCGGCGACTTCAAGGTGATCGCCGTGATCGGCGACGGCTCGATCTCGGCGGGCCTTGCCTTCGAAGGCATGAACCAGGCAGGGCACCTGAAAAAGGATCTCATCGTCATCCTGAACGACAACGAGATGTCCATTTCGCCGAACGTGGGCGCGCTGTCGTCCTACCTCAGCAGGATGCTGACGGGCAACTTTTACACGCGCCTGCGCCAGGAGACCAAGCAGTTCCTGCAGGGCATTCCCAAGGTCGGCGAATCCATGTTCAACCTCGCGAAGAAGGCCGAAGACTCCATCAAGGGCCTGATGTCTCCGGGGATGCTCTTCGAGGACCTCGGCTTCCAGTATGTCGGACCCATCGACGGCCACAATATCAGCCATCTGCTCGAAACCTTCCGGAACATCAAGGGCTACACCTGGCCGGTGCTGGTCCACGTGATCACCAAGAAGGGAAAGGGCTGCGAGTTCGCCGAGTGCCGTCCGTCAAAGTACCATGGAACGCCGCCCTTCGACCCTGATACGGGAAAGGTCATCACCAAGAAACAGTCCATCATGAGCTACACCGAGGTCTTCGGGAAGACCATGATCAGGCTCGCCGAAGAGAACGAGCGGGTCGTCGCGATCTCGGCGGCGATGTCCGAAGGCACGGGACTCGACCTGTTCGCCGAGCAGTTCCCCGGCCGTTTCTTCGACGTGGGCATCGCGGAATCGCACGGCGTGACCTTTGCCTGCGGCCTCGCCGTGGAAGGGCTGCATCCCGTTGCGGCCATCTACTCGACGTTCACGCAGCGGGCCTACGACCAGATCGTCCACGACCTCTGCCTGCAGAACCTTCCCGTCACGCTGGCGCTCGACCGCGCCGGTCTCGTAGGCGAGGACGGACCCACGCACCACGGGGTGTTCGATATCGCCTATCTCCGCCATGTGCCGAACATGGTCGTGATGGCGCCCAAAGACGAGAACGAGTTCCAGCACATGATCAAGACCGCCGTGGAGCACCCCGGGCCGACGGCGCTGCGCTACCCGCGCGGCATCGGCTGCGGCGTGCCCATGGACCAGGAGCTGACGACGCTCCCGATCGGCAAAGCGGAGGTCATCAAGGAAGGGAGCGAAGCGGCCATCATCGCCATCGGCAACATGGTCTGTCCTTCCATCGAGGCGGCGAAACGGCTCGCCGACGAGGGAATGTCCGTCGCGGTCGTGAACGCCCGGTTCGTGAAGCCCCTGGACGAAGAGCGGATCATTGCCTTCGCGAAAAAGACCGGCAGGATCATCACGGTGGAGGAGCATGTGCTCCAGGGCGGCTTCGGCAGCGCAGTGCTCGAATGCCTCGACGCGCGGGGCATCACGGGGGTCAAGACGCTTCGCATCGGCCTTCCCGACGCCTACGTCGAACACGGCACCCAGGCGGTGCTCCGGAAAAAGTACGGCCTCGACGTGGACGGGATCTATACCTCGGTCAAAGCGTTCATCGAAAGGTCGCGGCTCAAGGTGGTGACTCCGGTGGCGGCAATACGGATGAAAGACGCGTAGAGAAGCAATGCGGAATTCGGAATGAAAGCTGTGGTTTCAATTGCGTTGTGAATTGTGGATTAGAACACAAGGCAGTTGGAACCACGGATGAACACGGTTTAATAACCTTGTAATTCAATGAAAGAAGTCATCCGTGTCTATCCGTGTTAATCCGTGGTTAAATGCTTTTTGATACGGGCGCCGGTTACGGCGTCTTTTTCTTTTCTTCCTGCCTCAACTCGTATCCGTAGCCGCCGATCCTGATGTCCGTGAGCTTTCCGTTTCTGAAGGTGAGAATGCGGACAAAGCGGTTCGGTCCGAGATTGTAGGTCCATTCTTCGATCGTTACAAGAGTTTTCTGGACCAGCCCGGTTTCCAGCCGAGCGCTTTTTTCTTCCTGCCTCGTGTCTTTCCACGTGGGCTCGCCGCACTTGGCAATCACGTCGCTCGTCCGTTCTCCGGTTGAAAGGGACTGTTCGGTGCATTCCCGCGCCGGGGTCTTCGTATTCCCGCTGTATCCGTAGCCGCCGGTCCCGATGCGGAACACCTGCCCGTTTTTCAGCGTCACGATTCGCGTAAATTTGCTCGGTCCGAAGTCGTACGTCCACTCATCAACGGTCACGTAGGTTTTATGTCTCACTCCCGGGGAAGTGAAGTCGACGATCTCCTCCTGGTGGGATTCTTTGGAGGACGGTTCACCGCACTTCATGAGAAGATCAACGCGGGAATCGCCGGCTGATATGATGCCGTTGGTGCAGTCGAGCGTTGCGGCGAACAGGGCTGTGCCGGGGAGTGCCCAGACGATCGCCACCATGGCAAATAGTATTCCCTTTTTCTTCATTCGGTAATCTCCGTCCTGCTGATAATTCGACCCGTACATCTGACTAAAGTTTATCGTTTGGTGGATTGGACGTCAATCGGCAATAATTCAATAATCGCCGTTCACCTTATGACTCCGTCATTCCTGCGAAGGCTGGAATCCAGAGCTTAAGATTCTACAGTATTTGCAGATTCGACGCACTTTGCAGCATAAATATTTTTGCTTTGCCTACATCAAAAAGATTGTAACGTTGACAGCTCCTCCGTGTTCTGATACGCTTCATGGTGAAGGATCGTTCATCCCCACCCATGTCCACCAGCGATAAACAAAAACCGAAAAAGATCAGACTCGACCGGCTCCTTGCGGAGCGGGGCCTTGCGGCAAGCAGGGAGCGGGCGCAGGCGCTGATAGTAGCCGGCCAGGTGCTCGTGAACGGACAGAAGCAGGACAAGGCCGGTTCGCCTGTTGCCGGAGACGCAGACATCCGGATCCTCGGCGAGCAACTCCCCTATGTGAGCCGCGGCGGATTGAAGCTTGAAAAGGCGCTGCAGGAATTTCGCGTGAATGTCGAAGGCAAGGTTGCCGTGGACATCGGCGCGTCGACGGGCGGGTTCACGGACTGCCTGCTCCAGCACGGTTGCGCGAAAGTCTATGCCGTCGATGTGGGCTACGGCCAGATCGCATGGAAACTCAGGCAGGACCCCCGCGTCACGGTTATTGAGCGGACCAACATCCGCACGATGGATCCGTCGCTCATTCCCGAGGCAGCGGACATCACGGTCATCGACGTTTCCTTCATTTCCCTTGATAAAGTGATCCCCTCTGCGCTCATGTTCCTGAAGCCGGAAGGCGAGATCATCGCGCTCATCAAACCCCAGTTCGAGGTGGGCAGGGAACAGGTGGGCAAGGGCGGCATCGTGCGGGACGAGGCGGCGCGGGATGCGGCAGTCGGAAAAGTCGCCGAGTTCGCGGCCGACCTCGGCATGGAGGTGCGGGGCATCGTCCCTTCGCCGATCACCGGTCAGGACGGAAATGTCGAGTATTTAATTCATGCGATATGCCGGCCCTAAGTCCCTCCATTCTGTAAATAGCAGATGCCTTCAAATATCTCATCGCTGTCCTTTGGCAGATGTCCTGGCCAGGCGGATATGAGCGACAGAGCAGGGGCGGCGGGGCGGCAAACGCCATATACGATCGCTGCCAGCCGGGATTATTCAAAATATGACCTGTCAGGCGTGCAGCAGCTTCGCGGACCGGTAACGGCACCGCGAAATTCGGATCATCGGTTTGTCAGAATATGTCTTACACGCGGAGGATAGAAAACCGGCAGTCGAACTCCACTATTTGACAATTCTTCATCCCTGCGGTATCGTTAATCATCAGCACACATGGCATGCAGCAAGCGGCAAAAAACTGCATGTTCCCTCCTTTTTATCAAACGGAATGCTCTGCAAAGGTTCACTGCCTCGCTGCCTGAGGGGGATGCTTTATGAACTGCTCTGTGCCAGTTTACGCTCATTCCTCCGCACTATCGCGGTTCATGAACGCCCTTCACCGTCTCGGTGAGCTCCTGGGGAGCGGCGATCAGCAAGCAACATCGCCGTTGAAGGACCGCAATTTTCTGTTCAAAACCATACTTGATTCGATCAGCGACGCGGTCCTCGTCGTTGGACTGGATCGCCGCATCGTGTTTGCCAACCCCGCCTCATGCGTGTTCTTCGGCTACAGCATGGAAGAGCTGCATGGACAAACCACCGAAATGATCTATCCCGATCGGGAGTCTTATGAAAAGGCCGCCGAAGAACCCTGCGCATCCCTGCTGCAGGGGAAGCGCCTCCTCATGGAGTTCGCGTTCAAGCGGAGGGACGGCGGCGTTTTCGAAGCGGAAACGCTCGGCGCTGTGCTGCGTGACCTGCGCGGAGCGCCCGTCGGCTTTCTTGCCATGATCCGCGATATTACGGAGAGAAAAAGATTGGAATCGGCGCTTTGGCGGAGCGTGGAACATTACCGGGATCTCCTCTCAGCCATCGAAGCACGGCACCTTATCTATACCCATGACGCGAACGGAAACTTCACGTACCTCAGTTCCTTGGTGGGTGCAATACTGGGGTATTCGCCGGAAGAGTTCATGACGCACTTCAGCAGGTTCATGACGGACCATCCGGCCAACGCCGAAGCCGTCAAGCGGACGGCGCTCAGCATGCGGGGAGAGCAGCAGCCTGCCTATGAAGTCCAGATCTTTCATAAGAACGGCGAGCGCCGGTGGTTCGAGGTCGTCGAAACTCCCCTCCGGGGGCCCGACGGCACCATCGTTGCAGTTCATGGCATCGGGCTCGACTGCACCGACCGTAAACGCAGCGAGGAGCTGTTGATCGAGAGCGAAACGCGCTTCAGGAACATTTTCGAGTCGGCCCCAATCGGAATGCACATGTACGAGCTCCGTGCCGACGGCAGGCTGGTCTTCATCTGCGCCAATCCGGCCGCCGACCGGATTCTGGGTGTCGATAACAGCGCCTTTATCGGAAAGACTATTGAAGAGGCGTTTCCTCCCTTGGCGGGAACGGAGATCCCGGACCGGTATCGCGAGGCAGCGTCCGCGGGAACTTCCTGGCGTTCCGATAATGTGCAGTACGAGAACGGACTGATCCGGGGGGCCTACGAAGTCGCTGCCTTCCAGACATCGCCCGGGATCATGGTCGCGGCCTTCATGGACATCACCGAGCGGAGGAGAAGAGAGGAGGAACTCGGACGTCTGAATGCGGAATTGCGGGAAGCCTCCGAGAAGGTCCGGGTTCTCAAGGGTCTGCTGCCGATCTGTTCATACTGCAAACGGATCAGGGACGACAACGGCAATTGGGAGCAGATCGAGTGGTACATCAAAACGCGTTCCCAGGCCGAGTTCAGTCACGGCATCTGCCCGGAGTGTATGAAGAAGAGGTTCCCTCCCGGTCCGCTCTCGATCCAGGACCACGAAGATGACGACGATCGTTCGTGATCAACGTGACGCTTCGCATTCTCGCGTTGTAAAGCGCAACGACCCCGTCGTTCCTGATCAACAAAAATTGGGAGCTGGAGACGCCCGAACTCGCGGATCCCTGTCGAGATCCCGCCGTTCGGGTGCTCCGCAAGACATGTTCTTGACAAAAGCCCGCCAAAGTTTTACTCTATCTTCACTTTAGACCGTACCGCCCGTCAGGAATAATTTATTATGAACCCTATCTGTATCGTAGACGACGAAGCATCCATCTGTACCACCGTTGCAGGCATCCTGAAAGACGAAGGGTATGAGTCCGCCATCTTTCCCGATGCCGAGAGTCTGTGGCAGAAGCTCGACACCCTGGAGCCCTCGCTCGTTCTTCTGGATATCTGGCTTCCGGGCATAGACGGCATGCAGCTCCTGAAGCGGCTGCATGAACGGTTCCCCGCGGTCCCCGTCATTATGATGAGCGGTCATGCGGGCATCGATGCGGCGGTAGCGGCGATAAAAGCCGGGGCCTTCGATTTTCTGGAAAAGCCCCTGCACCTCGAGGTCCTGCTCGACAAGGTGGCGTCCGCCCTGAAACACCGGCCCGCGGGCCGGAGCGTGGAGCTGCCGTCGGATACGAGGCTCGAGATAGCCAACGCCGATCTTTCGATCCCTCCCGGCACCGTGGAAGTGATGGATTCCCGCGAGCCCCAGCGCACGCTCAGGGGAAACGTGGTCCTGAACGGCATCGGACTCCTGAGCGGCAGGAATACGGGCATCATCCTGAGCCCCCTCGGCGCCAACGAAGGGATCGTCTTTCAGACCCTTGACGGCCAGACCATCCGCGGGCATATCACCTCGCTCGAGGATTTCGCGCGCGGCGGCCCGTCGAAGACCTTCTCGGCCAACTCCACGACGCTGGACAACGGCAGGCGGCGCGTGCGCACCGTCGAGCACCTCATGGCGGTCCTTTCCATGTACGGCATCACCAACGTGCTCATCAAGGTCAACGACGAGATCCCGAACATCGACGGCTCGGCCAAGGACTTCTGCGACCTCATCGAGGAAGCGGGGATCGAAGAGCAGTCCGGCTTCACCAAAGTCGCCGTCATCCGCCGGAAGATCGGCGTGGGAAACGAGGCCAGGCATGAAAAGCATCTCTTTGCCGAGCCTTACGAGGGGTTCGAGGTATCGATGCGGGTGGATTACCCTGCGCCCATAGGCGAACAGACGCTCTCGTTCAATCCTGAACAGGGGTCTTTTGTAAAGGATATCGCCCCCGCCCGCTCTTTCAATACGTTCGAGAACATCGAAATGGCGCAGAAGCTGGGCAAGGTCGGCGGCGGGTATCTCCATTCCCACATCATCATGTACGAAGGCAAGGTCATCAACACCGAGCTCCGGTATCCCGACGAATTCGTACGCCATAAGATACTGGACCTGATCGGCGACCTCTACCTCCTCGGCCTGCCCATCCGGGGACGCATCACCGCCAACATGACCTCCCACGGCTTCAACCAGGCCCTGGTGCAGCGCCTGTACCAGGCCATCCAGAACAATTCCGGAAGATGAAGCACGGTGTGCGCCGGACAGGCTACCCGGTCCCTTCGCTCAAGCATTGATCCCTTATGATTTCCCGGCCCACCGCTTTTTCCCCCGTCCTGGTCCTGTCTTTCCCGCATCCCCCGCAGCGTTCAGTATCTGCCAGAGTTCATCGAGGTTGGAGAAAGCACGCTTCCCGTCCACGCCCACTTTTTCCACGAGGCCGACGAGCATGCGGGGATCGTCCTTCTCCCTCCGGTAAATGCGTACGATGTAGTTGTCCATGGGCTGCCGCCATTCTGCTCTGCTGCAATGCAACCTTTATTTTTGTGCTGCACGTTCCACGGCATCAAGGTACTGGTTGATGGCCTTCCTGGTGACGTTGGCGACGATCCAGCCGGTGCCGGGAATTTTCGGCGTGAACTCGACGTTCCACCGGACTTCCGTTGATGAGCCATTCGACGCAAACTCAGCTCTTGCATGATGGTCCTTCATGGGCGCGCCGGAAAGGATCCGGTAGGTGAACGATTTGCCGGCCGGGTCCACGGACTCGAGCTTTTCGCGTACGCGTACTTTGCCGATGGTAATCGTACGGATGGCGCCGGTTCCGTGGGAATGGGCATCGCCCCTGTCTTCAACATCGACGGTAATTCCGCCTCCCGGAGAGGCTGTAAAATCTGCGGCTATGCTCCAGACGGTACTGACCGGCGCATCGACTTTCCTGGTCATCGTGAATGTTTTCATAAATGCTCCTTGCCCTTTTTTCTCCAATCCGTTATTTATTGAAGAATCTCCTTCGCTCCCTGCCTGGCCCAGAGCAGAAGGACGAAAAGCGAAATGTTGATGAAGCACGGCGTCATGTGGAACCAGAGGGCGGAGGTTGAGTTGTCGAAGATCTTCGAATACCCGATCCCGAGCCCCACGAGCAATGCCGACGTTATTGCTATCGTCATAAAGACATTTTGCCCTGCAGGATTGCGATAGACCTGGAGCGCGCCGATTGCCAGCGCAAGCAGCGGCCCGCCTGCCCAGCGGATCCAGCTCAAGCCCAGCGGATCCGGACTCCCGGACATCGCGAATACCACCGCGGGTAGAAAGAGGAACAAGATGCCGTAAAACAAATGAGTGAGGATGTAGATGACCAGTACGCCTTTCAATTTGCTGATTCCCTTGTCCTGTGACATGGTAAAGCCTCCTTTGTGTGATGTAGTTGCATCCGTCTTTTGCTTGTGCGGTCAGACTACCACGCAGGAGGTTACGGATCGGATACTTATGGGGGGAAATATTGCCTTGAAAAGGGGGGCCTCCGGCGGGAACCGGGGGTCGCAGGATCGTTGGATCCGAATTCAGGAAGACGCCGCATCTTGCGGATTGCCGTATCGGGTTGCCGGGTCTCCGCGCGGCCGGATGGACGAAGACGGGAAGAGAATGCGGACTACGGTCCGGCAATGCTGTTGTATATGCCCTTTGTTTCCTCTGAGGGCTCGACCCCGAAGGCTGCCGACAGCGCCGTCTTGCAGCGGCGATAAACCTTCATGACCTCCGCCCGTGAACCCGCCTGCTGATGACAGAGCATGAGATTCTGATAAAATTCTTCCGCCACTTCATCCACTTCCAGCCCCCGTTCATAGCACTCGATCGCTTTGCGGATAGCTGATTGCCGGTTTCGGATTGCCGCGTGCGCGTTGTCTTCCCCTTTCGAGCTACCCTGCTCCAGCCAGTAAGCGCCGAGCGTGCTCACCGCGCGGAGATACTTGCTGCGCAGACGCTCCCTGGCCGACATTGTCCACGGTTTTTCTTCGTCTGCCTCCAGGAAATGGCCGCGATAGAGCCGGAGCGCTCTTTCGAGCTGCTGCAGCACTTCGGATTTCGGAATCCGGACAGTGGATGTATGCCCGCAGTCCCTTGCCTCTGCTTTGTTTGTATATTCCGCATTCCGCAATACGCATTCCGCAAATTCGAGCTGCTTCTCGAAGGCCCATGCGTCCACCCGGCAAAATCGCCGATCAAGACTCAGTCTCCCCTCGCGGAGCCGGGTCACGTCGTCATTCCCCAGCAGCTGCCGCAGGCGGTGGAGCGTGGTCTTGAATGAAATGCGGGCGGCGTCTCCCTCCGCCTCGGGCCAGAGCGCGTCGATGATGCGCTCTTCGGATACATCGCGACCGCCGAACGCGATGACCGCCTTCAGCATCTCCAGGGGCTTCTTCTGGACCTTGCCGCTGAAGGAAACCGGCTCGTCCCGCAGCAGGAGCCTGAATTCGCCAAGCGTCTCGATCCTTACCGGCCAGGGCCAGCTTTCAATGTGGAGGGGCGGCTCTTCGGGAACGAGATTGCGCTTGCGGATCAGATCCCGCACGAATTCCGTTTCGATCCCGGCTTCGAGCGCCTTCATGCACAGGGGGGTTATCTCCTGTGAAATCCAGAGGGTATAATTGAACTGGGCGAACCCCTTTTTTCGTCCCAGCGCCATGGCGTCGCGCAAACGGCGCATACCGGCCGCTTCCCGATGCTCTGCGAAATCCGTGCCCGCCTCTGAGAGGAGGCAGAAAAATTCAACGAGATCGCTTTTCACGTCCTGCCCGATCCGGCGGCATGCGGCGGTCTGCGCCCTGGCCTGCGCATGCTTTCCTGTCGCGCGCAGCAAATGCGCCAAAGCGAGCCCGCTCTTGACCTGGGCGCCCAGGAAGCCGATCCGCTGCGCGAGATCGTTCGCCGTCGCGGCGACAGACAGGGCGCGGGGAATGTCGCCTTCATGCGCGTAGTGGCAGGCCAGCATGAGGTGATAGTAGAACTTGTCGAGAGGGCGGCCCTGTTCCAGCGCAGAGGACATGGTTTCCAGGAGCTTCTCGGATTCGGCGAGGTTCCCCGAGGAAAGAGAAGCGCATACGCCCATGGTGAGGATCAGGTAATCCCAGCGGTGGACGCCGCTTTCCCTCGATATCTTCAATCCTTCATGCATGAGCGACATGCACCGGTCGTAGGAACAGACCGCCCATGCGAACCAGGCGTCCGCCATCTTCCCCATGCACTGCGCAAGCGGCGACACGCTGCGGCTCGACGCCAGCAAGCGCCTGACGGCTCCCAGGGCATGCTCGCACATCGTCCGGTCTCCCGCCTGGATGAAATGGGTGAACAGATAGTATCCCGTCAGCAGCCGCAGGCTCGGGTCTGCGGCGCCGTCGTTGAGAAGCGCCAGCGCCTTTTCCTTCCACAGGTCGAAGGACGGGTGCCGCGGTTGGCGGAGTGAAAGCGCCATGAAGATGCGGCTCGTGACATGTCCCTCCGTCTGCGGGGACGGGAACAGGGGGTATTCCTTCATCAGATCGCCGAGCAGCGCGATCCAGGCGTCCAGCTGGCCGAGGTCCCCCAATTCCTGGATGATGGACTCCGTGACGCCAGACCAGGCGAGAAAGATCCCGAGGCGTCGCGGCGCTTTTTGAAAAGCTCGAAGGCTTTTTCAAAGCATCGACGTCCCTCCCGAAGGTCGAAGGGCATCCTGCACACGCCCAACCAGTACGTCATCCACGGCTCTCCGCCGATGACCTCGTCGGGAACGGACGTGAGGTGCGCCTCGAGCGCACGGCTCCTTCCCTGGGACACCAGGACCCGTGCGATCGCAAGGACCGTCGGTACAAAGCTCTTCCACGCTCCCGCCAGCCGGTACAGTTCCACCGCGTCCTCGGGCTGTCCTTCACGCTCGAGGAGCTTCCCTGCCTTTTGGAGGAGCTCCTCTATCTGCTCGGTGGAATAGGTCTGCCGCGCCCTGGCCTGGAGGAATTCCCTGAAGAGGGGGTGGTACTGATATACCGGATGGGGGAGGGAGCGCTGCTCCGTGAAAAAGTGGTTGCGGCTGAGCGTTGCAAGAACGGCTCCCGCGTCATCCCTGCCTGTCAGGGCCGACGCCGAGGGAGGAAAAATGCGCGGCAGGAAGGCGGTTTTGAGAAGGAAGGACCGTGTTTCCGGGTCCGTCTTTTCGAACAGCTCGGTTGCAAAGTAGTCGAAGAACTCCTGGGGGTTGAAACGGTCCATATCCATGGGAGCTCCGGCGAGCGTCCTCATCCGTTCCATCAGAAGCATGAGGCCTGCCGCCCAGCCCAGGGTCGTCTGCTGAATGCGGGTCAGAAGCTCCACCTTGAGCCCGCTCCGGCGGCCGGACCTGAAGAGCGCCCCGGTCTCGTTCATGTCGAACTTGAGATCCTCCCATCCGATGCCGTGGACCTTATTGTAGGTCTGCAGGACCGCCAGTGCAGGCGGAGGCGCGCCGCGGCTCATGATCACGACCGAGATGCCCTCGGGAACGACGGACAGCGCTTCGCGGATCATGTCATGAAAGGGAGCGTCGTCGGCGATATGGTGATAATTGTCGAGAACGATCGCATGGGGCGGCTTCAGGCGTGAGAAGAGATTTTCGAAATAGCGTTTCGTGAAGGCGGGTACGGCGCGCAGGTACTCCGGAGTGAGCAGCGGAAGGGGCGTCCGGTGGCGTGGCGCAGCTTTCTTTGCAGCAAGGCCGAGATAATAGAAGAACGACGCGATGTCTCCGTCACCTTCGTCGAGGTGGTACCAGAGGCAGGGACGCTTTCGGGCCTCGATCCAACTGGCGACGAGCGTCGTTTTTCCCGATCCCCCGGGGCCGGCGACCCAGGTGAGCGGATGCATGCTGCCTTTATCGAGAAGGGTGAACAGACGGGTTCGCGGATAGACGGTCGACAGTCGCGGGCGGGTGATTTTGGCTATGGCTGTCTGAGGCATCGCAACTCACCTGCATACCAGCTTGAACATGCCTGTTTGGACAGGACGCCATTACGGGTAAAGCGAAGAAGCGACTCTAATGATGGGGATCTTTGGTGCACTCAAGAACGGTTGAAGCGGCTCTCTATATGAATACTATACCCAGATTGTTTACTGGTGGCAACATTTTTTTGCAGAAAAGAGCATAGCGATTTAATCCTTAGGCATACATCGATAAACCTGAAAAGAGCATGTAACCACGGATTAACACGGATAAACACGGGCAGGCTTCTGGGCTGCTTCAGGCTTGCATCGTGAATCACTCGGTAAGGTCTGGTTCAATCAGCATGATCGAACCAGCGAAAAAAACGAAGAGCTGTTTGGTTGAACCTGTCTGTGAGTAAGAGTCATTGTTCAAGAATCTTAACCGTGTTCATCCGTGGTTACAATTACTGTCTTTCTTTTCAGGTGTCGGCCGGACATTACCCCGTCATCCGTCCTCGCGAACTTCTGTTAGTTAGTTTTTCCTGAAATGCGCTCTTATTGTTTCTGCCTGCCACGTGTATTTCCCATCTTGAAACATATCTTCTCACACTCTTGCTATAATTGAACAGGAAAGAAGGCGAACCTTAGATCAACCTTAAATGGTCCGAATAGGGGGAGCGGCCTTCATGGGAATTGCGAGCCGAAGATTTGAGCGGGTTATTTTGAAAAAAGAGGTGCTGATCAACGGCTCCTTCAGAGCGCAGGGGCTCGATCTGAGCGTTGGCGGAATGTTCGTGCAGACGGGGCGCAGTTTTGCCATCGGCTCCGACGTTATGGTGACGCTGCCGCTGGACGGAAAGTTCATCAACGCTCACGCACGCGTTCAAAATTCACAGCAGTCCCTGGGAATAGGGATCATGTTCATCGATCTTAGTCTTGAGCAAAAGCTCGATATCGAGGCATATGTCGCTACCGTTGCGGAAAAGATAGCGGACACGAACACGGGAAAAAGGACTATATTGCTCGTTGACGACAATGAAGCGGCGCGGCGCATGAATAGGGGCAGGCTGACGCTTGACGGCTACGCTGTTCTGGAGGCGAAAGACGGCATTGAGGCCCTGAACATGCTTGCAAAAGAAAAAGTTGATCTCCTGGTCCTCGATTTGTACATGGAACGGCTCGATGGATATAAGGTGCTGTCGATCGTGCGGGAGAAACCGGAATGGAAGGAAATACCTGTGCTGGTTCTTTCGGCGAGGAGTTCAGCCAACGAGGTCGATAAGGCTATCCTGGCCGGGGCCACGGAATTTCTCATGAAGATGACGACATCGCCGGTCAAGCTGAGCCAGCGAATCAGCAACTACCTGACGCGCAGAAAGCCGCCTTTTTGATTAAGAATAGTTGATGATCTTGATGTTCATTCCGAATTCCGCATTCCGAATCCCTCATTTTCACTCTTCCGTCATCCGTCCCGCGAACTCTTCCCCCAGCACTACGATCGATTCGATATCGAGAAACCTGTCCACGTTGCGGTCGAGGAGCAGCTTCACCTGGGAGGGGAAGTCCTCGTCCGGCACAGCGTCGTAGAAGAGGAGCAGAACGGGATAGTTCGGGAAGAAGCGGAACTCATAGGCTGCATCATGGTTGCCGCTGACGGTCGCAGGTTCCCCTCCGAGCCGTTCGCAGGCCCCTTTCAGCCCTGCCGTGTTCCCGGAAAAATGCTTTGCGATCACGTTCTCCACATGTCCCGCCCATGCCTTGTCTTTGGCGTGTGACGCCGGCACCGAGGCGAAGGTTATCCATTCTCCCGAAGGCGGGGGAGGGTCGGGCATGCAGAGGTGGTTGTAGATCAGGATCGATAAGAACGGCTCAGGTTCGCATCCCGCGGAATCGAGGATGCGTTCCCTCGTAACGGAATAAACCTCGTTCAGGAATGCGATCTCCAGACAGTCCGGCTTACAAAGTTTGGCGCCGGACCATCGGGCGACGTCGGCAAAGTCGAGCGCCTCCACCTTGGGTTTGAGGGCGTGGAGCGTCTGCTCGAATACGGTGCCGCGAGAAGCGGTCTGCTGCTCTCCGATCTGAAGCGCTTCGCGCGCGCCTGCGGACAGATTGGGGCAGTCGTCGCTTGCAGCCTGGCCGGTTGCCAGTTTGGCTGCGAAGCCGATGCAGCTCGTGGTCCCGCATTTTCCGCAGTTGGTTTTGGGGAGGAACTTGTAGATCTCGATGGCGGTCTTCATGACTAAAACTAACGCTTTTCAATTCGCCTGTCAAATGTCGACATCATTTTATACCGTTCGTGCCGTGACCATTTGTCGACGACGGGCGACAATATTTTTTTGACATTCAGTGCATTTTTGTGTTACTGTTTTACTACATTTTCCCTCCGCTCATTGACCACGTCACCGAGAGTTTCGCATATCCATATCTATGAAATCCGGGACCGGTGAAAACTGCGTCCGGTATACCATTATTGTTCTGATTACAAAGATCTGTTCGGCGCCGACGGGAGCAATGTCTTTTATCCGACATGCAGGCTGATGAATCGAACAGGGCTGAGTTCGTCGTCGACCGACACGACCCTGCCCTGAATCACTTTCAGGAGGTCCTAATGCCGAGATTCCCTGCGTTTGCATCCATTGTTGTGTTGTGCCTGCTCTTGTCCGGCTGCACCAAAGGGCGCGACTCGACGTCGACCCCGGCCCAGACCCCTTCATCCGGCACAGCGCCGACAAAAACTCAGTATGTCCACGCCGAGACCGGCGCAGTTCTGTACGAAGCGCCCGATCTTCTGTCGCGGGCAACAGCCACCGCACCCGACCTGGCGCAGGTCCTTTCCGGAGAACGGTCCGGCCAATGGGTGCAGGTTGCGTGGCAGGGCAGGACCGGATGGACCTGCGCCAATAAGCTTTCCGACGTCAAATCGGGCATCGCCGTGACCAAGGACCTGATCGCCGATACCTGGTGCGGAGAGAACGAGCAGCCCGGGACCGGCTGCTACACCTTCCGCGACGACGGGACCCTGAACATCGAATGCCCCATGTGCTTCCACGGCACCTGGTATATCAGCGACGATAAAGTGTATGTGCAGCTCGAAAGCCCGGAGCAGAGTTCGGAGGGCCGTCCTCTGGAACGAATCACCTATGCCGGGACCATGACCGTGCTGGACGGGAATTCGCTGGAAGCGAATTTCCCGGACGGCGACGGGGTAGCCCGCGATACGCAATCCTGGATCATGACCCGGTCCGACGGAGCGGTCAGGTATTCGGAAACTGCGCCGCCCGCGCAGAAGCAGCAGTTCGAACGATCACTTCCTTTCTCGCGGCCCGTGAGCGACATCGCCGTCAGCCCTGACGGGAAAAGTATCGCCGTGGTCACCTATGATCCGGATGTGGTGCTCCTGAGCATGGACGGAACGAAGCGCACAGCGCTCAAGGGGCATCGCGAGGACGTCTGGGGCGTGGCGTTCAGTCCGGACAGCGCTATCGTGGCCTGCGGGGGCAAGGACAAAAACGTGATCCTCTGGGACAGGACCGGCAAGCAGCTCGCGACATTAAAGGGCCATACCGACGGGGTCACCAGCGTTGCGTTCAGCCCTGACGGACAGACGATCGCGTCCGGTTCTGCTGACAAGACCGTCCGTCTCTGGAAGCGCGACGGGACGCTCATTCGCAGCATCGAAGGTCAGGGAGACACGGTCAGCCGCCTTGCCTTCAGTCCTGACGGGAAAACGCTTGCAGCCGCCCTGGGGAGCGGGACTGTGAAGCTCTGGACTCCCGAAGGAAAGCTCGTCAAGACGCTGGAAGGCCACACGAACGGAGCAGACGGCGTTGTCTTCAGCGCCGACGGGAAAACGCTTGCTACCTATGCCGGAGACGGCATTGTGCGGCTCTGGAGCCCATCCGGCGGGCTCATCACGGTCCTTGATACGAAATCACCGCAAGCAGCGTCCTTTTCCCTGCGTCCTGACGGGAAGGTCGTCGCCACCGGCACCGCTGACCCGGCGCTCATGCTCTGGACGGCCGACGGCAGGCTCATCAAGACCCTCTACGGCCACAACGCCATCCTGCACACCATTGCTTTCAGCCCCGACGGAAAAACCATTGTTACCGGATCAGAGGACAGCACGATCAAGTTCTGGCCTTTCGACAGCAAGGCGTGCGAGTAGGGGATCCTATTCCGAAAGGGGAAAAAAATATGTCCGCTCGATGCATTCAACAGAAACGGCTTTTGGTTCTTCTAATGGTCCTTGCCTCCCTGTCAGCAGCCCTCGCAGCTGAACGTATGACCGTCATCGATTATTACAACACGAACAAGCACGACTATCTCAAGATCGAAAAGCAGGACGGCGTCTGGAAAGGCCAGGGTGATTCAGGCTGGTATCCCCTGAAGAAGGCGGACATTGCGAACGGCTATGTGGAGTACGAAGACCCCGGTTACAACAACGGCGCGGGGCACGCAACATTCTCCGGAGCTCTCTTCCTCACCAGGGACCGGCAGCCCATGTTTGCTCTTCTGCAAACCATCACCTCTACCGAACTGAAGTGCCCTGATACGAATTATACGCTTGAGACCTATCGGATGAACGGCGACCGGATGGCTGAGGCGACCGACGTAGTGCCGCCGCTGCCTCCGAGCTTCTTCCTGAAGCAGGGTGCGAGCACGGAAAGCGGGATCGCCTATTCCATCGGCTTTCGTCTTCCTCAAAAGGGGACGACCGTGGAAGCGTTCCTCGATACGTCCTATATCTCCTGCATGCTTGAAAAAAGCAGCAAAGAGCTGACGAAAAAAGATATCGACGTTGCGAGGGAATTCCTCAAGAATGTGCGGACAGAGCCGCTCAAGCTGAAGTGGAACAAGGACACGGGCAGGTTCGAAATACAGACGGAGAAATAAGAGCCCGGGATGCGGGCCTTCGGCGGGAGGACATCACTTGAACGCCTATCCGGTCCGCGATTAAAAACAGGAGGAGATCGTATGCACAAGATGAACAGGAACGCGCGCTTTTTTGCGGGAATGGCGGCAGTCCTTTTGTTCCCGCTTATTTCTGCGGCAGCGGCCGTCGCGGAGACCCCACTGCCCCGTTTTGCGGACTATCCCGTCAAGGAATGGTTCACGGGGAAGCCGGTCCCGCCCGACTTCAAGAACGATCCTGATGCCAAACGGTTCGCGACCCGCATACGGGAGGGCGCAACGAAGGGCCCGAACTTCGCCGGCCGCTACACCATCATCGAATGGGGCTGCGGCTCCGAGTGCCAGTCCTTCGCCATTGTCGATGCGAAAACCGGGGCGATCTTCTCCCCGCCGTTTTCCACGGCGTGGGGCATGATGTATCGTCTGGACAGCAGCCTGCTGATCGTGAATCCGGTGACGCCCGAGGCAGCAGCCGGCGACTGGGTGCCCGGCTGGCTGGTGACGGGCTTCTATGTGTGGGACGGCAGCCAGCTGAACAAGGTCCAGGAGGACAGGCCTTTGGTCATCGATCCGCAAACAGGGGCAGCCAGCGCTCCCGAAAGCCTGAGGAAATAGATACAGCCGATTATTTCTAACCGGCCGGACCTACACCTACGATTCCAACGGCAACCAGACCGCGAGCGTTAATTATTCCGGGGCAGGAACAGACTTGACCTGGTTTACGACGGATGACGTTGTCGCGAGTGACAATACCTATGAATATGAAATGTGATTGCGAGGCAGGATTCCTGATAAACGCGGATCCCGCGAGCCCTTGCTGAAGTTTACGGAGGGAAAATCGTATGCAGACAAAAAAGATGCTGACCGGATTTTTTGCGGGAATGGTCGTACTCCTGGCAACTGCAATGGCGGGACAGGCGCTCGCTGCAGGCCGGTCCGCGGAAATGTTCATCTGGGGCGGCGGCAATACGCAGGAAGATGCACAGGCGTCGCTGGACCAGTACCGCGACCGGTCCGCTGAATGGTCGGACATCGTGGCCCTTGCGCCCGAATTCCCGCGCATCCTGGAAAGCAAGTCGGTCCCCGGTCTGAAGCCCGGTTTCATCATCGTCGTGCTCGGCGTATGCGCCGCACCGGATGCAGCGACAGCTGCGAAATATCTCAAGGCGCTCGAGCCAACAGTGTACCAGCGCAGTGTGACCTGGAGCGACGCCGGTGGCGCGCTGCCCTGCCCGGGACTTGCGAAGGGATGGTCCTTCCGCGGCGCCGAGCGTGCACGAACGTCCGCCGGAGAGCTGAGCGGCGCTCTCTTTCTGCAAAACGAGCTGACTGAAGGGGCCGAGTTCGAGTTCAAGCGCTGGAAAGCGTTCATCGACCTGCGCGGGGCAAAGGGCGAAGTACAGGCCCACCTTACGGATAACAGCCGGAGCGACGTATCGATCGTAAAGGCATTCAAGGCTGGGGCTTCGGGCATCGTCCTGGAGGAGGAGTACACCGACCCGCTCTGCACGGGGGAACCCGAGTTCAAGCAGTATCTTCGGACCCGGACGTATGCAGCATCAAGCGGGGAGATACGGGCAGGAGAGAAAGAACGGCTCATCAAGCAAGGCCCCTGCAGCTATCCTGAACTCGGCCGATAGGGGACGGGTCCGCGGATACGCGAGGAGCGATCCGCAGGATCTGAAACGGAAGGGGGCAGCCTGCAATGAAAAAGCAAAGAAAAGACGCATTTTCAGATATTCGCAAAAAGACCGAGGAGGAGATGGCCGCGTTGCAGCCCCCGCCGGTTCCTCCGGAGGAAGAACTCCGTTTCAAAAGGCGCAAGGCCGTGAAGGATCAGTTCTCCCCCATGGTCACGGAAGTCCTCACTGAACTTCGTGATGCCTTGATGCACCCGCGCGCGATCATCAAGGAAGGAATAAGTAATGACGATGAGTCGGGCTTCTGGGACCTTGTAGAGAGTTACAGTCTGCACCACGTGGGGGGCTCATCCGGAGGCAGCAGCGAGGCCTATGCCGAGGTTCAGCTTGTATTCGACAAGGAAGACCGTCCTCTTCATTTTCGTGTGCATTCGTTTCCGGACCATATTCGACAAGCGCAAGAAGGCGGGGCTCAGCCGGGAAGAGCTTGTTGCCGTTCTGCATGACCTGTTTGCAAAATAAGCGGATGTCAGGGTCAACGTGCTATGAAAAAAATAAAAAGAAGACAAATCACCGATGCAGTAAAAGCAGAGCCGATAGCGCTGTGGTCGCTCGACACGTTCTTCTATGCCTTCATCGTCGTCGGCGTCCTTTTCCATTGGGCGGCGCTGAACTATCAGATCATCAACGGGACGCGAAGCGCGGCGTGGCCCTGGACGAACGGCGTGATCGTGGATGTTCATACCAGGGAACACAGTCAAAGCAACGTGAACATGAAGGGGGCGTCGCGGCCGGGCGGCAGCGGTTCGACCAGTCATTTCTACGAGGTCGTTCCCACCTACGAGTATACGATCGAGGGAAAGAAGTACGTCAGCAACAAGGTCACGACGGGCGGCGGGTGGTTCCTCGGGAGTCGGGCAGATGCCAGGCAGAAGGCGGTCAGCCTCGTACCCGGTTCCCCGGTGGTTGTCTATTATGACCCCGCTGACCCGGCATCGGCTGTGCTGGAACAAGGCGTTGCCGACCGCACATCGTCGGGAATGCTCGTGACCATCCCCGCAATCGGCGGGGCAATGGGAATGGCGTTCAACTACTTCAGCAGGACCAGGTTCCCGGAGCGAAGAAGACGGCTGAAGCTTTCCATTGCCGCGGGGACCGGGGCGGCCGTTCTGGCGGCGCTTATGCTGTGGCTCGTGATGAGCGCGTTGGTTTGATGCAGTGATCCGGCTGGATATGATACGAACGGGGGGGAGTCATGGAAAGGAAGGGAACGCATCGGTTCAATCGCGATACTGTGAAGACCCTGCTCTATGTGGTCGGCGCGATCGCAGGCATTGCGTTCCTCTCGTCCGTCTTCTATAATCCCGTCATTTTTGTCCGGGGCACGGGCTTCGCATTCGCTCTGTTCGGCCTGTTGCTCCCCTTCGGGATCACCTACGAGCTTTATAACCGCAAGCCCTATGAATCATTGGGAGGAATCAAGGGCAGCGGCTTTGCGCTGATCCTGTTCTTCGGCATCATGCTTCCCGGCTCCGGGACCGTGGGAATGCCGGGCTTCCTGGAAATAGTCAAGCCCATGCTCTGCCCGACGGGCTTCGAGGAGATCAAAAGCGACATCGCCGTGCGGCAGTATGACATGCCGGGGCTGGTGCTGACCTTCAACAGAGAGGCTGTGTGCACCGGCGAACTGGGCGATTATACGCCGGGACGGCTGCCCCGGCACCTGGGCGGCATGCTCCTGTATCTCCTCTACTGCGGTATGTACTTTTCCATCGTTGCGCTCGTCTGGAAACAGAAGTTCATCGTGCTGCACAAGTATGCGGCCCAGGGCATCATCCTTGCTCTCTTCATTCCGCTGTTGTTCGTCACCCTGCTGAACCCTTCTTTCCGCGCTGTCGTCTCCAAACCAATGAACGCACTGATCTACCGCGGCCATGCCGTATCGCTCGTGGAAGCGGTGAAGCGGCACAAGATCGGGATGATCAAGGAACTCCTGGCGCGGGGCGGGGACATCCGTGCCGAGGGGCAGGACAATGAGACCGCCTTGACCGTGGCCCAGCGTTATCAGGACAAGGAAGTGCTGAATTTGTTCGCAGGTCAGATCACCGGCGGGTCGGACAGCAAGAAGGCGCTGCTGGACAAGGGGATCGTATACGATCAAGCGAACTTCGTCAAGCAGGTCGGAGAGCGGGAGCGTCGGGAACGTCAAGCTGTTCCTGGACGCGGGGTGGACATCAACGCCCTGGTGGCCCTGGTGGAAGGCACGGCGCTGACTGTAGCGGTCTTCAACGGGCGCAAGGACCTTGCGCGGTTCCTGCTCGACCGGAAGGCCGATGTCAACAAGCCGAGCGAGAAGGAATGGACGCCGCTCATCGCAGCGGCGCTTGCCAGCACCAGGCCTTCCGATGTCTGTCATGATGACATCGTTCTCATGCTGATCAGGAAGGGCGCGGATGTGCACGCGAAGACGAAGGACGGCGACACCGCGCTGATGATGGCCTCGAAGGTTGCCTGCCTGGCCGCGGTAAAAGTCCTCATAGAGAACAAAGCCGATGTCAACGCCCGAAACCGCGCTGGATATACGGCCCTCCTGCACGCGGTTGAAACGACACGGTATGACAACGTATATGACCGGGTGAAGGGATACCGGGTCGATGTGCTCGATCAGAACAGCTACAATCTGGTGAAATACCTTCTGGAGCACGGCGCGGACCCGAACGTGAACATTTACTCCGGTGGGTACGCCGGCATGACCCCGCTCAGGATGGCGAAGTTCCGGCGGGTCAAGGAAGTCGTTCAACTCCTGAAGAGTACCACGGGCGGGAATAACACGAGGAGGCGATCGAGGGATGGTTCTTCTCATTCTGGGTGCGCAGGCATCAGGAAGGGACCATGGACGCGGTGAAGGACCTTCTGGAATGGGGCATGACCGCAGTTCCCGCTGTTCCGGGCAATACTGCGGAATTTACCTGGTCCAAGGCCGCTCCCGGCGTTGCCGATGAGCCGCATTGAGCAGGAAACAATAGGCACAGAAGCTGACATGCGGGCGTCGGCGCGTGATCTATCCATACCTTATTAATTATAGGAGGGAGATCCCATGAGGACAATCGTTGCCGCATGTCTGATAGTGCTGCTGCTTCTGCCGGGACGGCAGGCATCCTTCGCCGGAGACAGGGCAGGAGCGTCTGACTCCGATCCGCTCGCCGGCATGGAGTTCGTCGAGGTCAAGGGCGGATGTTTTCAAATGGGCGACGTTTTCAGCAGCGGCGAAGCGAACGAGCGGCCCGTGCATGACGCCTGCGTGCAGGACTTCTCGATCGGCAAGCGGGAAGTGACCCAGGCGGAGTGGCAGGCCGTCATGGGAATCAATCCGTCGGAGTTCAAGGCCTGCGGTCCGGACTGTCCGGTGGAGAACGTTTCCTGGAACGACGCCCAGGAGTTCATCGCGAAGCTCAATGCACAGACCGGCAAGACCTATCGTTTTCCGACCGAGGCGGAATGGGAATACGCGGCCCGGAGCGGAGGAAAGAAGGAACAATGGTCGGGAACGAGCAGCGAGGCCGACCTCGCCGAATATGCCTGGTATGACAAAAAGCAGTCCATCGGCACCGCTGTTTCCGGGAAAAGGAAACCGAACGGCCTCGGCATCCTGGACATGACCGGGAACGTGAACGAATGGGTGCAGGACTGGTACGACCCGGCCTATTTCGCGTCAGCGCCGAAGGACGACCCGACAGGACCGGCGAAGGGCAAGCAGCGCGTGCTCCGGGGCGGCTCCTGGGACGCAGCAGCGAAGTATATTCGCGCGACGAGCAGGTACAAGGCCGATCCTTCCACGAAGAACAGCGGACGCGGACTCCGACTCGCACTGGGCGCGCAGACCGTCCCGGCTGCAGCGGCAGCGAACAACGCCGGCGCGGTCCGTTGCCTCGATGCACAGGCGTGCAAAGAGCCGGTTGCGGCAATGGGACTGGACATGGTCCGCGACTTCGGCGCGGCTCCCTCATGGGCCGACAAAACCTTGTGGAACAGGGAGAACGAATTGCTGGGCAGGATACCCCGGACCTGCCCGTCCTACGACCAGTTCAAGAGCATCTACCGGACGCGGATGAAGCTCTTCGCCCTCCGCACCGAGCTGAGCTATGTGGAACCGAAGGACGCGGATAAGTATAAGGCCCACTCGTACCGCGAGCGATTGTTCAGCCGGGACGGGTCCTGGCTTCTGAAGGCATTCGAGCTCAGCCGTTCGAAGTTCTTCAAGGCAGTGTCGATCGATCCCCAGCTTTCTTCGGACCTCCGGCTTTTTGCGCTGGAGCTTCTTCGCTACCGATCTATGATCGAATCCGTTCCGGATTGGAAGGAAAAGTTCGATGCGCTGCTCGCCGCGAGCGACAAGCAGGAGAAGAATCTCGTCAACGGCGCCCATTTTCACGCAGCCGGATTTCCGGTGACCGGGAACGAATGCTCTCATACTGTCAGCCTTTTTACGGGATCGGGAGAGGGACTCGGCTACGACTGGGGCAATGAAGGGTGGTTCTATTCCTTCTGGGTGCGGAGATACCGCGAAGGCACGATGGATGCAACGAAGCGGATCCTGGAATGGATCGCGGCGAGCCTTCCCGCATCGCAGGCGAACACGCCGGCCTTTACCTGGTCGCCGCTTGCAGCCGAGGTCAGACGTTTCGTGGACCCGGGGGCGTACGTGAAATTCGTAAATGCCGGAGACTTCGACGCGGATTCCCTGCCGGACGTCTTCCTCGTGCTCGCCAAGGACGGCCGGAACAATCCCTATGCCATGAACCGGCTGCTCCTGCTCAAGAGGAACAAGGACATGTCGCTGACGATTGCCGGCCGGAACGACCGGATCCTCATCTGCTGCAGCGGCGAGAATTTCCGGGACCCGCTCGTGGACATCCGGATGCAATCCTATCCGCCGTTGGTCACGATCGTTCAACGGTCAGGCTGCACCTGGGACACTTCGTTCGAATACGACAGCGAGAAGAACAAGTTCTTGTTCAAGAATGTCGCTGTCTATGAACTGTCCGGGGCAGGACGAGAACAGCCAGAACATATTCACATCGACTCGAACGATCGAGTTCGACGATTTCGATCCGGACACGTATAAGGGGCAATAAGAAGCAGTGCAGGACCAGGACTTTTCGCTGCCTCGGGGAGGAAGGCCGTGGCATTGCAGCACGGGTTGGCTGCCCAAGAAGGTCATGGAACCGATGCAACGGTATCAGGTACGGAAAAAGCAGACCGGCGGCGGGAACGACATCAAAAAAGTCGATGGGTGCGCTCTATCATGGCTGAACTTTTCAAGGTATCGCGGGAGGAGATAGAGCACTGCATCCGTATGATCGGCCGGGCAGACAAGTCCGTGTCAGCCGACACGATCGAGACGATCCTGGAGCAGCTGCGCCCCACCCTTTCGAAGCTTAATGCGGCGCCGCTCTTCTGGAAGACATCCGTTCCCGCCTCGAGTGGGGAAGACCGGAGGAGGCCGCTTCGCTCCTCAGGGACCATGACAGGTCACGGAGGTTTCTGAACGGAAGTCTTCTGATGTGGTCGGGTCTGGCAATCGGGGGCCCCCTGATAGCCGCCGTTGTCATGTTCGCAGGCGGCTCCATGCCCAGGATGGACGGCGCCTACGGGATCGCCATGCAGGAACTCAACTCCTGCTCGGCCGTGACGGACCGCCTTGGCAAGCCCGTCGAACAAAAACGCTGGGGCGGAACGTGGGGGTCCAGCGACACGCGGGGCGGGCAATGGGGCAACGCGCAGTGGTCCATCCCGGTTGCGGGCCCGAAGGCGTCGGGAAGATACTCTTACGCAGCCGAGCTGCACGGCGGCGGCGCGTGGCAGATCCTCCGTGCCTCGCTCAAGATCGGGGAAGATACGATCAACGTCGTGCCCTGCGGCGACGGATGGCTGGCGAAAACGATCGAATCGGGCAAGAAGAGCGCGCCCCTGTACCAGTCGTTCGGCGAGGTGGGTACCGTAGCGAAGGCGTCTGGCCGCACGAGCGTGAAATCCGGCGACGTCTGCGAGGTGAGCGTCACGCCCGTTGCGGGATTCCAAAAGAACACTCAATTCAACTGCCGGATCATCGTCCGGTGCGGCCCGAAGGTGATCTACGGATGGGAAAATTCCGGATACATGAACTGCGAGACCGACAGAGGAATGCCGACCCGCGCGAACGATCCCTGGGGCACGGCCAAGGACACCGATCCCATGATCGAGGTGGATCTGCCGAACAACCGGGTCGTGGTCAGCGATGACAACCCCGAGTCCACCTATACCATCACGATCGTCTGGCCTGCGAAAGGGAAATAGTCTGCAGCTGTCTATTCCCGCGCGCCAACGTCCTGTTCCACCCTGTCCTGCAGCAGGAGAAGGAGCCCGACCATGACATACTGTATTTCTGCCCTACAAGGATGCCGGATCGCGGCGCAAATTTTTTTTATCGTTCTGTTCATCGTCTTTTCAGGCTGGTCGAAAACAGAGGGCGCTCCCAAGGGGCTCGCTGCAGTGCCCGGTCCGGCCGCGGCCGAGGGCGAGCTCGTGCAACCAATCCTGGCATTTGCCTGGAGCGGCGAGCCTCACCTCGATCTCAAAACGAAGTATCCCGTCTACAACGCCCTCGACGGCAATTTGGCCACCACCTGGGTGGCGAACGGGCAGACGGCGATCATCGAGTATGAGCCCGCGATCGTGAAGTCCGTCGCGCTCATTCCCGGGCTACGCCAAGAGCGGGCCGCTGTGGCAAGCCAACCGCCGGCCCACACGGATCCGCTTCCGCCTCTACCGTGAAGAGGCCGGGGGAGCGCGTGCCGCGGCCGGGCCTTTTGTCGAGGTTACTCTCGACGCGCCGGCGACCCTGCCGCGTGCGGATATGCTCTGGGCCCGCATCCCGGTGAATGACACCGCCCCGAGCGTTGCCATCGAGCTCCAGGTCGTCGAAGGCTCGAAGGGCGAGGCGAAGTCGGACGATATCTGCATCACCGAGATCGCATTGATCGGCGCGGCGCAATCAGCGCAGCCGGCCGGCTGCAAGCCGGTCGTGAAGACCTGGAGCATCGTTGAAACCTCCAGTGCCCTGGGGATCGACCTGCAGGACCGTCTGGCAGCGCCTTTCGATACCATCTCCTTCGAGGATTGCACCTACGAGCACAGCTTCACCGGGGGCGCGCATCGCAGCTTCTCCGGCAAATGCCGTGTCGAGGGCAAAGCAAAAGAGGGAGCGGGCGAGATCCGGTATCGCTTCGAGGGGCAAGAGGAACTGAGTGAGGGAACGCCGCGGATCGAAAAAGCTGAGGTGCGGCGAACGATCGGCTTTCGGCGTTTCGGACAGCGCCTCGCCGAGATCGACGGCTTGCTCTTCAGCGGCCGCGTCGACTACCTCTGCCCGTAGGCTGACGTGACGGCATTCAGTTGTCCTTCACGGGAAGACTAGGCGCAAAAATTAAATTCAACTCAAAAGGGTAGAATATCACGACATAAGGCCGGAACGCACAGAGACGGCAAAAACAAATGGGATTATTGAATTCATTCATGATCACAGCTTTCTTTGCGGCTTTGCGGCTTTGCGCGAGACGATTCCGGCTTGTCCGGGTTGGGAGACGATCACCATGATAAGCACGTATCAGGCCAAGCCTTCATCGTTTCAACGCTGCACAGCCCGGGCGCTGTCCGTTCTCCTGTGCTGCTGTCGATCGTCGCATCGGATGCTGTTGCGGCGCTCGATCCCGGATCGCCGCTCGAGTCCGTTCTCAATTCCGGGTCCCGGACCACGCCGCCGCTCGTCTGCACACCGGAAATTTTGCAGCGTCTCTCCGCGGGCGAGCTCAGGCTCATGCGCAACTTCGTTTTCGCCCGACATGGCCGGGCCTTTGCCGCAGAAGACCTCAAGGCCCTCTTCGGCAGTCTTGCCTGGTACCGCCCTGATCCGGGATACAGCGACGCCAGACTCGGCCCGGAGGACAAGGCCTGTGTAGACGCCGCTGCGGCGGCCGAGGCCCGGGCCAAGAGCGGGGGCGCGGCGCCGGTCTCGGCAGCGGCTCCGCCCGCGGCCTGTGCGGCTCGCGGTGCAGGGCGGCTATCGCGATGCAACAGGAACTCTCGTTCTGCAGCGCGTCGGAGCTTCCTTTGCGGAAGGGCTCGCGGCAGTCAACGACCGGGAGAGTGGAAAGACCGGATACATGGACACGAGCGGTAAGATGGTGATCAAGGCGGCATTACGACGAAGGCGGTCCGTTCTCCGAAGGGTTCGCGGCAGTGCGCGTCGGCAAGAAATGGGGCTTCATCGATCGCACAGGCAAGTGGATCGTGCGGCCCCGGTTCGCTCTCGCACGGGAGTTCCATGAAGGCCGCGCGTGGGTGTGGGATGAAGGCGCCTGGAGCTACGTCGACGTCAGCGGCAATGTCGTGATCCGTTCACCTTGCCCCCTTATCCCCTGTCAGGTTGCGGGTCAGGGCGGGAGCGAGCGGGTCTGGCGCAAGGCCTGCAGCGACACTGGTTATGTCGAGGTCAAGGGCGCTGCCGGCAAATCCATCTGGCTCAAAGAGGATGCAGAACTCGGATTCGTCGGCGCCCCGGGGTGCAGGGACGCCCGCGACTTCTCTGACGGTCTGGCAGCGGTGCAGATCGACGGACAATTCGGGTTCATCGACCGGACCGGCAAGCTCGCAGTGCCGGCAACGTTCGCCGATGTCGGCGATTTCAGCGAAGGCCTTGCCTGGGTGTTCGATGCGCACGCCGCTCCCGCCCCCCGTTACTTCTTCATCGACAAACAAGGGACGTGAGGCGCTGCAGCCGGCGCGTCAAGCCTCGGGCATCGGCCCGTTTCGCCGCGGCCTCGCCGCTTTCAGCGACGGGGGATCGTGGGGCTTCATCGACCGCCAGGGGCGCATTGCGATCCCTCCCAAGTTCGACAAGGTGGAGCCGTTCGACTGCGAGCTGGCGGCGGCGAAATTGCGCGACGGCGCATGGGGGCTGATCGACCGCGCCGGGGCATTCGTTGTTAAGCCCCGCTTTTCCGACCCGCCGCGCTGCTACGCCGGCTTTCTGGAGGTTCAGCTCCTGGAGGGGCTGAGCGGGGTCACTTACTGGATCGACGCCAAGGGGAACTTTGTCGGTCCAAAGCCGCGTTGACGTTGAGCAGGCCTGCCCTGGGCCATGGCAATAAAAAAAGTTGACCGTAGCGCGGGCGGCATCGTGAAGTCCATGGCCGCGTCGGCCATTTTACGAATTCATCTAACTACTGGGTCCAATCCCACGCTTCCGGAGGTGTCTTATGCACGCATTGCCACACGGTTTTTTGTCACGACCGGTCCCCAGGTCCATCGGCGCCGGCCTTTTGGCCCTGATTTTCTTTTTCTCGGCCGCGCCGGCTGTTGCCGGAACGCATTGGAGTCACTCTGTCATCGGGTTCTCTCCCGACGGCAGGTATGCTGCCCTGGAACAATCCGGGAGTGGTCGATGGGATCGGAATGCCGGACTGCTTTGTGGAGCTCTACGATCTTGATGCCAACACAAGGAACGATGTTCGCCCTGCTGCCCCGGCGGGTACAGCGCGGCCGATGCAGACCTGCGATGAAGCGCGTGAGTACGCCCGTGCCGCACTCAAAGGTTACGGCATCGACAAAAAGCACCAGGGGTCGACGCTGACCCTCGATCCGCAGTCGGGCGAGCCGGACCCGGACGGCACGGCGCGGAAGATAACGGCCATGGACTTTCTGTACAAGAACAAAGCGTGCCGCCTGAAGCTGTACAAGAAGTCCGACGAGGGCAATAACCCCTGGGGCCGCACGATGATAAACTGGAACGTGGGCCTCTCCTGCGGCAATGAAAAGGAGCGAATGATCCTGTCCGAGGAATGGTCGAACTTCAGCGTGAAAATCGAAGAAGCCCGGATCGTGGGCGACCGGCTGGTGCTGTTCCCCGCCACCACCTATCAGGATTTCGAGGAACCCGGATCATCAACAGGCGTCATCGGCATTGTTATCGACCAGACGCCTCCCGAGGGTATCAAGCTCGATGATGGAGGTCTCGGTTTCAGCGACGGCGGAGACCTGTTCGGATACTGGTTGAGCGGCGCGGACAGGCGACCGGAACAGCCGAGGCTTCCCTGCGGGTATTTCATCCGTTCTTCCGGACGACGGAAGGGACGTTCTGAAGGAATCCGAAACCGGGCCCGAGATCAGCGATCCCAAGGCCGTTTTGGCAAAGTTGAAGGAGCGGATGAAGGGGAAGCTCGCTGAACTCAAGCTCGGCAACGATCCGGGTGCGGAACTCTACAAGTCCGGCACCGCGGTGAGTACGAAGATCCTTATTAACGGCAAGACGTACAAGGTCGATCTCAAGACGGCGACCACGTCCGATGATACGAATATACCGGTCCAGGTCGTCCTGACGAAGCCTGACAATTCGGTTCTTACGCTTCAAGACGCCACTCTGGGGTACAACCGCTCGTTGAACACGATCAGGCTTTCCAGGGACAAGAATTCCGTTGCCGTAGTCACCAAGTACAGCGTCCAGGGTGCCTCCGGCGAGGACCGCACCTATTCCGCGGCCTTTGCCCGGCTGGGCGCGGCGGCTGCAGCTCCGGTTGCGGCTGCTGCTCCGGTTGCGACTGCTGCTCCTCCTCTTCCTCCGGTTCAGGAACTTCTGGGGAAACCGGGCCTCGTAAGATCATTCAGCGCAGCCGATAACGTGCTCTGTATGGCCCTGAGCCCCGATGGAAAGATTGTTGCTACAGGTTTTAATAACGGGACGGTCAAGCTCTGGGACCTCGACGGCAAGCTGCTGAAGACGCTCAAGGGACATACGGACTGGATAAGCAGCATATCCTTCAGCCCCGACGGGACCATGATCGCGACAGGCCAGGGCACGCAGCAGCTGGACAGCGACCGATGGGTCAAGCTCTGGCGAACGGACGGGAAACTCCTCTGGTCAATGCCCGGCACCGACATGATCTTCAGCCCTGACTCGAAGTCCGTGGCCTACATCAGGGAAGGCAAATCAGGGACACTGGAGACCATCAAGGGGAAGACCCTGGCGAACCTGGGCAACACGTCCTTGATCGCCATAAGCCCTGACGGGAAGATGATCGCGACAGCGCATTCCGTCTGCAATGACAAGTGCCGCGACAAAGTGTTCTTTTTGAATGAAAAAGGGAAAAAGATCAGCGACCTGGCCCCGTTCACCTTCCCCATCGCCGTTGTCTTCGGTCCTGACGGGAAAACGGTCCTTTTCCTGTCCAATGAAATCAACGCCTCCTCTACTCCGCGCCTGGGGAGCGTCGACGGGAGGTTAGGCGGGTTCCTCCGTGGCCACACCGGAATCGTCGGGACCGCGGCCTTCAGCCCAGACGGAAGGATGATCGCAACGGGAGCTGATGACAAGACCGTCAAGCTGTGGAACAGCGACGGGGTACTGCTCGAAACGCTGACCGGTCATGCCGATGAGGTGAGAGGCGTGGCTTTTACTCCCGACGGGAAAATGCTCGTTACCGGGTCCAAGGACAAGACGGTGAAGATCTGGAACTTGAATGTTCCGTGACGACGGCACGCAGTGTCCGTTGCAGAAGGTAAGACCCCGACGGCGGGGTCAGGTTGTTGATAATTCACTCTTTGGACAAGGAGAATCCCATGACACAAGACATCGGCAGCGCTGCTGCGGCAGCATCCCTTCCCGGCATCGGCGACCTCCTCACCCGCGGATGGAAGATTTACCGGTCCCGGCCGGGACGGTTCATCGCGTTGATGCTCATCGGCTTACTCGCCACGGTGCTGGCGACAACGGCTGTTTTTGCCGTCCTGGTCTTTACCTACGAGAAGATCAAATACACTACTTCCTACTCCCTGCTGCAGATATTCAGTAATGCGGCGCTCACCCTGATGGCGTGCGTTTTTTTAGCGGCATCGACGTTTTCGTTTTTTGCGCTTCTTGCGGCCGCAATAGACGAGGGCGCAACGGTGGGCACGGCGCTCAAGGCCGGCCTGCGAAAAATTCTTCCGGGATTATGGATCATGCTTGCGTCCTCGGTCCTGATCATGGGCGGCTCGCTGATTTTCATTGTTCCCGGCATCGTGCTCGCGGTCTGGTTCGCTTTCAGCCCGGTCATTGTCGCGTCAGGCGAGGCGCGAGGTCTGAACGCCCTTCTCCGGAGCAAGGCCGCGGTCAAAGGCCGTTGGTTCCCGGTATTCGGCAGATTGTTCCTCCTGAACCTTCTGGCCTCGGTCCTGTCCGCAACGATCATCGGCATCCTGCTGCTCCCCCTGCCTCTCATCTGCCTTTCCCTGCTTTACCGGGACCTGAAGGAGCGCGCCCCGGAGCTGCCGGAGACGAGTCCGGCAGCGGCCAAGTTCAAGGTCGCCGGTTTCGCGGCAGCGGGGTATGTCGCGGCAATCGCTCTTGTCGTGATCTTTCCGCAAATGCGGCAACAAACGGCGCTTGTGTCCCAGCCGTACGCCCCTGTCCAGCCATCCGCGCCGGTCCAGCCGCCGACGGTGTTCATGGTAGTGACCGCCCCGTTCGTCGAAGTCTTCGATTCAGACGGGACTGACGCGAAAATCATCGGCACGATTTCCCGTGCAGAACAGGTGAGACTGCTCGAGAAGGGAGAGAAGATGTTCAAGATCCACTATTCGACCCCGAGCGGGGAAGATGACCTTGTCGGCTGGGTCGATGGAGCCGGCCTGGCCTACCCTGAAACAGAACAGGCGCCTGAGTCCGCATCGATCGTCGGCACCTGGTGCGGGCAGAACGAGCAGCCCGGGAGCGGCTGCTACCGGTTCTCCGAGGACGGAACAGTCGGTATCGAATGTCCCATGTGCTTCCACGGGACCTGGACGCAACAGGGCGACACCGTCTCGATCTCTCTCGAAGGCCCGGACCAGGGACCGGCGGGCGAACGGCTCGAACCCGTTTATTATTCCGGCACCATGACCTTGCAAAGCAACAACAACAGCATGGTCGCCGACTTCCCGAAGGGTGACGGGAGCGGCCACAACGAGGGCGGGACCTGGATGGTATATCGGCAGTAAACAGAACGCCGCAGGCAGGCCGTTTGGTCCAACGCCCAAGACCTGGAGCTCGGAAACGGATGCTCTTTGAAGATCAACGAGTCGGAGGATGCGGTCTCCTCCCTGTTTCCGTGCGGCGGGCAGACCTCAGGGTCGGCCGAGGTGAGTTTTGCCGGCATCGGCGAGGAGAATATCCGGAAGGCGAAACTCCGCGAGGGAATCGAAATATAGTTCATCACTGCCTGGGAGCGGGGCTCGACCGCACAGGTCGGATATATTAAGGAGGATTCCATATGCCGTTCATGCGTACTGTTGTATCGATGGTTTTTCTTTTGTTCTTTCTCGCCGGATGCACCAAGGGATGTTCGGGAACGCAGAAAGACACCACTGCCGGCAGCGCTGTGCAGCCCACGTCGAAACCGACTGTGTCCTTCCGGATCGTCCCGTCCGGCGTGGAGTGCGTAGCCGGACAAGCCTGCCAGGACCGCGATATCCTGGAGCTCGGCGATCTCAGCAGAGACCTCGCACAGCCGATCGACTGGACCAAAGAAGCCGACGCCTGGCAGGTCAACCACGATTTCGAGGCGAACCTTAAAAAGGCGCAGGAGGAGAACAAGCTTTCCGTGAGCTGCGACACGGAGCAGATCAAGAGCCTTTACCGGACGCGCCAGAGGCTCTTTTACATCCTTCACAAGCTGACTGAGGAGGACGAGCGGTGGAGGGACAGGGGATGGCTCCACAACCGTTCTTATTATGAATTTTTTATTTCTCCACGACGCGGCCCGGCTCGCCCGGCTCTTCGGGGTGCTGAACAACGTCCGGGCGGATGTCGGGATCACTGATCAGGGGCTGGCCTCGGACTGGCGGCTCTTCGCTTCGGAGCTTCTGCGGTACCGCGCCATGGTCCTGTCCGTTCCCGACTGGGAGAAGCGCTTCGACGAGCTCGTGAAAAGCGAACGCAACCTCGTGGCTGGCGCCCCGTTCCATGAAGCCGGGTTCCCGAAGACGGACGACGCCTGCCATCATTTACCCTGGATCTTCGGAGGCAATTATATCGTCGGGTACGACCATGGGCTCGAGGGATGGTTCTATTCCTTTTGGGTGCGCAGGCACAAGGAAGGCACCATGGACGTAGTGAAGGACCTGCTGGAATGGGGTGTTGCCGCAGTCCCCGCTGCTCCGGGCAATACTGCGGAATTTGCCTGGTCCAAGGCCGCTCCTGTGGCAGCCCCGTGAGCAACGATGAGCAGGCAGGAAGCAGCCGGCTTCAGGAAGCTGGGGACACAGAACGCCTTGTAATGGCAGGGCGTTTTTTTCGGAGGGACATGCCATGAGAGTCTCACACGCCGCACAGCCGTCATTGATGGATTCTTCATCTGCCCGTAGGCTGATGGCGATGGACTTCGGACAAAATACAATCTTTTAAAGGAGCTCTTGTATGACGATCAAGGATATGAAAGAGGTTGGTGTGATCTGCCTCGTTGCCGGGTTCTGCGTTTTCCATGGCGCCCAGGGAACGGCGCACGCGGCAAGCTTCGACTGCAAAAAGGCCAAGGCGCCGATCGAGATAGCGATCTGTGTTGACAAGGATATCTCCGCGCTTGATGAGCAGCTCGCGTCGAAATACAAAGCGCTGCTCAAGACCCTCGATGAGGCCGGGAAAGGTGTGGTGAAGAAGGAACAGAAGTACTGGTTGAAGAATATTCGCGGTCATGCCATGGTGGAGAACGGCCCGCGCTGGACCTGGACAGATACCCAGCAGGGCGACGTCGTGTCGCTCAAGACCCGGTATCAAAAGCGGCTGCAGGACCTCGAACTGAAAAAGAAGATGGTGGAGGGCGGCTATCGGATGCTTTCGGGCGTGTATGTGATACCAACCGAATGTATTGCGCCTATCCAGGACTATGTGCCTGCAGCGGCCGTGGACGAATTGAAACTGGAATTTAAAACGGACAAACTTGCGGTGTCCATCAGGTCGATCGGCGGGTCCTGCAACATCTGCTCTCTGGAAGGGATCGCGGAAAAACAGCCGGATGGCGCGTATCTGCTGACGGAACAGGATTGCCGCATGACCTTTGCTGTCAAGGATAGGAAGATCATGGTCTCCGAGAAAGACTGCGAGATCATTCTGCGGCGCGGGAGCGGAATTTTTCCCCGGAGTTTCCGCTCATCGGCATCACCAGCGGAAAATGATCGGGAAGGCGCCGGTCCGCAGCGCCTGCGGCGGCGTTTGATAAGCAACGGCAGTAACCTTTTGGAGGAGAAACATCCCATGAAAGTCAAGATCGTTGCAGCATGTATGACAGCGCTGCTGCTCCTGTCGGGACCGCAGGCGTCCTCTGCCGCGGACCTGAAAGAGGCGGGCGGCAAGCTCTGGCGGATCGTCTCCGGCAAGAACGCCAGGGACCAGAAGGACGTGACGGACCTGCTCGAAAAATGGCTGGCCGCTCAGAACAGCGGCAACTTCGGCGTTTACGAGTCCTGCTATGCGGCCCGTTTCCAGGGCGTGCGCAGGACCGGAACTTCACGCTGCGCCTCGACCGGGCCGGTGGCCGCGGGACCCGGCAGGATGTTCAAGAAGCCCATGACCGTGCAGATGGACGGGGTGGAGATCGTGCTCAAGCCCTCGAGCGCGGTGGTCGCTTCGCGCAGACCTGGGCGTCGGGCACGTACAAGGACGTGGGGCCGAAGGAGATGGTGGTTCCGCAGGAAGGGGCGACCTGGAAGATCGCCCGCGAGGAGCTGCTGCGGTCGAACGTGGTGTCCGGGAGGAAAGGGAAGGTCTACGGCGTACGGAGGGGGAGCGGTTCTTCTTTGCGGGAGCTGGGCTCAACGCTGCACCTGATCCTGGACCCGATTCCTGGTTCCACG
>CAVVOB010000013.1:0-326684 GCA_963749655.1 Nitrospirota bacterium
CTGCACTATCTGCCACTCTACCTCAGAGAGCAAAGCCGCACCCTCGTCCTCTGAGCCTTGCGGCCTGAGGGCCAGAAGGAGAATGTGGGAGAACCCGCTTTTTTGCAAAAAAGCCGGATTCTCCCACACCCTCTCCGGCAAAAAACTCCTAAATGGCTGGCGGTGAGGTAAACAGGGTTTCCAACGTGGGGCAGGCTTTCCAGCCTGCCAGAATTGGCCCTTTATAACGGCTCCGCACATGCTATGAAGCGCACCGGCCTCCGCCGGTTCTGACTCCACCAGGCCGCTGTAGGGCGCGACCGGCGGTCGCCCTGTGTTGGTCGTGTGATCGGTTGACCGACCACGCCGCGGTAGCGGTAGGGGCGCTGCTTGCTGCGCCCTCATATGCCCTGCCCGAGAAGGCCATCGCGAACACTAATAGAAAAGAAGAATGCCTCCTTTTCCCCTTCGAAAACTGATTTCGGGAACAGCCATTCCGAGAGCCGCCTTTTCAAGATCCCATAATAGCGATCAGGAGCCACAACACGCTCCAATCCAGCCATCAATAGACAGTAACACTCCTCCCCGGCCCTTTCATGAATTAAGTATGGTGTACCCGGAATTCACGGGAACCCGCCGGAAAGCGAGAGGAGGAAAGAATGCGGGGGAACCCGCTTTTTGTGCAAAAAGCCGGCTTCCCCCGCACCCCCTCCGGCAAAAACTCTATATGGGTGGATGTACATCACAGAATATTGCGTGTACCCTGACATGGTGTGTATCCATTCCTCTCGGTCAAGATCGATGTTGGCTATACGCCGACCGGTAGTTCTGGTTCCGGTAGCGGGCCGGCCTCCGTGCCGGTCGATTCTGGAACAGGGAACCCGCTTTTAAGAAGGGGCCCCGAGTAGGCCACCGGGAACCCGCTTCTTGAAAGAAGCCGGTTCCCGGCCCCGGCAAGAACTTTTAGATGGTTGGCGGTGGATCACAGAATGGTGCATGGCACGTGACATGGGATGTATCCTTCAGTAGGACCGGCGTCCCTGCCGGTCGGATTTGTCCCCACGCATCGCGGTGAACCCTGACCGGCACGGAGGCCGGTCCTACCAAATCGGCGGTGGATCACAGAATATTGCAGTACCGTGACATGGGCTTGTATTCAGACCTCTCGGTCAAGATACATGTTGGCTCCACGCCTTCTTCGGGGCATCTGTAGGGGCGACCGGCGGTCGCCCTTTTGCATTGGCCGGGTCGTCGTTTGGTTCAGGAATCGCGTAGTGGATGCCCCACAGTCTTCCGAATGATTCCGGGTTCAGGATTATCCGACCAACAGAGGGCGACCGCCGGTCCCGCCCTACAGCATCTCGGATGAATCACCCACCAATTGCTGGCACCGACTTCTGCGGGAGACATCTCCAAACAGTTTAGAGTTTTTGCCGGAGGGGTGCAGGGAAATCCGGCTTTTTTCAAAAAGCGGGTTCCCCCGCATCTTCTCGCGTGGGCACGGCAGTTTCGGGCCCAGGCTTTGAATCCATTCGGAAACATCGGAAGGAAGGAACAGATAGAATCGCCCGGCCTTCCGGTATTTCGGCCCGCGGCCCTGTTTTAACCAGCGGCGCAGCGTCACGACGCTGTATCCGGTAATTTCAGCAAGATCCTCTAACCTCAAAAGGTTTTCCATTGCGGTCTCCTATTGCTCGACGGTTCGAGTAGAGTGGGGCAAAAAAAATAGGCGACTGGTCTCAAGCGCCCTTTATTTGAAGTTTGCCGCGTATATACTCATAATGCGGTTTTACCGCAATAAAGCTGTGACTTGAAAATCCCGGGTTATCAATCATCCGGTTAAGATTTGCCGCCAATCGAGTTTGAGGAAAGAACCAGACGCGAGACATCGGAATGCTGCTCCGCTTCGGCCCCTTTAGAACATTAGTCGTAACTTCGATCCACACATTGTAACTGTGCCACTCAAAATATGACTGGAACGGCCGTTTGTCTGTCCTGCCGGAGTCTAATAATTGCTTTTGATCGCTTGATAGTCCTGCTTTATCAAACGCGAACTGCACCGCAAGCTGATCCGGCAAGGCAACTTTGCTTTTTGTTCTGCGCTGAAGCTCCTGAGGCGGACGCCCGCATACGAGAGGCATCGGAAAATGCTTAATGCGGTCAAATCCGCATCGTCGAGTTCGCAGCCAAGCGGGTCTCT
Organism: Nitrospirota bacterium; assembly: GCA_963749655.1. Taxonomy (GTDB): domain Bacteria; phylum Nitrospirota; class UBA9217; order UBA9217; family UBA9217; genus JAJYKN01. The sequence continues at coordinate 2,180 of CAVVOB010000013.1, forward strand.
AGCTTCAGCCTTCACAGCCGGCCAAAATAGACCCCAGGCCATCCATGTTTGAATCCCCGATTTGGTGAGACGGTGCTCATCATCGTCAAATATGTACTTGTCCGCGTCGTTTATGGAAATCATTGCAAGACCTCTAATTAGCGATAATGCCACTGCTTTAACATTCAAGCAGTATCGCTGTCAAGCTTTTTAATTACTAGAAATAACCCGAGCTTAGGAATCAGCAGGAGGATCAAGGCTGGTCTTCTCATCCCTCTCATTGCTTCTTCAGACCGGTGCCTCGCCCGCGTTTGGCTGGTTTGGCTTTTCCCGCCTGTTCCTTCTTCCAGGAAGCATGGTGCTTGCGGATGGACGCGATCGCTTCATCTGCGGTACCGACGCAGATCGGGATCTCTATGTCCTCCGGATTCGCCAGCGGGAAATCGTGCCTGAGCATGTGCTCGCGCGCCCATTCCACTAGGTCCGCGTACATTTTCCCGATCAGGATGAGCGGCGTGCCGTCAAGATGGCGCACTTGCAAGAGCTGCCAGACCATCAGCGTCTCCAGCGCAGTTCCGATGCCACCTGGCACAATGACAAAGGCATCTGACATGAGCACGAACTGGTGCAGCCGGGTGAAGAATGTGCGGTGCTCGTACGCTTGCTCCACAAAGGGATTGATCTCTTGCTCGAACGGAAGACTGACGCGCACGCCGACAGACCTGCCGTGTCCGCCTTTCCCGGCCTCCTTAGCTCCTTCATTGGCTGCCCGCATCAAGCCTGGCCCGCCCCCGGTCACGATGTCGCAGCCCATGCCGGACAGGCGCGCCTGCAAGACGCGCGACCTCGTTATACACCCACGAACCTTTGGGGACCCGTGCCGAGCCGAAAATAGTCACTCGGTAGCTCTCTTTTTTCGACGGGCGAAGACGGGTAAGATTATTCACGACCTCCCAGAGATCCAGGATCAGTGCCGACCAGGACCTCCTTGACCTTGTCCTCGTCCGCGAGGCTGACCATCGATGAAGGGCGCTCCGAGTCAATTTTTGCTGCCATCGATCATTCTCCTTTTCAGAACTCAGCCGAGTCACAGCGCAGCCGTTTCCCGGATCCGGCGCCGCCGAAGATAAATGACTTTCAGAAAGGGGACCGTCAGGGGGAACCCGACGAGACGCGGGGTCTAGCAAAATCCCACGTCTCGCGGGACTGGCCCCCCTTTCCGAATCCCGCGAAACGCCGGACTAAATGGTTGCGGAAAAGCTCCTTGTTAGCCGTCCAGGGGCTGCGAAGCCCATCTTCCTTTGCGTTCTTTACCCAGAGCGTCTGCGGCCCAGATAGCCGACTCAACCATTTCAGCGGTCACCGGGAACCAGGTGGCATGAATAGTCTCGCCCTCTGCCGTGGTTGCCTCGGCTACTTTCCTTATGTCCTCGCGGCTCGGGCCGGATATGCCCAGATCCTCCAAACAGACCGGCAACCCCACGCTCAGGCAAAAATTTAAGACCTGGTCCACGTCTTTTGACGGTCGGCCCTCCAGGACCATTTGCGTAAGAACTCCGAAAGCCACCTTTTGTCCATGAAACTTGTCATGCGATGCTTCCAGAACCGTCAAGCCGTTGTGGAGGGCGTGCGCTCCGGCCAGGCCTCCGCTCTCAAAGCCCAAGCCGCTTAGCAAGGTGTTGGCTTCGACTATTGCTTCGACGGCAGGTGTCACTGATTTCTTTTCCACAGCCAGCTTCGCCTGGAGGCCGTATTCCAGCAATGTGTCATAGCAGAGTCTAGCCAACGCAAGAGAAGATAGGGTGGGCGGGCACGCTCCGGTAAGGGCATTCGGTTTGCAGCTCTTGGCGCAGGTGTCCGCTTCCCAATAGGTGGCCAGAGCGTCCCCCATCCCGGATACGAGAAACTCTACGGGAGCATTGGCCACCAGGATCGTGTCAACCACGACGCAGTCCGGATTCTTTGATAAAACCAGGTAGCGTTCGAAAACACCGTGCTCCGAATAGATGACCGACAGAGCCGAACACGGAGCATCGGTGGCGGCAATGGTTGGGACAATGATCACGGGAATTTTCATTTCGTGTCCCATCACCTTGCCTGTATCGATTACTTTGCCTCCACCTGCGGCAATAACAAGATCCGCGGCGTTGGCCTTAGCCACGCTCACCAACCGACTGATTTCCTTGTCCGAGCATTCGCCGTTGAACATTTCCTTGTGGCAGCCGACCTTGTTGTCTTTAAGGCTGGCCTCAACCGTGGAACCGCACACGTTGAGAGCGGTCTTTCCTCCTGTGAACAAGGCCTTGGTCCCCATCCTGGCAGCGTGGATCCCAATTTCAGCGATGGCGCCGGCCCCCTGAACGTAACGACCGGGCGCCAGGAACATTCGACTCATTCCAAGCCCTCCTAAAGTCATAAAGTCTCAATGGCCGCTTTCCTGCCGAAGAGCTGCAGGACTTGACTCGCGGATATGTTTTGCGGTTGTGATGGATGTTACTGTACACGTGGCTGCGGTCGCAAGTCGTGTTCTTCCCTCAGGTGAGGCTCAGCCGAATCGTTTTCAACAGGTTTTTACTTGAGTCGGAGTGCTGGTTTGCTCATTGCGAGGCCGCTCAGGGCCGACATGCCCCCGACGTGTCATTGCGAGGAGCATCCCGCGTTACGTGGGACGGCAATCTCGGTATCTACTCACAGATTCCACAGATCTGCGCAGATGAGAAGACATATGTTTGCTGGCTCTTGAGTCTGCGATCGTCTGAGAAATCTGCGGATCGATTTCCCTGGCTTTAGTGGCCTGTAGTTTGCAATGAAGCTTCGGACTTCCGAAAAATTCCCAATGACAGGTCTCGGGTTATGCGCTTTCAATGGCAGGGCTCTGCGTTATAATAATAACCGTCAACCTCATTCCTGAGAGGCTCCTTGGGGCTCATTCCGATTCGAGTCCGTCCTTGAGGCAAGCCAGCGCTGCGTACCAGGTTGATTGCGCGGCTTCTCCTCGGGTAGTCTGACACAATTCCATTGCCAAACTAAACATATTTCGTGGTGCCTGATAACGTACATAAATTGATTCAATGTGATTCCGCATCAGCAGAATAGATGTTTAATGAAGGAAGCTATTAAAATATCAACTTTTTTGTATTTGTTATTTTTTGTATCTTGTATTAAATTTATGTTACACAAAAGCAATTCCAGCTCCGGATATTATGCAGACCCATAAACATTAAGGAGCAACCAATGAAAAAAGAAGCGCGAGCTCAAGCCGAAAAAATGTTCATGAAGGCTGGTGGAAAGATTACGAACAGAGACATAGCTAAAGCCGTAAAAGTGAACGCATTGACTATTGGGCGATGGAAACAGGAAGATAAATGGGGGGCAAAGCTAAAAGGGGGCGAATCATCCCCAGTTGGGACTAGAGCCACGTCAGGAACAATAGTACGTAAGAAGGCCGCTCGAGATAAAGCACTGAGCATGTATATCGAAGCCGAGGGCAACATCACGAATAAGGAATTGGCTAAGAGAACCGGAGTTAGTCCGGCAACTGTAAGCAAATGGAAAGAGCAAGATAAATGGGATGATCAACTGGCCCCGGCACAAGAGTTTGATATCAGGACAGCCCAGAAAGAGGAACAGCAGATTGATATAGGAGAACTGGTGTCTCCCGAACAGATCGTCGAGATAAACAGAAGAATTGAGAATCTTCTGGCTCGAGATTACCTCACCGCCGGCGAAATAGCCGATCTTGCCACCGCCAAGAGCGATCTTCTTGAGGCAGTCCTCACCTATATGGACATAGTTCGTGAAATCGGAGAAATTGAAACTCGCGGTTAACGGATCAGCTTAAGAATTCAAAATTGAGGTATTCGTATGTTATCCCCGGAAACTACTTTGTACGTCTATGAGATTCGAGGGGATTCATTTGACGATTTTAAAGCTCCTCCAGATTCGTTCATCGGAATTTGGAATGAAGATGATTTCTTTTATGTCTTTTTCACCCATCCGGAAGACGACTATGTTGAAGGTATATTAAACTTCGATACTTCGAGAATTAGTTCGCGGCATGAGGTGCAATATTCCGATTGGCAGACGGGTCTGCCTGCAAATGGTATAGAGATAGACAACTTACAATTCATGCCTGATGATCATCCCGCTCCTCCGCTGGGCTCGATTTTATTGGATCCCTCAGTAGTGTTTGGAGACGGTAGTCATCCTACCACGATCCGATGTTTGAATTTTTTGGTCGAAACACTGGCTCAATATTCCGCGACGTCGCTTCTGGACCTGGGAACCGGCACAGGCATATTAGCTCTGGCAGGTGCTCGTCTCGGTTTAAAGGAAATATTGGCAGTTGACAAAAACCGACTGGCCGCGAGCGTCGCCAAATGTAATGTTCAAACGAACAACTATGATGAAATTGTGACAGGTACGAGAAGGAGAAGCCCGTATCTTCATAGATCGAAAATATGACATTGTGACTGCCAATCTTCCTTTCGAAGTCTTGCGGGATATTCTAACCCTTAAAGGCGCTTCACTGCACCGTTTCTGGATAGTTTCCGGGATAAGCGAATATCAAGGAAATACTTTGAAGGAGCTTATGCAGGAACAGGGATACGAAATCAGCTCAGAAGCAGTTGGATCATCCGTGGACGACTTTTCTTGCAATGCATCAAATTAACAGTTAAAATCGCTTACTAAAAATATATTCTCATCTTTCTCATCCTAGAGAGCGGAGTCATGACTCAGCGGGTCGGTCCGATACAAATCTTGTTGGTCGAAGATAATCCTATGGACATTCTGATGATCAGAGAATGTCTGAAAAAATGGAGCATCAAAAATTATCTGCACGTGGTCCAGGATGGCGACCAGGCGCTTGATTTCATATTCGCTCGTGGCAGTTTTGCCGAATCACCCCGACCCGATTTAATACTTTTGGATCTCGATCTTCCGAAGACAAGCGGCAATGAGGTGTTGTCCGAAATCAAAAAAGATCCCAGGCTTTCAAGTATTAAAGTCGTAGTGGTGACAACATTTGATGCTGTGGCGGACACTAAAGTTTGGAATGATCTCGGGGCCTCGCTATGCATTACCAAGCCCATGGATTTCAACGAATATTTTCAAGCAATGCGCTCTGTCGAGGAATTGTGCGAACAGCCTGGGGAAGCCGCTATTAAAAATTGTTAGTTTCTGCCGCAAATTTTACCCTAAGAAAATCAGACGTGAAAACCATGGGGTCGCGACAACCAATCGTAACAGTACGGCTGAAATCAGGAGAAGCATGTGAAAGTTCAATTTGAATCTCCCCCGGCAGATGGCGCGTGGATAACAATCGGCAATCAGTTCACACTCAAGGTGCCGGACAATCCGATTATCGGCTTAATAAAAGGGGACGGCGTCGGTCCCGATATCGTGGCTGCATCTATTCCGGTGTTCGATGCCGCTGTTGAGAAGGCTTTTAAGGGCAAACGATATATTCGCTGGTGGGAGTTGCCGGCGGGCGAATCGTCTTTTGCGAAATATGGCGAATACCTTCCCGAAGAAACTTTTGACGCAATCAAACGAGCGGTTGTGGTGCTCAAAGGCCCTTTGACCACCCCTGTTGGCGGTGGATTTCGCAGCCTGAATGTGACCTTACGACAGAAACTCGATCTTTACGCATGTATCCGGCCGATTAAATATATTCCAGGAACTCCTTCGCCCGTTCTGAAACCCGAAGATGTGGACATGGTGATCTTTCGTGAAAATACCGAAGACGTCTATGCCGGCATCGAATGGAAGTCCGGCAGCCCGGAGGCTGAAAAAGTCATTAATTTCCTGAATCAGACTTTCAAGATTCGGCTGCCTGAATCATCCGCCATCGGTCTCAAACCGATGAGTCCGGCTGCGGTCAAGAGACTGGTCCGACGTGCAATTCGTTATGCGCTTGATCACGGAAGAAAGAGAGTAACTCTGGTTCATAAGGGAAATATTATGAAATTCACGGAGGGCGCTTTCCGGGAATGGGGCTATGAGTTAGCACATGATGAATTCGGCGACAAAATAGTATTGGAGAAAGAGCTGGCTGAATACGGAAATGCAGCTTCCTGAAGGGAAGGTTCTTCTGAATGACCGTATCGCTGATTCCATGTTTCAGCAGGTATTGTTGCGGCCCGGCGAATACGAAGTTTTAGCAATGCCGAATCTTAATGGAGATTATCTTTCCGATGCCCTGGCCGCCCAGGTCGGCGGCATCGGTATGGCGCCGGGCGCCAATATTGGAGACAGTTGCGCCATTTTCGAAGCCACACACGGAAGCGCTCCCAAGTACGCGGGCTTGAACAAAGTTAATCCCGGATCACTCCTTTTGTCCGGCGTTATGATGCTGGAGCACATGGGGTGGCAGGAGGCTGCGATCCTGATAAAGAATGGGATCTCAAAAGCTATTCAGGCCGGGATCGTAACCTATGATCTGGCAAGACTAATGCCGGGCTGCACTGAAGTTTCCTGTTCAGAGTTCGGTAAAGCCGTAATTGATTTCTTAAGTGACGATTGAGTGGCATTGTCTGACCCGATGCCTGTCATTGCGAGCGATAGCGAACCTGCAATCTGCAGAGCTTCATTCAGGGACTGTAACAAATCCTGAGATTGCGACGTCAATCTCGCCGGGAGGCGCACGCTTTCCCGCGAACTCGGGAATTCAATGTTTCTTGATGATGGTATGAGTCCTCCATGTTCACAATAGTAAACAGGCAAACGTCTGTGTTATCGGCACCAACACTGGTTTTCTATTAAAAATTCTTGACTACGGTCAACGTCCCGGAATATGCTTAATGATCATCGCATCCGGAATATTTTTTTTTGTGTATTGGCAAGGAGGGTTGAGGGCCCCCGCCTCGGCTATTTTTCCGGTGCGTATTGTGCCGAGGCGGGGGATATAAAACCGAGAGTCCCCAGGTGTAGTGCGGTTCACGGATTCATACCATCGCATTTTCTTCCCTGAAAATGTCATCAGCGTAGTTCTATTTCGAAGGTGATTCATGATCATCACACGTACACCTTTGCGTGTAAGCTTTTGCGGAGGAGGCACCGATCTCCCGTCATATTATCTTAAGCAACAGGGGGCTGTGTTAAGCACAGCGGTGAATAAATATATTTACATTACCGTCAATCGTCTCAGCCCGTATTTTGCGCATAGCATACTGCTCAAATATTCCCAGACCGAACTGGTTGATTCGGTTGAAGAAATCCGACATCCGATCATTCGCGAAGCCATGAAGCTGACGGGAATCGTGGATCGAGTAGAAATTACCTCTATGGCCGACATTCCAGCCGGGACCGGGTTGGGTTCATCGAGCTCGTATGCTGTGGCGCTGTTGCATGCCCTACACACGCTGAAGGGCGAATATGTCTCCGCAGGTCAGCTCGCCAAGGAAGCATGTGAAATTGAGATTCAAAGGCTCGGTGACCCCATCGGAAAGCAGGATCAATATATTGCCGCTTACGGGGGAATATGCCATCTGCGATTCAATCCGGATGAGTCGGTCTTCGTGGACCCGGTAATTTGCTCATATGAAACCAAGAAAGCCCTTGGAAGAAAACCTTCTCATTTTTTACACGGGAGGCACAAGACGCGCCGGAGATATACTCGAAGTACAAAAGGCCACCACAGATCAAAAAATGGATGTTTTGTCCCACATGAAAGACCTTTGCTACGAAGCATTAGATGTGCTGCGGGAGGGAAGATCGCTCCATCAATTTGGGGAAATACTGCACGAGGGTTGGAAATGGAAACGAACTCTCGTGGATTCAATAACGAACAATGCGATTGACCATTACTATGAAACAGCCCTCAGAGCCGGGGCTCTGGGAGGAAAGCTCTTGGGAGCCGGTGGGGGAGGGTTCCTTTTATTTTATGCCGAGAAACAGAAACCACGGACGAGTCCGAGAAGCACTAAATGAACTACAGGAGTTGCCGTTTCACTTCGAGCCACAGGGAACAAAAGTCATCTATATATCGGATGATATGTGAGAACAGGTATAGAGGTTTCTCAAGAAAATCAGCGAAATAGAAAACGATTTGGTGGCGACGGGCATCCTGCCCGTCTGGTAGGACAGGCATCTTGCCGTCATCCTTTCGCTGTGGCGACTCGGATCGCCAGTCCTCCCATACGAGTCCTGGCCTATCCAATTCTGCATCACGCTCCGATCCTCATTGATTATGGCAACAAAACTTTCGAGACTACTCACGACATGTAGCCATCGCAAGAGACCTGTACGAGTTGAGATTGCTTCGCTGCCGCTCGCAATGACAGCGTGCACGTGTCATTGGGCGGACTCGTAAATCCAGCACTTCTTGGGACAGCCATCCGCTTAGCGCATTCTTCATTACTCTACCTGAATATTTATCTTAGCCGCATAGTTACTGGGGGTTACAGCGTGTACGGTATGTTTCCCGCGAGTGAGTTCCCATAATAATTCGTAAGGGGGCGGGACCCGCGCCACTTCAAAGCCATCGATCAACCAGACGACATATTCCACGACAGGTTCAGGAACGGCCCTAAAGAGCACTCGATTCGAGGAATGATTCGACAGAATAAAACGATCCATCTCATGAGGATTTATGATCTCAATATGTGATTTTCCGGTTTGTGTCGATCTATGTCGAGATCCTTCCGGTAGAGGCTTTGGTCGCATCAGGCGAAATCTTCCTTTGCCTTGTTCATGTTCTCGCCTGTCTATCCACTGAGCATATGGCGCGCCTAGAGGATGATGAGCCTGATCGTCGTGAGCAAGCTCGCATTCAGGAATCGTTTCTTGATTTTCGACAAAAAGGTCAGTCGTCGTATAAGGACACTTAGATGTTGCGAGCTTTCCGGACATGGAACAAATGACTCGTTCCTTAACAGTTGCGGGCCTATTGAACTCTCCAGGATTTTGGTCCTGGTAAAGATGCTTAATTAAATCACGCAAAATCGGTCCGGACGCCGCAGCTCCTGATGCTCCGTAACTGGGGCTACCATTGAAATTTCCGCACCAAATACCGATTACATGCCTCGGGGTGTATGCTATTGCCCAGCAATCTCGGAATCCGCTGCTGGTACCAGTCTTGAGGGCGACAGGAAATCCGAAATCAAAATATGTGGGGTTTCCGAAAGTGAGCAAGCGAGCGGATGAATCGGCCAGTATATGGCTAACAATATAAGCCGTTTCTTTAGAAAATTCTCTTCGCGTGGAAGCGGCCGTATCCGCAAGTACTGTCAAAGGCCGGTACTCGCCCTCTTGCGCTAGAGCGCCGTAAGCTTGCACCAGGCGGTAAAGATTTACTTCCAGATTTCCTATAGCTAGGCCCAGTCCAAAGTCGTTTGCGGATCTGCGCTTATTTGACGCAAGCTCCAGGCCTTCCAGGAAATGATAGAAGGGCTCGGTTCCAATTTTTCGCGCCATTTTCACAGCGGAAATGTTCAATGAATTTCCCAGAGCCGAACGTATGCTTACGGGGCCATAAAAACGGCGATCCGCATTCAAAGGAAGATAGTCTCCTTGGGGAGTCCGATAGGAACGGAACGTGTCGGGAATTTCAGTCGCTGCGTTACTGCCTTTTTCCAGTGCCATAGCGTAAAGAAACGGCTTTAAAGTGGAGCCGGCGCTCCTGGAGGCAAAGACCGCATTATTGAAGCCTTGATCTTTTTCTCCGTATCCCAAGGAACCAACCATCGCGAGAACTTCACCGCGTGTCGAGGCAATAAGACAGCCCGATTGACTGACACCGATTCGCCGTAGCCGATTCTTATGTGAAGCGAAAATTCCTTCGACGGATTTTTGAAGACCAAGATCAAGAGTGGTCGTAATCAGCCTTTTCTTACGCGATGCCCGAGACATGACAAATTCGACAAAATGAGGCGCTTCCAAAGGAATGCCCGAGAAATGAAAATCAATCGACCATGATACGGCAGAATTGAAGATGTCGTCCGACAACCAGCCTTGCTTGGCCATTGCTGCCAAAATTCGGTCTCTTTCCCTTAGCAATGATGTCCGTCCCTTTTTTCGACGTGGATCATACTTGGATGGAGAACGTGGCAGAGCCGCGATTGTAGCAGCTTCACTGATGTTAATTTGCTTTATGCTTTTCCCGAAATACATTCGAGCTGCCAGCCCGGCCCCTCTGATATTCCCACCCATGGGCGATAGATTCAGATACAGTTCGAGAATTTGATCTTTGGATAATTGCAATTCCATTTTAATGCTTGCCAAAAGCTCTATAAATTTGGAGCGATATGTTCTGGGCCTGGGCTGGAGCAATCTGACAACTTGCTGAGTTATGGTGCTGGCTCCTGATACGGTTCGTCCAAATTTGATACTTGTATAAAAGGCTCGGACTATAGCTATAGGATCAAAACCCGGGTGAAAGTAAAAGCGCTTGTCCTCTGCTGCAATGACTGCGAGCTTCAGACACTCCGGAAATTCGTCAAATCCGTGCCAGACACTGAAGCGCTCTTTGGAATCGGGGAAGATACGCAGAATACGATTGTGGCGATCAGCTACAGCGATGCCGCATTGAGAAGATTGCGTGTTTGCTTCTAAGTTATAATCCGGAAGCCAAAAATAGACAGCCGCGGAAACTGCTGCTACAAACACTAAGAAAGCAAGAGCCGTAATAATCCGGGTACGAGCGACTGCAACAGCCCTGCGGTTCCGATCTCCCTTAGATGAACGATTGCGGTTAGAAGTGATGTCGGCAGTCCCACTGATTTTAGAATTCATGCTCAAAGATCCCTAATTTAGAAAATTAGCGGCCTCGATTAATTCCGAACAATTGGAAGTGTAAGAAACCGATCACGAAGCTATCATCGAAAATTCAGAAGGATCTCCTATTTTCAGTTTTATAAATTCATATAATGTTCCATACAGCAAAAATCCAGCTTTCAATATATTGAATTAATCCGGAAACACGGTCAACAGTCACTTACTTGAGTAATCATGATTGCAGCAGCGGACGTTTATTATTTCAATAATTCGGCTGTCGCGGCCGCGATTCTTTTCGATGATTGGCGTTCAGACCAACCCGCGATTGAGATCCGGCAAAACGTGACAAATGTTGAGCCTTACACACCCGGATTTTTTTATAAACGCGAGCTGCCTTGTCTGCTAAAAGTTCTTGAGCAAGTGAAGAATCGATTTGAAATCATTATCATTGACGGGTATGTTTGGCTTGATTCCGGAAAGCGTCCCGGTCTCGGTGCGCATCTTTACCAGTTTCTTGGAGAGAAAATTCCCGTAATCGGAGTAGCAAAAACCAAATTCAAAGAGGCGAGTCATGCCGTACCGGTCCTGCGAGGCCGAAGTCGCAGAGCGTTATATGTCACTGCGGCAGGAATCAAAGTGGCTGTGGCTGCAAAGCATATCGAAAGTATGCACGGCCGCTATCGCATCCCAACTCTTTTGAAGAAAGTGGATTTGCTGTGCCGTGATCCAAAATACGTGTAGAAATGCTGAAATGGCAACTCACCGTAACTGCTCATTTTGTGGTAAAAGAATAACGCGTAATATTGATGTCTTGAGGGATCAGGATGGACGAAAAAGAGCTTCTCATATTTGAGGATGAGCAGGACACCACGTCCCCGTCTGTAATTCCCGGACAGCACACAGAAACTATCGAACTATCCGATTTATTTTCGAAGACCGTTACAATTTCGGGTACTTTTGATCTGAATGAACAGCAAGCCAGTTCTCTTGGAAAGTTATTGCACGCCTTACCCCTTCCATCTTTGGTAATAGACCGTTCATTTAGAATTGGTTTTGCGAATAAATCATGCCGAAAAATTAGCCCTGAGTACAAGAAAATGGTTGGTGAAAGTCTATCTTCCATTTTCCCTGATCCGGCCGCGCCCAAAAAGGTGGAATCAATGGTGGAGGGAATCTTTCTGACAAGAAAACCGCAGATGGCTCAAGCCATTATCGGAGTCGGAAAGCACAAAATGTTCGGTCGATTGAATTTTAGACACCTCAAGATAGGCGAAACCCATTCCGTGTTACTGATCATTGAAGATCTCACTTTGGAAAAGAGACAGCTTCTCCTCAATCAAAAACATCATCGAGAATTGGAACGGGCACAAAATGAGCTTGAGCACCGTGTGAAGGAGCGAACCGCGGAACTCAAAACAATAAACGAAATACTTCAACGCGAAATTGGTGAGCGAAAACGTGCTGAGAAAGATCTTGAGACGGAACTAAATAAATTCCAGGTGCTCTATGATGTAGCCGTTGCTATGACTGCGGAGCGAAACCTGGAGCAAAATCTTGCGCTCGTCGTAGAAAAAAGTAGAGAACTCCTTGCAGCGGATACGGCGTATATTGCTCTGCCTGATGAAGAGACCGGCTGTGTATGCATGCACACTCTGTCGGGAATCAATACGGAAGCATTCAAGAAAATGCGGATGCCTTTTGGATCCGGTTTAGGCGGAAAGGTGGCCGCAACCAGTTGTGGATACATAGTTTCGGATTATTTTCAGGAGATCGAACCACTATTGCACGATATAGTCCGTGCGGAAGGACTCATCTCCGGTATGGCAGTCCCGATACAGATCGGGCACTCTAATTTGGGAGTTTTGTATGTATTCAATCGCACAAAAGGTTCCTATTCAGATTCCGATCTACGAACTCTATCCCTGCTGGGAAACCTGGCAGCCATAGAAATATCGCGCAAACGTGCCGAAAGCGATTTGCGAGAATCTCGTGACGAGCTGGAAGAGAGAGTTATTCAGCGAACAGCAGAATTGGCCGAAATCAACAAAATCTTGCAGACGGAAAATAGTGAGCGCCAAGCAGCGCAAGAAGCTTTGCGGCACAGCGAAGAAATGCTTAGTAACATTTTATCCGCTTCGCCTATGGGAATTGCCTACTTTGAAAAAGGCAAACTCAGGTGGACTAACCAGGCTATGTCTAAAATATTTGGCTACGAAGGAGACGAAGATTACATAGGTAAAAAGCCAAAAGATTTCTTCTACTCAGAGGAGGAATATGCCTCAGTTCGGGAGCTGTTCCTCAAAAATCAGCAAGAAAAAAAACCTGTCGAAACTGAAGCTAAATTCAGACGTGTGGATGGTTCCATTTTTTATGGCCAATTGAGAATGAGTGTGCTCGATAGCGCCAACCCTCGCAAAGGGACAATTTCAACAATTACAGACATATCTGCAAGAAAAATGGCAGAGGAGTCCTTGCAAGAAAGCCGTGAAAGATATCGGACATTGGTCGAAGACAGTTTTGATGGGATTTTTGTTCAAAAAGGCCCCAATATAGTTTTTGCCAATTCCAGATTATATCGAATGCTCGGATATGAGGATGGAGAGCTGAAAGGAGTGGAGCACTGGTGTATTTACCACCCGGATTCTCAGGCACTTACCCGAGAGAGGGCTGAAGCGCGCATGCGCGGGGAGGATGTCCCGGCGCAATACGAGGTTAAACTTCTTCGAAAGGACGGCTCTTCTTTTGAGGGTGAAATAAACGCCAGGGCGGTATCATTGGGGACTGAACCGGGTATTCAGGTTTGGGTAAGAGATATTACCGGACGAAAATTAGCAGAGGCCGCTCTACGCGAATCCGAGGAAAAATACAGAAGTATTATTGAAAATATTGAAGAGGCCTATTATGAGGTCGATCTGGCAGGCTATTTCACTTTTTTGAATGATGCAGCTGTTCAAATGCTAGGCTATAAGCGAGATGAGATCCTCGGCAAACACTATGAACAAATTTTAAAAACGGATAATGGTGCGCAAATTTCTGAAGTTTTTGGGACGGTGTCCAGGACTGAAAAATCAGTCAAAGCATATAAATGGAAATATTTAAGCAGAGAGGGAATCGAGAAAGATCTCGAAGTCTCAGTCTCTCTTATTAGGGATTCGGCAGGCAAGCCATCAGGGTTCAGGGGCATCTGTAGAGATGTGTCGGAGAGAATAAGGGCTGAAGAAGAATTGCTGAAGATGGAAAAGCTCGAATCAATAGGAGTTCTTGCCGGTGGCATTGCGCATGATTTCAACAACATTTTGACGGCCATTCAAGGTAATATTTCGCTTGCTAAAATGTTTGCCAATCCAAAAGATAAGATATGTCGGCGATTGGAGGAGGCCGAAAAAGCCGGGATGAGGGCTCGTGATTTGACACGGCAATTGTTGACGTTTTCCAGAGGCGGAGCCCCAGTGAAGAAGACAATTCCCATTAACGATATAGTTCGAGATTCATGCGAATTTGCCCTGAGAGGTTCAAATGTCAAATGCGATTTGGAATTGCTGTCGGATGTTTGGGCTGTTGATGCTGATGAGGGGCAGATTGGGCAGGTTATTAGTAATCTGGTCATCAATGCCGATCAGGCCATGCCGCAAGGCGGCCATATAATGGTGGAGGCAGAAAATCTTATAGTAGCGAAGGACAGCGTGCTTCCATTGACTGAGGGCAGATATGTGAAAATATCCGTTCGCGATACCGGCTTCGGTATACCTGAGGAACACTTACCAAAGATATTCGATCCATATTTTACCACCAAGCAGAAGGGGAGTGGTTTGGGATTAGCGACATCATACGCTATCGTCCAGAATCATCACGGGCTTATTACAGTTGAATCGGAATTGGGTTCGGGGACGAGCTTTCACCTGTATCTCCCAGCGTCTGAAAAACTGCAAGAATTTGAGTTCAAATCCGGCCCGGAACCTGTTAGAGGCAAAGGGAAAATCCTGCTGATGGACGATGATCAATTGATAAGGGATTTGGCGAATGAGGCTTTGTCAGCGCTGGGGTATGAAGTTATTTTGGCAGACGACGGCGAGAAAGCCATCGATCTATACAAAGCAGCGAAGAAGACAGCGGAATCGTTTGATGTTGTCATAATGGACCTGACCGTTCCAGGGGGCGTGGGCGGACAAGAAGCCATCGAAACCCTGCGCCGGTTCGATCCTGAAGTGAAAGCTATCGTATCGAGCGGTTATTCGAATGACCCAATTATGGCTGACTACAAGAAGTTTGGTTTTGAGGGGGTCGTCTGTAAACCTTATACTGTAAATGAACTTAGCGAAACGATTCAGCAAGTCATCATAGGTAATAAATAGAAAACTTTCATAACCACGTAGCTGCCAAATGTGCACGATGCGGGGGAGTTGTACAGAACGGGAAGGTACAGTGGCTATACTGTCAAAATACAATAGTCATCACCATCCAAATTAATTCTCTTGAATCTACTGCATTCTTAATGCTAATCCATTAATCGATACAATCGACGCTGATCTGAGGCGTTCGGAAGGTGGAGAGGAACAAATGAGAATTGTTACAATATCGAGACTGTTAGGAGCTTATGGAGACATTATAGCCCCTATAGTGGCGCGACGAATGGGGCTGTCACTAATCGGCCGAGATCAATTACATGAGCTTGCGCAAGGTTGTGATCCGGAGTTTACCGACATTTGTTCAATATATGAAACCGAGCATGGTCCGCATTTTTTTGAGAGGATCTTCTTTGATAGGCCGTCATATACAAGCGTTTTTGAAGCTTTGACTTTTGAACAGGCAAGCCGCGGCAATGTTGTGATTGTGGGGCGTGGCGCGCAAATAATCTTGCGAGAAGTCCCGGGAGTGGCAAGGGTTCGAATTGTCGCCCCAAAGGATATTCGAGTAAACAGGATCATGGAGAGACTGAACTTCTCCCGAGAAGAAGCGGAAGATTACGCGCATAAGTATGATCATGAACGGGAAAACCTCGTTCGATCAATTTTTCAAAGTGATCCCCAGGATTGGTCATTGTACGATGTTATCGTTAATACCGAACGTTTTAGCGCAGGCGATGCTGCGCAACTCGTCATCGAGGCGGTCGAAAAAATAGAGAAAGTTCCGGATGAGGAAGCTCTTAAAGAGAATCTCAGAAACAAGGCTCTTGCCAAACGAATTGAAGCGCTGATCCGAAAAGTTCTGACTTCTGCCGTAGCCAGATATGTGATGGTCAAGGTCGAACCGGGTGGGTTGGTGAAGCTCTCCGGTCGTATCAGGGAGAAGACCAATAAAGAAAAAGCGGAAGAACTCGCTTCGCAATTTCCGGGCGTGACAAAAGTGGAAAATGATTTGAAGGTAATGGAACTAAGCTTCGGATATTAACAAGGGGGAAATCACAGAATCGGCTGCTCAAGATATTTATGAGCCTTGTTGACCTTTGCCGTCCAGCTCCTTCGGCTGCACTCGTTGACCATCTTCGGCGCTCTGCCCGAGATCAAGGGCAACTTTCTCTCCTTCCTGCACACCTGAACTGAGTCTGACTGTTTTGCCGTCACTTTCATAAATTTCAACAGGTCTCAGACTTACCTTGTCTTCAGGCGTTATGATGCCCACTAATCGTCACCGGAGCAGCCATTAGCGCCGGACACGGTATTCCCCCCGCCCCTTTTGTTGCCTGGTAATTCTCGACACGAAGCGTGACATGACTCCGGCAAATATTTGGAGGGTATCATGCGTAGGACAGTTGGAATTGAAGCTTTGTTTCCTGAAAAAGGACTGTCGTGGCCTTAAGCTTTATTGCGGTCCATTGAAATAGGTTTTGATGCTGATACAGTCAGCTGTTCCTAGTCTTGCCAGCGAGACGTCCGCGTCTTGCCTGATTCTTTCATCAATAATAGATTCCAACCGATCGGTATCCCACCCGATGTGCACTGTTTTCCGATCCACGACAAAGCCGGGAAGTTTTGAGAAGCGGTGTCGAATCTGCTTCCAGATTCCTAGCGGAGACTGGGCATCGATTAATTGGATTCTTATCCGATGTTTGTAGAGTTGGGAAGCGTTTATCATCCATTCGTGCAGCTTCTTGACATCCTCTCTCCAGTCTTCGGGATATTCATCTGCACTTGCACGGTGATAATTCTGAGGTAGTCCTGACCGATCCAATATCAATGAACAATTCTTGCACCCGAATTCCAGGCTGGTAATTAATGGGAAAATCACTTCAACTTGAATTGGAGTCATTATTAATCCTCCTGTCGAATAGACAGTCACCAATGACAAATATCTTACAACTTGAATGAAATGTACATTCACATTGCTAAATTGGCAAGTGAACTTGCCATGTCAGCACTTAAAAAAGGCAAATATTTTGGGCATCAAGAAACAATAAATTGGGGACCGACACGAACAGAATCGCCTTATTCATAAGGGTTAATTTCTAAGTATATCGGCTCGCGGTGCATCCTTACAACTGAAAAAGTTGACAATGCCCGGACAGCGGCTTAGAGCTTCATAGCCAATGATCTTCGGATGGTCCGAACCCGAGGATCGTTAGAATCGGTAATCGGAAGTTGGTCGTGAGAAGTAGGATCACAGCACGATTTTGCCTTGTAATTTATATCATTGCCTCAGTGGGAGGTTTATTTGACGCGGGATGTTGTTATGAGCACACAGCACATCTCGCCGGAACTGATGCGGTCCACGAGCATGTTCACTCCAAGAATCAGCTTGCAGTGCATAGCTTCATTCATGCAGCGTTGTTGACGGATCAGCGATTTTCTGGCCTCGCCTTGTTGTTGCTGTGTTTATCCCGGCCATGACGAGGTGGAACTCTCGGCCCATGTGTTGACAAATCATCGGAGCTGGTCTGATTTTTCAATCGGACTGAGTCCCGCAGTTTTATCCGCAGTAAATGACCTTCAGCCCACAAATGTCGGAATGCGTGTTCCGCCCGAAGGTCTTCAAAGCCTGTCATGCCCTTCTATCCCTCCATACAATCGTTCTCCTCATTTGATTCGCGCTTTTCGGCTGCACTCAATTAGCAGCGGTCGTTTGAACCTCTAAGAGACCCAATCTTACAGGGTTGGAAGTCCAGCTGTGATCGTGCGGTCAATGACAATAATGCTTTTCAATGGTCGCAGTATTCGCCAGGAGAGATCTTGTCATGAAACGAGGAATTATCCTTGTCGCGATGATCATTTCTTTGTCCTGCCACGCTGAATGGGCTGATAAGAGCAGGCGCTCATTGCACCACTTTGGATCAAGAATGGCAAAAAGTTGAAGCCGGGCAAGAAATCCAGCAAAAGAGATGGAAGGCTATCGAACGGGAAGCTGAACGAATGCTCAAAGATAAAAGCGGTAATGAGGGCGTCTCGCAAACCAAGCCAAGGGGCAAAGGTTATTGAACATTAGCTTATCAGATCATAGGAAATACCCGGAAAAGAGAGTGAGTAATGTTAAGAAAAGAAATTATCGGTATCTGCATAGTGCGTCGTCTGTGGGGCTGGTCGCAGTGGTATGGCTCAGGCCTGACAGAGAAGAAGTCTACGGCTCGGCGGTCACGATGCCCATCATGGACATAGTCATAGCTCTCGACGGCCATGACCATTCTGATAATCGTGGCCCACATGGCGGCAAAATACTCAGTGAAGGGGAGTTCGAACTAGAGGTCGTTATATATGAAAAGGGCGCCACTCCTCATTTTCGAGTGTATCCCTCTTCAACCACAAACCTCTTGATCCGAAAGAGGTGACAGTCTCTATCGAGCTGGAGCGCCTGGGCGGAAAAATCGACAGCTTTCAATTTATACCATCCAGCGATTTTCTTTACAGCGAACAGGAAATCGAGGAACCGCACTCCTTCTTCTTAAAAATTTTGGCTCAATGGAAGGGCGAAAAGCTGGATTGGGAATACTCTCAATATGAAGGCCGGCTGACTGTTCCCCATGATTTGGCCGACAAAATGGGATTGAAGGCCGAACTTGCCGGACCTGGGCAGATCGTCTCGGAATTAAACCTTCCGGGGGAAATAGCCTTTAATGCCGATATGGTTTCGCATGTGGTCCCGCGAGTTCCCGGTGTGGTTTTAGAAGCGCGAAAGAAACCTGGGAGATACAGTCAAGCAAGGGAGAGATCATTGCGATTATCGACAGTCGTGAATTGGGGGATGCACGCAGCAGATATCTTCTGGGGCTGGAACGCGAAAAATTGGCCCGGTACAACTTCGAACGTGTTCAGCGACTCTGGGAGGCTCAGACGTGTTTCCGAAAAGGAATATCTGACGGCTCAAAAAGTTTTTCTAGAAGAAAAAATTGAAATGACATCTGCCGAACGCAAGCTAAAAGCATTGGGGCTGAGTGAGAATGAAATCAATAGCCTAACCAAAGAGGACAATATCGATCTGACTCACTACATAATACGTGCGCCATTCGATGGAGTGGTGATTAGGAAACATCTGTCGCTTGGTGAATGGGTCAAGGAAGATGCGGAGATCTACCTGGTAGCGGACCTCTCCACAGTTTGGGTAGACATTATAGTCTACGCCAAAGATCTGAGTTCGATTCACATTGGTCAAGATGCGACCGTGAAAACGGATTCGAACGAGATTGAGGGAGTCGGAAAGGTGTCCTATGTCGGTCCTCTAGTAGGGGAGGAGAGCCGAACTGCTAAAGCGCGCGTAGTACTGCCTAACCCGGACGGCTCAATGGCGTCCGGGATTGTTCGCTAAGGTAGCACTTGTGAAACAGAATATTTCGCCTCCTGTTGTGGTAAAGACTCGAGGCCCTGCAAACCTACAGGAACAAGTCCGGTGGTATTTGTGCAGTTCGACGATCAGTATGAGGCCCGTCCGGTAACTCTCGGCCGCACCGATGGTAAATCCACGGAAATCCTTAAAGGTCTCTCTGCCGGAGAGCGCTACGTGACAAAGAACAGCTATGTCCTCAAAGCTGAGTTGGGAAAAGAAGGTATGTCCCATGAACACTAGGAACAGACAATGATTGCCACGATCCTGAAATTTTCAATCCAGCACCGCTGGGTAATGTTGTCGCTCACTTTGTTAATGGCGGGTCTTGGGGTCTATAACCTGTTACACCTGAATATTGACGCAGTGCCCGATATAACAAACATCCAGGTGCAGGTGACTGCCCAGGCTGCAGGTTTATCGGCATTGGAGATCGAGCAGCGTATCACGTTTCCTATTGAAACAGGTATGGCAGGTCTTCCACATCTGGTGAAAACCCGATCGATTTCACAGTACGGCATTGCCCTGATCACCACAATTTTTGAGGATAGCAATACGTAGTTATGTGCCTGTTCTTCGTAAGAGTACGTATTGCTCGTTCATGCGGGGCATGAAGTAGTCGGTGATCATCACATCGGAACAGGGACGGGTGTGAACGCAATTGTTATTATTGCCGGCGTAAGAACGGGGCGGATCACCGGTTCGGACAGCGTGAGCACGTCATAGTCCAGGGACGTGAAAAAAACCTGGAAGAGGTCCCGAAGGACCCGCTCGTCTTCATAGATGATGACTCGTTTCTTTCGCACGTCCTACTCCCTGGAGGCTACCCTTGTATCGCAGCACGTTTGTCCCTGTTTTGATCCGAAATCCGCAATTCGCAATCCCGCGACTTGGCATCCCCCGGCTCCTGCCGGGGGTGGAAAGCGCTCACTCGCGCGTGGCTCAAAGCCACGCAGCGCGAGTTCGCAGTCCCGGGAGGTCGCGTCAATTTAGTCCCGACAAGTCGGGATGCCGGAGGGGGCTCCACTGGATCTATGGACGATCGAATCGAACGCGGCTTCGCATAGGTTGAAAATAATGGTCCCTTTCATTCGTATAATATTTATACCACAGCTGTATGATTGTTTCATCGCCCGGGCAGGGGTATTTTTCGGGTATGAGCAAAATAGCGCATGCCGTAGGACAGAAAGTTGAGGAAAGTGTGCAGAATAATTTTCAGCGTCTGTTCTTTTTGAAGAAGAGAAAGAGGATACAAAAAAATAGCGACGCTGTAAATTCCAACACGCACGTTTGATTCACTTCTCAGCCGCAAACCTCTTAAGGTAATTTCCCCTCTCCCGGAGCCTATTTGAGCAGACAGCTCCGCCTCGTGAAAATATTCTTCATGTATACTTTATAATAGAAAGTGATGCGCAGTGACCCTGTAATGCCTGCATTTGCCGAAAGGTGGAAAGCCATGACACACGGGACAACGGAGGCGGAACCCGCCGGCGCTTCAGCTCAAGCCGACATCGTCTTCCTTGTTCGCGGCCTGACGAAAGTGTATGAAATGGGTGAGGTGAGGGTCGAGGCGCTGCGCGGCGTCGACTTCGATCTTATGCCCGGTGAACTCGTCGTTTTGCTGGGCCCGTCAGGAAGCGGGAAGTCCACACTCTTGAATATTCTGGGCGGAATCGATACGGCGAGCGGGGGCCGGGTGGCTTACTGCGGCAAGGACCTGACGGTCGCCACGGAGCGGGACCTCACCGAATACCGCCGCTTTCACGTCGGGTTCGTGTTTCAGTTCTATAACCTGATCCCGAGTCTTACAGCGCGGGAGAACGTCGCAGTTGTGACCGAGATCGCACGGAACCCCATGAAACCCGAGGACGCCCTTGCCGTCGTAGGTCTTGCAGAACGGCTCGATCATTTCCCTGCGCAGCTTTCGGGAGGGGAACAGCAGCGGATCGCCATTGCCCGCGCCATCTCGAAGAACCCCGCGGTCCTGCTCTGCGACGAGCCGACCGGCGCCCTCGATTCCCGGACCGGCGTGGTGGTGCTCGAAGCCCTGGAGCGGGTGAACCGCGAGCTCGGCACGGCCACGGTGATCATCACTCACAACGTTGACATCGCCGGCATGGCGGACCGTGTGGTGCACCTCTCAAACGGCTTGATCGCCGAAGAAACGAGAAACGTGAGTCGGAAGCCGCCGCGGGAGTTGAAATGGTGAAGCATTTGTCAGCCACGAATTTACACGAATTTTCACGAATTATGATGTAGTCGTAAGAAGTCAAAATTTGTCACAAAGGCGCAAAATGCACAAAGAGAGTCGTTGAAAAATTAATGATATTTGTTGATTTTTCTTTTTAATTCGTGTCCATTCGTGATAATTCGTGGCAAAAAGCTTTTCCGCGGTTGAGAGTCTATCGTGAAGGCTTTGGACAAAAAACTCTGGCGCGACCTGTGGCTGATGAAGGGTCAGGCTTTGGCCATCGTGCTTGTGATCGTAAGCGGGGTGGCCACCTTCGTCATGTTCATCAGCACCATGCACTCGCTCAACAAGACGCGAGACGCCTTCTATCGCAATTTTGCCTTTGCCGAAGTCTTCGGCACGCTCAAGCGAGCGCCGGAAAGTCTCAGGGAGCGGATCGCGGAGATTCCGGGTGTGAACCTCGTCGAGACGCGCGTGGCAGCGGACGTGAAGCTCGATATCAAGGAGTTCAACGAGCCGGTCTCGGCACGTCTCATGTCCGTTCCCGATAATGGGCGCCCGCTCCTCAACAAGCTCTACCTCCGGACCGGCAGGATGGTGGACCCCGCGAAGGACAACGAGGTGATCGTAAGCGAGGCCTTTGCCGAGGCCCAGGGATTCAAGCCCGGCGATTCCTTCGGCGCGGTTATCAACGGACGGTGGAAAACGCTCGTGATCACCGGCATCGCGCTCTCCCCGGAGTTCGTGCTGCAGGTGAAGCCCGGGGGCATCAGCCCGGATTTCAAGCGCTACGGCATCCTCTGGATGAGCCGCGAGGCCGTGGGCAAGGCCTACGACATGGACGGGGCCTTTAATGATGTGGCGCTCACGCTGACGCCGGGAGCGAAGATCGAAGACGTGATCACACGGCTCGATGCCGTCCTCGATCGCTACGGCGGGATCGGCAGCGTGGGCCGGAAGGACCAGATGTCGAACCGTTTTCTGAACGAGGAGTTTCGGCAGCTCGATCGTTTCGCCGACGTCTTTCCCGCGATCTTCATCGGCGTGGCGGCCTTTCTCCTGAATGTGGTCATCAGCCGCACCGTGAGCACCCAGCGGGAGCAGATCGCCGCGCTCAAGGCCATCGGTTACAGCAATCTCGACGTGGGCATTCACTTCACGAAACTCGTGCTCTTTATCGTCGCCATCGGCGTCGCGGCCGGCACCGGCGCAGGGGTGTGGCTCGCTAGGGGACTGGGAAGGATATACATGGAGTTCTACCGCTTCCCCTATCTCGACATCGAGCTCAGGCCCTCGGTGATTTTCGCCGCGGCCGCGATCACTGCGGGCTCCGCCCTTCTGGGAACGCTTCGGGCCGTGCGCCAGGCCGCAATGCTTCCGCCTGCCCAGGCCATGCGGCCCGAGCCGCCGATGAGCTACCGGAAGACCATGCTCGAAAAGATAGGCCTGGAGCCGATCCTTTCGCAGCCCACGCGCATCATTCTCCGCAACATCGAGCGGAAGCCGGTAAAGGCGCTTCTCTCGGTTGTCGGCATCTCCTTCGGGTGCGCGGTCATGATCGCGGCAAGGTTCTTCAACGATTCCGTGGATTTCATGGTCGATGTGCAGTTTCGGCAGTCACAGCGCGAGGATATGACGATCACCTATCTCGAGCCCGCGGCGCGCAGGACGATCTACGAGCTCAAGGGCATCAACGGTGTGGAGCGCGTTGAGCCCTTCCGCACGGTCCCGGCGCGGTTCCGTTTCGGGCACCGCACCTATCGGACTGTGGTCCAGAGCTTCGAGCCCGGAACCAGGCTTCACTCTCTTCTCGACACAAGGCTCAAGCCCATCGAGCTCCCGCCCACGGGGATCGTGCTGACTGATTATCTGGCTGATATGCTCGGCATCAAGATAGGAGACCTGCTTACCGTGGAAGTGCTTGAAGGGAACCGTCCCGAGCGGCAGGTCCCGGTCGTCAGCCTCGTGAAGCAGTATATCGGCGTCATGGGCTACATGGACCGGAGCGCGCTCAACCGCCTGATGCGCGAGGGAGACCTCGTGTCCGGCGCGTACCTGACCGTGGACAGCGCCGAGCAGTCGAAGGTCTACCGGAAGCTGGTCGAGATGCCCCGCGTGGCCGGGACCGCGGTCCGGATGGACGAGATCAGGAATTTTTACGAGACCCAGGCCGAGTCCATGCTCTTTTTTACTTTCATAGCCACGGTCCTCTCGGGCACCATCGCGTTCGGCGTCGTTTACAACAGCGCCCGGATCTCGCTCTCCGAGCGGAGCCGCGAGCTTGCGAGCCTCAGGGTGCTGGGCTATACTCGTGGTGAGATCTCTTACATCTTCCTTGGCGAGCTGGCGGTCCTGACCCTGGCGGCGCTGCCCCTGGGATTTTTCTTCGGCCGCGGGCTCTGCGCATATATCGTGACCGCAGTGCAGTCGGACCTCTTCCGGGTGCCGGTGGTGCTCGAAAACGAGACCTATGCCCTGGGCGCTGTCGTGGTCCTGCTGTCTGCATCGCTGTCCGGCCTGATTGTGCGCCACCGGTTGGACCATCTTGATCTGGTTGCGGTGCTGAAGACGAGAGAGTGATGCAAGTGTGGAACTGTGGCAAAAATTCGGAATTCGGAATGCGGAGTGCGGAATTGGAAAGATCCAAGACGAGTTCAGCCACGAATTTACACGAATGGGCACGAATTAAAACAAGAATAAGAACGTGCCTTGCTCTTTAATTCGTGAAAATTCGTGTCAATTCGTGGCAAACGACTGCGTTTGACGTTGTGAATCAGGGGTGATCTATGAAAGCAGAGATGCGGAGAAGGATCCTCATCATTACCATCGGGACAATCGTCGCGCTCGGTCTTGTTTACGGGTTTCTGCCCAAGCCGGTTGCTGTCGACGTCACGGCGGCAAAGCGTGGACCAATGCGGGTCACCGTGGAGGAGGAGGGAAGGACGCGCGTGAAGGACCGCTTCGTGGTCTCGGCGCCGGTCCCCGGATATCTCCGGCGCATTGGTCTCGAGGTGGGTGACGCGGTCAATAAGGGACGGCAGATCGCCACGCTGGAGCCGCTCCGTTCGACGGTCCTCGATCCCCGAAGCCGCGCCGAAGCCGAGGCTGCCGTTGCATCGGCAAAGGCGGCGCTCGCTGCGGCGAAAGAGAAGACGCGAGCGGCGGCAGCGGATGCGGAGTACGCCCGGGAACGGAATGTCAGGATGAAGAAGCTCGCCGAAGGCGGTTTCATCTCTAAGGACGATCTCGAACAGTCGGATTCGGAGGCCAAGAAGGCCGAAGCCACGCGGCTCTCCGCGGAAGCGGCGGTGAACGCCGCCGCTGCAGACGTGGAGCGGGCAGAGAGCACGCTCCGCTATTCCGCTGCCGAACATTCCCCGGGCAATGAAAAGGCCGTGATCGTACGTGCGCCGGTCAGCGGCAGCGTGCTCAAGCTCCATCATGAGAGCGAAGGAGTGGTGAGCGCCGGCGAGCCCCTCCTCGATATCGGCAATCCCCGCAGTCTGGAGGTCAAGGCCGAAGTGCTCTCAACGGACACGGTCAAGATCAAGAAGGGAACATCCGTCGTCTTCGAGCGCTGGGGCGGCGATAAGCCGCTCTCAGGCGTTGTGCGCGTCGTGGAGCCCGCGGGGTTCACGAAGGTCTCGAGCCTCGGTGTGGAGGAACAGCGTGTGCTCGTGATCGTCGACATAACGTCTCCGCGAGAAGCCTGGCAGCGGCTCGGCGACGGCTACCGGCTCGACGCGAGTTTCATCACCTGGGAGGGGAACAACGTGCTCCAGGTCCCGGCCAGCGCGCTCTTCCGCAAGGGAGACGGCTGGGCGCTCTTTGTCGTGGAGCACAAGAGGGCGCGGATGAAAGCAGTCGAGATCGGGCAGCGAAACGGCCTGGCCGCGGAGATCGTCAAAGGCCTTGCAGAGGGCGAGCACGTCATTGTCCATCCCGGCGACACAGTGCGGGATGGGGTGCGCGTGCGGGCGCGATAGCTCCGGTCATGTGCGGTCCTTCGCTTCTCCTGCAGGGTTCCCAGTTGACACGACCGTTTATTAACGTTAATGTCCTTTCATGTTCGATATCCAACTTGTGGACGTGACCTATGATTCTCCTGAATTCGATGCAGCCTACGACGTTATCGGTCTCGATATCCCTCCTGAATATCTCGAGACGCATGACTTTCTGAGAAACAGGCTGCGCGTACGGGACGCGGGGCCGGCATCGGAAAAGGAAAAGATCCTGCAGCAAGAGGGGTATACGCTTCATTTGATCGTAGCCAGGAGCAACGGCCAGGTCGTCGGTGCCATATACGGGCATCTGATATCGCAAATCGGGGCCGGGAATCACGGCATTGCTTTTGTCACCTACCTCTCCGTTCTGCGGGAGTATCGAAGAAGAGGGATCGGAACAGCGCTGATCGAAGAGCTCCTGGAAAGAGCGAATGAAGATTCGCTGCGCAGAACCGGACAGCCCGTCTTCGGCATGGTTTACGAGATCGAGGAAGAAGGCAAAGAGGAAATCAAGGCAGCAGTGGGCAGGCTCGGCGCAAAGCCGCTGGATATTGTTTACCATCAGCCGGCCCTGCGAAAAGGGTATGGACCGGAGCGCATGAACCTCTGGTTCCAGCCTGTTCCTGCCCTCGCACCGGATGAATCAGCTCATTTCGCTCTGTCCGTTTCCGTTGTTCGGGATATTGTGCGGAATATGTTGACGATGGAATATGTCGGGCCTGATATGAGCGGATTCGATCTGCTGAGCAAACCCTATACGGATTTTCAGGATTCCATCAAAGGCAGACGGTCGATCGGCTTTCAGATGTGATGGCGTGATGGCGGAATCTCTAGCTGCGGCAGGCCATGGCGCCGAGGATGTCCTCCATCCGGTTGATCGGCACTGAAACATGCCCTTCGTCAGAATAGAACCGCGCTTCGCAGTCAGGGAGTCGTCCCGCAATGTGCCTTCCGATGGCAGGAGGAATCACGCGGTCAAGACCTCCGTGCCAGAGGTGGACCTTCATCGGGATATCCTGGAGCCTGAAACCCCAGGGGCTGGTGAATATACGCAGGTCCTGTTCAACGCCGCTATGGCCGTACCGGACCGATTCGCAATGAGAGTCCCACAGCATGCCTTTGAGCTCCGTTTGTGCCAGGAGGAGCCGGTCCGGCAGGGGTGCGGTCCGGTCGAGGAGCGAAAGGACTCGCCGGGGGTGGCGGCTGATGCAGCGCGCAGTGAGTTCATAAGGCCGATCAAGCAGGCGGGGCGTACGTTTGTGCAACAAAAAAGCGGTTCGTGCAGCGCGGAGGATTCCCCTGGCCGTTTCCGGCGTATCGACCGGCCCCACGCTGCTGACTAATCCGACGGCGGACAGACGCTGCGGGATCAAGAACGCGCAAGCGGCTGCATAGGGTCCTCCGCCGGAGTGACCCATCAGGGAGAAACGGTCCAGCCCCAGACCGTCTGCAAGCTCCGCGACGTCCGAAGGCCAGTCGAGCAGCGTTCGCCCGGGTTTTGGAGTAGAGATCCCGACGCCGGGCCGGTCCACGGCGATGATCCTGACCCCGAGCCGTTGTGCCACCGCATCCATGACGCGGCCTTCCAGACGCGATCCGGGAAAGCCCGGAAAGTAGAACTCCGGCCAGCCCGAAAGATCGCCGTACTCGGCATACCCGAGGGCCCGGCCATCCGAAAGTCTGTATTGTTTGCCCTTGAGGATCATGTGTTTGAGGGACAGGGGCTGCAATCCTGTAAGACACACCCGACACTTCAATCGGTCGCTATCCCGCGCCTTGGCATCTCCCGGCTCCTGCCGGGGGTGGAAAGCGCTCACTCGCGCGTGACACGAACGTGTCGCGCATGCGCGAGTTCGCAGTTCCGGGAGGTCGCGTTGTTCGAGTGAGCCTCCGGCTCCTGCCGGAGGTTAAGGACCGGCGGACAAAACCGTCGTACAGAGGCCATTCGTAAAACGAACTATGTCAATATGAATAACAGCGGAGGATCAACAGACGGCGAGTGAAAGCCAGCGCGGTTACCCTATCAGATGCGGTCCGACGTGTCAAGCCGCAAATCGATGAGTGGATGCCGATCGGGAGCCGAAATCATGCCATGCCGCACTCCGGTTGATCGTGCGAACCTGTTTTTGATTGACATTTCGCGGCCATGGGGCTAATATTTCAATCTGTATCTTCACTGCAAATAGAGAGAAAACACAGGGTTTTCAAGAGATGCCGAAAGTCCAATTCATCTTTGCGATCCATAATCATCAACCTGTCGGCAATTTCGAGTTCGTGGCTGAGGAAGCGTACCAGAAGTCCTACCTGCCCTTTGTTAAGGTCCTCGAGCGACACCCGAAAATAAAGGTCACCCTGCACTACACGGGCATTCTCTATCGTTTTTTCGAGGAGAAACATCCCGAATTCATCGATATGCTGCGGCAGCTCGTGAAGGATGGACGCACGGAGATCCTTTCGGGCGGGTTCTACGAGCCTATTCTGGCTGTGCTGCCCGATGAGGACAAGATCGGCCAGATCCGGGCGCTCACCGACCATATCCGGAAAACGGTGGGGTACGCTGCCGCAGGCATGTGGCTCGCAGAACGGGTGTGGGAGCCGCACCTCCCGAAACAGCTCGCCGCCGCGGGCATCAACCACGTTGTTGTCGATGATTTTCATTTCAAGATGGCCGGTCTCCGCGACAACGACCTCGACGGCTGTTATATATCGGAAGAACAGGGCAGCATGGTCCGGATCTTCCCGGGGAGCGAGCGGCTCCGGTACCTGATCCCTTTTCATCCGCCCCAGGAAACGATCGGCTTCCTGTCACAGCTGCGGTCATCGGAACGGAACCGGCTCGCGGTCATGGCCGATGACGGGGAAAAATTCGGCGTCTGGCCGGAGACGTACCACACGGTCTATGAAGAAGGATGGCTCGAGCGGTTCTTCACGCTGATCGAGGAGAACGGCGAGTGGCTCGAGACAACGACCTTCGCGGAATATCTGAACAAGGAACTTCCCCTCGGCAGGGTCTATCTTCCTACGGCGTCGTACAGGGAAATGGGGGAGTGGACGCTCCCGGCGCCCGCGATGAAGGAATACGAGGATTCCCTGGCAAAGCTGAAGAACCTTCCTGACTTCGGCGTATTGCGGACCTTCATCAGCGGCGGCACCTGGCGGAATTTCCTGGCCAAATATCCCGAGAGCAATCACATGCATAAACGCATGATGATGGCGAGCCGGAAGGTCCGTGAAGCGCTTGCAAAACAGGCCGGACGGGGCGTGAAGCGGTCCGCCGAAGCCTCGAAGATGCTCGACCATCTCTACCAGTCGCAGTGCAACGACGCCTACTGGCACGGCGTCTTCGGGGGCCTCTACCTGCCGCACCTGCGGTCCGGCGTCTATGAACATCTCCTCCGGGCTGAATATCTTGCCGACGGGATCCTGAATTGTCCGGACTCCGAAAGCCGGGCCCCGGCGAAACAGAAAAAGAACGTCCAGCCCGGGTGGCTCGAGATCGAGGCAGGGGATTTCGACGGGAACGGGAGCGGCGAGTATATGCTCAATTCAGGGCTGATGAACATCTTCATCGACCCTGCCGAAGGCGGCAGGATCGGGGAGGTGGACTGGAAGCCGCGTTTCTTCAACCTCACCAACACGCTTACACGCCGGCACGAGGTCTATCACGAGAAGATCGTTCAGTTGGCCGGCGAACAGGCCGGCGCGTCAACAGGCGCCGCGAAGACCATCCACGAGCGGGTGGCTGTCAAGGAAGAAGGGCTTCAGGACCATCTGTCCTATGACCGGTATTGCCGGGGCTCACTGCTCGATCATTTCTTCGGGTCCGGCGCCGACCTTGCCGGTTTCATGCAGTCCCGGTATGAAGAGGCCGGAGATTTTGTTCATGGCGCCTACGAGGCCGGAGCGCGGAAGCAGGGGGGCGTTGCGACGGTCCGGCTCGAACGGCGGGGAACCGTGGCAGGGCTCCATGTCCTGCTCGCGAAAGAGATATCCCTCGGCCGCAACGCATCGGATTTTTCCGTGCACTATGCCATTACGAACCTGAGCACCGAGGAGCTGAACACCTCCTTCGGGAGCGAATTCAACTTTTCCCTTCTCGCAGGCGATGCGCACGACCGTTATTATGATATTCCCGGCCACACCCTGGACAAGCGGAACCTTGCGTCCGTCGGCGAGACGAACAATGTCAGGCAGGTCAGCCTCACCGATGAGTGGCTCAAGCTCAGGCTTACGCTCTCCTTCGGCGAGCCGGCAGTGCTGTGGCGCGCCCCGGTTGAGACCGTTTCTCAGTCCGAGGCGGGCTTCGAGCGGGTCTATCAGAGCTCGATGGTCCTGCCGGTATGGCGCATCTCCCTCGGAGCCGGAAAGATATGGGAAGTAGAAAATCGGATCCATCTTGAATAACACATGAGGACATTATCGAAATGAAGAAAATTTTAACTCAGTCTCTGCTGTTCCTGCTGCTTGCCGCGATCACCGCTGCGGCAGACGACAAGTCCCTCGGTATGAAGCAGTTTACGTCCGTGGACGAGATCGCGTCTTCCATTTCAGCATATTTTCCGAAGGTCCAGGGCGTGGTGAAATCCGTCCAGGGCGATCAGCTTACCATCACGCTGGGGACGAAGGACGGCGTCGTCAGCGGCGTGGAGCTGTCGCTGTGGCGGGACGGGAAAGAGATCCACCACCCCGTGACCGGCGAGGTCATCGGCCGGACCGAGGACGAGGTGGGCAGCCTCGAAATCAACACGGTCGGCGATACGACCTCCACGGGAGTGCTGAAGAAGAAACTGAAGGAACCGATGGCGGGCGACAAGGCGCGGATCACGCCGAAGAAGATCGTCATGGCGATCGTTCCTCTGCGGACGGACCGCCCCGATATTATCGAGGGCATCCGGGAGCGCCTGAAGGACAGCAACCGGTTCGAGTTGATCGGGCATGACCGCATCAACGATTTTCTCTCCACGCACACGCAACGCGACGCCTCCCTGATCAAGGAGCTGGGGAGAACGTTCAAACTTGACGTCGTGGCAACGATCGAAGTCGTCCCTGCCGACACCAAGTATCTCGTGACCACCAGGCTTTTCTATGCCGACGACGCGCAACCGCTCGACACGGTCGTGGCAATGCTCGACTTGAGATCGAAGGCGGACGCGTTGGGAGAGATCAGGCCCTTTTTTGCGCCGCCCAAGGAGGAGCGGGTCGTCACTCCCGAACTGCCCGTGGATGCGCGGTACTTCACGGTCGGCGATTTCGAAGGGGACGGCAAGATGGAGTACGCGTTCCTCGACAGGGAGAGGCTTTCCATATACCGGTTTGATCTGAAGTGGCGGGAGATCTGGAAGGAAGACGTCCCGAAGGAATACGGCATGGTTTCCCTGGAATGGAGCGGTCAGAGCACGGTCGCCGACCCGTCAGCCGGCATCCAGTATATCAATATTGACGCCGCCGATATCGACGGGGACGGCAAAGCCGAGATCTTCGAAACGGCCATGCTGGGCGGCAAAGTGTTTTCCCGGGTGTTCAAGTACGATGAGGGCATATACCGCCACGGCGCCGATATCCCGGCCCTCCTGCGGGTGATAACGCTCCCGGGAAAGGGGCAGATCCTCGTCGGCCAGGATTTTGACCCGAACACGTTCTATAGCGGCGCCCTCCGGCAGTATACCTGGTCGGGCAATGCCTATGTTCCCGGCCCCACGGTGTCTGTTCCTCCCGGAGTAGGATTGTACGGATTTGCGTTGTCCGGTCTGGGAGAACAGAACACGTTGTGCATCGCTTTCGACAGCGATGACAAACTGGTCGTCTATTCCAAGGACGTAGCGGTGTGGAAGAGCGAAAAGAAATACACCTCCGTGCCCTCAGTCGTTTACCTGCCCGCCACGGGGCTCAGTGCAGTGTTGTCCGGCTCCTCACCGGAAAAGAACAAAAGACAGCGAATACCGGGCAGGATATCCGTCCTGGACATCAACGGCGATGGAAAGGATGAGGTGCTGCTCCCGATGCATGAGGGGGGGACCATTCTGAATCCTGTGATGAAAGGCGAACTGGCCGGCTTGAAATGGACCGGTGCGCGCCTCGAAGAGGCCTGGAGCGTGAAAGCCCTGCCGGGCGCGGTGCTTGATTTCCAGGTGATACGGACCGCGTCAGGCGCCTCCCAATTGCTTGGCCTGGTCAAAACAGCGGGTGGGCTGTTCTCGAAGGACCGGCAGCAGGTGATGGTCTTTTCGTTTCAGTAACATGCTTGGAAATTACTTTCGGGAGCGGGAGAAGCGGTGAAGCTGAAGAACGGGTGCATTTCAGGGCGCCGTCCCTTTATCCAGACAGTGAAGCGGAGAAATTGAAAGGCATGAAAAGCAAGGATCTCAGTGTTGAGGAACTGCACGCCAGGGTAGCGGCGAACAGCCTTCCGAAACACCTGGCCATTATCATGGACGGCAACGGCAGATGGGCGGTGCGCAGGGGGCTTCCGCGGGTCGCCGGGCATAAGCGGGGCGCCGATTCGGTGCGGCGCACCGTCGAGGAGTGCCGGCAGCTCGGGATCGGCGTGCTCACGCTGTACGCCTTCTCGGACGAGAACTGGGGCAGGCCTAAAGAGGAAGTGGGCTTTCTCATGGATATGCTCGGGTCCTTTCTGAAGGAAGAGATCGCCGCGATGAAGAAGAACGGCATCAAGTTCCGCACCATCGGCAGGATAGAGCGTCTTCCTGCCGCAGTGCGGTCGTGGATCGAAAAAGCGGTGAAGGAGACGGAGGCCAACAACGGGATGGTCCTGAACCTCGCCCTGTCCTACGGCGGCCGGGGAGAGATCCTCGAAGCCTTCAGACGGGCGGAAGCCGCCGGCGTCTCTGCCGACCGGATGAGCGACGAGACCTTCGCCTCTTTTCTCGATACCGCGGGCCTGCCGGACCCGGACCTTATCATCCGCACGAGCGGCGAAAAAAGGATCAGCAACTTCCTCCTGTGGCAGGCCGCGTACGCAGAGTTCTATTTTGCCGATGTCCTGTGGCCGGATTTCAGCAAGAGGGAACTTCTCGCCGCGCTGCTCGACTATCAGGGTCGGCAGCGCAGGTTCGGCCTTACCCAGGAGCAGCTCGTTTGAAAATGAGAACAGGCGTTTTTGCGGGTTTCCGAAGAACGTGAAAGAATATTCCCCGGAGAAGTTTGCAGGGGTTGCAGAGAATTAAAAACGTGAGGGGGGCGATGCATGCTGCACAAGCGAGTGATCTCGGCACTTCTGTTTCTCCCCATATTCTACCTTGTGTCGTGGAGGCTGCCAGCCCTTTATTTTACGGCGCTGGTGCTGGCAGCGGCCCTCATGGGGCAGTATGAATTCTATCGCATGGCAAGAGAGCGGGGGAGTCGTCCCCACCTGGTGCTCGGCATGGCAGCGGGCGCATTCATCGTATTGGAGTTCTATCATCCGCTGGTTTCAGGGATGGGGGGGATGTTCCCGGTCGCGGTCGTCGTCCTCGCCATCATGATCGCCCGGCTCTTTTCGGCCCGTCCTGTCGAGGGGGCGATCGAGGACGTGTCGGCATCGCTTCTCGGCGTGCTGTACGTGGCGCTCTTGTTCGGCTATCAGGTCGGCGTTCGCACCGGAATGCACGGGAAACAATGGCTGGTCTTCCTCTACTTCATCATCTGGGCCTCCGACATCGGCGCTTATTCCATCGGCATCCCCTTCGGCAAACACCGGCTGTATGAGAAGATCAGCCCCAAGAAGAGCATCGAGGGGCTGATGGGCGCTCTTGCGGCTTCAGCGGGCATGGCTCTGCTCTGCCGGGTGTGGTTCATGCCGTCCATCGGAGCGGGAGAGGCCGTCGGCATCGCGCTGGTGCTCGCCATCGTCGGCACCGTCGGCGATCTGGCTGAATCGATGTTCAAGCGGTCAGCGGGGATCAAAGACTCGGGCAGCATCATTCCCGGCCATGGCGGGATCCTGGACCGCATGGACAGCATGCTCTTTGCCGCGCCGGTGCTGTATTACTATTTAAAGATGAGGTGAAAGAGAGAATGCAGCGGCCAGGAGCCGGAATGCAGAATGACGACCTTTCTGTTTTCAACTCCTGACTCCCGGTTTCTGAATTCTGACTCCTTTTTATGAAAACAATCTCCATACTTGGTTCCACCGGGTCCATCGGGCAATCGACCCTTTCAGTGGTCGAGAAATTTTCCGACCGCTTTCGGGTTGTGGCCCTCGCAGCAGGCAATAACATAGATCTCCTGGAACGGCAGGTGAGGCAGTTCAGGCCTTCCGTCGTTTCCCTGTCCGGCGAGGAGCTTGCCGCGACCCTCAGGAAGCGCTGCAACGGATTGAACGTCCGCATCCTGTCCGGCATAGAGGGGATGATCCAGGTTGCATCGGCGGAGGAAGCGGACATTACGGTCTCGGCAATCGTTGGGACGGCCGGACTGGTGCCGACCATGGCCGCGATCCGCTCGGGAAAGACCATTGCCCTGGCGAACAAGGAAGTGCTCGTGACCGCCGGGGAACTGGTCATGGAGGAGTGCCGCAGCCGGGGGGTAAGCCTGCTTCCCGTGGACAGCGAACACAGCGCTATTTTCCAGTGCCGGCAGGCCGGCGAAGGGCGGGACATCCGGCAGCTCATTCTGACGGCATCAGGCGGGCCGTTCCGGGGATATTCGAAAGCGGACCTGGCGAAGGTCACGCTGGCACAGGCGCTCAAACATCCGAACTGGAGCATGGGCAGGAAGATCACCATCGATTCGGCGACGCTCATGAACAAGGGACTCGAAGTGATCGAAGCGCGGTGGCTCTTCGGGCTGCCGCCGGAGCAGATCAAGGTGCTTGTCCATCCCCAGAGCATCGTTCATTCCATGGTGGAGTATCGGGACGGGGCGGTCGTCGCCCAGCTCGGCATGCCCGATATGAAAGGCCCCATCGCCTATGCGCTCTCCTATCCCGAGCGCCTGGAGAGTGTGTCCCCGGCCCTGGACCTTGCCCGCGTGGGAACGCTCACCTTCGAGGAGCCTGATCTCGGCCTCTTCCCCTGCCTGGCCTATGCCTTCGATGCTCTGCAAGCCGGGGGCACCATGCCCGCGGTTGTGTCGGCCGCGAACGAGGTGGCGGTTAAACATTTTCTCGCCGAGAACATCGGCTACGGCGACATTGCCCGCGTCATCAGGACGACCATGGATGCCCACGCGCCTGGGCCCATCAAGACCGTCGAGGATGCGCTCAAGGCGGACCTCTGGGCACGGCAGAAAGCGGAGAAAATCATAGCAACGAAATTTAACCACGGATGAACACGGATAAACACTGAAACATCAGGGCGTGTGCTGAATAATCTTCGGGGGTCTGCCCGTATCTGCGTTCATCTGTGTTAATCTGTGGTTCCCGACAAGGAGTTTTCATGACATTAATCTACTTTCTCATCGTAATCGGCATCCTCGTGTTCGTGCACGAGTTCGGTCACTTTGTTATGGCGAAGCGGGCCGGCGTGCGGGTCGAGAAATTTTCCCTGGGCATGGGGCCCAAGCTGTTCGGGTACAAGAAGGGCGACACCGAGTACGTTCTCTCCGCATTGCCGCTGGGCGGCTACGTCAAAATGGCCGGTGAGAATCCGGACGAGGAACCGACCGGCGCGGCCGATGAGTTCCAGTCCAAGTCCGTCTGGCAGCGCGTCAAGATCGCGGCCACCGGGCCGCTCACGAACATTGTACTTGCCTTTCTCGTGATGCCTCTCGTTTTTATGGTCGGGACCTATACTGAGGGACCGGCCCAGGTCGGATTCGTGGAAAAGGGTTCTCCTGCCGAACGCGCGGGATTCACGGCCGGAGACGTGATCGAGGAGATCAACGGCAGGAGCATCGACGACTGGACTAAGGCACTGTCCCTGATCGCGGTCAATCCCGACACGGACGTGAAGGTAGTCATCAACCGCAGCGGCGAACGGAAAGAACTTTTGCTGCGGCCGGAGACGGCAACGGAGCTCAAGATCGGCATGTCGGGCCTTATTCCGAACATGCCGGCGGAGATCGGCAAGCTCAAGCCCGGGTTCCCGGCTGATAAGGCGGGGATCAAGGCGAACGACAAGGTTCTCGCCATCGACGGCACGACGATCTACCACTGGAACCAGCTGTCTGCTCTGGTGAAGGAGAGCCAGGGGAAACCCCTTGTCTTGATTCTCGAACGCAACGGCGAACGTTTGCAGAGGACGATGACCCCCGTGAAGGACGGGGGGCGCTATGTGATCGGCGTGGAGCCGGTCATGAGGCTCGTGTTCAAGAAGTACGGTGTTATCGACTCGTTGCGCCTCGGATTCAACAAAACAATAGAATCCATCGACCTCACGTACATTACGCTGAAGAAGCTGGTGACTTTCAACCTTTCCATTAAGACGCTCGGCGGACCGGTGATGATCGCGCAGATGTCGGGCCAGGCTGCTGCTGCGGGCCTGTCTTCCTTCCTGTCGCTTCTCGCCATGATCAGCATATCCCTCGGCATCCTGAACCTGCTCCCTATACCCGTGCTGGACGGAGGGCTGATCCTGTTCCTCGTGATCGAAGCCGTTCGCAAGAAGCCGCTGGCCAGAAAGACCATGGAAGTGGCCCAGAGCATAGGCGCGGCCGTGCTGATCACCCTTATCGCAGTCGTGTCCTACAACGATGTCATGAGGATGTTCTTCAGCAAATAACAATACCCGAGCCCAGTCTCACAGGAAGGCACGAAGGCACAAAGAGAACCGTTTTTCTTCGTGCCTTTGCGGCTTTGTGTGAGTATGGTTTTTTCAGAATGCGCTTATGAGTAATCTCCCGACACGCAAAAAAACGAAGCAAATTACCCTCGGCGGGATCAAGATCGGCGGAGGCGCGCCCGTGGCGGTCCAGTCCATGTGCAACACGGACACCCGCGATTCAGCAAAGACCCTTGCCCAGATCGGACACCTGGAGCAGGCGGGGTGCGAGATCGTCAGGCTGGCGGTGCCCGATGAAGAAGCGGCGAAGGCGCTCGGTTTGATCCGGAAGGGCACGCAGATGCCGCTCATCGCAGACATCCACTTCGATTATCGTCTGGCGCTCGAAGCGGTCCGGCAGGGCGTGGACGGCCTGCGCATCAACCCCGGCAATATCGGCGGGAAAGAAAAGGTCTCTGAAGTGGTCCGGGCCTGCAGGGACCGGAACATCCCGATCCGCATCGGCGTGAACGCCGGCTCTCTTGAAAAGCACCTTCTGGAGAAGTACGGACATCCGACGCCGGAAGCCATTGTCGAGAGCGCCTTCGGTCACATCCGCATCCTCGAGGACCTGAATTTCAGCGACCTCAAAGTTTCACTCAAAGCCTCAGACGTAATGACCACGGTGGCGGCATACCGTTTGTTTTCGCAGAAGTCCGACTACCCGCTCCACATCGGCATTTCCGAGGCAGGCACGCTCTTCTCCGGAACGATCAAGTCGAGCGTAGGCCTCGGGATCCTTCTCTCCGAGGGTATCGGCGACACCATGCGCGTCTCGCTCACGGCAGATCCGGTTGAGGAAGTGCGTGTCGCCTGGGAGATCATGAAATCGCTCAAAGTGCGCCAGCGCGGCGTGAACATCATATCCTGCCCCACCTGCGGCAGGACCGAGATCGACATCATCGGTCTCGCATCAGAGGTCGAGAAGCGGCTTGCTTCCGTCAAGGAGCCGATCACCGTGGCGGTCATGGGTTGCGTGGTGAACGGACCAGGAGAGGCACGCGAAGCCGATGTGGGCATTGCCGGCGGCAAGGGTGTAGGGCTTCTGTTCAAGCACGGCGAGATCGTGAAGAAGTTCGACGAGAAGGAACTGGCGGATGTGCTGGTGAAGGAGGTTGAGGAGATTGTAAAAGAGGGAAAGGAATAGAGATAGGTCCTCTCCCTCGGAGGGGAGAGGATGAGAAAACCGTTTGGAGGTTTCATGCGTTACAGCAGAATGTTCATTCCCACCTTGAAAGAAGCTCCGGCCGAGGCCGAAGCGATCTCGCACAAGCTCATGGTGCGCGCGGGCTTCGTGCGTCAGCTCGCGGCCGGGCTTTACATCTATCTGCCTCTCGGCATCCGGGTGATGGAAAAGATCAACCGGATCATCCGCGAGGAAATGAACGCCATCGGCGGACAGGAAGTGACCATGCCGGTCCTGAACCCCGCGGAAGTCTGGCAGCAGACTGGCCGGTGGGACGTGATCGGCGACGAGATGTTCCGGCTCAAGGACCGGGGCGGACGGGACATGTGCCTGGCCATGACGCACGAGGAGACCATGACCTGGCTTGCGGCCCATGACCTCCGTTCCTACCGCGAGCTGCCGCAGATCTGGTACCAGCTCCAGACCAAGCTTCGCGACGAGGCGCGGCCCAAGAGCGGGGTGCTCCGGACGCGGGAGTTCACGATGAAGGACTCCTACAGCTTCGACCGGGACGAAGCCGGGCTCGACAAGTCCTACCAGCTCCATCTGGAAGCCTATAAAAAGATCTACAGCCGCTGCGGCATCAGGTTCTATGTGGTCCAGAGCGACACCGGCATGATGGGCGGCTCCATGGCCCACGAGTACATGGCGCCTTCGGCTGCGGGCGAGGACGACGTGGCGCTCTGCGACGGCTGCGGATACGCTGCGAACACCGAGCTTGCCCTGTCCGTGCCGAAGCCGTCGCCTGCGGTCAGCGAAAACTTCGAAGAGATCGCGACGCCGGAGCGGCGGACCATCGAAGAAGTGACGCGGTTCCTGAAGGTCACGCCTGACCGCCTGCTCAAGTCGATCCTCGTCATGACCGACAACGGCCCGGTGCTCGCCCTGGTGCGCGGCGATCAGATGCTCCATGAGAAGAAGCTTGCGAAGGTCATCGGGACGCACCGGCCCGCGCAGAAGGACGAGGTCAAGGCCGCTCTCGGTGTTCCGGCCGGGTTCATCGGGCCAATGGGGCACAAGATCCGAAAGGTGGCGGACCCGGTGCTCAAACAGGGCGCCTATATCGCGGGCGCCAACAAGGAAGGCTTCCACGTGAAGGGAGTCGTTGCGGACCGTCATTTCAGTGATGCCGAGTTTGCCGACATCCATACGGCAACGGCGGACGACTTCTGCACCCAGTGCGGCAAACCCCTCAGGATCGACCGGGTGATCGAGATCGGGAACATCTTCAAGCTCGGCACGAAATATTCGGCGCCCCTCAAGGCGAACTATCTCGATGAGGAGGGGAACGAGAAGCCGATCGTCATGGGCAGCTACGGCATCGGCCCCGCGCGCATAGCGGCCGCGGCCATCGAACAGGGAAACGACGAGAACGGCATCGTCTGGCCCCTTGCGATCGCGCCCTTTCAGATCCTGATCATCCCGGTAAACGTGAAGGACGTAAACTCCATGGACAGGGCCGAGGAATTGTACGCCGCGTTGGAGGAAAAGGGCTTTGAAGTTCTGATGGACGACCGCGACGAACGGGCGGGCGTCAAATTCAAGGACGCGGACCTCGTCGGCATTCCCTGGCGTGTCGTGATCGGCGAGAAGAACCTGAAAGATGGTCTGGTGGAGATAAAGGAGCGGAAGACCGGGACCGTTGAGAAGGTGAAGGTGGGGGAAGCGGTCGAGGCGATCGTGAAGAAGCTT
This sequence comes from Nitrospirota bacterium, assembly GCA_963749655.1. Lineage (GTDB taxonomy): Bacteria > Nitrospirota > UBA9217 > UBA9217 > UBA9217 > JAJYKN01. Next base: position 41,390 of record CAVVOB010000013.1, read on the forward strand.
GTGATGGAAGCGTGACTCGACTTCGAAAGGTGGAGTGCCCCGACTGTGTCGGGACAGGCTCCATGGGGAATACGGAATGAACGGGGGCATCGGTTGGAACAGGATATAGAGCGGATCAAGGCCCTTATCAACGAGAAGAACGAGCAATACCAGCGGCGCGGCGGTACCGTGCGTCTTGCCGGCATAGACGGTTCTACGGTCCAAATTGCGCCGGAGGGCTTTTGCTGGAGATGACACATAACACGCGTCGCCCTGGTCCAGGGCTTGCAAGAGCAGATAAAAACTGAGTTTTCCTGGGTGGAAAGGGTCGTCGTGGTCAAGCCGCAACAGTGACTAAGGTCGCAGAAAATACTTGAATTTCTCTGGTAAAGCACCTATAATCGTCGCTCATGGAGGATGCGCTACCGTGGAGGAAATTGTCAAGCTTCAGTTGACTGCCCAGCAGACTGCGGATATAAAAAAGCAGATCGGGTTCGAACTTCGGGAAATCTACCTCACGAAGAAATCCCTGAATAAACTCCGGGTATTCCGGCTGCGTCTCAGCGAGGAACAGCAGGAGGTTCTGGAGGAACAGCTTGGGCAGAAGGTAAGAGAGTTGACCGTCACGCGTTCGGTCGCGACAAGGATCCTTTAGACTTCAGCCCCCTTTCCCTGAAGCGCCGGATCGGGTGTTGTGGTTTTTTATTCTTTTTTGCATGGCTTATCGATTGGGGTAGTAATGAGCGGTATTTCACAAGTCTGTTGATATTGAATGTTTTTTTCTCCGCGCCTTCGTTGCTTTGTTCGGGAAACGATTTTCAGGAATGAATCTATTATTTATCCTCGTATCCGAAAGGAGGTGAACGTTATGAAAAAATCCTTCGTACTCATTCTGGCATTGGCAATACTGGCTACTTTTTCGGTTATCGGCTGTGAGAAGAAAGCTGAAACGCCGCCGCCCGCTGCGCAGCCTGCAGTGACCCCGCCGCCGGCCCCGGCTCCTGCACCAGCCCCGGCACCCGCTCCGGAACCGGCAAAACCGGCAAAAAAATAGCTGCATGCACAATTTACCACGGTTACGTGCGCTCGGCCCCCCATCGCGGGGGCCTTTTCATTCACCACACGTAGCTCGGGCGTAACAAACGAGACTGCGCTCCGCATAAGAGGGGGCAGCGGCCGATTTCCCGTCCCTGAACGCACAAGTCGCTCCGAAGCATGGACATGGCAGAACTGGCACCAGCTCCGGTCGCCGGAGCTGCTGGTATGAACGCCGGATACGCGGTACCCCGATGACGAAACTGACTACGGATTTTCTGAACGAGATCCTGATCAAAGCTGGCAAGCTTACGCCCGACCAGGCCAGGGAGATCAAGGTTAAGCAGGACGTCCAGCGCATGAAGCTCCTCAAGGCGCGGGGTGAGACCCTGCACCGGGGGAGGATGCACCTCGAGGAAGAGGTGTCGGCGATCGAGGTTGTTGCCTCGATGAATATGGAGATTCCCGGTTCTCCGGGACAGCTCCTGACTGAAGACCTTGTTACTGAAATCGTGGCTGTTCATGCAGGCCTGCCCTTCAAAAAGATCGATCCTCTGAAGCTCAACCCCGAGGTGGTCACCCAGATCCTTTCCCGAGCCTTCGCACGAAGGACCGTTTCCATGCCGATCGAGAAAAACGACGACGACCTTACGCTCGCCGTTGCGGATCCTTACAATATTGAGGTCGTCGAAAACGTCGAGCGGATGGGCTACCGGGTCAAGCGCGTGGTCTCGTCCCGTACCGATATCATCAAGATCATCACGGAATTCTACGGCTTCCGCTCGTCGGTGACCGCCGCGGCGAAAGAGATGGACTCCAGCGTCGATCTGGGCAACCTCGAACAGTTCGTCAAGATGAAGTCCGTCACCGAGATCGAGGCAACGGACAAGCACATCGTGAACGCCGTGGAATTTCTCTTCCGCTATGCCTTCGATCAGCGGGCCAGCGACATCCACATCGAACCCAAGCGCGATGCCAGCGAGATCCGCCTCCGGATCGACGGCATGCTCAACACCATCCATCGGACGCCCAAGGCCGTCCACCCCGCGTTCATATCGCGCATCAAGATGCTTTCGCGCATGGACATCGCCGAGAAACGGCGGCCCCAGGACGGAAGGATCAAGACCGAATACAAGTCGCGCGAGGTCGAGCTGCGCGTCTCGACCATGCCGACGGCGTTCGGCGAGAAGGTGGTCATCAGGATCTTCGATCCCGACGTGGTGCTCCAGGACCTCGAGGAGATCGGATTCGAGCCGCGCGAGTATGAGCTTTTCCGGTCGTTCATTACGCGGCCGAACGGCATCATTCTCGTGACCGGGCCGACGGGAAGCGGCAAGACCACGACGCTCTATTCGGCGCTCAAAACGGTCGCGCTGCCGGAAGTGAACGTCGTAACCATCGAAGACCCGATCGAAATGGTCCACGAAAAGTTCAACCAGGTGAGCATCCAGCCCCAGATCGGGGTAACCTTCGGCAGCATGCTCCGGACGATCCTCCGTCAGGACCCGGACATCATCATGGTGGGTGAAATCCGCGACCTGGAAACGGCGGAGAATGCGGTCCAGGCGGCGTTGACGGGCCACCTCGTCTTCTCCACGCTCCATACGAACGACGCGCCGAGCACGATCACCAGGCTCATGGACCTGGGCGTTCCCTCCTACCTTATTTCCTCGACGATCATCGGCGTCATGGCCCAGCGTCTGGTCAGAAAGATCTGCAAGCATTGCGAAAAAGACTACGAACTGCTGCCCGAGGAAGCCGAGGCCGTGGGGCTCGCATCGGGCAAGGACCGGAAGATCGCGGTAAAATACGGTGAGGGATGCCCTCAATGCCGGGGCACGGGATATATGGGGAGGACCGGCATCTTCGAGGTGCTGGAGATGAACGATAAGATCAGGGCCATCATTCGTGACAAGGCGGAAGCGGAGCTCATCAGGAAGGCGGCCGTCTCCGACGGCATGGTCGGGCTGCGCGAGGCCGCAGTGCAGAAGCTGCTGAAGGGTGAAACGACTTTTGACGAGGTCATCCGGGTAACGGGGGAAAAGATCTGATCCGCCGGGAAAGTTAGAAGATCAAAGTTCATATTTCAAACGGTTTCGTTTCGGCTTCCGATTCGTCACCTGGATTTTGATCTTCGAATTTCTTCGAATATATAATGTATATGGATACCTTCACCGTTTTCATATCGGACAACTGGCTGCTGATAGCGGCCGCCCTGGGAAGCGTCCTGTGCGCGGCATTTTTTGCAGCAGCGGAGACCGCCATCGTCTTTTCGAACAAGGCGCACCTGCGCGAGCTTGCGGAAACGGGGAACGAACGCGCACAATCCGTTCTCGCGCTCGTTGAGGACCGGGACCGCCTCCATACTGCGCTGCTCGTGGCCGAGAATTTTTTCATCATTCTGTCGGCTGTTCTCGGAACGGTGATCGCGGGGCACGTCTTCGAGAAGACCTTCCCCGCGGCCGCGGTCACCACGGTTTGCGCGAGCTTTCTGGTGGTCTTTTTCGCCAAACTCGCGCCGAAGGGGATCGCCTGCAGAAACCCGGACCGCTTCGCCCTGGCGGTCGCTTCACTCGTCCGGATGGTGATGAACGGCCTGTCGCCCCTGTCCCGGCTCCTGGCGCGGGCGGCGGATATCATTGCCGGCCCGGGCTCCCAGGGCATGACCTGCACGGCGGTGGTCACCGAGGAGGATATCAAGGCCATGATCAACCTCGGCGAGGAGCGGGGCTCGCTGAAGGAAGAGGAAAAGGAGCTCCTCCATAAAGTATTCGAGTTCGGCGATACCGTGGCCTCGGAAGCCATGCGTCCTCGCACCGAGATCGTGAGCGTCCCGTCGAGCGTCACGCTGCAGGAGGTCTTTGCACTCGTTTCCGAGTTCGGCTACTCCCGCTACCCGGTGATCGAGAACACCGTGGATACCGTCATCGGGATCCTCTACATCAAGGACATCTTCGTGGCCATGGCGGAAGGCGAGGTGAAGCGCGAGGACGGGATCAAGCGATTCATCAGGCCGGCCTACTTCATCCCCGAGAACAAGCGGTTGAGCGAGCTCCTGTCCGACATGCAGAGCGAACGCTTCCAGATCGCCATTGTCATCGACGAATACGGGGGTACGGCGGGGATCGTGACGCTCGAGGACCTTATCGAGGAGATCGTGGGGAGCATTCATGACGAATTAGAGAGCGAGGAAAAAGACGTCCAGATCGTGGATGAGAAAAATTTCGTGGTCTCGGGGCAGTCGGCGCTCGATGAGGTGAACGAACTGATCGACACCAACCTTCAGTCCACGGAATTCAACACCCTCGGCGGATTCGTCTTCGGCCTTTTCGGCAGGATGCCTAAGGTCGGCGAGCAGCTCCGGTACCGGAAACTCAAACTCGAGGTACTGGAACTGGAAGGAAGAAAAATAACCAAGGTGAAGATAACGAAGCTGTAATAGCAGAGAGCAGAGAGCAGAGAGCAGAGAGCAGAGAGATTCTACCCTCTGCGCCATGCGCTATGCTGCCTATACATTTTTTATTTATTTAGTTCGGAGGTGTAGGTTGCGCAAGAAAGTGACGGTTGTCGGTGCAGGAAACGTCGGAGCTACGCTGGTCCAGCGGATCGCTGAGATGCAGATCGCCGATGTGGTGATGGTGGATGTGGTGGAAGGGGTGCCCCAGGGCAAGAGCCTTGACCTCCTTGAGGCGGGGCCGGTGCTCGGGTATGATTCGCGCGTCACGGGAACGAACGGGTATGACGAGACAGCGGGGTCCGATATCATCGTGATCACCGCCGGCCTGGCCAGAAAGCCGGGCATGAGCCGCGACGACCTTCTGGCGGCAAACGGGAGCATCGTCAAAAAAGTCGCCGAGGAGACCGGCAAACGCTCGCCCCGGGCAGTCATGATCGTGGTCACGAACCCCATGGATGTGATGGCCCACGTGGCCATGAAAGCCAGCGGCTTCCCCAGAGAACGGGTGATCGGCATGGGCGGTGTACTCGATTCCGCCCGGTTCAGGACCTTTATCGCCCTGGAGCTCGGCGTTTCCGTGGAAAACACCCATGCCTTCGTCCTCGGCGGACACGGGGACTCGATGGTCCCGCTGCCGCGCTACTCGACCGTCGCCGGCATCCCGATCACGGAGCTCATGAGCAGGGAGCGGATCGACAAGCTCGTGGAGCGGACCAGGAACGGAGGGGCCGAGATCGTCGCGCTGCTCAAGACCGGCAGCGCCTACTATGCTCCGTCGGCGGCCACCCTTGAGATGGTCGAGGCCGTGCTGCTGGACAAGAAGAAGATCCTTCCGTGCTCCACCCGGCTGGAGGGGCCCTACGGCGTCAACGGCGTCTTCGCCGGCGTGCCGGTAAAGCTCGGCGAGAAGGGCGTGGAGCAGGTGATCGAAATCAAGCTGTCGGCGGACGAACAGGCTGAGTTCATGAAGTCCGTGGAGGCGGTGAGGGCGGGATGCGAGAAATTCACGTAGACGAAATCAGGGACAATATCGCCCGGATGTGCGTCGACGCGGTCTACAATTTGAGCGAGGACGTGCTTGCAGCATTCGACCGCGCGCAGGAGGCGGAAACCGCGCCCGCGGCTCAGGAAATCATCGGACTCCTGAAGGAGAACGCCCGCATAGCACGGGAGGAGCGCATCCCCCTGTGCCAGGACACCGGCATCGCGATCTTCTTTGTCGAGATTGGGCAGGACCTCCGGATCAAGAACGGCTTCCTCGTCGACGCCATCAATGAAGGCGTGCGCAAGGGCTACCGGGAGGGGTATCTCCGTAAGTCCGTGGTCGATCCCCTGACACGGAAGAATACGGGAGACAATACGCCTGCCATCATCTATACGGAACTGGTCCCCGGCGACAAACTGAAGCTGTCCTTCATGCCCAAAGGCGCCGGGAGCGAGAACATGAGCGCCATCCGGATGCTCAGGCCGACGGAAGGCGTAGAGGGGATCAGGAACTTCGTGCTGGAGTGCGTCACAACCGCCGGCGCCAACCCCTGTCCGCCGGTCGTGATCGGCGTGGGCATCGGCGGCGACTTCGAGAAGGTGGCGCTCCTCGCCAAGAAGGCGCTGCTCCGGCCGGTGGGCAGCCCGAACGCAAAGCTGGAGCTTGCAAAACTCGAGGAGGACCTGCTCAAGGCCGTCAACAGGACCGGCATCGGACCGGAAGGCCTGGGGGGCAGAGTGACGGCCATGGCCGTGCATGCGGAAAGTTTTCCCTGCCACATCGCAAGTCTGCCTGTTGCGGTGAACATCAACTGCCACGCGGCCAGGCATAAAACCATAATACTTTAAATTGCGGAATGCGGATTGCGGATCGAAAATCGGGAAGTAAATTCCGCAGAGAGCAGAGAGCAGAGAGCAGAGAGCAGAGAGATTCTCCCCTCTGCGCCATGCTCTATGCCCTCTCCAAAAAGGGTAATGCATGACGAATCCTATCAGACTTACTCCACCTTTGACCGACGAGGTCGTCAGCGCGCTCAAGGCAGGAGACCGGGTCCTCATCTCCGGCGTAATTTACACCGGCAGGGACATGGCCCACAAGTACATGGTCGAGGGACACCGGAAAGGGGAGAAGCTTCCTTTCGATCCCCGCGGGCAGATCCTTTACTATACCGGCCCGACGCCGGCGCCTCCGGGCAGGCCGATCGGGTCGGCCGGCCCTACGACAAGCTACCGCATGGACAAATATACGCCTGAGCTGCTCGAACTCGGCCTGAAGGGCATGATCGGCAAGGGGCCCCGCGGCCAGGACGTGAAGGACGCGATCCGGAAGTTCAAGGCCGTTTATTTCGCGGCAATCGGCGGCGCAGGCGCCTTGATATCAAAGGCGATCAGAAAGGCCGAGGTGATCGCCTATCCCGAACTCGGCACCGAGGCGGTCATGCGTCTCGAGGTCGAAGACTTCCCGGCTGTTGTCGTGAACGATGTGGAGGGAAACGATCTTTACCGAATCGGTGTTGAGCAGTATGCGGACGCCGGCGCTGCTGAAGACGAAACCTGCTGAGAAGCGCGGAACGAATAAGACCATGCAACCACGGATAAACACGGATATGCACGGATGAAGCAAAGTCTCAGCTGCATACGCTCTGCAGCTTTCCGTGTCTATCCGTGGTTGCACCCGCCGTTTTAAGAATTCAGTCCAAAGGAGAGGGCAATGACGATCAAGTCGAAAATCAGGACAGTACCGAATTATCCCAAGAAGGGCATCATGTTCCGGGACATCACCACGCTCATCAAGGACCCGGTTGGCTTCCGGCTCGTTATCGACACGCTGGTCCAGCGGTATATCGGCAAGGAATACGAGTTCGATACCATCGTGGGCATCGAGTCGAGGGGCTTCATCCTCGGCGCGGCCATGTCCTATGCGCTCGGCAAGGGCTTTATTCCGATCCGGAAGAAGGGCAAGCTGCCCGCGGAAGTCGAATCGCAGGAATACGCTCTCGAGTACGGCACCGATAAGATCGAGATACACAAGGACGCCCTGAAAAAAGGCGATCGGGTGCTCCTCGTCGACGACCTCCTCGCCACAGGCGGAACAGCGCTGGCTGCGGCGGCGCTTATAGAAAAGTTGGGTGCCGTCGTGGTCGAGATGACTTTCATCGTGGACCTGCCGGACGTGGGTGGGAAGAAGAAACTGCTGGATAAGGGGTATAAGGTTTTCGCCCTCACGGAGTTCGAGGGCGACTGAGCAGCTGCATTTAAGCGGTAAAAAAACAACGGCGCCCGTGATCTTTCGGGCGCCCTTTTTATCGGGGAAAAAAGCTGCAGAAAACAGAAGGTACCGCTAGTACGCCCAGTAGGGGCCGGTCCCGAGGGTGGAGGTTTTCCCGTCGATTCCGACGAAGACGCTCCTGCCGAAGAAGAAGGGAAGCCCCCAGTCGAAGGATCCGGGAAAGGAACCGCCGATCTCGACGAAGACGCTGTTGGACGTACTTGCCAGATTGACAAAATTGCCGATCTGAAAGGAAACCGGCCCTGACGGCGAGCCGCCGGCGCCCTTGTTGGTCGCTGACAAGGATGTTGTGGACGACGGGCAGTACCACGATGAGTTGGGCGAGGCGCAGGCTGAAACCGCGCCGGAGGGGAAGAACAGTCCGTTCGATCCGCTGTCGATGAAACTGGTGCTGAGCGTACTGCCATTGAATACCGTAATAAAATTTCCTGACCCGTTTGCGGCGTAGGTCGTGACCCCGGAGGGTGTGTTGTTGGGCTGTGTGCCGATACCGAGGATCAACTTCCCGTTGACAGAGTTCGTCCCGCCCAGGGAAACCCCCGGCAGCTGGACAATGACACCGTTGTTATCCGCCGTAGTGAGCGATGCAACAGGATTCTGCACCTGATCTGTAAGCGCGACCGTGGTGTGCGAACAGGTTGACCCGTTACAAGTGTAATAAGGGATTAAGGGGAGGTTGTTGGGGTCGGTGCAGGCGGTTCCGCAATCCTCCGCGAACAGGCCTACTCCCAAGATGCCGTTAAAGCCCGCTGCCGCAGGGCTGGTCTGCGGACTGGAGCAGTTCGTGGGAGTGAAGAACGTGGAATCAATCACTTGTAAAGGCACATTGGAAGCCTTTTCGCCCCCCAGAGTAATGTCAGCTCTCTGCACCGGTCCCCATTGCGCCGATCCGTCTGCATAGGTGACACACTCGGCGAGAGAACCAGAACCCGCGGTTACCTGTGTAAGCGATACAGTCAACGCCTGTTTGAAGATGCGCAGCCCATAACTTCCCGTGTCGAGAAGGAGGTCGGTGATCGTCTGGCATGTCGCTGTGCCCGGCGTGCAGACCGTCACGCTGACGCAGGGTTTGTTGAGATAGGAGCCGCTCGAGCAAAGAGAACCGTTCACGGTGATCGGGACCACGTTATTCACGGCTGCGGCTACTGTCAACGTCGTGGAGTTTGAAACGCTTCCGGACAAGGCGGTTATCAACGACGACCCGATGGTGAGGGCTGAGGCAAGGCCATTGGAGCCCGGTATATTGCTTATGGTCGCGACAGAAGTGGAAGATGAGCTCCAGGTCACGACTGATGTCACAACCTGCGTCGTGCTGTCCGAGAAGGTTCCTGTCGCGGAGAACTGCTCCGTTGATCCCGCGGTGACGCTCGGGTCGACGGGCATTACTGAAAGGGATGCGAGCTTCGCGGAGGTGACCGTCAGGGTAGTCGAGCCCGTAATGTTTTCGAAGGAAGCGGTGATGGTTGTCGACCCCGTGGCCAGGGAAGAGGCCTGTCCGTTGAATCCGGCTGAATTGCTTATGGCAGCCACGGAGGTCGAGGAAGAACCCCAGGACGCCGACGTCGTCAGATTGCGCTTCGTGTTGTCCGAGTAGTTCCCGGTGGCGGTGAACTGCTGCATGGTGCCCGGCGCAATGGAGGGATTTGTCGGCGTTACCGTAATGGAGACAAGCGCTCCAACGCCGCCGGAGCTGCCGACGGATCCGCTGCTGCACCCGACCGCCAATACGAGGACCGCCATTATAAGGATGGAGCTTCTATTTGATCTCATCGATGTCTACTCCTTGCGGGACCAGGGCGGGGGCATAGGCACGGCCGTGCAGGTCGCGCATGTGGCCCCACGTTTCAACGACAACGCGCTGCGTCTTTACCCGGGAGTTCCTGCGGCCCGGCGTCCGCTGCGTATTGCTGCGCGCTGATTCGTATTCATCGGCATAGGACCCGAGGAGCACCGTAAGATCAGGGCGGACCAGCCCGTTCCAGGCAAGAGCGAAGATCGTGCCGGACGAAGAAACGAACTCGCGCACCGACACGGCATCGGACGTGACTTCCTCGATCGTGTATCCCGGGGCGGCCGTTGTCGATCTCCTGGCTGCCGAGAGCGCTCGTTGATCAGTGGTGATGGAGTCAGCGGATTCCCCGAGCGCAGCCAGGGCTTCCTCCATGCTGATGAGCTGGATTGCCGAGAGGATGCTGCTGAGCAACAGGATTAAGAGAGAGTGTTTCATTGAGGACCGCCTCTTTCTGATGCTGCAATCTTCGGTTGCAGATACATACCTTCAGGGGATGTCATTCAAGGGCATGTAATGAGTATATCAGAGTTTTTGGTGTCCGGGGCAGCAGCCCGGCAAGCCGCATTTCTGCGCCAGTTTTTTCCGAGAAACAGCAAATTGAATGAAGTGCCTGACCAGGAGCGTGAAGGAGAACAAAATTTTCAAATGGGATCATTTAAATTTTTAATTGAGTAATTTATAAACTTGTGGTATTGTACGTACCCACAGACAGGGTAATCCCATTATATTCCATAAAGGAGGGGTAGAACACATGAAAAAGGTTATTGCGGTTCTGGTTGCAATGGTTCTGGTTGTAGCGTTGGCTTCCGTGGTATTCGCGGCAGATGCAAAGGGCACCATCAAGAGTGTCGATACAAAGGCGGGAACGGTTGTATTCTGTCCCGAGGGCGGCAAGGATGAGACCCTCAAGGCCGACAAGGCCGTTCTGGACAAGGTCAAAGCAGGCGACAAGGTGGACGCAAATGTCGAGCACGGCATGCTCATGGGTGTAAAGGGCGCGGCCGCTGCACCGGCAAAGAAAGCTCCGGTGGGCTGCTAGTAGTTCGGAATCATCAATGTTGGGAGTCTCCCGCGGGAGACTCCCTTTTTTTTTCCGATGATGGCCTGTGCCCGTGAATCCCGGGAAATGCAGCGGGAAGCTTAAAATTCCTTGATTTGCAGGGACGTTTGTTTTATTATTGTGCGTCCCATCCATGTCCGGCATGCGCATCCGATGATTTAGGGAATTCAACAGTAATTCGAGGAGGAAACAGTGATTAAGGTGAACCAGGAAGAGCTCAAGCAGAAGATCGAGAAACTGAAAAAAACCGCAACAGAGACTTCAGCCAAAGCCGGCAAAAAATCCGACCCCGCCGCCCGAAAAGCCCGCAAACAGGTAAAACGCGCACAGCGGAAGCTGCGGGTTGCCAAGACCTACAAACAAGCCGGGAAAAAACCTGCCGCAGCCGCAGGCGCCGAAAAAGCGTCTGCTTAACGCGAAGCAAGCAGTCCCGCATGCAGGGGGCTGCTGCGGGATGCCGCGTTGTCCGGAAGGCTCCTCAACTCCTGTTGTCGGAGTTCCTTCGGACGGGCGGCTGCCTCCGCATATTTCCGCTCCTCATGTCATGAAGAACCGTCTGATCAGAGCCTGCCTGGTCTGTGTCTGTATGACGCTGGCCGCCTGCGCAGGAGCAGTCCTGCGGCCGGAGCCGGTGTCGCCGGTCACTCTCCCCCCGGAAGCCACCGCGTCCCTTCCTGCGCCGGTATTGAAACAGATCACGAGGGAGACCGGCATTGCAGCGTGGTACGGCATGGAATATCAGGGCCGCCGCACGGCGACCGGAGAAGTTTTCGATATGAACGGCCTCGCGGCCGCTCACCGCACACTCCCCCTGGGAACGGTCATTCGCGTCACGAACCTGGACAATTCCAAAAGTATTGAAGTCACCGTTACGCACCGGGGTCCCTCGACCAGAAGCCGCATCATCGACCTTTCCTATGGCGCAGCGAGAGAACTGGGGTTCGTGGCGCAGGGCATGGCCCGGGTCAGCATCGAGGCAACAACGGAGACCGGCGGGCCGGCGTTCTATACCGTGCAGGCAGCGGCGTTCCTGGAAGAAGAAAACGCTAAAATTCTGAAAGGACGGCTCTCGAAGAAGTTCGAATTCATCGCCATTGTGCCGGTTGAAACGAATATCTCCCGGTCCTACCAGGTGCGCGTCGGCTCCTACGCTTCGGCTGAACGGGCGGAGCAGATTGCCGAGAAACTGGCAAAGGAAGGGCTGGAGCCCGTTGTCTTGAGGAGAGACTGAGAATTTACCGGTAAAGAGGACCTATGAAGATCAGCATTGCAACGGGCGCCGTCGAAAAAATCAAGGCCGGGGGCGCGGTCATATTGCTCTTCGACGGAGAGAAGCCCGCGCCGTCGGCTGCGCGTCTCGATAAGGCGCTCGGGAACATGATCACACGCCTTCTTGAGCGCGGCGATTTCAAGGCAAAGCCGGGAGCTGTCCATCTCCTCTACCCCGGGGTCGCCATGAGCGCGGAACGTCTCGTTCTTGCCGGCCTCGGAAAACGCGTTGATCTGACGCCCGACCGCGTCCGCCACGCATCGGGCAAGGCGGCTTCGGCCCTGCGTTCCGCCGGCGCCCGCGACATCGTCCTGTCGCTTGACGGCATCGGACCGGATCCCGAGGCCGCAGGGCAGGCCGCGACCGAAGGCGCAGTGCTCGGGTTGTATCGTTTTTTGCGGTATAAAACCAATGACGAAGCAGAGCGGAAGAAAGAGGTCAGCAAGATCACGCTTCTTGCCGGATCCCCCATCCTCTGTCCGGGGTCTTCAGAAGGGCGCACGAGCGGGAGAGGCGATAGCCACGTCCGCCATGATGGCGCGCGACATGGTCAACGCGCCGCCAACGGACATGACGCCTACGATCATAGCCGCGAAGGCCCGCGCGATCGCCCGGCAGTCCGGCTTGCGCATCCGGGTGCTCGAACGGCCGCAGATGCAGAAGCTCGGCATGGGCGCCCTCCTCGCCGTTGCATCGGGAAGCGCGCAGCCGCCGAAGTTCATCGTCGTCGAGTACCGGAGCGGCGGGAAGAAGCCCTTCATCGCCCTGGTCGGCAAGACGATCACCTTCGATTCCGGCGGCATCTCGATCAAACCCGCCGAGAACATGGATAAAATGAAGGACGACATGGCCGGCGGCGCCGCCGTGCTCGGCGCCATACGGACGGCCGCCGCGCTCAAGCTGCCGCTGAACATCGTGGGGCTTCTGCCGGCAACGGAGAACATGCCGGGCGGACGCGCCTACAAGCCCGGCGACGTTCTCCGGACCCTCTCGGGCCAGACCATCGAGATCATCAATACCGACGCCGAGGGAAGGCTCATCCTCGCCGACGCCCTCGCCTATGCCTGCTCCTATAAACCCGCCGTGATCGTGGATATCGCCACGCTTACCGGCGCCTGCAGGGTCGCACTCGGCCAGGAGGCCGCGGGAATGGTAGGCACGGACGAGAAGCTCAAGCAGAGGCTCCGCGAGGCCGGAGACAAAACCGGCGAACGGGTGTGGGAGCTCCCGCTCTGGGAAGGGTATTACGACCTCATCAAGAGCGACATAGCGGACATGAAGAACACGGGGGGGAGGGACGGGTCGGTCATAACGGCCGCGGCGCTTCTGTCCAAGTTCGTGGAGAAATATCCCTGGGTGCACCTCGACATCGCCGCGATGGCGTGGACCGACAAGGACCGGCCCTACACGCCGAAAGGCGCGACCGGCATCGGCGTGAGGCTGCTCACGCAGTTCCTGCGGGACTATGCCGGGTAAAAATAACGGTTTTTAACCACAGATGAACACTGATGGACACGGATTGATTGGAACATTCGGTCAGAGCCCTGACTGGGTAGCTCAAAAAAGTCCGGGCCCGCTCGTGCTTGTCATCTGTGTTAATCTGTGGTTCCACTGCCGTCTAGGCTGATTCTTTCGTGGCTTGGATGCTATCGGATCATATGCAGACCGATTTCACATACGAGGAAGCACGTGCGAACGTCGAGAAGGTCCTGATCACGGGGGGCCTTTACAAGGCCGACGTGTTCATCACGCGTATCGGCACGGACCGGTTCGTGGTCAAGGACTACTGCGGGAAGGGATTCTGGGAACGCAATCTCGTGGGACGCATCGTGGTCGCCCGGGAAGCGCGGGCCTACGCCGCCCTCTCCGAAATGGAAGGTCTGCCGTCACGGTTCAGGAGGCTCTCACCCTTTGCCATCGCCGTGGAATATCTCGAGGGAAGGGACCTTGGCAGCGTCCGGCCGGGTGAGATCGGGCAGGACATCATCGGCCAGTTCGAGCGAATCGTGAACGATCTGCACGCCCGGGGATGGGTCCACCTTGATCTTCATCGAAGATCGAACATCCTCCTGGTTGAGGGCAAGGTCCATGTCGTGGACCTTGCTTCGGCCCTCCATCCGGGCAGCCTCCCGTTCATAGGTGCCTGCCTGACCCGTCTCATCGGCATCGCCGATCTTCTCTCGCTCATCAAGATGAAAAATCTCTTCTGTCCCGAATTGCTTTCCCCGAGAGAACGAAAGTGGCTCACGATCAGAAATGCACTCATGCCCTCTCGGTGGTGATTTGCCTTTCATCAATAAAGTAAAATGTGCCCACGGTATACGACTTAGAGGTCCTATAAGACGTATTGCGATTGATTGCAGCTTGTCAGAGATTGGAAGAGCTGAGGGGTTCCGGTAAGGACGGAAAGGCGCCGTTTTTTTACGAAATTTAAGCGCCGGGATCGTTCGACCCGGCGCTGGGATGACCGCTTCGATATCAGGAATGCGATGGTGTCGTTTTGAAAAGGTCCTTGTATTTCTCGAATTCGGGCCGCTTCACGATGTCGCTGAAGCGGGGGTCCGATAAGAGCGCCCGGATCTCGTTGTCGAACTTTCCCCTGGTCACCGCGCTCTCGAACATGTCCTTTGCGAACTGATAGTTCTTCATCAGGTAGTTGGCCTCGAACAGCAGCCAGTCGACGCGGGGCGAGTAGGCGTGGGCGACCTTTTTCCCTTCGCGCAGATAGGTGTTCGAAAGCTCGTAATTATTTTTCATCAGCTCCGCTTCGCCGAGGATCACATAGGGCACGGTGTCCTGCGGCCCGGTCTTGACATACTCCCTCAGGAACCCAAGCGCTTTTTCCTCGTCCTTCTGGGCGTAAAAGAAGTAGAGTCCCATGTAGGCGATGTAGTGCTTCAACTCGAGCGCCTTGCGGTAGCACTGCTCTTCCTTCTCCGGGGAGATATTCTCCTGCGACGCAGCGGCGAGATAAGCGTCGGCAATGAGGCGGCGGGCGGCATCATCGTACGCGGCTGCAGGCGAGGCCTCATATCGCTCGATGATCTTTTCCGGCTGCTGCTCGCCGGCGAGTTTTTCAAATTCACGGCAGACCGTGTTTTCGTCCGCGCACCGGGAAACGGGCGTCAATGCCCGGACGAGAGCCGGAGCGGCGATGATGAACGATGACTGTTGATATGATGCTGATGACGTGCTTCTTCATGTACTCCCTCCTCATGATGGTAATTCCGGAAAAAAGTGATTGTCGTCCTGACGGCCTTCGTGCAATTCCGAGCGCGAATAATAGCCCGCGGAAAAGACGTTGTCAATAGCCTTTTCTCGTCGATGAAAATGACGCGTTGATGAATTCTTGGCCATCGCGAGCATAATCAAACCGTTAGACAGTTGTCCGTTTACCGACATCCCCTTAAAATACCCTTGTCCGGGTGCGGCCCGCGGGCCGGACCGCGCTGCTTCGGACGGATTCGCCTCATTGACCCGTTCCCTCTTCTGGGGTAATATCATTCTATGCCTCAATTCAAGATAAAATCGGATTTTAAACCCACAGGCGACCAGCCGCAGGCCATTGAGAAGCTTTCGGAGGGCGTCGTGAAGGGACTGCCCGACCAGGTGCTCCTGGGCGTGACGGGTTCGGGCAAGACCTTTACCATGGCGAATGTGGTCGCGCAGGTGCAGAGACCGACGCTCGTGATCGCGCACAACAAGACGCTTGCGGCCCAGCTCTACAACGAGTTCAAGGAGCTGTTCCCGGAAAACGCGGTCGAGTACTTCGTCTCCTACTACGACTACTACCAGCCCGAGGCCTATCTGCCGACGACGGACACGTACATCGAGAAGGACTCGTCCATCAACGAGCAGATCGACCGCATGCGCCACTCGGCGACAAATGCGCTCTTTGAGCGGAACGACGTGATCGTCGTGGCTTCCGTTTCCTGCATCTACGGCCTCGGCTCGCCGGAGGCGTACCACGGCATGCTGCTGTTCCTCGAGAAGGGGCAGCACATCGAGCGGAACGACATGCTCCGGAAGCTGGTCGACATCCAGTATTCCCGGAACGATTTCGACTTCCAGCGGGGAACGTTCCGGGTGCGCGGCGACGTGGTCGAGATCTTTCCTGCATCCTACGAGAACACGGCGATCCGCGTCGAGATGTTCGGCGACGAGATCGACGCGATCAACGAGTTCGATCCGCTTCTGGGAACTCCGCTCAACAAGCTTGAGAAGGTCGCCGTCTACCCGGGCAGCCATTACGTGATCCCCGAATCGCGCATGAAGTCGGCCATCGACGGCATTCACGAGGAGCTCCGGGAGCGCATCCAGTCCTTCCGGAAGATGAACAAGCTGATCGAGGCGCAGCGCATCGAGCAGCGGACCCTGTTCGACCTCGAGATGATCCAGGAGATGGGCTACTGCCACGGCATCGAGAACTATTCGCGCCATCTTTCGGGAAGGGCGCCGGGCGAGCCGCCGCCCACGCTCCTCGACTATTTTCCCAGGGACTTTCTCCTCATCGTGGACGAATCGCACGCCACGATCCCGCAGATAGGCGGCATGTACAACGGGGACCGGGCGAGGAAGCAGACGCTCGTGGAGTTCGGGTTCCGGCTGCCCTCGGCGCTCGACAACCGGCCGCTGAACTTCGAGGAATTCGCGGCGCGCATCCATCAGACCGTGTACGTGTCCGCGACGCCGGCGGATTTCGAGGTCGAGAAAAGCAAAGGCAGGATCATCGAGCAGGTGATCAGGCCCACGGGGCTCACGGACCCGAAGATCTCGATCAGGCCGGTCAAGGGCCAGGTGGACGATCTTCTGAACGAGGTCCGCAAGCGCGCCGAAACCCGGGAACGGGTGCTGGTCACCACGCTCACCAAGCGGATGGCCGAGGACCTGACCGAGCATTACAAAGAGCTGAACGTGAAAGTGGCGTACCTCCATTCCGACATCGATACGCTCGAACGGGTGGACATCATCCGCGATCTGCGCATGGGCAAGTACGACGTCCTGATCGGCATCAACCTTCTGCGTGAGGGGCTGGACATTCCCGAGGTTTCGCTTGTTGCGATCCTGGACGCGGACAAGGAGGGGTTCCTGCGCTCCGCGCGCTCGCTCATCCAGACCATGGGCCGCGCAGCCAGGCACGTGAACGGCGAAGTCGTCCTGTACGCCGACGTCATAACCGACTCCATGCGCAAGGCGATCAGCGAGACGAACCGGCGGAGAACGGTGCAGGAAGAGTACAACAAAAAGAACAACA
Organism: Nitrospirota bacterium; assembly: GCA_963749655.1. Taxonomy (GTDB): domain Bacteria; phylum Nitrospirota; class UBA9217; order UBA9217; family UBA9217; genus JAJYKN01. The sequence continues at coordinate 58,511 of CAVVOB010000013.1, forward strand.
TCACGCCCGTGTCCATCAAGAAGAACATTCAGGCCACGCTCAGGACCGTGTACGAGCAGGATTACTTCACCGTGCCCATCGCGGCCGAGGAGGCGGGACAGTACGTGCCGACGGTGGACATCCCGCGGTTCATCGCCTCGCTCGAAAAGCAGATGCGGGCAGCGGCAAAGGAGCTGGATTTCGAAACTGCCGCCGAGCTGCGGGACAAGATCAGGTCGCTCCGTCAGCGGGAGATGGCGGAAGGAGTGAAGGTGGAGTGATGGCAATGCGGAATTCCCGCGCACTCCGTGCACCCGCACTCGTAAACGCGGGGCAGGTCGAAATGCGGAATGTGATGAATTCTGGAGTGAGCGCATTCCCTGCAGCTTGCTACAGGGAGTGTCAATAGGGCCATCCATCCGGGCTTTTCTCTTTTTCTTTTCCAATACTGCAGTCACTCTCCTCTCCCGAGGTGTCCCTGATTGAACAGCTGCGGGAATTGTGGTACAGTTAACACCTTCTATGGCAATAGATACAGCACAGAGCGACTGCCCTTTATGTGGATCCGATAGGACGCATGAATTCAGCCGCGACCAACGAAGGCTCTATCTGCAGTGCCGCGTGTGCAGCCTCGTGTTTGTTCCTTCCCGGCAGTTTCTGTCCCCTGACGATGAACGGAAGAGGTATGATCTGCACCGGAATTCTCCTCTTGACGAGGGATATCGAAATTTCTTGAGCCGCCTGTTTCTCCCCCTGCAGCAGCGCCTGCAGCCGGGCAGCTGTGGCCTTGATTTCGGCTCAGGTCCCGCGCCTACGCTTTCCCTGATGTTCGAAGCTGCCGGCTATTCCATGACGATCTTCGATCATTTCTACGAGCCTGATCCATGATGCCCTGGGGAAGCAATACGATTTTATAACCGCCACGGAAGTCGTGGAACATCTGCGCGATCCCGGGCTTCGAGTCGGACCGGCTGTGGCAATGTCTCAAACCGGGAGGGACGCTCGGCATCATGACGAAATTTGCTGTGGCGCCGGATGCATTCAGTCAGTGGCATTACAAGAACGACCTAACCCATATCCGGTTTTTCTCGCGACAAACCTTTGAATGGATGGCCCGGCGCTGGGATGGCGACCTGACGTTTCCGGAGGACGATGTCGTGCTGATCGGCAAAAAATCTCATCAATGTAAGAAGCAATGCGTTTCGCGCAAAGCCGCAAAGGCGCAAAGTAGATCTTAAAATATTAATGCAGCTAGAAAAAGTTTGATTCGCTAGTTACCAAAAGGACGTTCTTAAGGAATGAAATCGCTACCCATACTGTACGTGGACGAATATCTGGTCGCTGTCAACAAGCCCTCGGGCCTGCTGGTCCATCGCAGTAATGTCGACCGCAGGGAAACAGAGTATGCCATGCAGATCGTCCGTGACCAGCTGGGGCAGTGGGTCTATCCGCTCCACCGTCTCGATAAGGCCACATCAGGCGTGCTGGTGTTCGCGTTGAGCAAGGAGATGGCCAAAATCATGACTCAATCCTTTACCGACAGGAAGGTGTCCAAATCCTATCTCGCCGTTGTGCGGGGTTACGCAAAGGATGCTGAACGTATCGATCATCCCCTTAAGGAACAACAGGACAGGATGACCGATCAGCGGGCGGATCAGGACAAGCCGGCGCAGCAGGCAGTTACGGAATACCGGCGTCTTGCGACCGTGGAGCTGCCTTATCCGGTGGGGCGCTACGAAACGGCGCGCTATTCTTTCATTCACGCGGTACCCCTGACCGGGCGCAATCACCAGATACGGCGTCATATGAAGCACGTTTTTCACCCCATAGTCGGCGATACGACCTATGGAGACGGGAAGCAGAATGACTTTTTCCGGACCCGGTTCGAATGCCGACGGCTGCTGCTGCATGCCCACGATATCGCTTTTGAGCACCCTCGTTCCGGCCAACGGGTCCGCATTCAGGCTCCGTTCGATCCTGTTTTCGCTGCCGTGCTTGCTGCGCTTGCATGGGACAAGATCGTTCTGCCGTGATGTTTACTGATGAACCGGGGGAAAAGCATTGTAACCACGGATGAGCACGGATAAACACGGATGAACCCGTATTTGAATCAAAGAGACACTGACTCTTCATGTATCTGTGTTAATCTGTGTTGATCTGTGGTTCCATCTGCCTCTGTGAGCATGGAGTCCCTGCTGCACGTTTTTCATTGAAAGTTGCCCGAATTTAGTCGATAATGCACACCGCCTTTAATTCATCGGCGTTATCGTCCTGCATTTACCGGAGGTCAAGATGGTGAGCAGCCCGAGAAGGAATTTTCTCCTTCTCCTGTGCGTTCTTTGTAGTGCAGTGGTCACGGGTTATTTTCTGAAAACCGCGATAGTCGGAGACTTCAGGAAATCTCTTGAAGAGGAGCGCAGGGGCTCAGTGCGGCTGATCGCATCGGACCTGGAAGGCTCGTATGAACGGTCCCGGGCGTGGAACCGGGAAGACACGGCAGCGGCCGCAGTCCAGGCGCTGATGCTGGGGATGCGCGTCACGGTGAAAGACGCGTCGAGCGGGACGGTAATGAACACGGACAAGGCCCTGTCGATGCTGCCTCCGGAGAGGAAGGCGTCGGGTCGTTGCGACAGCTTGCCGATCAGGTCTGAGCAAAGCATCGACGAACAGCTCATGCCTCTCGTTATGGGGCAAGGAGAACATCGGCAGCCTTTCCGTCGCCTTCCCGAACACGGGCAGGGAAGATCGCTTTGTAAAACGCTGGGCAAGTCATAATCGCTGCATGGGCAGTCTTGATCGCAGGGCTGGCGCTGGCATCGGGCTTTTTTCTCGTGCGGAAACCGGTTCAGGGAGCGGCGAGAACTGTTCAAACCGCATCGAAAAAAGGCGCAATGCAGCATAAAGAAACTGCGGCTTCGTCGGACTCCACGGACAGACCTGGCGTTGACAGAAGAAATTCCACCACAGAACATATCTGTATCGAGCATTCCCGCTGTCGAAGAAGAACAGAATACTGAACCGGACGAGCCTTCAGATGCCGATGATGAGGTGCAGCCCCTCGCCGGCGAAGAGGACCGGATCAAAAGGATCATCGCAGGGCTTGATGAGCTGGCCAGGGCCGAGGCGCTCGGCCGCGCGCTCAGCAGACAGCCGATCAAGCTTGCGCATCATCTAACGGAGGTAATGGACAAGGTCCGCGGATCAATCCATGAAAAAAATATTGCCTTTAATCTGGAATGCGAACAAGCGCTCACGCTATCCGCTGATCCTGATTGTCTGGCCACGATCATGACGAACCTCCTGGAAAATGCTGCTAAGTCCATCAAGCAGAATGGGACGGTGACCGTGAATGCTGTTGTTGAGGGCGATCAGGTACGATTGGCAGTCAAGGACACGGGGCGGGGGATCAAACGGAAGGACATGCCCCATATCTTCGAGCGATTCTATCGCGCATCGGGAAGCGGCATCGGTCTGGGGTTGACCATCGCGAAGGCCTTGGTGGACGCAAGTGGAGGAACGATTGAAGTGCAGTCAACGTACGGCAACGGGTGCCTTGTGACCGTCAGTATTCCCAGGAAGGTCGAGGCTGGCGCGGCTTGAGCGACTTGTCGTTAGGAAGATTTATTCGAGGTTACATGTGTAGTTTCTATAAAGTCGTCATTCCCGCGTGATTCTAAGCCTGCCCGGCATGCTTGAAACCGGGGGGAATCATATTGCCGAATAATGTATTGAATAGGAAAGATTCCCCCGAGCAAGTCGGGGCAAGCTGCTCAAGCCGTAGTGACGTCAAAGGCGTAAAGTTCAACTTTTTTACGAGACCCATCTGCAAATAAACACGTTATTCGTAAATGCGTCCTTACCCCACCTTCTCCTGCAGGAAAAATCATACAAAGAAAAATTCCCGCTTAATCAATTGACTGACTGTTTACGTGAAATTTGCTGCAACATTCTGAGGTCTAATTATAAATTTACTACCCTAAAAATACCCCATTATTGTTGTTGACCCATCATACCTAGGTATGATATCAATGTCCTCGCACCAAAACATCTCTGTCTGATTTTTCTTTCGCAGTAAATCATTCCGCAGAAAATAATAAGTCTGTCTTTAGCCTGCATCGTATTTTTTACGAGTTTACGAGTTGCATCGTTGTCTGCTGCGACTGTTGGAAAAAATTTTTTGAAACTCAAGGAGGGAAAATATGAAGAAAATAATCATGTCATTTGTTATCAGCCTGTTGATGATGCACGCCGCTGATCTTTATGCGGCGAATGGCGATCTTACTGTGAATGGGAATGCCGGCATTGCTACAAATCTGACTGTGAGCGGGAAAGTTGGTATTGGCACAACATCGCCGCAAGCCAGCTTAGACATCGGCGGCAATCCTGCCAGTGCAATCGGAAGCGCCATTTGTTAATGGTTCCGGAAATAATATCGCAGCCACAGGTCGCCCATATATTCGCGGCAGTTTAGCTAGGCTTATCTTAACGGTGGCGGGACCGCATCAGGCGGCAACTGATGATTTAGTTATACCGGTGATGGTCCTACCGGAGATGTGCGTATACGAGCGAATCTGTTTGTTATGAGTATGGTAGGTTGGAATCGGAATAAATCCGATATTTAAGCTGGATGTCGCAGGAGTACATTCGTGCTGTCAACGTTACTCCGCCATCTGACGAAAATTTAAGGACAATATTAAGAGCATAGAATCGCCGTTGACCAAGGTGTTGAGCATGGAGGGTGTGACTTTCAATTGGAGAAGAGACGAGTTCAAGGAAAATAATTTTCCCGAGGGCAGGCATTACGGCGTGATCGCTCAGGAAATGGAGAAGGTGCTGCCCGACGTGGTCTTAACGGCCCCTGATGGGTCAAAATCCGTGGCGTACATGGAGATTATTCCGGTATTGATTGAGGCGATCAAGGAGCAGCAGAAAGAAATCGAACAGTTGAAAAAAATGATAGTGGGTAAATGAGACAACTCGGATAGTCTTTTGATCTGCAGAAGAACCTCTGTATGCTCAACGCGCGTTGTGCAGTCGAAGTAAAAAAGTTCATGTTCTACCTTTGGAGGGAACCATGCTGGGTAAACAAAATCCCCCACGCATCTTGTCGATTATCATTGTTGCATGCATGATATTGACCGGCTCTTCGGCTATTCATGCCGCCGAGACGGTGATACATACATATGATGAGCTCAACCGGCTTATACAGTCAACCTATTCGGACGGTACGACCTTGATCTTCGAATATGACAAGCTGGGCAATCGTATAACAAAAAAGAAGCTGTTCAAACCCCACATCCTCACGATAGTAAAATCAGGCACCGGTACGGGCAGGGTCACAAGTACGCCGCAGCGAATCGATTGCGGAGGCGCATGCTCGGATAAATTCAGCGAAGGCACATCAATAACTTTAACCGAAGCTCCATCAGGCAGCTCTTTATTTTCCGGATGGTCAGGTGGCGGATGCAGCGGAACAGGTTCTTGTGTGTTAAGCGTCACTGCAGACACGACTGTCAGCGCAATATTCCAACCCTGTTCGAACCCGTCGGTAAAGATCGGCAGTACGCCCTATACGAGCCTTCAAGCAGCATATAATTCTATTGCTGCAGGAAGCGGGGCGACAATCAAAAGCCAAGCAGTAACGCTCGTAGAAGATACTCACGCTGAGCTCTAATGTAACCGTAACGTTCGACGGTGGATATGATTGCAATTATTCAGGCACAAAGACCGGATCGACGAATTTGAAAGGTAAGGTAACAACAACTTCCGGATATACGACGATAAAAGATTTTGTGATAGAGCAGTAAAGCGACAGCTAAACCGTTATCAGTGAAAGCTGAATTTCAGGGTTTTATGGACAGGATGCCTCCGCTTTACTATGCCGTAAGCTCCAAGACACCGTGATGACTTCGGGAGGGTTAATGAATATGAATAAACTGGGTAAGTTTGAATGCTTACTTGTATTCTGCGTGTTGACGACGTTGATATTCGCTCTCACGAGTCAAGCGGGAACCAGCAGCAAAGCGGGTCCAGGTCGTGCGGTACTGAAATCGCAGGGATCTGGTGGTGGCGGAGGGGATGAAATGGGCGGCAGCGGGACTGTGTCCCCGGACCTCTTCACCGGCACAATGAGCTACAGTATCCCCATCGAAGTTGCTCCTGGGCGCAAGGGTATGCAACCGAATCTAGCACTGACATACAGAAGCAGCAGCGGCAATGGATGGCTCGGCGTCGGCTGGGATCTGGACATTGGTGCAATAGAGAGGAGCACTCGTGATGGCGTTGACTATCTTGCCGATGACTATGTTCTCCGACTGGCGGGGTCATCCATAGAGCTTGTCAACATAGGCAGCAACATATATCAAGCAAAGATCGAAGGTTCTTTTTTGCGCATTAAGAAGAACGCCAATAGCTGGGAAGTGACAGATAAAGTCGGAAGGAAATATTATTTCGGCCAGACCAACCGACAGTTTGACCCAGATGACTCAAGCAAAGTTTTCAGATGGTGCCTTGACCAATTCGTTGACACCAGTGGGAATTCCGTGGAGTTTCATTATTGGAGACACCAGAACCAGCTTTATATTGACTATATTGACTACACCCACAGCACTTCATCGGCTCCGGGAAAGACTTTGAATCTCGTAAAATTTTACTGGGAAGAACGTCTTGATGCGCCAGGAACGTATGCCACAAATTTTTATGTAGAAACAGCGTACCGGCTTAAAACTGTCGATGTGTGGGGTGGTGGGACGCGGCTGCGGACATATAAACTGGACTATGCTCCTCTGGGAAGCACGGTAACAGGAAGATCCCTCCTGTCCAGCGTTCAACAGTTTGGTGCGGATGCAAATGTTAATGCCGGAGAAATCACGAACGCATCATCGGCGAGTAAACTTCCCGCATACAGTTTTATCCAAAATAACAGCAATATCTCCGGTTACGGCATTAATAGGCAAGGGCCGCCGCTGTCCTTGGGAGGAAGCGATTTTTATGCCAAATTTGATCTTGCCAGGCTACGGATCGGCGATTTTAATGGCGACGGATTGACTGATTTTGCATGGATAGACGGATGGAGTTCTGCTCCGCCGATGACTATATACTATACAAAGCCGGACGGTACCGGGTATGATCTGGTATCGGGGCCGTCAATGAGTGTAAATGGAAATTTCGAATGGGGCGGAGTAGATATCGCAAGGGTCATTGTCGGAGACTTCAACGGAGACGGTAAGACAGATATTGCCAGAATTAACAGCCAGGGTACGACAGATTACATGAGCATCTATTACGCAAGATCTGATGGAAGAGGATTTGTAGAACCTGCAGTTTATGGCCCTCCAGTTTGGGTGATCAACGATTCTAGCGGCGCTGCCGTCGATGTGGCAAGAATAAAACTCGGCGATTTCAACGGCGACGGCAAGACTGATATCGCCCGAATCCCGGGATGGGGTTCAGGCAACCCTTCGGAATTGATTGTTTATTATGCAAATACAAATGGCATTGGTTTTACTCAGTCGCCGGTTTCGGGTCCTTCACTGGGGGTCACTAACGACAATGAGGGCGCGTTGCTGGACATCTCCCGCGTTATCATTGCAGATTTCAATGGTGACGGGAAGGATGATGTCGCCTATATAAATGGTTACGATTCGACGGCACATGCGATGAGCATCTATTATGCTAACGCTAATACACCCGGATTCACTGCCGCGTTTCCAGGGCCTCCAGTGACTGTGTATAATACGCTTCCACCGCGAGCTTCATATGATATCTCAAGAGTAAAGATCGGTGATTTTAACGGCGACGGTAAAGTCGATATCGCAATTGTGAACGGTTGGGACACGACTGAAGCGATGACCATCTATCTGTCGAAAGGTTTTGGTTTTGCCGCCCCTATTGCAGGGCCTGCTTTTACCGTGAGTTCCTACTTCGGCGGTGCCTATGTGGATGGCATTACACGAGTGTTGATAGCTGACTTCAACGGCGACGGGATGAGCGATATCGCACACTTAGAGGGACAAAGCAGCGACGCTCCGCTAGCGATCTATTATTCGACCGGGCACGGGTTCCTCAGTACACCCTTTTATGGACCGACATTGCCTACAGCATTTGGGGATGGGCTTGACGCCATGAGGCTCAAGATCGGAAATTTTAACGGAGATCGTCTGGCCGATATAGTTCGTGTTAGCTCATTTGGCAATTCCCAACCGGTGGACATGTATTTATCCTCCGGTGTGGAACCTGATCTTGTCAAGAATATCGTCACCCCCTTTGCAGGATCATTCGATATTGTATACAGGTCATCGGACTACTACGACAATCTCTCTCTTCCCTTTATCTTGCAGACCGTCAGCGTTGTTAAGGCTTGTGATAATCCATCTTGCGATGGGACTTCATCGACAACCCGCTATTCATATTCAGGTGGATTTTTTCATATCGGCTCAAGTGAGCTCCGGGGGTTCAATTCAGTTGAAATGACCGGGCCGGCCGGTCCACAGAATGAACAGCTGATAACCAAAACCTGGTTTCATCAAGGAAACGAGACGGCAGTTGTTGACGTGGATGACCCCCTTGGCATAGAAGGGTATATGAAAGGGAAGCCTTACCGCACAATAGTAACTAACGAACAGGGCACCAAACTTTCAGAAGTAACAACAGCCTACTCCGAAGATTCCTCGGAGCCCTATTTCAATCCGCCTTTTCAGGTCGATTCGTACGTCTGTAACGGCGCTTGCGGCATTCATACCAGAATGACCTATAGCTATGACAGCTATGGCAATGCGACCCTGGAGAACTTCTATGATGTTGCAACGAATTCGACGCCTTATCGCTTCGTGCAAAGATCATTCACTAGTAATGATAGTGATTGGATCGTGGGCTTGCCCTTAACCGAAAATATTTTCAGCGGCGCAACAGGCACTAAAATCTCCGGTGTTGAATATTATTATGATGGCGGCACGAACTGCACTTCATATCCCCATTATACGGATCCGACAAAGGGCAATCTTACAAGCGTCGTCAAGTGGAATAACATGGGCGATAGTCCGGAAACACTTATGGCATATGACGAATATGGCAACGTTTCCTGTACCCGCGATGCAAATGAAAACACCCCGTCAACTGTGTCTTATGATGGTACGTTTACGTTCCCGAGAGTTGCGACAAATCCGCTTGGTCACCAGACGATCACGGAGTATTACGGCGTGGATGATGTCCCCGCTGACAATGGGCTATACGGTCAGGTGAAGAGCGTTATAGACCCGAACCTTCAAATTACGACAATGGTATATGATTCTCTTGGACGAAAATCCAGTGTAACCACACCCGATGGGTCCTGGACGAGCTGGGAATACAACAACTTCGGAGATCCGGTTAATCAACACATCAAGCGAACCAGTAAGGACACCAACACACAGGATAACAACGGGGGCCTAGTTTCCTTGACCTATTTCGACGGGCTGGGACGGACGTACCTTAAGAAGACGGATGGACCGAGTAATAAGATAATTGTGACGGACACGGTATACAATGCCACGGGTACGGTTAATGAAACATCCCTGCCGCATTTTGAGAACGACTCTTCAGATGGGGCACGCTATATTACCTACAAGTATGATGCGCAAGGCCGGGTTACGGAGGTTACAAATTCCGACCAGACTAAAATCAAGACATGTTATGACACCGGCGTGAGCGCGGGAATTGACGCAAACGGACATAAGAAAGTTGAACGGCGGGATTCCCTTGGGCGTCTTATACAAGTGGAGGAATACAGGGACACTTATGCCTCATGTTCGACAACCGACGGAACAATCTACGCAACCACGATATATCAATATAGTGAAATGGGAAACTTAACCACCGTTATCGATGCGTCCAACAATCACAGCATAATGACATATGACAGCTTGGGAAGAAAAAGATCAATGCAGGATCCTGATATGGGGTACTGGACCTATACTTACTATCCGAATGGTAATTTGTTGACTCAGACCGATCCAGACGGCGAGGCAAAGAAGATCACGTTTTACTATGATGCGCTCAACAGGGTAACGCGTAAAGATTATGCCGATTCTTTAATGAGCGACGTGATCTATTCCTACGACGAGACGGAGAATTCCAAAGGAAGATTGACAACAATGGCAGATGGATCGGGGTTCACGAAGTATTATTACGATGCCATGGGCAGGACCAAAACGGTCACGCAAAATTTAAATAATAACAATTACACAATTCAGTACGAGTACGATGACCTTGGCAGACTGAAAAAATTGACTTATCCGGATACGGATAATGATCCGAATAACGATATTGTTCAATATTCCTATGATACGGGCGGTAATCTTTACCAAGTATTCAGTCAAAGCACAAGCAGCGTTTACGCAGCCTATACTGACTACACCGCTCTCAGTCAGCCGAGGAATGTCGCATTCGCAAACGGCTTAGTAACGGATTACACATATACGTTGAGCAATAGTCGTCTCAATTCCATAGTAACCGGCAAGAGCGGCCAGCCGGCTCTACTTGACCTTACCTATGGTTATGACGATGTGGGTAATGTTACGACCATAACAGATAATGCGACGCGAGAGCATCAACCTGATCATAACTATGACGAGGTTGTGACATATTCTCATCTTACCGATGGTAATACACGTCCCCACGCCGTGTCGGCCTCAGAGGGGATTATTTATGGGTACGATTCCAGAGGAAACATGACTTCTGACGGCATGAGGACAATCAACTACAACACAGACAACATGCCGACCTCAATGACGATAAATAACGTTTCGACAAATTTCACATACGACGGTGCCGGCGCCAGAGTAGCAAAAACCAAGTCTGGCTATACGCAGATATATATCGGCAAACTCTATACTTGCAACGCAGAAGAGTGCATGCAAAATATTTTTGCAGGCAGTACCAGGATTGCACAAAAGGTGGCGGGCACGGACAATATAATTTACTTTCATCCCGACCATCTCGGTAGTACCAGCATTGTAACTAATGCAACTGGTTCAGTTACCGAAAATATTCAGTACTTCCCCTTTGGAGAAACGCGGCAGGATTACGTCCCCTTGAATGGAGGCGACCCAACATCCTACAAATATACATCGCAGGAGTTTGATGCTGAGACCTCGCTTTACTATTACAACGCGCGGTATTATAATCCGGTGATGGGGAGGTTCATCAGCGCGGATACGATAGTACCTGATCCGCGAAATCCGCAGGCGTTTAATCGTTATAGCTATGTACAGAATAATCCGCTGAGGTATGTTGATCCTGAAGGGCATTTTTTAATGGCGCCAATTATCATAGGTCTCGCTATTGGTGCTGTAAGTGCTGGTGCCCAGAGTGATTGGAATGCCGATGCTATGGTCCGAGGGGCCGGTACAGGTGCGGTTTCCGGTCTAGTAGGCAGCTGGGGATACGGTTTAGTAGCGAATTCAATAGGGGGCATAGGGGGCGGAGCTTTAGGCGGCGCTATGTCTGGTTCGGTCAGCGCAGCTCTGAATGGCGGAAATTTGGGGCAAGCAGCGCTGTGGGGTGCTATAGGCGGTGCTGTCTTCTCAGGAATAGGAAAATCCGAGATGAATGGTTTTGGCAAAACGGTCACATCTGCAGCTGCAGGTGGCTTCCTAAGTGAGGCCTCCGGCGGCAGATTTGAAACGGGTTTCATCACTGCCGGAGCAGTCTCAGGCTTAGCTAATGCTGCGCTATATATGCGTGAGCAGATGATAATATCATCATTACAAGATGATAGAAACTGGCATGGTGTAAGTGACGGTCTTTTTGGCGATCTATTTAAGCTGGCAGGCGGCCGCTGGGTTGAAGATCTTTTACCTCGACAGCAAGAATGTTCTAAGTTGGGTTGTCTCCAAGGTGGACCAGGTAAGTTGTTTGGAGTTCCATATGCACCAGGTTCTATGGAGGATCACCTCCTTGAGGTTTACGCAGGTCCTCATGATTACCTTAATTCTCGGTATTGGTATAATCCCAACACTGGAAATGCATATAACTACACAGGGATCAAAGCCGCTGTAGGGGCTGTATTGAATTGGGGTAATGTTTTACTTGCAACACCATTCGCGGCTGCGTCTGTTACCCCGAGTTATATGTATCCAATAATGTTTAAGTAATCTTATGCCTTTAACGGCTAAAGAGGATATCTTGCTATGATGAAAATTCTTGTAGCTTTTTTCTTATTATTAACATCTACATCTAGAACTTACGCAATTGAGGGGAGTGTACGTCCGCCGGAGATTTGGCGATTAGCACAAGCTCCGACAGGCACTGATTGTATCAACGTAGCGGGAACGTATTCCTTTTCGGGGGAAGGCGCACCAGGAATGGCTTTGAATTTTCGAGGGTTCCCCTATGCATTAGATGATATGCTCAATGTTTTGGTGCCCAGTCGGGAGAGAAATAATATATCGCATGTGGCTGTAGAGCAACGAGAAAAGTCAGAATTTTACGCTACTTTTTTTTCAACTTCGGGGTTGTCATATCAGGGAAAAATTGAGCCATATGCTGTTCCGACATGCAAGGCGGACAGGGTAATTTTCGAGACAAAGAATATCGAAACAAAAGGAGAAGCTACCTCAGGTCACGCCAACATTACAGCAATACTTTTTCGCGGAGACGATAATTCCTTAATAATCTATTTGTCGATTGAAAAAGTTAAGGGCTTGTTCTCATTTGGTAAAACGCATACTGAAGAATACTGGGCAAAGTTTAAGTCGATAAAGCCAAACGTCACTCAAGAGGAACCGAATGGGGTCAGACATTAGAAATTAAGTTATTGATATCCTCTGTCCCTTTTGATAATCTCCCGTCATGGCGCGAAAACCCCGCATCGAATACGAGGGAGCATTCTATCACGTTATAACCCGTGGAAATCAGCGCCAGAAGATTTCTAAAGATACCGCTGATTATCAAAAATACCTCCAGTTCCTTACGATCTGCAAGAACCGTTACGGGTTCTATCTCCACGCCTACGTTCTCATGGGGAACCATGTCCATCTTCTGATTGAGACCCGGGCAAAGCCGCTGTCCAAGATACTCCAGAGCCTCAATCAACGCTATACCCTTTATTATAACCACAAGTACCGTACGGTCGGTCATCTGTTCCAGGGACGCTACAAGGCAATCCTGTGCGAAAAGGACGCTTATTTGCTGGCGTTGCTGCGCTATATCCAGAGGAATCCGCTCCGCGCTAAAATCGCCGACCGACTGGACCGCTATCCCTGGAGCAGTCATCATGCCTATACGGGCAAATCAAATCCCTTAAGCCTTGTCGATACAGACCAGGTGCTGCGGATGTTCTCGGAGAAAAGACAGCGCACGAAACGTTTGTATCGGGAATTCATGCGGGAATCCCAGGATCTGACATCAGGAGAAGTCTATGCCGTCAAGGAGCAGAGAGTCCAGGGAAGCGATGCTTTCGTCGATCGGGTGCTTGCGGATCGGGAAGAGGAGGGATCTCCAAAAAAGAGGTCGCTCCCCCTCGATGCCATTGCCGAGGCTGCAGCACGCAGCGAAGGTGTCGAGAAAGAAGCGTTGCGGTCGAGGACGCGCGTCCGAAAAGTGACGAAAGCACGAAAGGTGTTCAGTCTTGTGGCACGAAACATGGGCCATGCCGTGAAGAACATAGCGGCATATCTTTCCGTGGATGGAGCAGCGATAAGTGGTTACGAACTGGACCGCGCAAAATTAGCAGGACAAGTCGTGAAAATAACAAAGCAGCTGGAGAAAACTTAGTTTCTGATGTCTGACCCCATTCGTCTCCCTTCGTCTCCCTTCTGGAGCGGTGATCCGCGAGATGTGGATATCCTTCATGACTTGCTTCAACAGATAATAGACTTTTTGGATTTAGCATCAGACGCAGAAGATCTTGAATCTAGGAGGTGTGAATTATGACCATGTCAATCATATTTTTAATTTTTTTTGCTTTTATCGGGGTTGCATTCATATTTTTAGCGAAGAACAAAAGATTTAATGAAAGCATCGCTAAAACTCATGGTGAGGCACATGCTAGGTGGACAAAAAAGACTTTGATCGTAACAGGATATGGTATTTTAATAGTGGCTGGTCTAAAATTTATATTGCTTTTCGGTTTAAGGGGCTTTTAAGCCATAAAGGCTGACGGTCAAAAAGGGTCGAAGGGATCGAATGGGTGACGGTGCCTTTTAATGGGTGACCCCAAACTAGGGATTAAAAAAGGAGGAACTCGTTTCGAGTTCCTCCTTGCATTTACAAATCTACTTCAGATCCATTTACTGCCCTGGATACGCCGATGGCGAAGGATCGTAATAGCCGGGAGGAGGCGGGGGCGGGAGCCGCCGCTCTACACGCCTGACACGCACTCCGGGAACCACATTCCCCTTGGCATACATGCACTGCTGGTATGCGATATCGTACCGGCGCTGCGCCTCCCACCCGTAATAATGACCTGCGTTCGCGCCCTCGGAAGTCCCGACCAGAAGCCCGGTGCCGGCGCCGATTGCAGCGCCTTCGCCGGCATGACCCGACGCTGCGCCGATGACCGCTCCGATCCCTGCGCCTACGATCGTCCCTATGGCGGCCCCTGACGCGACACTTTGATTGGCCGTTTCCTGAGGACTCATCCCGATCTGCTGCCGGGCCCACGATCTGCAGACCGCGTCCTCGGCCTGGAACACTTCAAATGGCTTTCCCTGGGTCGGCAGAACCATCACGCTCGGCCCTGTGGGAAGGGTCGCACATCCGCCTGCAAAAAGCATGGCCGCGAATGCCAGAATGCTGAATTTTGATTTCATGGCAGATTTACTCCTTTCCCTGCGGCGGAGCAGGATTGGGCGTAGGCACAACCTTCATCCAGCCACCAGGGCATTGCTTAACGTAGGGATAGTACGTCTTGGAATCCGGACAATAGTACCAGTAATACTCCTCAGCCGGCTGAGTCTGCTGATCATAAACAGGCGCCTGTTCCTGGATCACCACGGGCGGCCGCGGTTCGTAGGGATAGCCCCACCCAGGGCCCCATCCCCATCCGGGACCCCATCCCCATCCCGGACCCCAACCCCAACCGGGGCCCCACCCCGGTCCGATAAAGATGCCCCCTCGTATTCCAATGTGATCCGCGAATACGGGAACAGCGAGCGCAAAAATCACCACCAAAACCACGAGGATAATATAAAGACTCTTTTTCATAGTTCATTCCCCCTTTATGATGCAACGTTTACAGCTTCGGGGTCCCAATGTCCAGTTTCCCGTGCTTTGTATTACTTTCGTCCGGAATCGATTTTCTCCTTTATTAAATCTTAGACAACTGCGAATGCAAAAAGTTGAATCAAGACGTTTTTCCCGAGCCCCTCGTTCCCCCCGGGGCGGCCCCGGATTTGTTAGAGGCTCTCTCGTACATCCGTATCTTTTCTTTTGTACAATTTTACCGCATCAGACCTCAGGTATACAAGGTAAAAGTACCCAACCGGGGACTTAGTTACCACAACGGTTTCCTGCGCAGGGATAAGATAGTAAGCACCACGGAAACGCTGAACAGCGGTTTCCAAAGAGAGGTTTTAAAACCATGACCATCATGGCCTCTCCATGGTACAATAGTCATGCAATGACTCTCGAAGAAAAACTCCAGAACCTCCCGAACGATCCGGGAGTTTATATGATGAAAGACAGCCGGGGCCACATCATCTACATCGGCAAGGCGGTTTCGCTGTCGAACCGGGTGAGTTCCTATTTCCAGAAAGGGCCGAAGGGAGAGAAGACCGAGATCATGGTGCGCCAGATCGCGGACCTCGAGACCATCGTGACCCATACCGAACTCGAGGCCCTTGTCCTGGAGTCCAATCTCATCAAGAAGCACCGGCCCCGCTACAACATCATCCTCCGAGACGACAAGAACTACCCTTACCTTCGTTTTGACATCAGGTCCGAATATCCCCGGCTCGAAGTTGTCCGGCGGTTGAAAAAGGATGGGGCGCTTTATTACGGCCCCTACGTCCCCGCAGGCGGCATGTGGGAGTCCCTTGCGCTGATCCGCAGGACCTTTCCGCTTGCCTCATGCAGGAAAGAGCTGGGGAAGAAGCCGGAGCGCGCCTGCGTTCAGTTCCAGATCGGACGATGCCTCGGGCCGTGCACCGGCGAGGTTGACGCCGTTGCATATGCCGAGGTCGTGTCCCAGGTAAGGTTGTTCCTCGAAGGCAAGAACCGCGACCTCCTCGATATATTAAAGAAGCATATGGAAGAGGCATCGGAGAAGCTGGAGTACGAGCGCGCTGCGGAACTGCGTGACCGGATCGCGAAGATCGAGGGGGCCTTCGAGAAGCAGAAGGTCATCTCGCCGGGGTTCGAGAACCAGGACGTGGTCGGCATCGCTTCCGAGGCGGGCCTTGCAGACATCCAGGTGCTCTTCATCAGGAACGGCATGATGCTCGGACGGAAGGATTTCTATTTCGACGATGTTCGCGGTCTGGCTCACGAGGAAATTCTCGCCGACTTTCTGCACCAGTTTTATGCGAAGGAGATGATCGTCCCTGCCGAGGTCCTTCTTCCCTTGGAGGTTCCGGACCGCGAGGTCTTCGGGAACTGGCTCACCGAAAAGCGGCGGGACGGCAGGGTCGATGTCCATGTTCCGCAGCGCGGCCGCAAGCGGGAACTCGTCCAGATGGCCACGGACAACGCGGCCCAGTCGCTCCGCGAACATTTCCTGTCGCGGCGGAGCAAGGAAAAGGTCCTCCTGCGCCTTCAGGAGGAGCTGGGGCTCAGAAATCTGCCGCGTAGAATAGAGGCCTTCGACATATCGCAGATCCAGGGAGCGGAAGCGGTAGCAAGCATGGTGTCGTTCGAAAACAACCTGCCGGACAAGAGGAATTACAAGCGATTCAAGATCAGGACCGTCCAGGGTCAGGACGATTTCGCGAGCATGTCCGAGGTGATAAGCAGGAGATATATAAAAGCGAAAGAGGAAGGGGCGCTGCCGGACCTGATCCTGATCGACGGCGGCAAAGGCCAGCTCAATGCCGCACTCGACGCGCTGAAGGAACTTCAGGTTGAGGGGCCCGATATCATCGGCCTTGCCAAGGCCCGGAGCGGCGAGGAGGGATCGGAGCGGGAGTTCGAGCGCGTGTTCCTTCCCGGCGTGGAAGAGCCGGTCATTCTCGATCCCACGAGCTCGGTCACCCATCTCGTCGCCCGGGTGCGTGATGAGGCGCACCGCTTCGCCATCACCTATCACCGGCAGCTGCGCGCAAAAAAAGCCGTGCGCTCCGAACTGGACGACATCCCCGGCATCGGGGAGAAGAGAAAGAAGGTCCTGCTGCGCCACTTCGGGAGTGTGGAGAAGATCAGGAGCGCCACAGAGGCTGAACTGCTTGCTGTTCCGCAGGTGACAAGGCAGGCTGCATCGGAAATACTCAATTATTTTCAAGGGGCAAGGATCGAGGGTCCAGGGTCCGGTAGCCGGTAACCAGGGTCCAGGGTCCGGTAGCCAGTAGCCAGTAACCAGGGAAGCCTGGTTGTTTTCTTGACCCATGACCCTTGACCCTGGCCCCTTGACCCTGGCCCCCACACTCTTTTTTGGAGGAATACTAATGACAAACGAACAGTGGCTGGAGGTTTTTAAAAAAATCGGCAGGAAAATGCGCGACGGATTGTCCGTGATCCTTGCCAAGGAAGGCGGCCTGGTGCCGCTGGGCAAGGGAGCGGGCGGCGACAAGACCTTCCCCGTTGACAGGTGGGCCGAAGACATCATCATCGCCGCGCTCGACCGGGCGCAGCGGGAGGGCGAGTCGTTCACGCTCATTTCCGAGGAGCTCGGCGTCAGGAAGTTCGGAGAGGGCGAAAAGATCGTGCTTGTCGATCCCATCGACGGGAGCAACAATGCCAAGAGCGGCATCCCGTTTTTTGCGACTTCCCTGGCGCTGTTGAACGGCAACACCCTTGATACCCTTGCAGTCGGCTACGTGACCAATCTTGCCGCCGGCGACGAGTTCTGGGCAATGCGCGGCAGCGGCGCATACCGGAATGATGCACGGATACGGACCTCCGCGACGCAGGGGATTACGATCGCGGCCTACGAGGCCTCGTCTCCGGCAACGGACATACCGAAGATCCTTCCGCTGATCGCACAAGCCAGGCGCACGCGCTGTTTCGGCTCCACGGCGCTGGATCTCGCCTATCTTGCATCCGGCGCCATCAGCGTGTTCGCCACGGCGACAGCGTCGCGTACGTTTGACTATGCAGCGGGCATGCTGATACTGGAAGAAGCCGACGGGGTGATCACCGATCTCGAAGGGACATCGCTCGACCATATTGTCGTCGGGCTGGAAAGGACGGTTCCTCTCCTCGCAAGCAAGAACGATGCGACGCACGTCATGGCCCTGAATGCTCTGAGCGCACGACTCCGGTAGCGGTCCTTCTCAGACTCAGCAGACATATTGACATGCCTCGCTTTTTATGCAATTATGAAGCATGGCCCTCGTAAATCACACCACGCGTGAGATCAATGCAAAGATCGTATACTACGGTCCCGGCCTCTGCGGGAAGACGACCAACATCCATCTGATCTATCACCGGATCGCGCCGAACCAGCGGGGAAAGCTCATCTCCCTGGCAACGGAGACGGACCGGACGCTTTTTTTCGACTTTCTTCCCGTGGAGCTGGGAAGCATCAAGAACTACAAGGTCCGGTTCCATCTCTATACGGTGCCCGGGCAGGTGTTCTACAACGCAACGCGAAAGCTCGTGCTCAAGGGCGCAGACGGCGTCATTTTCGTGGCCGATTCCCAGCGGGCCATGCTGGACGCCAACTTGGAGAGCTTCGCGAATCTCCGCGACAATTTTGCGGAGCAGGGCGTGAACCTTGCGGAGTTCCCCGTGGTGATCCAGTATAACAAGCGCGACCTGCCGGACATCCTTTCGATCGACGAACTGAATGCATCGCTGAATCCGAGGTCCGTGCCGTACTACGAAGCTGTCGCGAAGACGGGCGACGGCGTGCTCAAGACGTTTACCGCCATTTCCAAGCTCGTCCTGCAGGACATGCAGAAATTCCCCGAGCGGCACAACTTCACGCTGAGCGATATCGCCGCCAAGACCGAGAAGCGCGCAGCGCCTACGGTCAACGAGCTCATGCAGGAGCTCCCGCCGGAAGAACCGTCGATGCCGGGTGCGCCCATGGCGGAGGCCAAGCCGGAGATGGCCGCACTGGAAAAGGCCGTCGATGCCGGCGTAACGGTAACTCTCGGGAAGGCCGTTGTGGAGAACAGCGGAATTATCCTGCCCTTCGGCGTGGTGATGGGAGAGCGTGAGGACCAGTATCAGCTTCATGTCGCCATCGACATGGAGGCTCCGATGGCCAAGCGGTTCAGGATCGTCGTCAAGAACTTCAAGAAGTGACGGTCGCGCCCGCGCCATTGCGCGGCATGCAGCGGGCGCGGGAAATCCGGCAGAACCGGGGCCTTCGGCACAAACAACGAGGTACTATGTCCAAGGTGACAGCACTCATTCCCGCAGCAGGCATGGGAAAGCGCATGGGCAAAACCGTCGCGAAGCAGTTCCTTCCTCTCGGAGACAAGCCCATGCTGGCGCATACGCTCCTCATGTTCCAGCGTTCGACCGATGTCGACGAGATCATTCCCATCCTTTCCCAGGAGGACATGGAAACCTGCCTCCGGGACATCATCGAGGCATACCATATCACCAAAGTGAAGACGCTTGTCGTCGGCGGGAAGGAGCGTCAGGACTCGGTGTCCAACGGGCTGCAGAAACTCGAGAAGGATGCCGCTATCGTGCTCGTTCATGACGGGGTCAGGCCGTTCGTGACCGCGGAGATGATCAAGGACGCGGTGGACCATGCGAAAAAAGGCGAGTGCGTTGCCGTGGGGGTGCCGATCAAGGACACGATCAAGGAAGTGAATGATAAGGGCCTCGTTCGCAGTACTCTGGAACGGAGCCGGCTGTGGGCGATTCAGACGCCCCAGGCCTTTCCCGTGAAAGCCCTTAAACGCGCCTATGAAGAAGCCAAGAACCGGCACGTGTACGGGACCGATGACGCAACGCTCGTGGAAAAGTCGGGAGTCGCGGTCCGGGTCATCATGGGGAGCTACGAGAACATAAAAATCACGACGCCGGAAGACCTTCTGGTGGCGGAGGAAATACTCAAGAGGCGTTACGATGCGGATCGGCACAGGGTATGATGTTCACCGGCTTGTTGAGGGCCGGAAACTCATCCTCGGCGGCGTGGAGATTGCTGCCGAAAAGGGACTGCTCGGCCATTCCGATGCCGACGTCTTGCTGCATGCGATCTGCGATGCGTTGCTCGGGGCCGGAGGGCTGGGAGATATCGGCAGGCATTTCCCCGATTCGGCACCGAAATACAAAGGAATTTCCAGTCTCGTCCTGCTCGAGGATGTACGACGCCTCCTTGCAGAGGCGGGATATCGGATAAACAATATCGACGCGATTATTGTCGCAGAGCGGCCGAAAATGGCTCCGCACATCCCCGAAATGGTCGCCAACATCTCTGCGGCAGTGCAGGTCGACCGGGCGGCAATCAATGTCAAGGCAACCACCACGGAGGGGCTTGGCTTTGCCGGCAGAGGCGAGGGAATGGCGGCCTATGCCGTTTGTACGATCAAAAAAACGGAATGACTATGCGGACGATCATCCTTACGACATTTCTTCTTCTGACAACGGTGTCCCCGATTTTCTCGCAAGCAGCGGATCAGCCAGGCGGTTCGGAAGAAGAGAATCAGGAAGAAAAAAAGAGCTACTTTTACCAGTGGACGGACAGCAAGGGCGTGGTCCATATCACGGATGGACTGGGGAAGGTTCCTGAGAAGTATCGGTCGCGCGCGAAGAAACTGGAGGTCCTGCCCGGCGAGGATATCGGCGGCCGGGGCGGACAGGGTGAATATGTTCAACCCTTTGATTCCAGGGCGCAGCAAGAAAGTGAGCAGGACCTGAAACAGGAGTGGCAGCTCCGAATGAAAGAAGCGAAGCAGCGGCTTTTAGGTGCCGAGCAGCGCTACCGCGAGCTCAAAAAAAAGAAGGACGAACTGCTCGAAAAGTGGGGTGGGGTGGCTGCATTGGAATCCGGCCATTTCGAAGGACGGGCAGAGGCGGAGCGCCTTGATGAGGAAATGAAACAGGCACAGCGGGAAATCGACAGCGCCCGGAATGAGATCGAGGTTGTGATCCCGGACGAGGCGCGCAAGGCAAGCATCCCGCCTGGATGGCTGAGAGAATAGTCAGATTGCGGATTGCGAATTTCGGATTGTGAATTGAAAATCAGGTTCCGAAATATGCAATCCGCAATCCGCAATGTGAAGATGATCGAAACTTTTCGAAAAATCAAGAGAGATTTCCGCGCAGCGCTTTCCATGGACCCGGCGGCAACGAGCAAGCTGGAGGTTGCACTTACCTATTCCGGTTTTCACGCACTTCTCTTCTACCGCTTTGCTCACTGGATGGGGAAGAAGCGAATTCCCTTTTGCCCGCGGGCGTTCTCTCAGTTTGCGCGGTTCCTGACCGGCATCGAGATACATCCCGGTGCAGTGATCGGCTCCGGCCTGTTCATTGACCATGGAATGGGTGTGGTGATCGGTGAGACCACGGAGATCGGAGACAGTGTCACTCTTTTTCAGGGTGTGACGCTCGGAGGGACCGGCAAGCAGCGGGGAAAGCGTCATCCCACCCTCGGCAGTCATGTAGTGGTCGGCGCGGGCGCAAAAGTGCTCGGCCCGATAAAGATCGGCGACTATGTCAAAATCGGGGCGAATTCAGTAGTTTTGCAGGATGTTCCCGACCACTCCACTGTGGTCGGGATTCCCGGCAGAATCGTACGCATCAAGGACGAACGTGTGGCTGACGACGCGCTCATGGACCATATTCATATCCCGGACCCGATTGCGGACCGGCTGATCGACCTGCAGGTGCAGATAGATACGCTGAGAAGAGAGTTGGACAGCCTGAAGAAAGAATAATGCGCTGTCCGCTCCGGGGGAGGGCGAACGGAGATCCGGTCTCTATGCGTCCACGATCCTGTAGCTGTGGGTGATCGTTCCGGCTTTGGCGAGCGTGGCGCCGACCGAACAGTATTTGTCCAACGACAAGGTAATGGCCCGTTCGACTGCTTCTTTTTCAATCCCCTTGCCTTTCACGATGTACTCAATGTGAACTGTCTTGTAAATTTTCGGATAGTCCTCTGTCTTTTCACCCTTCACATTAATTTCAAGACCGCTTACGTTCTGCCGCTTTTTCCGGAGAATCGATATTACATCCATGCCTGAGCAACCGCCGAATCCGACGAGCAGCAGTTCCATGGGCCGGAATCCCGCGTTGCGGCCCCCTGACGCATCATCAGCATCCATGGTGAGTGTGTGTCCGGATGTCGCTTCTCCGTTGAATTGCATATCTTGAATGAGTGTGACTTTTGCTTCGACCATAATTGGGTTCCTTTCATTCTCTGAAATCTCCGCAAGGGAGTTTTTTTATGTTATCAGAAGTCCGCTGAAGGTGTCAATCGTGATAGCTCGCGCATGAATTCGTCTTTTCTGGGACTTATGACCTTGAAGTGTGCTTGAGATTATGCATTTTATTTGGTAAAAATGCCAAATATTGAATTACTGAGTATTTACTACTTGTAATCAATTGCTTAACATGAATTCTGTAAAATTTTATGGTAATTAGGCCATGATTGAGATGAATAGGTATGGTTACTAAAAAATCTAAGATTATGATTAATAAATAGATTGTGCATGTAGATTATAATGATTGTTCTGGCTGTTAACTTGCAGGATAATATGCCTCGACCTAAGGCTTCTATCATACATACTTAAGTATTTGTTTTATTTAGTGGTCCTCTTTAATATTCATAACCCTGTAAATTATGACCCATTATGATGCAATTAGTTTTTTTTATTTGACTAATAAGGATAGTGCACTTACAATCTGATGTCTTAATCATTATGGCTGACAGTATGCTTTGCTGGTCTACAGGTCAACAACCCGCCGAGCCAATAATTCTATATCCCGGTTACTTTTTCAGAAAGGGGGGACCGCAACCTTACAGGAAATACATTTCTGATGCAGTTCCAGAGAACGATGGTCAGTTGTTTCCATGGTTCAGTTCCGGTGATGCATTCGTATCTCGACTACAGTTCGCATAATTCGTGAGATAAATCTATAAGGAGGATTTCCTAAATGAGCAATGATGGTAAAACACCGATGCTTGACGACCTTGAAAAAGGCGCATGGCCGAGTTTCGTAAAGGAGATCAAAAAAGCCGCGAAGACCAGCAATACGGCAAAAGATCTGCTCGGCATCCTTGAGAGATCATACAGGGACAAAGTCACCCACTGGAAGCACGGGGGTATCGTGGGCGTCCTCGGTTACGGCGGCGGCGTTATCGGCCGTTACTGCGACCTGCCTGAAGAATACCCCGGCGTGGCGCATTTCCATACCGTGCGTATCAATCCCCCGTCCGGATTTTTCTATACCTCCAAAGCAATGAAAGAGCTGTGCGATATCTGGGACAAGTACGGCAGCGGTCTCACGAACACGCACGGTTCCACGGGCGACCTCGTGTGGCTCGGAACCCAGACCGACAAGCTTGAGCCCATTTTCGCAGAAATCACCGCAAAGGGCTGGGACCTCGGCGGCTCCGGTTCCTGCCTCCGCACCCCGAGCTCCTGCGTGGGCATGGCCCGCTGCGAATATGCAAACATCGACACCATGTCGATCTGCCACACCATGACCCAGAAATTCCAGGACGAGCTTCATCGTCCCGCCTTCCCCTACAAGTTCAAGATCAAAGTCTCCGGCTGCCCCAACGACTGCACTGCGTCGATTGCCCGCGCCGACATGTCCATCATCGGCACCTGGAGGGACAATATCCGGATCGATGCCGCAGAAGTGAAGAACTATGCAAAGAGCATGGACATCAAGACCGAAGTGGCCGATATGTGCCCGACCAAGTGCATCAGCTTCGACGGCAGCACGCTCAAGATCAACGACAAGGACTGCACGCGCTGCATGCACTGCATCAACCGCATGCCCAAAGCCCTGCGTCCCGGCAAAGACAAGGGCGCCACGATCATGCTCGGCGGCAAAGCCCCGATCGTGACCGGCGCTCTCATGAGCTGGGTCCTCGTGCCCTTCATGAAGCTCGAAGCACCCTTTGACAATCTGGAAGACCTCATCCGCAAGCTCTGGGAATGGTGGGATGAGCACGGAAAGAACCGCGAGCGTATCGGCGAGCTCGTTGACCGCATGGGCATGAGATCCATGCTTGAATCGACCGGCCTCCCGCCGGTACCGCAGATGGTCAAGGCCCCGAGGTCCAACCCCTACGTGTTCTGGGCGCCGGGCGAAGTGAAGTAGTCGAGACTAATTTAAGAATAATTCCAAGGAGGGAAACTCAGAATGGCTGACAAACCGAAAAGAATAACAGACCTTGGTTCGCCGGATTATCATAAATTCCTGCCTCCCGTGATTGCGAAAAACTACGGGAAGTGGAAGTACCATGAAGTGATCAACCACGGCACGATGAAACACGTGTCGGAGACCGGGGACGAACTGTACACCGTACGTATGGCTACCCCGCGCCTCGTGAGCACCGAGTTCATTCGCGAGATGTGCGACATTTCCGAGAAGTACAGCGGCGGATACCTCCGCTGGACGACCCGTCACAACGTCGAATTCTTCCCTGAGAAGGGGCAGGTCGACGCGCTGGTCGCGGACCTCAAGAAGCGCGGCCATCTCGTGGGCGGCATCGGCTACGGCATCAGCAACGTGGTTCATACCCAGGGCTGGGTGCACTGCCATACGCCTGCAACGGACGCCTCCGGCGTCGTGAAGGCGGTCATGGATGAGCTTCACGAGTACTTTACGCACAAGAGCCTTCCGGCGCGCGTCAGGATAGCCCTTGCCTGCTGCCTGAACATGTGCGGCGCGGTGCACTGCTCCGACATCGCCATCCTCGGCATTCACCGCAAACCGCCGAAGGTGAACGAGGCGACGATCGGAAACCAGTGCGAGATTCCCACGACCATCGCCTCGTGCCCCACGGGCGCCATCAGCCCGAACCCGGCAGCGAAGTCCGTGAAGATCAAGGAAGAGCGCTGCATGTATTGCGGCAATTGCTACACCATGTGTCCTTCGCTTCCGATCGCAGACGGTTCCGGCGACGGTATCTCCATCTGGGTCGGCGGCAAGGTGTCCAACGCCCGTGGTGTACCGCGCATGTCGAAACTGGCCATTCCGTTCCTCCCGAACAATCCGCCGCGCTGGCCTGAAGTCGTGAAGGCCGTGAAGCATCTGGTGGAGGTTTATGCCAAGGACGCCCGCAAGCATGAGCGCTATGGTGAATGGATCGAGCGTATCGGCTGGGAGCGGTTCTTCAAAATGACCGGCATTTCGTTCACCTACCAGCACATTGATGACTTCACGTTCGCACGTGAATCGTTCAGAATGACGCCGACCTTCAAGTGGGAATAACGAAACGGTGACTCTCGATAACTGGCCCCGGTTAGGTTACCGGGGCCAGTTTCCTTGATGTGCTCAATTTATTTGGAGGGGACGACTATGGACGCTGCAGAATTGCAGAAAAAAGTATACGAGTTGGTTGAAAAGAACCAGGGCAAAAAGAAACTGAAGGCCGGCGACATTACCAAGGCCATGGAAGCGGAAGGCGCAGCTCGGGACGAGATTAAGGCTGCGATCCGCGAGCTCGTTGATGGCGGAAAACTGGTCTACTCCTATTTCGGCGGCAGCTTCATTGAAATTCCGCACAAGGAAGGGTCGGCCAATCCCTGATGTCGGCTGTCCCCAGGCTGATCATTTCAGCCGCGCGGGGAGGGCTAGGTAAAACAACCTTCTCGCTCGGTATTATTGCCGCCTGGCGTAAAAACGGCAGGCAGGTTGCGGTTTTTAAGAAAGGTCCGGATTTCATCGACGCTGGATGGCTCGGAGTTGCAGCAGGGAAACCTTGCTACAACCTCGATCTTTTCATGATGGAACCTGGCAGCATTCAAAGGTCCTTCGCTGAACATACGTCCGGCACTGATATTGCGGTCATCGAGGGCAACCGGGGTCTTTATGACGGTGTGGATGAATCGGGGAGCTACAGTACGGCCCGGTTGTCTACATTACTCAAGGCACCGGTCGTCGTGATCGTTGATGGGACGAAAGCCTCGGCCACGGTCGCGGCAGTGGTCCTCGGGTTGCAGAAGTACGACCCGGATGTCGTCATTGGCGGCGTCATCCTGAATAATGTCTCCTCGGCCCGGCACGAACAGGTAATCACGAAAGCGATCGCCCGGAGCAGCGGAATCCCCGTCGTGGGTGTCGTGCCGCGGCAGCGGCACGGCGAGTTTCCGGAACGGCACATGGGATTGACGCCGTTCCACGAACACCCTGAGGTTGAGCACGCAATACAGGCCGCGGCAGGTGTTGCTGAAAAATACCTCGATCTCGCCGCGCTCTGGAATCTTTCCGTTTCCGCTCCGGAGATCGGGATTCCATGCGCTGCGAAACCGGAGTCCCGCGGCTGTCCGGGAGAGGGAATCGTTGTCGGAGTTGTGAGAGACCGGGCTTTTCAGTTCTACTATCCCGATAACCTTGAAGAACTGGAACGGCACGGCGCAGTCCTGAAAGAGGTTAATGCGCTGCAGGACAAGGAGCTTCCCCGCGATATTGCCGCATTGTATATCGGCGGAGGGTTTCCCGAAACGCAGGCGGCGGAGCTTGCCGCGAATACCGGGTTCTGCGCATCGCTGAGAAGCGCCGCGGAGAGCGGTCTCCCGATATACGCGGAATGCGGCGGACTGATCTACCTCGGACGCAGCCTTGTTGTTGACGGGGTTCGTTATTCAATGGCTTCTGTGCTGCCGCTCGATTTTGTTCTGGAAAAACGGCCGCAAGCGCATGGATATACTGTATTGGAGACCGGCAGCAACAGCCGGTTCCTTGGCACAGGGGTAACGGTTCGCGGGCACGAGTTCCATTATTCGCGGGTGATCAATCTTGACGCCCTGCCGCCGATGGCGTATTATGTGTCCCGTGGCGGCGGCATAGACGGCAAGTCCGATGGAATTGTGTATAAGAATGTACTTGCGTCGTATACCCATCTTCACGCACTGGCAACGCCCGAATGGGCTCCGGCAGTAATCAGCCGGGCCCGGGAGTTTCGGTTGCAGGGGAAACAGGCATAGAAAGCAGGTTGTTTGGTGAGGTCGGGAGTAAGAGAAAGTATTGAACCTGTCTGTCCCTTCTGCAGGACAAGCCTCGACAGGCCCAGGACTGTTACGATCAGTGCGCTGGAAAGCTACGAGGGTGGAACGTGCCGTTCCTGCGGAGCCCTGTTCATCGCAGACCGTACCGGCAAAAATGTCGGCGAAGCCATGATGCAAGCTCTCGGCATTATAGCTGATAAGGCTGCAAAAGATATGACAGAGATGGTCGCCGGAGTGGATTACGAGGATGTGATACTGAGTTACGACTGGCGGCTTCACCGTTCGAAGGGTGAAAGCAAAGGGCATATGGATGGCTCCGGTCGTCTTTACGTTATCAGGATAAAACCAAAGTAACCGGAGAACGGGGTACCGGTCAAAAAACGCAGACGAGGTTTGTTGCAAATAAGAGCGCACTAAGTGACAACGGATGAGGGAGCCTGAGAGGCACCCGACTAATTCATGAAAGGGGACAAAACGAATGGGAACGATTTCAGTAAAAGGCAAGACTATTGAAGTAGATGAGGACGGATTTTTGGCGAACCTTGATGATTGGAACCTTGATGTTGCCAATTATTTCGCAGAGGTCGAGGGCATCCAGATGAGCGATCAGCACTGGGAAGTCGTCAATTTCCTCCGCGACTATTACAAGCAGTATCAGATCGCGCCGATGATCAAGATCCTCGTAAAAGAAATCGGCAAGAAGCTTGGACCTGAGAAGGGCAACACCAAGTACCTCTACGAGCTGTATCCGGGCGGACCGGCAAAGCAGGCGTGCAAAATCGCCGGCCTTCCGAAACCGACGGGCTGCGTATAGGAACCATCCGCATCTGAATCCCGCCTCGGTTTGAAACGAGCGCGGGATGTTTCAATGCTCATGAGCGATGCGCCAGGTCCGGTCCGCGCTCGTGCCGGCATATCGGCATCGCATCCAACGGAAGAGGCATGCCGTATCGGATCGGAGTGTATCACAGCCGGAGGAGAATGGAATCACCATGTACATGGTAACAGTCGACAAGAACAAGTGCGACGGAGACGGGAACTGCGTGAACGTCTGCCCGCAGTCCGTATTCAAGCTGGACGGCGGCAAGGCCGATCCGGTGAACATGTCCGAGTGCATCAACTGCCTGACCTGCGTTGAGAATTGTCCGCAGCAGGCGATTACGGTTACCGAGATCTAATGCGGCAACCATGCAGCCATGCAAAAGGGGATAGTTTTTAAATTATCCCCTGTTTTTTTATCATGAATCTGCTCTGGGGAGGTGAATATATGAAGCTGGCGGTATTTTTAAGCGACTGGAGAAGGACCGAAGAAACACTTGAGCGATTGAAGGCAGAAAAAATGGCCGTGATCCTTGTTGAAAACGGCATCTACCATGCGGTGATGAAGGAAAACGGGAAGGACTCACCGGTGCTCTCGAAAGCCGGCGTGACCTTCTATGCCCTGACGGACGATCTCGAGACCCGCGGGTATACCACGGCGAACCTCAGTTCCAAGGTGAAACCGATTAGCTACGCGGACATCGTCGATCTTATCATGAACGATTACGAGAAGACGGCGTGGTTGTAGAGCCAAGGTCGAAACGCGAATCCTCAATCCCAAACGGGAAGGGAAGAAGACGTCCTTGAGGATTTCGCTCTCGTCGAATTTTTGAATTTGTAACTTAGGAGGATATCATGGGAGAATTGACAATAGGCACATTCCCTTCTCTGGTCGGCTCGATGTCGCTTGATTTTTCGTTCAAGCTTGCCGAGGCCGCGATCGCCAAAGGTCACAAGGTAAACATGTGGCTTTCCGGCAATGCCGTGATGATGGCCAAGAAGGGGCAGAAGGCTTTCAAGGACTATTCACATAACGAGAAAAAAATGAAGGAGCTTATGGCCAAGGGGATGGAGATCACCGTGTGCGAGGCCTGTGCAGAGGCGCGCGGGTATCACAAGGAAGACGTTCCTGAAGGCATGAAGCGCGCCAGCATGGACTGGTATCTTGCAAAGACGGTCAAGACGGACCGGCTGCTGCACATAGGGGGTGAGTAATGGGCGCAGTTAAATTATTGTTTATGGTTCAGAGACCGCCGTACAAGAGCGAGAACCCCCGGCTTGCGCTGACTCACGCACTGGCAAGCCAGACCGCCGAAATTTACATGGATGATGGTGATTCAGTTGTCCCGACCGTAGCGTTCGTCGGAGACGGCGTGTTGAACGCTTTGAAAGGCCAGCAGGCGATGAAGACCTACGGCGTGACCAGCACTGAAAGCCACATCAAAGGATGTCTTATGACTGATGTCCCTATCTGGGTATGCAAGGAGGACATGGAGCGCCTTGGCATCAAAGAGGACCAGATAGTCTCAGATGCCGAGGATATGGGTGGCGCGGAAATCTCAACGAAATTTGTTTCCTTCGCCGATATTCAGAAAGAAATGGAAACAGTGAAGCATCTGCTGTTCTTCTAATTACGACATCCCGATTCCCTGCAGCGCATGCTGCAGGGAGCACCATGCGGGATGCACAGGGGATATGAACCTTAAAGAGCACCTCATAGAAAAAAAGCAGGCTATCCTGAAGAAATGGTTCGACGCGATTGCGGACACCTATGCTCAGGATACGGCCGGCTTTTTGAAGAAACAGAAGGCGCAATTCACCAACCCGGTCGGCTACACCCTGGCTGAAGGAACGGAGAAGCTCTTCGACGCCCTGATCCAGGGGATGATCGCCGACACGGTTGCCGCATTTCTCGACAGCATAATCCGCATCCGGGCGATCCAGGAATTCTCTCCCTCCGAAGCACTTTCCTTCATTTTTCATCTCAAAAAGATCATCAGACAGGAGCTCGGCAGCGAGGTCCTGCAGCAGCAAGGGATAGCTGAGGAACTGACTGCCTTTGATTCCGCCGTGGACGACCTGGCGCTCTTTTCGTTCGACATATACATGAAATGCCGCGAAAAGATCTACGACATCAAGGCAAATGAAGCGAGAAGCATGACCTTCAGGCTCTTGCAGCAAGCGCGTCTTATCGTCGACAACCAGGATTAGATCCGCTGTCGCTGCTAACCTTAAAATGAAAAGAGGTAACGAAATGAAAGCATTAATGTCTTTCGTCTTTGTACTGCTTTTGGTACTGGTTGCCTATGCGGGAGTCGCCGTGCTGAATGCGCAGTATGTCTTCGGCGTGGTAATCCCTTATCTGGCGGTAGCCACGTTCGTCGTCTTCATGATTGTCCGCGTCCTGAAATGGGGGAGCTCGCCTGTTCCTTTCCGCATTCCAACGACCTGCGGCCAGCAGGAATCGCTTCCCTGGATCAAGCAAAGCAAGCTGGAGAACCCCTCAACAGTTCTCGGCGTGCTCGGCAGGATGGCGCTGGAAGTGTTCTTCTTCCGCTCTCTCTTCAGAAACCTGAAGACGCAATTGGGGGAAGACAAAAAACTCTCGTATGGTGAAGCAAAATGGCTTTGGGCGGCGGGTCTGGCGTTCCACTGGTCCTTCCTCATCATCCTGATCAGGCACCTGCGGTTCTTCACCGGGCAACTGCCCTTTCCCGTGCAGATTGTCGAGAGCCTGGACAGCTTCCTCCAGATCGGCGCGCCGCTTCTGTACATGACCGACCTGGTGCTGCTCGGGGCCGTGTTCTATCTGTTTCTCAGGAGGATCGGCATTCCCCAGCTCAGCTACATCTCCCTCATCAATGATTATTTTCCGCTCTTCCTGATCTTCGGCATCGGCCTTTCGGGCGTGCTCATGAGATATTTTTATAAGACGGATATCGTAAGCGTCAAGATGCTGACCATGAGCCTGGTCAGTTTCAGTCCCGCGGTCCCCAAGGGGATCGGCGTTATTTTCTACATCCATTTGTTTCTCATCTGCACGCTGTTCGCCTATTTCCCCTTCAGCAAACTGGTGCATATGGGAGGTGTGTTCCTGAGCCCGACACGGGTGCTGGCGAACACCAGCCGCAAGAAACGGCACATCAATCCCTGGAACTATCCGGTCCATGTGCACACCTACGAGGAATATGAAAATGATTTCCGGGATAAAATGAAAGGCGCCGGCCTGCCGGTAGAAAAGGAGTAATCATGGCAAAACTTCCGAAGCCAGAAGAACTGTCAAAGATAGATTACACTCCGCCGAAAACGGGGTGGATGGACACGCCCACGGTGATCAAAGAGGGCATGTTCTGCCATGGAGCGAAGCCGAAAAGCCTGGACATCGTCAGTTTCCCGAACCCGCGGGACTGGAGACCTGCCGACGCGGACTGGAAACTGCCCGAGAACTGGAAGCAGATCCTCCTCGAAGGGATCGCGGAGCGCCTGGAAAAGTACCGGTCGTTCCGGCTCTTCATGGACATCTGCGTACGCTGCGGCGCCTGCGCGGATAAGTGCCACTTCTTTATCGGCACCGGCGATCCCAAGAATATGCCGGTGCTCCGGGCCGAACTGATCCGGTCGGTCTATAGAAAAGAGTTCACCCTGGCCGGCAAGATCTTCGGCAAGATGGCAGGCGCCCGTGAATTGACCCTCGATGTATTGAAAGAATGGTGGTATTACTTCTTCCAGTGCACTGAGTGCCGCCGCTGCTCGGTTTTCTGCCCCTACGGAATCGACCAGGCCGAGATCACGATCATCGGTCGTGAACTTCTCAATCTGCTCGGCTTGAACATCGAGTGGATCGCAGGACCGGTTTCGAACTGCTACATGAAGGGCAACCATCTGGGCCTTGAACCCCATACGATCGTCGGCAACCTCGAGTACATGCTCGACGATATCGAAACGATCACAGGCAAGAGAGATCAAGCCTACATTCAACCGGAAGGGCGCCGAGATCCTGTTTGTGACGCCTTCGGGCGATCTCTTCGCCGACCCGGGCACGTACACTGCCATGGGCTACATGATGCTTTTCGAGGAACTGGGACTCGACTATACCTGGAGCACCTACGCCTCGGAAGGCGGCAACTTCGGATTCTTCACCTCGAACGAGATGGGCAAGCGGCTCAATTCCAAGATCTATGCCGAGGCCAAACGACTCGGTGTGAAGTGGATCCTCGGCGGAGAGTGCGGCCACATGTGGCGCGTCCTCTCCCAGTACATGGACACCTGGAACGGTCCGGCGGACTTCCTCGAAGTCCCGAAATCGCCGGTCACCGGCACGGTCTTCGAACATGCAAAATCCATGAAGATGATCCATGTCGCGGAATTCACCGCAGACCTGATCAAGAACAACAAACTGAAGCTTGACCCGAAGCGGAACGATCATCTGCACCTTACGTGGCATGATTCCTGTAATACGGCGCGCGGTATGGGCCTGCTCGAGGAGCCGCGCTATGTGCTCAAGAGCGTGTGCAACAATTTCACCGAAATGCCGGAAGACACGATCCGTGAGAAGACCTTCTGCTGCGGCAGCGGCACGGGCTTGAACGCCTCGGAAGACATGGACCTCCGTATGAAGGGCGGGTTCCCCCGTGCGAATGCGGTCAAATATGTTGCGGACCACTATGGGGTGAATATGCTGGGCAACGTTTGCGCCATCGACCGGGCAACGCTCAAGGCCCTCATGGAATACTGGGTCCCCAGCGTGGGTGTCTGCGGGCTCCATGAACTCGTTGCGAATGCCCTCGTCATGACCGGTGAAAAGCCGAGAACGACGGACCTTCGCGGCGAACCCCTTCCCAACGTTGAAGTGAAGGAGGAAAAAGCCTAATGAAACTCTATGACGGCGGTAAAATATTCATCGGGCTGCTGGTGTTTGTCGCCTTTGCGACCTTCCCGTTCTACTACAATGTCGGGAAGGCAAGCGTCAAACCCGATCCGAAAACCGATACCCCGCAGATCCAGGAATGGGAAAAACTGAACGGGAAGAAGAAGGAATGCGTGGAGTCCAAAGAGTTCATGCGGACGGAGCACATGCAGCTTCTGAACAACTGGCGGGATTCCGTTGTCCGTGAAATGTACCGGGATTACGTGAGCACGTCGAACGGCGATCATTTCCCCATGAGCCTGCAGAACGGCTGTCTGAACTGCCACTCGAACAAGAAAAAGTTCTGCGATGAATGCCACAACTACATGGCGGTCAAGCCGTATTGCTTCGACTGCCATATTCAACCGATGGAAAAGGAGGAGAATAAATCATGAGCATGGACAGGAGACAATTTCTGAAAATTGCCGGCATCTCCTCCATCCTGGGATTTGGCGCGTCGTCCGCTGCGTCCGCACAGAACGTCTTTGGAAAGCTCACCCCGCCGCAGGTTGAGCCGGGCAAGGACGGACTGACAGCGAAGCGGTGGGCAATGGTGGTCGACATGAGCAAGTTCAAGACCGAAGAGGACATCAAAAAGGTCACGAGCGCATGTCACCAGACGCACAATGTTCCGGATTTCCGGAATCCCGACGGGACGGTAGACAAGAAGTTCGAGATCAAATGGATCTGGGAAACATCGTATGAACGCGCATTTCCCAATCAGGACAATCCGTACATGAACGAGCATATCAAGGACATGCCCTTCATGGTGCTCTGCAATCACTGCGACAACCCGCCCTGCGTCAGGGTCTGCCCCACGAAAGCAACGTTCAAGCTGACCAACGGGATCACGATGCAGGACATGCACCGCTGCATCGGCTGCCGCTTCTGCATGGCCGCCTGCCCCTATGGTTCACGGAGCTTCAACTGGGTTGATCCGCGGAAGGCGATCAAGCCGGAACTGGAGAACAAGGCCTATCCCACGAGAACCAAGGGCGTGGTGGAAAAGTGCACCTTCTGTTCGGAGCGGCTTCAGGCGGGTAAAAAGCCGGCCTGCGTAGAGGCTGCACCCGAGGGCGCAATGTTCTTCGGGGATATCGAGGATCCCAATTCGGACGTCAGGAAGATCGTTACGTCTCAGCTTACTATCAGACGGAAACCGGAATTGGGAACCGGCCCGGCGGTCTATTATCTCATAGGAGGTAGCGAACATGCTTGAGAAAGCATTTGAAGGGGGGAAGAAGTACTGGACATGGCTGTTCTTTCTCGGGGCCGTGGCTGCTGTCGGGTTTTACTTCTACCTCCAGCAATTCGCCTACGGGTTGGGTATCACCGGCCTGCACCGAGATGTCTCGTGGGGTTTGTATATCGGCCAGTTTACATTCCTGGTCGGTGTGGCCGCATCGGCGGTTATGCTGGTCATCCCGTACTATCTCCACGATTTCAAGAAGTTCGGCAAGATCGTGATCCTCGGAGAGTTTCTCGCGATCTCTGCAGTGACCATGTGCATTCTGTTCATCATGGCCGACATGGGGCAGCCGATGAGGGTCATGAACGTGGTCCTTCATCCCACGCCGAATTCGGTCATGTTCTGGGATTTCGTCGTGTTGTCCGGTTACCTGGCGATCAATGCACTGGTCGGCTGGGTGACGCTGGGATCGGATAAGAAGGGCACGCCGCCTCCGAAGTGGATCAAGCCGTTTATCTATCTTTCCATCCCCTGGGCTGTCAGCATCCACACAGTCACGGCGTTCCTGTATTCGGGTCTCCCCGGCAGGCACTTCTGGCTCAGCGCGGTCATGGCCGCCCGGTTCCTGGCATCGGCTTTTGCCGGCGGTCCTGCCCTCCTGATCATCCTTGCATTGATCGTCCGGAAGGTGTCGAAGTTCGATCCGGGCAAGGAGCCCATACAGGCCGTGGGAAGGATCGTGGCATATGCAATGTTCGCCAATGTCTTCCTTCTCGGGCTGGAGTTCTTTACGGCGTTCTACAGCGGCATTCCGGGACATTCTCACCCCTTTATGTATCTCTACAAGGGGCTTGAAGGCCATACCGAGCTTGTTCCGATCATGTGGCTGTCCACGATCTTTGCCGCCATATCCTTGGTCATGCTCTGGATCCCGGGAGTGCGCAGGAATGAAGCGTCCCTGGCGCTGGCGTGCATCATGCTCTTTGTTTCTCTCTGGATCGATAAAGGATTCGGCCTGATCATCGGCGGTTTCGTACCGAATCCGTTTGAGGAGATTCACCCTTACTGGCCGACGATGCCCGAGGCCCTGATTACCGTCGGGATCTGGGCGATCGGATTCCTGATCCTCTCCATGCTGTATAAAATCGCGATTTCAGTCCGCGAAAGCACGGCCGGAGTAGAGATCGAGCATTAATAGAATCAACGAGTTGTAACCTACGACAAAGCCGGGGCTCACCAGCATGGTGAACCCCGGCTTTCATTTCTTTCTTGATTTTATCTGCTTCGACAGGTAATATACACCCGTTTTGGAATATTACTTTATGAGAAGGAGGATTCAGGCGCCATGATGATGGTAACAATCGACAAAGCCAAATGCGACGGCGACGGGACGTGCGTGAATATGTGCCCGCAGGCGGTGTTCAAGGTTGAAGGCGGCAAGTCCGAACCGGTGAACATGTCCGAGTGCATTAACTGCCTGACCTGCGTGGAAAACTGCCCGCAGCAGGCAATTACGGTCAACGAACTTTAAGCGCAGCTACAGCTCATACAAAAGGGGACTGGTGAACAACCAGTCCCCTTTCTTTTTTCGGAAAGAAGTCCTGTTCCGGGGCAGGAAAAAAGGTGCTCTTATTCCTTTTTCTCCACGAGCTTCTGGAAGGCCGAAAGAAAATCGATCGGAAGGGGGAATACGATAGTCGTATTCTTCTCTGTGCCGATCTCGGTAAGCGTCTGGAGGTAGCGGAGCTGAAGGGCTATCGGATTCCTGCTGATGACTGCCGCCGCTTCACCCAGTTTAGCAGATGCCTGCAGCTCGCCTTCGGCATGGATGATTTTGGCGCGCCGCTCGCGTTCCGCCTGCGCCTGGATGGCGATGGCACGCTGCATTTCGGCAGGCAGGTCCACATTCTTTACTTCCACGGTCGTCACCTTGACTCCCCAGGGCTCGGTCTGGAGGTCGATGACCTTTTGGAGCTCGGCGTTGATCGCCTCGCGGTTCGAAAGCAGGTCGTCGAGCGAGTTCTGACCGAGGATGCTTCTGAGCGTGGTCTGGGCGATAAGCGAGGTCGCGTAGTAAAAGTCTTCGACCTCGATGATGGCCCTCTGCGGGTCGATGACCCTGAAATATACCACGGCATTGACCTTGACGGTCACGTTGTCCTTGGTGATGACGTCCTGAGCCGGAACATCCATGGTCACGGTCCGCAGGCTGACGCGCACCATTTTCTGGATTCCCGGCCAGAGAAAGATTATCCCCGGCCCCTTGACGCCATGATCGATACTCACCTTGCCGAGCGTGAAGATAACACCCCGCTCATACTGTTTCAGGATCTTTACGATGTTGTACAAGACAATGACTGCAAGAACAGCTATAAAGAGAAAACTGGTGGCAAAGATCTGCTGCATTGTGGAACCTCCTTTAGGCGTCTTTTCTGACTTTTACCTTAAGCCCCTCGATGGCGATGACCGTGACCTTCTCCCCCTTTTGGATGGGCTCATCGCTCCAGGCAAACCAGTATTCACCTCTCAGAAAGGCCTGTCCTGATCCGTGAATGTCGGTTTTGGCGTCCCCCTGCATGCCGATCATGCCTTCCTTCCCCGTATTCGGTTTTTCGCGGTACACACGCACCGCCACGGTCACCGTAATTATGAACAGGATCGCGGACAGCACGACGGCAGGAACGATGACCGCCCAGGAAATCTGCAGGACCGGCGATGAGGAGTCGATGAGCATGACGGACCCGAGCAGCATGGAAATGGTCCCCCCGATCCCCAGGATCCCGTGGCTGGTGATGAACGCTTCGGCGATGAACAGGCTGATCCCGATGATGATCAGGATCAGGCCGGCATAGTTGATCGGCAGCGTATGGAGCGCGTAAAAGGCAAGCACCAGGCAGATGGCGCCCGCCACCCCGGGGAAGATGGCGCCGGGATTGGAAAGCTCGAAATAGAGGCCGTAGAAGCCGAGGATCATCAGGATGTAGGCGATGTTCGGATTGCTGATGATCTCGAGAAGGCGGTATCGGAAGCCCATGGTGATCTCAGTGACTTCCGCTCCCTCGGTATGGAGCGTCCGCCTGCCGATCACGAGATCAGCGGTCTTTCCGTTTATTTCCTTAATGAGTGTCGCAACATCGGGAGCGATGAAATCTATGACATGGTTTTTGAGCGCCTCGGTCTCGGTGATCGATACGCTTTTTCGAACGGCTTCCTCCGCCCACCGCGCGTTCTTCCCGCGCTTGTCGGCAATGCTGCGCGCCATGGCCGCCAGATCGTTTTCGACCTTCGTCGCCATGGTTTTGTCCATTTTGCCCTCCATGGTTACCGGATGGGCTGCGCCGATGTGCGTCGTCGGCGCCATGACCGCGATGTTCGCCGCAAGCGTGATGAAAACGCCGGCGGACGCCGCTCGAGCGCCGCTCGGCGCGACATAGACGACGGTCGGCACGTCGGAGGCCATCATCTTCATGACGATCTGCTGCATGGAGTCAACGAGGCCGCCCGGCGTGTTCAACTCGATAATGATCGCTTCCGCTTGTGCTTTCGAAGCGCTGTCGATGGACTTGATGATATATTCGGCCACTACGGGGGTGATCGGTGCGTCGATCTTGATGAGGAAAACACGCTTTTTCTCGGCAGCGGATGACGGGGCTTTCGGCTCCGGGCTCTTGCCTTTCTCAACGGAAAAGGCAAGCCCTGTCATTGCGCCGAGCACAAGCGTGAAAAGGAGAATCAGGATCGTCCACCTCATGTTTCTGCTGCGGGATTGATTCATCATGATACAAAAAGTATATCCGCAATGCCGGGCACTGTCAAGAAGTGCTTGACTCTGAACGGCTTTTTCTGTAGCATCCATCCATTGATGACACCATGCGAGTGAGCGGAGGCATAGGCAGGGGGCGCAAGCTCAAGGTCCCGCAGGGATCGCACGTCAGACCCACGTCCGAGAAAGTCAAACAAGCCCTCTTCAATATTCTCGGCGACCGGATAAGCGGCGCCTCTGTTCTCGATCTTTTTGCGGGCGCCGGGAGCATCGGCATCGAGGCGATCAGCCGGGGCGCCGGCAGGGTGGCATTTGTCGATTCGTCGCGGGAGTCCCTGTCGGTCATAAAGGAAAATATCGAACGGACCGGCTTCAGCGACCGGGCGCAGATCGTGTTTGCCAGGGCCGAGTCCTTTCTCAGGAAGCCGGCTGCGACATTTGATATTATTTTTCTTGATCCGCCCTATGCCGAGGAGCTGCTGCCGCTGCTTGAACTGGTTTCTGGATCGCCTGTGGTGAATCCCGGGAGTGTTGTCATCGCCGAGCATTTCAAAAAACAGCCTTCCCCTGAACGGGCAGGCAGGCTTGCCCTTTACCGCGAGGCCCGGTACGGCGACACGATACTGGCGTTTTATAAACTAGAAGACAGGAGTCAGTAGTCAGAAGCCGGGAGTAGCGATGCAGCAATGCTTCCGCTTTTGTCCTGGATTATGACTTCCGTCTTCTGGCTGTTTATCCAAGGAGATTTCCATGAAACACCTCGCTGTCTATCCCGGAACATTTGATCCCGTGACGAACGGTCATATCGACCTCGTTGAACGCAGCCTGACTATATTCGACGAGGTGATCGTAGCCGTTGCGGCGAATCCGAAAAAGCGGCCGCTGTTTTCCCTGGAAGAGCGCATCGAGATGTTCCGGAAGGTCATTTCCCGGCACCGGCGCGTGAGGATAGAGGGCTTCGATGGACTTCTCGTCGACTATGTACGGGTGAAAAAGGCGGTCGGGATCATTCGGGGACTCCGTGCCGTGTCGGATTTTGAATACGAAATGCAGATGGCGCTGATGAATCGGCGGCTCGACAGCAAGATCGAGACCGTATTCCTGATGCCGAGCGAGGAATATTCCTTCATAACCTCGACGATCGTCAGAGAGGCCGCGAGCTACGGCGGAGACGTGTCCAGCCTGGTGCCGGCCATTATTGTTGACAAGCTCCGGAAAAAGCTCGAACAGAGGATTCGATAGTATGCTCCTCGGGATCAATGCATGCTCGCGCCGGAGCTGCAGCATGGAATTACAGAAGGGGGGATCGTCGATGAAAATTGTGAAGCTTTTCCTGTTGGCAGTCGCCTGTATCATGGTTACGGGTTTAGCTGCATCAAGCGCAAGGGCCGAGGAAAAGAAGCTCGAACTCAGACAGGGAGATGTCATGGCCGACGTTCTCGGCCGGCTCGTGGGTTCGTCCGTCGAAGTCACCCTTCGGTCCGGAACTTCTCTGAGCGGCAAACTGACGAAGGTACACCAGCAGCTGGCAGTGGTTTCCGAGCTGTCCCGAAAGGAGTTCTACGACGCCGTCGTCAGGATCGACGAGATCAGCGCCGTCACGGTGAGGATGCGGGACCGATAACCGTGCTTCGCGCGCACGTGCTGGCGGAAGCGATAACCTGACAGGGAGCGGCTGCGTGCCTGACACTTGAGGGGAAGAATTTGGTTCTAGAGCTCTGTCGGTC
Organism: Nitrospirota bacterium; assembly: GCA_963749655.1. Taxonomy (GTDB): domain Bacteria; phylum Nitrospirota; class UBA9217; order UBA9217; family UBA9217; genus JAJYKN01. Next base: position 98,115 of record CAVVOB010000013.1, read on the forward strand.
CGCGATCATGGCATCGTTGCGTTTTTCTGCATTAGTCTGAACAACGAAGACGGAATGTGGTATACTATTCCCGCTGATTAACAAAGACATGCGTTGCCGCCCGTTGCTCGATGCTGCCGGGGTAATCTTTATGAATGCAGCATGAATGCAGCAGGGCATCTGCCAGGGGGTTGTCGTATAAACCATGAGCAATAATGACACCGTCATCATCCGTTGCACCAACTGCCTCGTTCTGAACCGCATTCCCGTCGACAAACTCGACAGCAAACCCGCATGCGGCAGCTGCAAAACCGTTCTTCAGTTTCCCTGTCAACCCCTCTGGGCAAAGTCGGAAAGCTTCGACTTTTCGGTCGCAAACTGGCCGGAAACCCTGCTCATCGTATTTACCGCCCCTCTGTGTCTGTACTGCAAGATCATCGATCCCACGCTGGTCGATCTGGCGCGGGAGCGAGCCGGCAGGCTCAAGGTCATCAAGGTCGACATCGAGGCAGATACGATCCTGGCGGGCCGTTTCAAGATCACCAAGACGCCAACCTTCGTCGTGTACAAGAACGGCACGGAGTTGCTCCGTGTGGATGGAGCGCCGAAGGAGAAGACCGACCTGGTGAAATGGATCGATAATCTCATTAATTTTACCAGCTATTGATCAGTGCCGGAAAGCCCCGTCCGACATGCAATCCCGCGCCTTGGCATTCCCCGGCTCCCGCCGGGGATGGAAAGCGTTCATCACCCGTGACATCCTCGTGTCACGCTTACGCGAGTTCGTGGTGCCGGAGGTCGCGTTATCGAGTCCCGACCAGTCGGGATGCCGGAGGGGGCTCCACTCCCGGTCACGATCCCTTGACGCAATGATGTTGACTCAATAATCCCCCGTCGTGCAGCGGCTTTTTTCGCGTTGTGCGCCAAAGGCAGGCATATGAATAACCATGAGCTTAATAGTCACCGGTCTCTGCTGCAGTGGATCGCCCGGCGGGAAATGCTTTCCCGGGGTTTGCTGCCGGACTTTTCTCCCAGGGCGTTGGAGGAGCTCAACGCGATCCAGGGGCTGGCCGTAAAAGCCGAAGGCACTGTGCGGGACCAGCGGCACCTCACCTGGTGTTCCATCGACAACGATGATTCTCGGGATCTCGACCAGCTCACCGTGGCGGAGGCTCTCGACAACGGGGCTGTCAGGGTTTTTGTCGCGGTCGCCGATGTGGATGCGCTGGTCAAGAAGGATTCCGCTATCGATGATCATGCCAGACAGAACACGACCTCGGTCTACACTGAAGCAAGAATTTTTCCGATGCTGCCGGAAAAACTTTCAACGGACCTTACCTCCCTCAACTACGCTGCGGACCGGCACGCGATCGTCATTGAGATGGAGATCGGCCCGGAGGGCAGCCTCCGGCGGTCGGACATCTACAGCGCTCTTGTACGGAACCGCGCTAAACTCGCGTATATCAGTGTTGCCGAGTGGCTGGAGGGGAGGGCGCCGGCGCCCGACGCAGTCCGCGAAACAGACGGCCTTGCCGAGAACCTGCTGCTCCAGGACCGGGCCGCCCAGGCAATGAAGGCTTTCCGGCATGAGCACGGCGCGCTCACCCTTGAGACCGTGGAAGCGCGAATCGTATTTGACGCGGACGAGCTCAAGGATGTGGATGCCGACCGGGGGAACAGGGCTCAGGACATCATCGAGAACTTCATGATCGGCGCAAACGGCGTCACGTCGCGGTATCTCGCGGCCGGCAATCTGCCGTCACTGCGACGCGTGGTCAAAACGCCGAAACGATGGGACAGGATCGTTGAGCTCGCCGCGGAAAAGCGCTTCACCCTTCCGGGGGAGCCCAGCTCGAAGGCATTGGAGAATTTCCTTGTACGTCAGAAAGCGGCCGACCCGACCGGATTCCCCGATCTCTCTCTTTCCGTAATCAAGCTCATGGGGCCCGGCGAGTATGCAGTCCAGCTGCCGGACAGTCCGGTCCAGGGGCATTTCGGTCTTGCCGTCCGCGACTACGCCCATTCCACTGCTCCGAACCGCCGATATCCCGATGTCATTACGCAGCGTCTGTTGAAAGCTGCGTTGAGCGGAAGAGATCTGCCCTACGGACATGACGAGTTGGAAATTCTGGCAAAGCACTGCACTGAAAAGGAGAACGCGGCCAAGAAGGTTGAGCGGCAGGTAAGAAAGTCCGCTGCGGCGATGCTGCTGGAACACCGGATCGGAGAACGATTCGATGCTGTTGTGACCGGAGCCGCAGACAAGGGCACCTGGGTCCGTCTTCTGCATCCCCCGATCGAAGGCAGGCTGGTGAATGGTTTTGAAAATGCGGACGTAGGCGACCGGTTGCGCGTCCAGCTGGTGCATACGGATGTGGATCGCGGGCACGTCGATTTCAAGAGAATCGGGGGTGCGTAACGACAGACGGCCTGCGTTTTGTGGAACGTGTCAAGCAGCCGCTTCTTCACCCGGAGGCCTTCTCCCCTGCTTGCGGTCCTTATCAACAAAAGCCGCAATCGCCGCCTCGGCATCCGGCGCAATCGAAAGGAATCGGATGCCGTACGACCGGGCGTCCGACCCCGTTTCCGGCCCGTCGACGGTCCGAACGACTTCTCCGGCCGCACTGATGCGTTTGCCGTCGGGAAGGAAGAACGAGCAGGCGAGATGATCGCCCTGGTCAAGCCGTTCTGCGCTGCGGATGAGGATTCCCTTCCTGCTGACATTCCGGGAACTCCCGATGAACGGACGATTGTTACGCTTGCCGTCTACGGCTACATTCAGAACGATGCGGTAGTGTCTTCGGGGAGCCACGTTCAGGAGCTCGTGGACCGTGGCCGAGAGCGTTGCGCGTTCAGTCGGCCATGCCACCACCGCATTCGCGCCGCACCGGCTGTAACGTTCCCGATTTGCTTCGTTTCCACAAAGCAGCATGACGGAAACAGCTCGCATGTTCTCGCCCCGCCTGATGGTGTGGATGAGAGTTTCGCACGACAGGCCGGGCAGGTCGTCGCGTGTCACGATAAGATTTGCGTTCTCCGTGATGTGGAGTTTCAGGATCTCATCGCCCGTGGCGGCGGGGAGAACAGAGGTGTCGGTGCGCTGGAGCACGTCAATGGAGCTCAGCAGCAAGGGCTTTATATCGTGCGCGACAATCACTTTCTTCATCTGGTTTCCTCCCTACAGGCTGCGGCACGTTGTCCAAAATCCGGCTCACGGCCGGATTCCTTTCCGAAGTCAGCGTGCCGCACAGCCGGGCCGTGAATTTCCCCCGTCTCCTTCCTAAGCAGTATAGCATAAAACAGGTTTACTCGATGACGCTCCTGAACTCCCGTTGGCGCGCTGCAGAAACGGTCGTGTCGTTCAAAGAACGTCTCAATGTGAGAATGTGAAACGGAAATAGCGGGCAGTGCTTATCACGATAGGGGGCGCAAAATGGGGGGGGGCAAACTGCAACGTGAAGGATCCTGCAGGGCCTCCATTTCACGCAAAGGTAAAAGAGCGCAAAGGGAAATCGGTTGGGGGCTCAGATAAAGCCGATGATGCAGAAGGCAAAGGCCGGGAACACGGTTTATCCGTTTCTTCCGCGTAAAATCGGTGTCCTCAGAAAATTTGCAGCTCCCTTGACCCGTCAGGACTGGTGTCCAAAGAACATTTCCATCCTGAACAGGATTCCCGGAATCATACGAAAATTGCGATCGTTCGGATAGCGAACCTGGGGCGCGAGTTCGAAAAAGAGCCATTCCCTCCAGTAACTCTGTCGATACCTGACTCTGAAGGCTATTTCCGTGAGCTTATCTCCGGGGGCAATTTGAAAGTTGTTGATCATTTCGTATTGCAGGGCATGCGTCGGATCAAGGGTTTGCCGTACCAGGAAACTGAGGCTGTAGAAGTAGCCGGGAGTGGTCGCCAGCCAGACGCCGTCAAGAGTTGTGCGGAAAAAACAGTCGCGGGGGAGCGGTCGCTCAAAATCAAAGCGCGTATCAGTCTGCCATTCCGTGTCCGATTTCCACTGTAATTCCTGGGTGAAGCGGAGTGCCCATATCGTGTACTGCAGAAGCGACCGGTAGCGGGGCGTGAGAAACACGACAGGTTCCAGGCCGCTGAACTGAAGTCCGCTCGACACGATGAAGCTTTCTTTCGGTGTTGTGCGGAAAATATATGCGAGAGCAGTGGTAATGCGCTGCTGCTCGGGAGCAGCGAAACGTTCGCTGACGGTCTGCGCCGGGGTTTTGTCGGCCGGTGCTGCGGCCGGCTCCGCAGAGAACACGAGGTGGGTTTTCCGTTCCATTTGCGGAAGGGAAAGCCGCACGTCGAAGGCGGGCTTGAACGACGGCCGAGCATAGTTTTCCTGAAACAGATCGGTCCGGAAGCGCACATAGGAGCGGTTGGTTTCATGCACGTAATTAGGGTCAGCGAAAAAGGAGTCAAGCCAGTCCGCTGTCGACAGAAGGCTTCTTGAGAGCTGGCCGTGAAGCTCATCAAAGAAACCCTGCTTGCCCGGCTCCCCGGGTTGCTGCACAGCAGGTGCCGATCCTGAGGGGGCTGTGCTCAAGTTCCGCAGCGGAGAGGGGGGTGGGAGCGTTTCGGCTTCCGGTCCGTTGCACTCATGTGCCTCCTGTGAAGCGGTCGGCATCGTCCATAAGTCAGGCATGAGCAGCGGTGCAGCGGACGATTCCGTCGGAGATCGCTCGGGCGTGCAGAGAAATAGTTCTTCTGCCCATGCCTCGCCGATGATTACCGGAGAGGGGAAAACAACACCCTTCAACAAGAAGGAGGCCGCATCGTACAAAGCCTGGCACAGAACGAGTGTTGTCAATGCGATGCATATGCGCTTTTTGGCGTGCATAGTTTGAATTATTCTGAGAATAGAGAAAGGGACGTTGAAAGTCAAGAGGTAAGCGTTTTTTTGCCTTCGTTTGCTTGAAAGCACCGGATGCTCAGCGCATCTTCGCGCGAGTTGCTGTTCTTATGGAAAAGCGGGGGCCACTGTCAGGGCCGGGATAGCGGACAGGCTGGAGCGGGAAGAAAAGAGAGGAGTCGTCAGGGTGGCTTCCCGCGCAGTTTTTTCTGTTCAGTTCCGACGCACGGTATGGGGAGAAAGAAACCCCATCATTTCTTTCGGGCAATATATACTACGTGACGCAGTCCGCCCCGGCCCGGCCGCAGCCGGTCAAAGGAAAATCCTGCTGCAGCGAGCCGTTTCTCGAACCCGCCTTCAGGGCCTTCTCCCCAAACCGCGAAAATTCCGTTCTGTAAGAGGGCCACTGCGGTTCTTGCGAGAGCTTGCATGCCGTAAAAAGGATCGGTCTGATCGGCTGCCCCGGCACGAGGGCCTTCATAGAGATCGAGAATGATCGCATCGAATTTCAGGGCTCCCGGTCGGGCCGCATCCGCTATGACGCGGGCGACATCGGCGATTTCGATGCAGACCCTCCGGTCCTCCACTGCATGACGGGAAATCTCCGCGAGGGGGCCGCGGCACCAGGAAACGATGGCCGGATTTAATTCGGCAACGATGACCTCGGCAGTCTCGGGCAGGATGTCGAGGGAGGCGCGGAGCGTCAGTCCCATGCCGAGGCCGCCCATGAGCACCCGCGGCCTGGGCAGCGCTGCCAGGGGCAGGCTGGCCTGCTCCCCCAGGGCGATCTCGGACCTGTTGGCGCTGCTGTTCATGAGAATCCGTCCCTCTATGACGATCAGAAAATCGTTTTCCCCGCGCTGCCGGAGCTCAAGGATGCCGTCAGGCGTAGAGTTCGTGTCGAGGGTTTTCCAGGGTTGTGCCATGTGCGCTTCCTCGAGGATGATTTTGTTCTCTGTGGTTAGGAAACAACAAGGACCGGTTTCGGAATGGAGAGCGGACCTGACCGCTCACAATTGTCACCGTTCCGCGGTTCGGTGTCGTGCGGCCTGCCGGTGAAGGGTATGCCTAGTTTTTCTGTTTGGAGTAGACGATGTTTACTTCGTAGGCGATGCTGGCGTGGCCGAGCCGGAGGCTGCCGTTTTTTCCGCGGCAGAAAATGTTTCCGGTGACCGACTTTTTCTTGCTTTTGACCATGCTGGAGACCACCGGCGTCAGATCAAATCCGCCGTTCGTGCACTCCTGCTGCACGCAGTCCATGTGAAAACAGGCGTAGTCGGTTGGGAAGAAAGTGACCGTCCTTTTCATCAGAACCGGGCCCGGCGTCCTCTGGTAATAGGTCATGTGAAAGACGATGTTCGAAACGCCGGGAAGGCGTTCTGAAACCAGGCCGGCTGCGAGCATGACGTTTTTCTTTTGTTCAAGCTTTTCTTTATAGGTTTGTTTGATGTTCACGGATTCTTTCTTCGGCATGGACCCGCCTGAAGGGAAAATGATGCCGGGAATCATTAGATGTCGCTGAACCCCGGGTATTTGTTTCCAATATTCATATAATCGCACAATTTGGCAATTAAATCAATGATATTTTTTTGGGGTCATGTTTTATTCCGGCCCTTGGCAGGGCGTTTTTTGGCTGCGAAACATGTTTCGCAATAGATTCCCTGATCGTTTACATGGCATGTTCGCCATTGGATGTCTCCAAAGGGAGTCTGGAAACTTAACCGTTTTCCGCAGTTGCTGCAATGAGATTTTCTTGTTTTTTCAGACTCTTCTTGTTCGTTCATCCGGCACTATCTCCCTGTTACCATAATATTAGATGAGAGGGATTATATCAGCAAATTATCGTGATGAAAAGAGGGAAGACGGGCCGTTTCAGTGAAGCATGGCTCTCAACAGGAATAAGACCGCTCGGTTTACCTTTTCCGGGACGAAGAGGGCCGGTAGCAATGAGGGGAGCCATAATTTCCATTATGGAATGGATTGCGGGAGAAACCGTAGTTGCCCCTTTATTTTCAGTAAGATTTTGATTATACTTTTCGTAATAGCAGACAGGCGGTGCTGAATATTTACGGGGCATCGGTCTCATCGAAAGTATGCCCGCTGGAAAGGCTGTCATTCAACCGGGATTTTATTATGAAAAAAGTGCTTATTGCAGACGAGTTGAGAGGTCTGTTTGCGGACCAGGAGGGTCTTCTCGAACGCTCGGACATAAGGTTGTTCACGGCCCATACCAACGAGGACGTGCTCAGGATCCACCGGAAGGAGCGGGTCGATCTCATCATCACCCAGATTGACATGCCCGGCGTCAGGAGCGAAGAACTTTTCAACATCATCAGGGCCAGTGAGGAACTGCGTCATGTTTCCACCATCATCGTATGCAAGGACACGCTCGACCTCCGGCAACGATGCAGGAGGTGCCGTGCAAATTTCACGTTTACCCTGCCCGTTGACGGCACCCTCCTTTACCAGAAGGTAGAGCAATTTTTAAGCATCGTTCCGAGGAGATCGTACCGCGCGATGCTGGCCGTCGCAATCCAGGGGAAGTTCAAGAACAAACCCTTGTCGTTCCGGACCGAGAATATCAGCGCCAGTGGGATGCTCATCAGGTCCGAGGAGCCTCTTGCGCAGGGAGATGGAATTTTTTTCTCGTTCTTTCTTTCCGACGGAACACATGCCAGCGGATACGGCGAGATTGCCCGTGTAGTCCAGGTAAAGGCAGCGCCGGAGACCTATCAGTACGGGATAAAGTTTACGAACGTCGATGACGATGTGAAATCAGCTCTCGAGAAGGCCGTGAAAAAATAGGCATAGGCCGCGGCAGGCGACCTTCGACCCGGTGATCCCTTCCCTTATGCCCTTAACCCCTCCATGAACTTTGCGAATGTATCCCGTTCGTCCGTGATCCTGCATTTGGGAATGGACTTGAGGAACGACTTCCCGTAATTTTTCGTCATGATCCGGGAGTCGAGCACAGCCACGGCCCCTTTGTCGGTTTTAGTGCGGATAAGCCTTCCGAAGCCCTGGCGGAAGAGGAGCGTGGCCTGCGGGACCTGGTATTCGACAAAGGGGTTCTTGAGCCGTTCCATGCGCGATTCGATGACGGGATCGTCGGGCACGGCAAAAGGCAGCTTGGCGATGACAACGCACTGGAGCGCATCGCCGGGAATGTCGATACCCTGCCAGAACGAGGCGGTCCCCATGAGAATGGCGTTCGGGGCCGCCTTGAACTGTTCGATCAGCCGGTACGCGGGCATTTCTCCCTGGCAGAGGAAGCCGAGGCCCGGCATGGTGCGGCGGGCCGTTACAGCGCTTTTCTTCAGCTGGCCGTAGCTCGTGAAGAGCACCATGGTCCTTCCGCGGGTCACGGTCAGAACCGCCCGCAGTTCCTCGTCAAAGCGCTCCTGATAGCCCGGCGCCTGCTGGTCTTCCAGTCCGGGCGCGATGTAGAGGAGGGACTGGTTTTCGAAATCAAAGGGCGAGTCCAGCAGCAGCTCGGCGGGCGTGTCCAGACCCAGCCGGCTTTTGACGTAGGTGAACGTCCTTCCTGCCGAGAGAGTGGCCGAGGTGAGCACCACGGTGCCGGTCCTGCCGAACAGTTCGTCCCTGAGGGTTTCCGCAACGTCGATGGGAGATGCCACGAGGCGGTAGCGCTGGCTCTCGCGTTCCGCCCAGTAAACGTACCCCTCCTCGCTCTGCATGAGATTGACGCGCACGGCCGTTGCCAGCGCCTGCGCCCTTGCCGCGAAGGCTTTGATCTCCATCTCCTCCTCCTGCGATTCGGCGGTCAGCGCGAGCAGCTCGTCCCGGAGCTCCATGAGCGGATCGCTCAGAATGTCCGGAACGATGCCCTTTTTTCTGATCCGTAGCGCCGGCTCCCTGGCAAGGAACGGGTGGAGATTGAGAAAAAAATTATCCGAAACGACCCTTAGGCCGTCTACCATGCCGCGCAATGCCTGGATGTTCTGTTCCTGGACAGTGAGCCGGGTGAGCAGCCCTTTGCGGGTGCGCTGTGAGAGGAGCGAGTCGAGGAGATAGCGGACCGAGAAGTTCGTGACCTCGATGCCGAGATAATCGGTCGCCACGTCCTCGACCTGGTGCGCCTCGTCGAACACGACGGCCTTGAACTGCGGGAGAACGTTGCCGTCTGCCGCCATGTTCGCAAAGAAGAGATGGTGGTTCGCGACGAGGACCTGGGCCTGTTGCTCGTACGCTTTCGCTTTCTGGTAGAAACAATCGCGGTAGAAAGAACAGTCCTTCCCGAAACAGAGGTCCGCCTGGCGCGAGGCCTTGGCCCAGAGTCCGGACGGCGGTTCGATGTCCAGTTCGCTCCGCAGGCCGGCGCGCGTCATGGCGGACCAGGCAAACAGGCGGTTCAGAGGTTCTATCTCGCCCTGTTCGTAAAGATTTCCTATGCGAAGATGGTCGAACCTGCGAAGGCAGAGGTAGTTTTCCCCTCCCACGCAGAGAGCATACCGAAAGTCGCCCAATACGGAGCGGAGAAAAGGGAGGTCCTTTTCCACGAGCTGCTGTTGAAGCGCTTTGGAATACGTGGCCACCACGGCGCGGCAGTTTTCGCGGCGCGTCCAGAGGACCAGCGGAACAAGGTAGGCCATGCTTTTGCCGACGCCGGTGCCCGCTTCGACGATCAAATGGGTCCTGCTGTCGAGTGCCTGTTCAACCGCAGCGGCCATGTCGTGCTGTTGCGGTCGGTGCTCATAGGTCGATTTCATCGCCCTGCTTATCATGCCGGTCGGGCCGAAGATCCTCAGCGCGTTCATGGTGGCGTAGATTAACACGGAGGCAGGGAGAATGCAAATTCTCCTTGGATGACCCCGATTTTTTAGGGTTTTTGCCCTCTTTTTCTTGCACTAATCGGCATGATGTGTTACTATGCGACGCTGTATGCGCACAGTCACGCCATTCATACTATTTTTCCTTCTGGTGTCCCTTCCGGCCGGCGCGTCGGACACGGGGCTGATCGTGAGGGGCGTTCGACACGCTTCCTATTCCGGGTTCACGCGCATCGTGTTCGAGATAGAGACCGCCGGACCTTACGTTCTGACGCGGTCGCAGGACGGGCGCAGCCTCATGCTGAGCTCCTATGAGGGTGCGTTCGTGCTCAAATCGCCGCTTCCTCCGGTCCATGACAGCCTGGTGGACAGCCTTGAGCCCTGGGAAGAGGGGGGACGGACCTATGCCGTCATCCGCCTGGCACAGGCAGGCGGGGAAGTGAAGGACTTTACCCTGCGCAACCCCAACCGGATCGTGCTGGACATCGCGAAGAGGGGGACTGTTGCGGCAGGCCAGGCGCCTGCGGGCGCGGGGGGCAAGCCCGTCGTTGTCGTCCTCGACCCCGGGCACGGAGGCAAGGACACAGGTCTCCTGACCGGTGAAGGGCTTGAGAAGGCCATTGATCTGGAGCTTGCCTCGGCGATAAGAAGAATCCTGCGCAAGAATGAGCGCCTGAAGACGATTTTGACCCGGGAGAGGGATCAGACCCTCGCCCTTGACGAGCGGGCGGCTCTGGCCAACACGGCAGGAGCCGCGGTTTACGTGAGTATTCATTCTTCGCCGGGGGGGGCTGCTCGCGTTTATATTCAGGACCTGGCGGATGACGCCGACGGGGCCGCCCTGCAGAACCGGACAGCACCGGCGACCGGAGATTTTCTCAGCTATGAGGCCGGCAGCGAACAGCAGGCGATTTCGTGGGGCAAACAGCAGGCGGCGCATGCGCAGCAAAGCGGCGGACTGGGCAGGATCATCGCGCGCAGGCTTTCGGGAACGGACAATGCCGAGCCCCAGCAGGCGCCGCTCGCCGGCTTGAGGGCCGTCGATGCCGCGGCCGTCATGGTGGAACTCGGCACTGCCTTCGATCGCGAACGTGCGGCCAGGGAAATTGCCGCGGGGGTGGAGCAGTATGTCATGGACGCACGATAGATCGATCCAGAACAATCATCTGGTTCTCCTGGTCGTGCTCGTATTCGGTATCGCCGCGGCAGGGGGCTACTATTTCTGGTCGCACCGGGAAGCGCGGGAGAGTGCGCAGAATCAGCCGCAGAGCGGGAATTCCGTCATTCAACCCGCGTTCCGGAATGAACCGCTCACGGTGACATTCTATTATCCGCTTGCAGGCATGCTGGCGTCCGCGCCCGCGCCGGCAAAACGGCAGCCGGACACCCAGGCGCAGGCGGGCGAAGCTCTTGCCGTCATCTTCACGGACCCGCGCGCAGCGCAGGCGGACGTGATCAGGGACCTCAAGGTGGCGGCCTTCTTTCTTGACGCGCGGGGAACGGCGTATGTGGACCTTGCCGTCGGCCAGCCCCAGGGCATCAGGGCTTCGGCGTGGGATGAAGAGCTTGCGATCTATGCCATGGTGAACACCCTCATGCAGAATTTCGAGGACGTCAAGCAGGTCACCTTTCTCCTCGACGGCAGAGAGGCCGCGACCCTCGCGGGGCATATGGACCTTGCGAGGACTTACACGAAAAGGATGGACCTGGTGAAGCAGTAAGCGGCGATTCGTTTCCTGCCGCCCGCCGGCGAGCCGGGAAACCGAAACCGGTGACTGCTTCGCAATTTTTTACCTATGCAAAAAGCGATCGGCATATTCGATTCCGGCATCGGCGGCCTTACGGTGCTGAAGGAAATCATGGCCACCTTGCCCGATGAGAACACCATTTATCTCGGCGATACGGCCAGGGTCCCCTACGGCATCCGTTCTCCCGAGACCGTGACGCGCTACAGCTTCGAGAACACGCAATTCCTGTTGGCGCAGGAAATCAAGATCCTCGTCGTAGCGTGCAATACGGCGTCAGCCATCAGCCTCGAGGCGGTGAAAAAGGAGTTTCCACTGCCGGTAATCGGCGTGCTCGACCCGGGAGCGCGCGCGGCCGTGGCGGCAACGAAGGCCGGAAAGGTCGGCGTCATCGGCACCGAGGCCACCATCATGAGCGGCGCCTACGAAAAAGCCATTCGGAAACTCGCGCCGGACGTGGAAGTGCACAGCCTGGCCTGTCCGCTCTTCGTATCCCTGGCGGAGGAGGGGTGGACCGACAATGATGTGGCAAAGCTCGTGGCGGAAAAGTATCTCGCGCCGCTGCGGGGCACCGGCATCGACTCGCTGGTGCTGGGCTGCACGCATTATCCCCTGCTCAAGTCGGTGATCGGCGGCGCCGTAGGGCCGGGGATCACGCTGATCGATTCCGCCCGGGAAACGGCAAAGGAAGTGTCCGACGTTCTTGAAAAACTCAGGTGGAAAGCGGACGGGAGGGACGGGAGCGTGCGGAAATTTTACGTGACCGACACCCCGACCCGTTTTGACAGGATCGGCACGCGGTTTCTCGGCCAGGCGCATCTCCACGCCGAACAGGTCCGTGTCGGGGGCATGTAGCGCCGCTTGCGCAGTATACGCAGGACCGCCTCCGCCGCACCCCTTTGCCCGGGAAGGGCGTATCAGGACATATCCCGATGAGGTGATCATGAAAAAGCAGGAATGCCAGCAGACCAGAAAGAAGCTTGATCGATATCTGCATGGCCACGTCTTTGCCACCGAGCGGGCCAGGATCGGCAAGCATCTGAGCCAGTGCGTCATCTGCCGCTCCGAATTCGAAGCGCTCAAGAGGACGGAGGAAACGCGGCAGATCCTCAAGGACATCCATGCGTCCGACGGTGTTGTCGGCAGGGTGCAGGACGGTGTCTCCGCGCTCGCCAAGGTAAAGAAGGTTCTCTACCGGCCGCTTTGGATCGCCGGAATTGTTTTGGCGGCCGGCGCGGTCTACTATTATGCCATGAAACCGAGACAGCTGGACATCGAGATTGAGAACATAGTGAAAAGCGGACCTGCGACATCGCCGTCAGCGACCGTTGCGTCGGCGACCCCCCCGGCCCCGGAGCCGCCGGCAGCAAAGCCTGCGACGCCGGCCCCGGCGAACAATGTCCGTCCGCAGACTCCTCCCCCGGCTCCTGCGCCGATTCCTGAGCCGCTTGTCGTCACGCTCAAGCCGGAAAATGATACGACTGCAGTTCGCAGGATCAACGAGGTTCTGCGCGGACACGGACAGCTTCGGACCCTGAAATTCAGCGAAACGGTCAAGGAGGTTGCGGGCAGTCTGACCGCCAAGGAACTGCTGACTTTTTTTGACCGCATCGGAAGCGCCGCCTCGGTCAGTTACAGCCGCAAACGGATGGAGTCGTTTCCGGCCACGCAGCCGATCCCCTTTGTCCTCAAACTGAAGGCAGCGCCCAAAGTCCCGGCCGTCAGTGCGGCTGAACCGGCCGCAGCAAAGCCCGAACCGGCGTCGGCGGAAAACAGGGTTCCCTCCGCAGCGTCGTCCGCACCCACGGTCTCGGCCGTCCCCTGATGCTGCCGGATACCCCTGAGGCAGGTGCAACGCTGACCACGAGGAACGTTCATTGACGAGTATGGCCCCTCATCCGTTATATCAGGACACCATAGAGTATCTCTTTGCGCTCCAGAAACACGGGATCAAGCTGGGGTTGTCCAACAGCGTGCAGATCCTGGACCGGCTGGGCAATCCCCACAGAAAATTCCGGACCGTCCATGTCGCGGGCACGAACGGCAAGGGATCGACCTCGGTGTTCATCGCGGAGATGCTCAGGGCCGCCGGCTACCGCGTCGGCCTGTACACCTCCCCCCACCTGGTTGACTTCAGCGAGCGGATCAGGGTCAACAATGTCCCGGTGCCGGAAGCAGAAGTCGTGGAGCTGGCGCAGCAGGTGAGGGAGGAATGCAGGCGTACGGCGGCTGCCGACGGATCGGGCCCCATTCAGCCCACGTTCTTCGAGGTAACGACGGCGATTGCGTTCCTCTATTTCGCCCGGCAAGGCGTTGATATCGCCGTCGTCGAAGTCGGCATGGGCGGCCGCTGCGACTCGACGAACGTTATTTCCCCCCTCGTATCGGTCATCACCAACATCGACATCGAACATACCGAGTTTCTCGGCGACACCCTGGAGCGGATCGCGGGCGAAAAGGCCGGCATCATCAAACAGGGGGCTCCGGTCGTGACCGGGGCGGCCCAGCAGGAAGTCCTCGCGGTGTTCGAGCGCGAAGCCGGCGTCAAGGGGACGCGTGTGCTTCGTCTGGGCCGAGAATTCGCGGTCTCGGCGGAAAGCTCCTCCGGGGACGGCCAGGTCTTTACGTACCGTGGAACGGTCGCGCACTACAGCGCCCTGCGCATTCGCCTGCTCGGCAGGCATCAGCTTGAGAACGCCGGCCTGGCGCTTGCGGCTGTTGAATGCCTGCGCGGCGCCGGCGTGGCCGTCGACGAGGCCGCGGTGCGGTCCGGGCTGGCGCAGGCCCGATGGGAAGGCCGGCTGGAACGCATGAGCGCGAAATCCCGATATCTTTCTGGACGGCGCCCACAACCCCGCGTCTGCGCGCAGGCTCGTTGCGGCTGTGCGGGAACTCATGCCCGGTTACCGGAAGCTTATCCTGATCATCGGGATCCTGGGAGACAAGGACTATCGGGGAATCGTGCGCGAGCTCGTTCCCCTTGCAGCGACGGTCGTGGCAACCAGGCCCCGTTATGCACGGGCGCTGGATGTCGAGTCGCTCTGCACTGAAATCCGGAAGCACCACGGCTCGGTCGTTCCAGCAGATTCCGTGGGCGAGGCCATCGTCGCAGCGCGGGAGTCGGCTGCGCCCGGCGACGTGATCCTCGTGACGGGATCCCTGTATGTCGTGGGAGACGCACGGGCATTTCTTTCCCAGGACTCCGCGAAGGGCTCAGCCCTGCGGGATCTCACCGGGTAGGGCGGGATGGGCGCGGCCATGGATCACAGGGAAAAACAGGGGGCGATGAAGGAACAGATATGACGGACCGGCGCATGCTCATGATGTCCCTTGCCGTTTTGATCGGCCTCTCGTTCACTACGTCGGCCCCCGCTCGCGAACAGACGCTTCCGGTGAAAATTCCCGTTACCGTCAACGCCGACAATCTCGATTACGACCGGACCAATGATGTCTATACCGCCACCGGCCATGTGAAGATCGAGCAGGAAAACATCAAGCTTGAGGCCGAGAAGGTCGTCCTGAACAACAAAACGGGAGAGGCCCTGGCTGAAGGCAAGGTATACCTGCAGGATCAGGACGATGTGGTGCACGCCGACAAACTGCGGGTCAACCTGAACACGGGCAATGGCGTCGTGTACCGCGGCGACCTGTTCATGAAAAAAGATAATTATCATCTGAGCGGCGACGTCATCGAGCGGCGGTCCGAGACCGTTTACCGCGTCGAGCACGGGACATTCACGACGTGCGACGAAAAGGACTGGTTCATCAGGGCCGATGAAATGAACATCGATATGGCCCGCTACGCAACCGGAAACGGCGTCTCCCTCAATATGGGAGGCGTGCCGGTGTTCTACACGCCCTATTTTCTTTTTCCCGTGCGCCGGCAGACGGGTCTGCTGATCCCGGAACCAGGTACGAGCAGCAAAGACGGCTTTTTCATCCAGAACGCCTTTTTCTGGGCAATTTCGGACAATACGGACATGACGCTCTATTCCGACTACCGTGAGCGGACCGGCCACGGCACCGGCGTCGAATACCGGTACAACAATTCGCGGGAATCGGCAGGACAGGCCTACGCCAAGGTATGGGACCTCTATAATTCCGGTGAAAACCGGTGGGAGTTCCGGTTTCAGCACCGCGAGGAGTTTGCCGAGGACCTTTCCGCCCGTGCGGACATCAACCTGGTCAGCGATGAGCATTATTATTCCGATCTCGACAAGTCGCTGGAGATGCGGTCCATGACCTATATCGATTCGAACGCCTTTTTTGTGGAGCGGTGGGACACGGCATCGCTGTATCTCCTGAGCCAGTATTCCACCGATCTCACCACGACAAATGGAGCGACGGTCCAGAAGCTGCCGGAGCTCCGCTATACGATCTATGAAGAGCAACTTGCCGGGCCCTTTCATCTTAATTTTGAGGGATCAGCCACCAACTTTTCAAAAGAGACGGAGGACGGCGTGCGCCGGGCTGATTTCAACCCCCAGCTGAGCGCGGCTTTCGGCCACGGCGGCCTCAGCTTTGTTCCGCGTGCCGGCGTGCGTGCGACCTTTTATGATCGCAGTGCGTCAAGCGTGGAGCCGACAGAGCGAAAGTACGCCTATGCCGCCATGGACATCAATGCCCGCGTCTCGCAGGTCTTCCGTCAGGACGGCGACGCCGGGATCGGACGGGTCCGCCACTCGATCGAGCCTACCCTGTCGTACACCTACATCCCCTATATAGACCAGGGGGACATTCCGAAGCTCGATTCAGTGGATTCCGTGTCGGCGCAGAACGTGATGTCCTATTCCGTGACCAACCGTTTAACGGCGCATTACAAGGAATCGAAGGACGCAAAGGAGTACTCGACCTTCGATCTGATGGTGTTCAAGCTGTCCCAGTCCTACGATCTGAACCTGGCGACGTCGAGTACGAGCACGGCCCATTCCCGGTCCGACATCACGGGGGAGCTGTATATCAAGACCCCGAAACGATACACGCTTTCGGCCACCGCTACCTATGACACCTATAACCGGTTGCTGTCCTCGCACTCGATCGGCGCCACCCTGACCACGGACGCGGTTACCCTGAATCTCACCGAACAGTTCCTGTATGATCCGGCAACCTATTATCTGATCGGAGGGGGTGCTTTGAAGCTGGGCAAGTGGGACCTGAGCGCCGAGATGTGGCGGGACATCGAGAACAAGAAGACGACCCAGGAGGAGTACAAGGCGCATTACGCATCCCAGTGCTGGGGGATAGGCTTCTCCCACGTAGTCAAGCCCGGGGAGACCCAATGGAAGGTGCTGGTGGACCTGAAAGGCTTCGGCGGCAACAAGTAAGGGGCAGGAGGGCGGACATGGCCGGTGAAATCGTCGTATTCATAACAGCGTCCTCGCCGGACGAGGCGGAAAAAATAGCGCGCGCCCTTGTTGACGGGCATCTTATCGCCTGTGCGAACATCCTCTCCGGCGTGCGCTCGATCTTTTTCTGGGACGGGAAAACGCAGGACGGGCAGGAGACGCTCCTGATCTGCAAGACCAGGCAGCCGCTCCTGGACAGGGTTATCGAGCAGGTCAAGACGCTCCATTCCTATTCCGTGCCCGAGGTGATCGCCCTCCCGGTCGCGGGAGGATCTCCTGAATATCTCTCCTGGCTGAATGAGACAACGGGGGCCTGAGGTCGATGAGCCTTCGAAGGGTGTACCCGTCTTCGGGCATCGACCATATTCTATTGACAAGACCACATTTTGCTGGTATCCTTTCATTCTCTTTGCCTGATTCCTATCACCATCGTGAAGCCTGCCAGTCGAGGCGGGCCGGCAGACACGATGACGGCAGGAGTTCCACCTCTCAATGTCCATGAGACTACCCGAGATTTCTTCCATTCTGGATTTCCTGACGCCCCATCGCCTTTTTGCGAGACTGCCGATAGCCAGCAAGATGCTCATGGGCTATTCGACCCTCGTCGTCATGACCGTCGTCGTCGTGGTCTACGTGCTCCTGAGCCTTCAGCGCCTCAATTCCCTGAACCG
Organism: Nitrospirota bacterium; assembly: GCA_963749655.1. Lineage (GTDB taxonomy): Bacteria > Nitrospirota > UBA9217 > UBA9217 > UBA9217 > JAJYKN01. Next base: position 115,504 of record CAVVOB010000013.1, read on the forward strand.
CAACATCGTCATGGTGGACATTCCGGTCCAGGAAGCGGCTGATACCATGATCGACGCAATGCTTGCCCAGGATATGTACGAGAAAAGGTACCTGATTCTGTCGGGCGATGACATGCGCGGGCTTTTCACGAAACGGGGGAAGGAGTTTTCCGGTGCGCTCGCATCGTTGCGTCAGCGCCCGGAAACAACGGGCCGCAGGATCGAGATCATCGGCAGACTGTACGAATCCTATTCCGCGCTGTTCCAGCGCGAGGTCAGGCTGATCCGGGCGGGGAAACCGGACGTCGCGGCAGCCCTGTCGAACGGCGAAATGAAACGTACTTTTGAAAAGCTCGTCGCGGAGATCCACGCGTTGTCGACCGAAGCCAAAAAGTCCCAGGAAATGAAAATGGACAGGATCAGCCGGATCGGAACGACGGCGTTTTTCACCACGGCGGGCCTCTGCATCCTGGGCATCGTCCTGGGGGGCCTTTCGAGCATGGTGGTCATGCGCCACGTCCTGTCTTCCATCAACAAACTGACCGTTGCGACGACGCACATCGCCGAGGGCGACTTCCGGTACGATCCCCGCATCGAAACCAGGGACGAGGTCGGCGGCCTGGCCGAATCATTTCTTTCCATGGGCCAGAGACTCGGAAAACTGGAAGAGATGTACCTCGATGCGAGCCCCCTTACGCGCCTCCCGGGGGGGATTGCCATTGAAAATGTCCTGAAGCGGCGGATCGGATCGGGCGACTTCTTCGCCTTTTGCGTCATCGACCTGGACAACTTTAAGGCCTTCAACGACCACTACGGTTATGCGCACGGAAACGAGGTGATCAGGGATACGGCGAAATTGATCGAGACGGCGGTCAAGGCGAAGGGATCCCCGGAAGACTTTGTCGGGCACGTCGGCGGCGATGATTTCGTGGTTATTACGACCCCGAAGCTGATGCGCGAAGTGTGCAATGAGATCATCCGGCTGTTCGACGCCGGCATTCCGCTCTATTACAGCGAGCAAGACCGGCAGAACGGTTTTATTATCGGCAAGAGCCGGCAAGGGGAGGAAATGCGGTTTCCTCTCATGACCCTTTCCATAGCGATCGTCACCAACGAACAGCGCCGGTTCGTCGATCCCCTGGAAGCATCGGAAATCGCGGCCGAGCTCAAGGATTACGCAAAAACAATTCCCTCAAGCCTGTATGTCGTTGATAAGAGAAGAACGGGGTGATTGCCGGAAGTGAATCGGGGCCGTATCCTCATGGCCAGTCCCTAACCGCAGAAGTCGCAGAATACGCAGAAAGAGATAATAATTCACAGATCAATTACTACTCGTGTATTTTTGCGTTAATCTGCGCATTCTGCGGTAGAAAACCATTTGGTGCGATGAGGTGTAATGCTTACTTAGACAACGCTTCTGCGCTTCCCCTTGCTCTCTTTTTTCAAGGGGGGCTTTTCCCCGAAACAAGCAGCCGTTCTGCATTTTCCCGTTCAACAGCCGAAGCGTTTTTCCGAAGTTCCTGTCGTCAACTCTTATCTCGAACTACCTTCCCTTGTTTCGGTCGAATGCGCCCCGGCTGCCGGCATGACCGCGGTCCCGCTGGGGTCGCGCTTCGTTTACCGTGATCTCCCGGTCCATGACCCTCGTGCCGTTCATCGTTGCGATGGCCTTGTCGGCATCTTCGTCGTTCGCCATTTCCACAAACCCGAAACCCCTCGATCTCCCGGTGGCGCCGTCGGTGACTATCTTGCTGGACTGCACTTCTCCGATTGCAGCAAAGACCTCTCTGAGGCTGTCCTCAGTCATTTGATAGGACAGGTTCCCTACATACAGTTTCTTCGCCATATATCCCTCCTTGGATTTGACATGCTGATTTTGCTGCCCCCGTCACGGTCAGGTGCAGGATCTTCCCTCCGACGGGCGCTGCAGAGGTGATGACGACCGATTGCCGGGCTCCGTCGGGGTCTATCGTCCGGCTGAAAAAATAAAAAAGACTGCAACCGTCTAACCGGTATTGTGCAGTCTGGCAAGCTACGCAAGTGGATTCTTCAACTATGCTTTTATGATACCATAGAAGCGCGACGTCAGCGAATTTTTTTGTGTTTCCTGCTTTTGGCGGGAGTCCGTTCTTCTCTCCGGCGCTTGGCGAAAATGCGTATCGGCGTTCCCGAGAATCCGAAGGCCTTGCGAAGCGTATTCTCCATGTAGCGGAGGTAAGAAAAATGGACGCCGTCGGGATAATTGACAAAAGCGATGAACGTCGGCGGTTTGATCCCGACCTGGGTGAAATAGTAGTACTTCACCCGTTTCCCGCGGTAGAGGGGGGGCTCATGGGCTGCCACCATGCCCTCGAATACGCGGTTCAGCTCGGCGGTGGGAACCCTCTTTTCAGCCTCCTCGATCGTACGGTCGATTTCCTCGAAGATTGTCGTGATCCTCTGGCGCGTTTTGGCCGAGAGGGTGATGATAGGGGCATAGTCGGCGAATTTGAGCCGCTGCCGGACCTCGAACATGAACTTCTTGAAGGCCTCCTCCTTGTCCTGCACCAGGTCCCACTTGTTCAAAATGAGAATGAGGCCCTTGCCCTCCTCGTGCACAAGCCCCGCGATGCGTTCATCCTGCTCGGTGATCCCTTCCTCGGCGTCGATCAGCACGAGCGCGACGTCTGCACGGGAAAGGCCCTTGACCGCCCGCATCACGCTGTATTTTTCCACTCCCTGACTGATCTTGCCCCGGCTCCGGATGCCGGCAGTGTCCACGAGGATGTATTTTTTGCCGTAGTACTGGTACACACTGTCAACGGCGTCCCGCGTCGTGCCTGCAACGGGGCTTACGATCATGCGGTCCTCGCCGATCAGTGCATTCACGAACGATGATTTCCCGACATTCGGCCTGCCGATGATTGCGATCCGCGGGATCGCGACAGCCGCACCCTCTTCCGGCTGCGGCGCCTGCGCCGGCCACAGGCGGACGAGTTCGTCCATGAGATCGGAGAACCCGGCGCCGTGCTTGGCCGACAGGGTGAACAGCGCATCGGTGCCGAGGCGGTAAAAGTCCGGGATGAGCCCCTCGTGCCGGGTCCCATCCACCTTGTTCACGGCGTAGATCACCGGTTTTCCCGAGGCCCGAAGCCGATGGGATACCTCTATGTCCGCCGGAAGCAGCCCTTCCTGGCCGTCCATGAGAAAGATGATGATAATCCGCCTCCTCGATGGCAAGGGTCGTCTGTTCCCGCATCTTGGAGTACATGGGATCCACGGTCTCAGGCTCGAAGCCTCCCGTGTCGATGAGCAAAAAACGCCTGTCCATCCATTTGGCTTCCGCGTAATTGCGGTCACGGGTGACACCGGGGATGTCCTCGACAATGGCGAAGTTCCTGCCGATGATCCGGTTGAACAGCGTGGACTTGCCCACATTGGGCCTGCCCACTATGGCGACGACTGGTTTTGGCATGGTCAATTCTGCATCAAGAGTATACGCTGCTTCTGCGCAGGAGGTGTTAACGGCAGGTCGCCCGGTCTGAACCTGGATCCCGGAGCGCGATGCCTTCCTGCGGCGCGTGGAACATGTACTATAGCATTATTATCCGCGGCAGTTCAAGAAAAAACCTTGCGAACCCCTGTTTTTTATGTTATTTTTCTACGTTCTTACCTTCAAGGAGGCTCTATGCGGAGAAATGCCGTGCTGGCAGCGTGCGTGCTCGTTCTTGTCGCAACCCCCGTGTGGGCGGATTTTTACCGGTGGGTGGACCGGGATGGCAAGGAATTTTTCACGAACGACATGAAGCAGGTGCCGCAGGAATACCGGAGCACCGTGACCGTGGTAAAGCCCGACGAGTCGCGCGTCGTCACCGAGAGCCGGCCTTCCGCGCCCGGTGACCGCCGGGCAGGAGCACCGCATAAGGACAAGTACGGCAGAGGAGAGGAATACTGGAGCAAGCGCGCCGCGAATATCCGCCTCAAACTCAGGGACCAGCAGGACGAGCTTGCTCTTGTTCGGAACCGCATCGACGAACAGGAAAAAAAGCCGAAGAAGCCGAACAGCAAGAACAAGACGCTTGCAAGCCTCGAAAAGAAGAAGACGAAGCTCGAGAAGGATATAGCGAAAACAAGGCGCCGGCTGGAAGTCGACCTCCCCGAGGAAGCGCGTAAGGCTGACGCCTATCCCGGATGGATCAGGGAATAACTCCGGACTTTTTCATACGGCTGGGAGCCCGGGCGCCGGCGCTCCGGACATGACCCCGAAAACCACATTTCGCTCAGTAAAGGATGTGGTAAACTTCAAAGCAGACGCCGTTTTCCCCTTCCGCGGCGGAAAACCGAAGAAAGCTCACCATGAAAAAGATCATTATGGCGGAAACCGTGCTGCGCGACGTCGGGCAGAGCCACACCCTGTTCGGCAGGGGGGGCATCACAATGATTCCCGCCCGCTCGTCGGAGGAGATCCTGGACCTCCACCGGTCGGAAAAGGCAGACTTGATCGTAACCGATGTCGATCTGCCGGTCATGGGCGGCGCGCGACTGTGCGCCTTCATCCGCAGCGATGCGGCGCTGAAGGACGTGTCGCTGGTCATGGTCTGCGACGGAACCGATCAGTCCCGGCTGCGGTGCCAGCAGGCGGGAGCGAACACTATTCTGACAAAGCCGGTCGACCCCTTCGAGCTTTTCTCCCGCATATCGGAACTGCTCATCATCCCCCAGCGCCAGAGCATGCGGGCCGTGCTTCAGGTTTCCGTATCCGGGAAGGAGACAGGGGCGCCCTTTGTCGGGGTTTCGCACAACATCAGCATCTCCGGCATGCTCATTGAAGCAAAACAGGAGCTTTCGACAGGCGATCGGCTCGCCTGCACCATGACCATCGCGGGCCGTGAGATCGTCGTGGAATGCGAAATCGTCAGGGCTGAAGGAACGCCGAAAGGGCGCTTCCGATACGGCGTTAAATTCATCAATCCGGACATGAAATCATTGATCATCATCGAGCAGGTCGTCAAGGGAAACATCAAACACTGACAGATACGCTGACGCAATCGTTGCGGAGGAACGTCTTTGGAAGAACGGTACGATTTTAAAAAAGTGGAAGAACGCTGGCAGCGGTCCTGGGCGGAACAGAAGACCTTCAAGGTGACGGAGGACCCGTCGAGGCCGAAATACTACTGTCTGGAGATGTTCCCCTACCCGTCGGGCCGGATCCACATGGGCCACGTGCGGAATTACGCCATCGGCGACGTGGTCTCGCGCTACAAACGGATGCGCGGCTTCAACGTGCTCCACCCCATGGGCTGGGACTCCTTCGGCCTGCCGGCGGAGAACGCGGCGATCAAACACAACATCCATCCCGCGAAGTGGACCCTGGAGAACATCGCCTTCATGCGCGACAAACAGCTCAAGCGGCTCGGCCTCTCCTACGACTGGGACCGCGAGGTGACCACCTGCCTCGAGGAGTACTACCGCTGGAACCAGTGGTTCTTCGTCAAGATGTACGAGCGGGGACTCGCCTACAAGAAGCTCTCCTACGTGAACTGGTGCCCGTCGTGCAATACGGTGCTCGCAAACGAGCAGGTCGAGGACGGCCTGTGCTGGCGCTGCAGCTCCGTGGTGCACGCACAAGGAGCTCGAACAGTGGTTCTTCAAGATCACCGCCTATGCCGAGGAACTGCTGGCGCACACCGACAAGCTCACGGGCTGGCCCGAGCGCGTGCTCACGATGCAGCGGAACTGGATCGGCAAGTCCGTGGGCGTCGAAGTGGACTTCCTCGTCGAGGGCAGCGGGGAGAAGCTCACGATCTTCACTACGCGCCCGGACACGCTCTACGGCGTGACCTTCATGAGCATCGCGCCGGAGCATCCCATGCTGGAAACGCTCATCAAGGGAAAGAAGGAGGCCGACGAGGTCCGCTCCTTCGTGCAGCGCGTCATGCGGCAGGACAAGGCGGCGCGGACCGATGAAACGCAGGAAAAGGAAGGCATCTTCACCGGCGCCTATGCCGTCAATCCCCTGAACAACGAAAAGGTGCCGGTCTGGGTCGCCAACTTCGTGCTCATGGAATACGGGACCGGCGCGATCATGTCCGTGCCGTCCCACGACCAGCGCGACTTCGAGTTCGCGAAGAAATACGGACTCCCGATCCGCGTCGTGATCCAGAACGCTGAAAAGAACCTCGATTCTGCGACGATGAAGGAAGCCTATGTCGACGAGGGGACGATGGTGAACTCCGGCCCCTTCGACGGCACGCCGAATGGGAAGGGCAAAGAAGACAGTCGCCGATTACGTGGAACAGAAGAAGATCGGCAAGCGGACCGTGAACTTGCGGCTCCGCGACTGGGGCATCTCGCGCCAGCGCTACTGGGGCACGCCGATCCCGATCATGTACTGCGAGAAGTGCGGCACCGTGCCGGTCCCCGAAAAAGACCTGCCTGTGCAGCTGCCGACGGACGTGGAGTTCACCGGCAAGGGCCGGTCGCCCCTGGCGGAATCGAAGTCCTTCCGTGAAACGACCTGCCCCACCTGCGGCGGAAAAGCCCGGCGCGAGACGGACACGATGGACACCTTCGTGGACTCGTCCTGGTATTTCCTCCGCTACTGCTCGCCCCGGAACGACAAGGCGCCCTTCGACAAAAAAGCCGCCGGCTACTGGATGAGCGTTGACCAGTACATCGGCGGCATCGAGCACGCCGTGCTCCACCTGCTCTATGCGCGGTTCTTCACCAAGGTGATCCGCGACCTGGGGCTCTTCGACGGCGACGAGCCGTTCCTGAACCTGCTGACCCAGGGCATGGTGATCAAGGACGGGGCCAAGATGAGCAAGTCGAAGGGCAATGTCGTGGACCCCGATTTCATTCTTACGAAGTACGGGGCCGATACGGCGCGCCTCTTCTCTCTTTTTGCCGCGCCGCCGGAGCGCGACCTGGACTGGAGCGACCAGGGCGTGGACGGCGCCTACCGGTTCCTGCACCGCGTCTGGGCCATCGTGTACAAGCACAGCGAGGCGGTCGGGAGCATGAAGCCTGCCGGCCCCGAGGCCCGCGGGGACAGGCTCTACCGCAAGACCCACCTCACGATCAAGAAGGTGACCGAGGACATCGAGCGGGAGTTTCATTTCAACACGGCCATTGCGGCGCTCATGGAGATGGTGAACGAAATGTACGATTACACCTCAAGCGGCGTCACGGACAACGCAGCTGCCTGTGCTTCGCTCGGCCATCGACGCGCTCACGCTCCTCATTTCTCCTTTTGCTCCGCACTTTGCCGAGGAACTGTGGGAGTCTCTCGGCAACAGGACGAGCATTGCGAATGCGAAGTGGCCGGAGTATGACCCCGCGGCGATCGTGGCAACGGAGATTACGGTCGTGGTCCAGGTGAACGGCAAGGTCAGGAGCAAGCTCACTCTTCCGGCCGGAACGCCGGACAAGGACATCGAAGCAGCGGCGCTGTGCCGACCCCAAAGTGAAGGAGTTCACGAACGGGAAACAGCCGAAGAAGGTCATCGTGGTTCAGGGTAAACTCGTGAACGTGGTGGTATAGCGAATGCGGAATGCGGAATGCGGAATGCGGAATGGAAACCTGAGGCGCATGGTTTGTGCGGCGTTTGTCCTTTTGCTGCTTTCCTCCTGCGGCTATCACTTTACGCCCGTGGGCGGCGTCGTGCCCGAAAACGCAAAGACCATCGCGATCCCCGTATTTATCAATGACTCGCTGGAACCTTACGCGGATGTCGAGGTCACGAAAGCGGTAGTGGAGGCGTTCCTGACCGATGCGAGGCTGCAGGTCGTGAGCCCCGAATCGGCGGACCTTATCCTGCGCGGGCGGATTACGAAGTTTACGCTGACGCCGCTGTCCTATACGACCGATGCGTATGTCCAGCAGTATCAGATCGGCATTAGCGTGGACGTGAGCGTCGAGGATGCACGATCGAAGAAGATCCTGTGGCAGGAAGCGGGACTGAACACGATCTTTTCATCATATTACTCAGTGACCATGGGCGATATTACGACAACGAAGATCGCCAGGGAAACAGCTTTAAAGAGCGCCTGCAGCGACATCGCCTCCACGATCCGCAGCAGGGTGCTGGAAGGGTTCTAGACGCATAGTGCAGAGCGCATGGCGCATGGTGTAAAACGGATACAGCGCACAGCTTCTCCGTCTTTTTTTGCCCCATGCTCTCTGCGCCATGCCCTGTGCGCAGCTTTATTTTATGCTTAAATACGCCGACCTCATATCAGGCCTCAAACAGCGCAAGGTCCTGCCGCTTTACCTTTTTTTCGGCGAAGAGGAATTTCTCATCCGGGAAGCACTCGAGCTCCTCATTGAAACGGTCGTGGACCCGGGAGCGCGCGACTTCAATTTCAACACCCTCTATTGCCGCGACACCCCCGCCCACGACATCGTCAATCTGGCCCAGACACTCCCGTTCATGGCGGAGAAGCGGCTCGTCATTGCCAGGGAGGTCGATGCGTGGAAAGCCGGCGACCTCGAAGAACTGCTGCCCTACCTCAAGGACCCGTCCCCGAGCACCTGCCTCGCGCTGGTCTCGAACCAGGCGCGGTACGATAAAAAAGCGGTTGTCTCGGCCGTCGAGGCCAACGGCGGCGTGGTCCGGTTCTTTCCGCTTCTGGACCGCGAGATCATCGGATGGATCAACGGCTGGGCAAAGGGCCGCGGCATCGTCCTGCAAACTGAGGCGGCGCACTATCTCTGGCAGACGATCGGCAATGAGCTTCAGGCGCTCGGCAACGAGCTCCAGAAAGTGGAGATCTATGCCAAGGGGAAAAAGACCATTACACTCGATGATATGAAGACCGTGGTGGGTGATTTCCGGGAATACACGTCCTTTGACCTTGCCGCTGCACTGGGCCAGAAGAACCGGGACCGGGCTTTTCTCATCCTGTCCCGGCTGCTGCAGGAGGGTGAGCAGCCCGTGGGGCTCCTGGGCGCCGTAGCATGGAACTTCAGGAGGCTGCTGCAGGCAAAGAGCCTGGAAGCGTCGGGACTCGGCAGCGATGAGGTCATGAAAAAACTGAGGATCGTTTTTCACCAGGCCGGTCTGTTCAAGGAGCAGATGAGGCGGTACCGGCAGGATGAATTGAGGGGCGCCCTGAGCGTCCTGCTGTCAACAGACCGGGCACTCAAATCGGGTGGGTTGAACGGGAAATTGGTCCTGGAACGGATGATCCTGAAGCTATGCGGGGGGAGTGACGCATAGGGCAGGGAGCAGAGGGCAAAGTGAAGCTCTTTCCCCTATGCGCTATGCCCTTTGCCGCAGCACATGATATCAGGCGGTCTTGACCTTGCCCGCCCTTTTCGACAGGCGAGAGATCTTCCTGGAAGCGGTTTTCTTGTGCACGAACCCCTGCGATGCGGCCTTGTTAAAGGCTTTCATGGCCTTGGTCAGGGCATCCTTGGCTTCGCCTGCATTGTTGGCTGCGGCAGCCTGTTCTACTTTCTTGGCAGCTGTCTTGAGCGCTGATTTCACGGATTTATTCACAAGATGCTGCTTATCTGCCTGTCTCTGCCTTTTGATGACGGATTTGTGTATTGCCACTTCTTGCCTCCTTGTAATTTAAAAACAGTTCATTCTTTTAACACAAAGGGCCGCTAAGTGTCAAGAAAAAAACCTTTTCTTGGCGCCTGTTTTCTGTTACAGTGTCCCCTTATTTCCCGTACGTGAGGAGAAACGGCATGTCTGAGAAAGTCAAGGTTGCGAAGGCTGCGGGCGTTGTGGGCCTTGCCACCCTTGCCAGCAGGCTGATGGGCTATATGCGCGACGTGGTGATGTCCTGGGCCTTCGGCACCGGACTCGCGGCCGATGCCTTCTACGTCGCCTACCGCATCCCGAACCTTCTCCGGGAGCTCCTCGCCGAAGGGTCCATGTCCGCGGCCTTCATTCCGGTTTTTTCCGAGACCCTGGCCAAGGAATCGAAGGAAAGCGCCCGGCACCTCGCCAATGCCGTGTTCGCGCGGCTCCTGGTCATTCTCGTTATCATCACCGGCCTCGGCATTCTGTTCGCGCCCTACGTGGTCAAGGTGGTCGCCTGGGGGTGGGCGTACAATGCCGAGCATGCCAAGTACGTCCTCGGGGTCACGCTTACCAGGATGATGTTCCCCTACCTGTTGTTCATCGGCCTTGCCGCGCTTGCCATGGGCATGCTGAACTCTCTCCGCTCCTTCCTCATGCCGGCACTGTCGCCGGTCATGCTCAACATCATGGTCATAACTGCGGTGGTTCTCAGCATGCGGTATCTTTCAGAACCGATCATGGGAGTGGCGGCAGGGGTCGTGCTCGGCGGCGTGTGCCAGTTTCTCGTCCAGATACCGGGGCTCAGAAAACAGGGAATGATGATCCGGCCGCAATTCACGCCGACCCATCCCGGAGTCAGAAAGGTCGGCGCCCTGGCAGTGCCTATTTTCATCAGCTCCTCGGTGAGCCAGATCAACATATTCATGGGCACGATCTTCGCGTCCTTTCTGGCGACCGGCAGCATCACCTATCTTTTCTACGGCATGCGGTTCATTCATTTTCCGCTCGGCATCTTCGGGATCGCCATAGCAACGGCCGTGCTCCCGACCATGGCGACGCAGGCGGCCCGGAACGAAATCGAAGACTTCCGCGACACGCTTTCGCTGGGTCTGCGCCTCGTCTTCTTCATCATGTTTCCGGCGATGGCGGGCCTCATCACGCTCCGGGTCCCGATCGTGAACCTCCTGCTCGAGCACGGCCAGTTCGACCGCATATCCACCCAGGGAACGGCAATAGCCATTCTCTACTATGCCGTCGGTCTCTGGTCCTTTGCCGGCGTGCGGATCGTGGCCCAGGCGTTCTATGCGCTCCAGGACACGAAAACGCCGGTCAAGGTCGCCGTGGTGTGCCTCATCGCCAATATCCTGATGAGCGCCGCGTTCATCGTCTGGACGCCGCTGAACCACGGCGGACTTGCCCTTGCTAATTCGCTGGCATCTGCTCTCAACATCGGACTCCTGACCGTGCAGCTGCGGAAAAAGATCGGCCGCATGGACGGCGGCCGGATACTGAAGTCAATGATCAAGATCGTCATCGCGTCCGTCGCCATGGCCGCGGTCGGCTGGTGGGTCAGCAAGAATCCCGTATGGCTGCTGACGGGGAACACTCTGTATAAAGCCGAGCTCCTGGCCGGTGGGATGTTCGCCAGCGCGCTCTTCTATATCGTCGCGATGTGGATCATGAGGAGCGAGGAGCTGCAGTTCCTCTGGGGGATGGCGCGGAGAAGAAAGCAGGGATGATTCTGAATGCGGAATGGGGAATAAAAAATCGTCACAAGGGTCAAGTAGCAAGGGGGGATGCCACTCCTTGCTACATGCAACTTGCTACTTCGCTACTTTCTTTAAGGATAAAAGGACATGGTTCTCATTCGACTGGTGGTCGGACCGCTGCAGGTGAACTGCTTCATTCTCGCCGACGACAAAACAAAAGAAGCGGTGGTCATCGACCCCGGCGACGACGGGCAGGACATACTGAAGGTCGTCAGAGACCGGGAGTTCAAGGTAAAATACATCGTGAATACCCATGCCCATTTCGACCATGTGGGTGCGAACAGGGCTGTCAGGGAGGCCACCGGCGCCGAACTGCTGCTCCATGAAGGCGATGCACAGCTGCTGACCGAGGCGCCCCGGCAGGCCCGCTCTTTCGGCATCCAGGCAGCGCAGCCGCTCCCTGCGGACCGGTATGTCAAACAGGGCGATGTCATCAGGGCGGGAGAGGTCGCTCTCACGGTCCTGCATACGCCCGGCCACTCGCCCGGCGGCATCAGCCTGCTCGAGCAGGGTATGGTGTTCACGGGCGACGCCCTTTTTGCCGGGTCCATCGGCAGGACGGACCTGGAGGGAGGGGACCTTATGACCCTCATCAAGGGCATCAAAACCAATCTTATGACCCTGCCCGATGATACGAAAGTCTTTCCCGGCCACGGTCCGGCATCGACGATCGGAGAGGAAAGGCGGGAAAACCCGTTTTTGAACGCCCAGTCGGGGTTTGAATAGCCGGTTTCTCTTGAGCTTTGAGCGCCGGTGTGGTAAAGTGCAGGTTACATTTTTAGCAGCGGAATTTCTGTAAAGTTTAGCCACGAATTAACACGAATTTTAGATAAGAGAAAGAGCCTGGTTCTTTTAATCTTGGTTGCTTTTTAATCGAGAAAATTCGTGGCAAAACAATGCGACAATAATTTTGAAGGAGAAACTCTATGGTTGTCGGTCCGATTCGTGAAGGTCTTACATTTGACGATGTATTGCTTCTGCCGGCTAAGTCCGATATCCTGCCGAGGGACGTTGACATCAGGACGCAGCTTACCAAGCGCCTGGCCCTGAACATTCCGCTCGTAAGCGCGGCGATGGACACGGTTACCGAGGCAAAGCTTGCCATCGCCCTGGCGCAGGAGGGCGGCCTCGGCTTCATCCATAAGGCGCTGCCCATGGACGTCCAGGCGGAAGAGGTGGACAAGGTCAAGAAGTCGGAAAGCGGCATGATCATCGACCCCATTACGATCTCTCCCGACGCCAAGATCTCAGACGCTCTGGACGTCATGAAGAAATACCGCATCTCGGGCGTGCCGGTGACCAAGGGCCACAAGCTGGTGGGCATCCTGACCAACCGCGACCTCCGGTTCGAGACGCGCTACAACCTCAAGGTGTCCGAAGTGATGACCAAGGAGCACCTGGTCACGGCCCCGATCGGGACCACCCTCGAAAAGGCCATGAAGATCCTGCAGAAGTACAAGATCGAGAAGCTCCTCATCGTGGACAAGGACGACAGCCTGCGCGGCCTGATCACGATCAAGGACATCGAAAAGAAGATAAAATACCCGAACGCCTGCAAGGACAAGCTCGGACGCCTGCGCGTGGGAGCGGCGGTGGGCGTCGGCGACTACAGTGAACGGGTGCCGGAACTGCTCAAGTCCGGCGTGGACATTGTCGTCGTGGACACGGCGCACGGACATTCCCAGGGCGTGATCGACGCGGTCAGGGGGATCAAAAAGAAGTATCCCGACCTCGACCTGGTCGCGGGCAACATCGCCACGTCCGAGGCGGCGAAGGACCTTATCAAAGCAGGCGCCGACTGCGTGAAGGTCGGCATCGGCCCCGGTTCCATCTGCACGACGCGGGTCGTATCCGGCGCCGGGGTCCCGCAGATCACGGCAATTATGGACTGCTGCAAAGAGGCGGACAAGGCCGGCATCCCGGTGATCGCCGACGGCGGCATCAAATTTTCCGGCGACATCACCAAGGCCCTCGCAGCAGGGGCCTCGTGCGTCATGATCGGCGGTCTCTTCGCGGGAACGGAAGAGAGCCCGGGAGAGACCATCCTCTATCAGGGCCGCACCTATAAAGTATACCGGGGCATGGGCTCCATCGGGGCCATGGAGCGGGGCAGCAAGGACCGCTACTTCCAGGCCCATGAAGAGGAACGGTCCAAGCTTGTGCCCGAGGGCATCGAGGGACGGGTGCCCTACAAGGGGACGCTCTCGGCCAGCGTGCATCAGCTCGTCGGTGGGGTGCGCTCCGGCATGGGCTACTGCGGAGCGGAAAGCCTCAAGGCCCTCAAGGAACGCGCCCAGTTCGTCAAGATCACCACGGCGGGGCTTCGTGAATCCCATGTCCACGACGTCGTGATCACCAAGGAAGCGCCGAATTATCGGTTGGATTAAGCATTGCGAATTGCGGATTGCGAATTGCGGAATGGAAAGATAGTAAGGCAATTGCGGATTTCGGATTGAACATCGCTGGGCCGACGCCCGGGGAGGACTGTCGTGAAAAAGAAGGCCTTGATCATTGCGGGCGTGCTGATTGTCCTGGCGGCCCTTGCCGGACTGCTGGTCGCCGACGACCTCGGGAACAAGAACAGCAGCGATGCGGTCCTGTATGTTTCGAGCTGCGCCGACTGCACACGCGTCGTCGTGTCCCGGGATTCGGGCTCCTGCGCCTGCGGCAAGGACCTCGTCGCGATGCATGTTCTGAAGCAGGAGGGGAACGAAGCGGTTCTCTGCGCCTGCGGCAAGGACTGCAGCTGTACGATCGACGAAAAAAATCCTTTGCAATGCGGCTGCGGAAAGCCGGTCAGGAAAGTCTCGCTGACAGCCGATCAAACCAGCGCCCCCTGCAAAGGCGGGAGCGAAAACTGCCCGCGTTCTGCAACGGATAAGCCCGTCGGCTGCGGAAAGTGCTCCAAACCCTGCAGGTCGATTTAAATTGTTCTCCTGTTCAAACCACGATAGCCATGCCGAAAGTCACCAGTATTCGAAGCGCACGCAGTGCGACAAGGAATAAGACGCTGATGGGCCAGGGACCGGACGTTTTTACTCCCTGCAGCCAGGACATGACCATCTGCGGCGACTGCGAGGGGAACCGGGCGAAGAACGCATGCCCGAGGCTCAAGGAGTGGCTGGCGAAAAGGAAAGCCTGAGCGCTGCCGGGCAAGGAACGTAAAATTGAACACCCTGAGTGTTGCCGGACTCAGGGTTTTTTATTCTGAGAGGCGTTGATCTGCATGAATGTGGTCCCTAAACATACCAGTGCCGGCAAGAACCGGGAACTGCAGGCAGTTGTCATGCCTGTCGGCTCCGTGCGGATGGAATGGCTGGAAACACGGGAGCGGATCGACAAGAGCAGGGAATTGCTGGAGCAGGAAGTCTTCAGGCGGTTCTCGGAAAACCCGGACGGCGCCTTTCTCTTTCTCGGGTTCCGCAGCGCCTCCGTTTCCCTCTCCCCCTCCCTTGATTTCCTGCGCGGGTTTTGCGGGCTTTTTGCCAGGAAACTGAGCGCTACTCCCAACCTCGAATTCATTCGCCAGGACGTCTCCGTCCGGCTGAACGATGAGGAGCGGGACTACTGGCTCGCATCGGTGCCCCCCATGACCGGGGCCGAGTATCTGACCAGGGTCGTACTGGACGATCTTTGGACGCGGCTCCATGCCGAGTTCCGCAACGAGATCCGGCATTACAAGGGGACGGTCGAGGAGTTCATACAACAATACAGCCCCGACGTGCACCTTACCGGCCGGGTATTCTTTCACCTTGTCGAGAGCAGGAAAAAGGACCTTCCCTTCAGGTTCTTCGCCACCTATTCCACGGGCTTCACCAAGCGGGGCAAATCGAAGCATCTTCCCCTCAAACATGCACTCGAGGAATACGGCAAAGACGGCAAGGAGCTGATCGACCTGCTTTCGACAGTGCATCGCGCCGCGAAAGAGAGCACCCTGATCGCGGGACTCCTTAAAAGCGGCGGATTGTTCCGTCACCTCGCATGGACCGCCAGGCAGGCTTACGACTTTCTGCGGGAAATCCCCCTCTACGAGCAATCGGGCATCCTGTGCCGCATCCCCGGCTGGTGGAAAGGCGCTTCATCGAGCCTCCATCTCAGCATCTCCCTGGGCGACAGCCGGCCTTCCCTGGTGGGAATGGATGCCCTGCTCAGTTTCGATATCGGGCTCCATATCGAGGATGAACCGATATCCGTCGAGGAGGCGCGCCGCCTGGTCGCGTCGTCCGAGGGGCTTACCCTGATCAAAAACCGCTGGATGGCAGTTGACCCCGAGAAGCTGCGCCGGACCCTCGATGCCTATGAAAAAGCGCGCCAGCTGGCCGAGCGCGAGGGGCTTACGTTCCGCGACGCGCTCCGTCTGCAAATGAACCCCCGTTCCGCCCTGGATCTCGGCAAGCGTGACGCCGCCGTGACGATCACCAGCGGCGAATGGCTTGAATCGGTCATGGCGAAGATGCGCCATCCCGCCCTGATCGCTTCGGTCGACCCGGCGCCGTCCTTCAAGGCGGAACTGAGGCCCTACCAGGAAAAGGGCCTGAACTGGCTCGCCTTTCTGCACTCCCTGAATTTCGGCATGTGCCTTGCCGACGACATGGGGCTCGGCAAAACCGTGCAGGTGCTGGCGCTCCTGCATCTGTCGAAGCACCGGGAAGAGAAGGGGGCCAGCCTGGTCGTGATCCCCGCATCGCTTCTCGCCAACTGGGAGAACGAGATCCTGAAGTTCGCGCCGGACCTCAGGTACTACACGGCCCATCCTGCGGCCAACGCTTCCGGCGAAGTCGAACCGAAAACGCCTTCTGAGCTGGACGATCTCGACCTCGTGATCACGACCTACGCCCGGGTGCAGAAGTACGAGTGGCTCCAGGCATACGACTGGAAGTATGTGGTCCTCGATGAGGCCCAGGCGATCAAGAACCCGGCGACGAAGCAGACCAGGGCGGTCAAGAAGCTGAAGGCCGCGAACCGGATCGTCATGACCGGCACGCCGGTGGAGAACAGGCTGTCCGACCTCTGGTCGCTCTTCGATTTCATCAACCCCGGTCTTCTCGGGACCAGGCAGGAGTTCCGCAAATTTTCCAGAAACCTGGCCACAGACCCCGAGGGCTACGCCAGGCTCAGGAAGATCATCAGCCCCTATATTCTCAGAAGGCTCAAGACGGACAAGACGGTCATCTCCGATTTGCCGGACAAGGTCGAGATGAAGACGTGGTCGCTGTTAAGCAGGAAGCAGGCGGCGCTCTACCAGAAGCTGGTGGACGATCTCAGGCAGATCGTGGAGACCGTGGAAGGCATCCAGCGAAAGGGGATCATCCTGAGCTCGCTCATGAAGTTCAAGCAGCTCTGCAACCACCCGGACCAATACCTCGGCGACGGAGCTTACGAGGAGAGCGAAAGCGGCAAGTTCGGCAGGCTGCGCGAGATCTGCGAGACGATCCACGAGAAGCGGGAGCGCGTCCTCGTATTCACCCAGTTCCGGGAGATCACGGGCCCGCTCTCGGATTTTTTATCGGGAATATTCAGGCGGCAGGGCCTGGTGCTGCACGGCGGGACATCCGTGGGCAAGAGAAAAGAGATCGTGGCCAGGTTCCAGGACGAGGAATACGTTCCTTTCATGGTGCTGTCCCTCAAGGCCGGCGGTCTCGGGCTCAATCTGACGGCGGCTAACCACGTTATTCATTTCGACCGGTGGTGGAACCCCGCGGTCGAGAACCAGGCAACGGACCGCGCGTTCAGGATCGGCCAGAAGAAAAAGGTGCTCGTCCACAAGTTCATCTCGAAAGGGACCGTTGAAGAGAAGATCGATCTGATGATCGAGGGGAAATTGAAGCTTTCGAAAGAGATCATCGAATCGGGCTCCGAGGCATGGATCACGGAGATGAGCAATGAAGAGCTGCTCGGGATGTTTACGCTGACGATATAGAAGAGCGTTTAAACCTGAAAAAATCAGTTAACCACTGATGAACACGGATAAACACGGATAAATCAGAAAGTTAAATTGAAACGCTGAATCGCCTGACGGGCAGCGCCGAAATGATGGAGGTGTTCCTGACCTTGCTTTCCATCTGTGTCCATCTGTGGTTCCAACAGCAGTATTTAAAATGGAACAACACATCTCGGGGCGAGGCTTACGGCTTCAGGAGTGTGACTGGAATCCTGCATGAAACGTGCGCATCAAAAAGATACACCCGACTTCCCGACCGGCAATCCAACTTTTAATAAAGGCTGCGAATACCGGGAACAGCTCGGTCCTGATGCCGACGGCCAGGTGCTTCTGGCGTATCTCTCCAAGCGCTACGATCACTCTGATCTCGACGAATGGACAGCGCGTATTGCCGAGGGCCGCGTTCTGATCGACGACCTGCCCGGTAATGCTGAAACCGTGCTGCGCAAAGGGTCCAGCCTTGTCTGGCAGCGGCCACCCTGGATCGAACCGGATGCTCCCCGAACTTTTTCAATTCTCTACGAAGATCATGATCTCCTTGCTGTTGCCAAGCCGGCAGGCTTGCCCACGCTTCCGGGCGCAAACTTTCTGACCGCAACGCTCCTCCATCTGGTCCGCTCCTGCGCGCCTGACGCCGCTCCTGTTCACCGCCTGGGGCGCTGGACATCAGGAATCGTGCTCTGCGCCAGAAACGGTCAGACCCGCGCTTCGCTGATGGGGCAGTGGTCGAGGAAAGAGGTCGGGAAGCGCTACCGTGCGCTGGCCAGCGGAACGCCGGCATGGGATGAGATGACGATTACAACGCCTATCGGCACTGTGCCCCATGCGCTTCTCGGTTCAGTCCATGCAGCAGCCGCTGACGGCAAGCCGTCTGTTTCCCGGGCTATTGTCCTTGAACGTCGAGAGAATTTTTTCCTTTGTGACGTGCACATTACCACAGGCCGTCCTCATCAGATCAGGATTCACCTGGCCTCAGCAGGTCACCCGCTCGTGGGCGATCCGCTGTACGGCGCAGGAGGTGTGCCTTTGCAGGATTCCCGCGCAGTGCCCGGCGATCCGGGCTATCACCTTCATGCTGCTGAACTGCGTTTTCGCCATCCCAGTACCGGGCAAGAGATGGTGATCGAATGCGAGCCCCCTGAGCTGTTGCGGGTGAAGCGGCGTTAACATTTTTGCTTCTCACCTTTATCCTCTCCCAAAGGGGAGAGGGTTGGGTGAGGGGGGGACTTTCCGATGTAACAATATTTACTTCGTTTGCACTAGTTCCGTAAGCTCCCTTACAAAGAACAGGATGGATATGAACGACCAACAGCATAAAGATCCCCTTCACGGTGTCACGCTGGAAATGATTCTTACCCAGCTTGTTGAGCATCATGGGTGGGAGAAGATGGGGCAGATCATCGACATCAGGTGCTTTAATAATAATCCGAGCATCAAGTCCAGTCTGCAGTTTTTGAGAAGAACTCCCTGGGCGAGGGCGAAGGTTGAGGAATTGTATCTGAAGTACAGGAGGAATGCTTTGAAGAAACAGGAGCGCGGTTAAGGCGGTAAGAACTTGACAGCCGTGAAAGCGATTTTTATTCATTTCCAACTTAAAACTCACCACTCAAAACTAAGAACTCAAACCACCCCATCCCCTGAAAAACCCCGTCGAAATCGTTGACATTCGCAGCCATTTGCCCTACTCTAATCGCAGAAAATTGCTCCAATAGTTTGCGAATTAAGAACTGAGAATTAAGAATTATAGTGCGAGGAGAACACACTAAGAAGTTTTCCCATCTTGTCGAAAAATCTCCCGCCGGTTTTCCTTTTCAATTCTATGGCAAGCATAGAAACAACATCCCTTTGAAGTCTAACGATCAACAGTACTCCCGAAGCGTCCTGGGATTATGCATCAGATCCCGCGAATTGGACAGCTTCATCGGCCTATCAGAGAAAGACGTACCATTTCTGCTTCTTTTCATGCAAAGATAAATTCGACAAAGACCCGGGCGCCTATGCTGAAAAGACCAAAAAGGAAGGGAAAGCGGCACAGGAAGCAATGAGGGAAGCCTGTTCAGCGAAGGCGAGGTGAAGCATTGGGCGACACGGACGTCAGGGGATATTTGCAAACAGGACAGACAACCTGCCATGACACGGCAGGCCGCGAAGTTCCCTGCACCGGAAGCGGACAGGACGGCGAATTCCGGAAAGGCATTGCGTGGCTGCGACCTCGATTTGAACAGAAGGACGGAACAGTGCAGGATTGCCTTACCGGGCTCGTCTGGACGCGGAATGCGAACGTCGCCGAATTCCCCCTGACCTGGCAGGAAGCGCTCGATTTCGTCAAGGAAATGAACCGCAGCAGGACCTTCGGCTTTTCGGACTGGCGTCTTCCCAACCGCCGTGAGCTCCGGAGTCTCGTGAGCCATCAGACCAAAAATCCCGCGCTGCCGGAGGGGCACCCCTTCGGTAATGCTTTTCCCGGCTGGCGCTGGACATCGACGTCGGCTGCGATCAACACCGCCTATGCGTGGTATATACATACGGAAGGCGCGCGGATGTTTTACGGCAACAAAGAGCAGTTCTTTCTGCTCTGGCCTGTGCGGGGTGAGGGAAACGGGGTCCTGCCCGAGACCGGCCAGACAGAGTGCTGCGACGCAGCGGGACGCCCTGTTTCCTGCGCAGGCACGGGCCAGGACGGAGAATACCGTCTCGGCAAGCCCTGGCCTGCGCAGCGGTTTGAAGTCCTGGAAGATACTGTCATCGATCACATCACTAATCTCTGCTGGCTCAGAACCGTGGATCTTACCGGCGTGCCAATGACCTGGAAAGGTGCGTTGGAGGCAGTGGCGGCCTTAAATCAACGGTCATTGCGGGAAAAACTCTGGCGCCTGCCGAATATCAATGAGCTCGAATCCCTGGTGGACTGCAGCAGGCATAGCCCGGCGCTGCCTCCAGGTCATCCGTTCGACCGCGTGCAGGAGGGCTATTGGTCGTCGACAACAAGCATGTTCGAGCCGGACTGGGCATGGGCGCTGTATCTGACCAAGGGGGCTGTCGGGGTCGGTCAGAAAGGGGGAGCGCATTTCCATGCATGGTCGGTACGCGATGCAAAGGCTGGTTGAAGGGCCGCTCCCCGGTTGTCCGGCGTAACGGCCCTCTTCGGCAGAGGATTGCTGCGCTCCATCCGGCTGCCCGATAGGCCGGATTATTAGCAGGTTGCTGACAAAGTCGCGTTTTGTCATTACGAAGAGCGATTGTCGCGACGCGGCAATCTCGAAGCGCTTGGCCTCAAGTGGGCGAGATTGCTTCGCTCGCAAAGACGGCTAAAAGATTTTTTCAGTGGCCCGTTAGGAATCAAATGTAGAAAAGAAATATTTCTTCCTGAAGTCTGCACAGTAGTGTCCGGTTAACTTGACCGCACCAGCACCAAAAGGCTTTATTGGCGCGGGTTACAATGCGATTTAGTTTGGTGTCGATTTGAAATCAGTTTACCTTTTCCCCGATTCAAGTAACTTCCAGAGGGTACATTCTTTGGAGGTGAGCCATGAATCAGGGCAAGACGCTGTTCGCGCAGCTCATGGAGTTCGTGCCATGGACCAGCTTTGCGCGCATCGTGACTCGATACGGCGGCGATTCCGGCGTACGCGTCTCTTCCCTGCACCGAACAATTTCGCGCGATGGCGTTTGCTCAACTGACGTATCGCGAGAGTCTGCGCGACATCGAGGCCTGTTTGCTGGCCAACCAGACGAAGCTGTACGGCATGGGATTCCGCTCTCCGGTCAAGCGTTCGACGCTGGCCGATGCCAACGAAGGGCGCGATTGGCACATCTGGGCCGACTTGGCGGCGTTGCTGATCAGGCGTGCGCGCAAGCTGTACTGCAACGACAGCTTCGGTATCGAACTGGACAACACGGTCTACGCCTTGGATGCCACGACCATTGACCTGTGCCTGTCGTTGTTTCCGTGGGCACCGTTTCGTTCTACCAAGGCTGCGGTCAAATTGCATACGCTGCTCGATCTGCGCGGCAACATCCCGACGTTCATTCATATCTCGGACGGCAAGACCCACGAGGTCAATGTGCTGGATATGCTGACCGCGAAGCAGGCGCGTTCTACGTGATGGATCGCGGTTATCTGGACTTCGGTCGGTTGTTTGCAATGCATCAGGCCGGAGCCTTCTTCGTGACACGCGCCAAGCGCGGCATGGATGCGCATCGGGTGTATTCGATGCCGATCGACCGGAACACCGGCATCATCTGCGATCAGCGCATCGTTCTGGACGGGTTCTACGTCTGCAAAGGATTATCCCGAGCAGTTGCGGCGTATCCGTTTCAAAGACCCGGAATCCGGCAAGACGCTGGTGTTCCTGACAAACAACACCGCGTTGCCGGCATTGACCATTGCCGCGCTGTACAAAAGCCGCTGGCAGGTCGAGTTGTTCTTCAAGTGGATCAAGCAGCATCTGCGCATCAAGCGTTTCATTGGTACTGTTTTGGCTCAGCGTGAACTGGACTTTCAGCCGATTTGAGCAAGGTTGAATGAAATGAAACCCAACAAAGCCGTTGGGTTGCGCTCCGCTTAACCCAACCTACGACCTACGAACTGTCCATGCAAAGAAGTGCATAAAAATTTAATCGCTTATGGAGCCACCGGATGAACAAAAATAAAATTATTCTCCTTCCAACTTTACTGTTGAGTATCATTCTCGTTTATTCAACTTATGGAGAGGCTCAGAGTACTGAAAGCCTGCCCCAGACAAAAAGTGAGAATGGCCGCTGGGGACTTATTGATCATAGCGGAAAATTTATTCTTGAGCCAAAGTATGAAGAAATCAGATTGTTCAGCAATTGGATCGACAACGGCAGGGTGTGGATTAAAACAAACAATAAATGGGGCTTATTTGACCTTAAGGGAAAAATCATCGTCCCACCCACGTATGATAATGTTTCCAGTATCCAGGCTAATTATGACTATGCAGAGATTACACTGGCAGGCAATCACGGCCTTATCACTCAAACGGGCAAGATTCTTGTGGAACTGCAATATTCTTCCTTACGCGTATTCGACGATGGCATGATAGAGGTTCGGACGCATGACGGCAAAAGAGGTTTTATTAATCAACAGGGTAAGATTATCGCTGCTCCTGTTTACGATCTGGTTCTGGATTATCAAAACCATATTAAGAGAGTGCAAAAGAACCAGCGATGGGGGTTGATCAAGGATGACGGACGCATCATTGTTCCCACCCTCTATTCGGCAATATCGGAACCGGTAGACAATGTTTCGCGCGTCAACATGAGCGGTAAGTGCGACTGGGAGGGTTATTGTGAGGGCGGGAAATGGGGTCTGATTGACGTAAAGGGGACGACCATCCTTGAACCCAAATACAATTACATAGACGATTTTCATGACGGGCTCGCGACCGTTGTGATAAACGGCAAGTGGGGCTACTTGAATACCAGGGGCAATCTCGCAATAGCTGCAAAATTCGATGCAGCAAATGATTTCGATAATGGACACGCATCGGTCACCTATCGCGACGAAGCGGGTTACATTGACAGGAGCGGGACCTTTGTCAGGAGCTTTAACGAGAACCACTACGTCGGCTCAATCGATAACAGGATCGGCTTCTACATGTACTTAACGATGAAAGCAGGCGCTGTTTCAGGGCGATACTTCTATTTAAATCAAAAACGACCGATCACAGTACAGGGTAAAATCAATCCTGACGGATCGTTCGATTTGGAAGAGAAGTATGAGGGCAAGATCAGCGGAAAATTTCAAGGTACCTTCTCTGCAGCCTTTGACAAGGCCGGCGGCGAATGGTTCGCGCCAAAGGGGAAAAAGAAATTACCATTCATTCTGCAGCAGGTGTCCCGGTTTACCGGCATGAACACATTTCGGAATGTTCACGGTTTTCTTTATTTTTACCTTGAAAACCCGGAACTCCAGAAGACGGTCAATGCAATGCTCAGCAAGATCACGAAGGGAACTTCGCGTTTTCTTATTCAGAGTAAGAACGATTTGGACAACATGGGCTGGCTGCTCGGGACCGAAGAAGAGTCATCGATCAATTCATCCGAATATAACGCAGACTATAAATCAAATACGCTGATCAGCATCCATTACACGGATTATATGGAGGGAGGAGCTCACCCGAACACAGCGTACGCTTCGTTAAACCTGCGGTTTAATAATGGCCGGGTCTATGACATTTCCCTCGATGATCTCTTCCGGCAGGATGCAAATTACCTGCAGGTGATAATGGGTTACTGTGCAAGTAATTTAAAGGAACAAGGGGCCAGTGACGCTATAGTAGGCCATATCCCCGCCTTGTCTGAAAAGCTCGACGTCTTTAATATTGAATCCTCAGGGATTAAATTTTCTTTTGCACCCTATCAAGTTGGTTCATATGCCGAGGGGTCTTATTTTGTTTTAGTTCCGTATAACGTCTTAAAAGGACTGATCAGGCTTGACGGGCCGCTTAAGGATGTCATCAAATAATGATTGCCAGAGACGCAGGCGGGCACGCTGTGTGTGCGTTTCGTGCGTTAAAAGTCGGCAATTTCAACAAAAAGACGGTAGGTGCCTACTACCTGGTAGTTTTTTTAATCTGAATTTTTCAGGAGGAATCCATGCAAAAAATAGTCATCCTGCTTGTTCCATTTTTGTTTGTCTCGTGTGTTCCGGCACCCCAGTCGGTAAGCGAGTTTCGTGATGCTATGCAGACCCACCCGTCGATGATGAAAGAAGAATCCCATACAGTTAGTCGAAATCTTTCCGTTGTCGTAAAGGATTTAGAGCGCAAATCGAAGGAATGTTTACAGTTTGGTTATGAATCGACCACCCGAGCCGGCGCTGCTTCGAGAAGTAACACCGTTCTCTACCATCCCCGCGTTCGAATGAGCGGGAAAGCCAAGGCTGAAATGTTCATTCAGGAGGAACATATTCCTGCAGCGGTAGGGTCTCCCAAAGGAGGAGCGTATGTATTCCTTACGGATATGAAGCAGGTATCTTCCTCCAAAACGCAAATGACCATATACAGTCCTTCATTCCCTACATGGCAGCCGATTATTGATGCAGTCAAGGGGTGGAGTGAGGGGAAAAACATCAAGTGTCCCGATTCGCCCTGATAGGGTCTTTCCGCTAATAGCCGGTCAATAGGGCGGGTATTGAACCACGTGAAACCCGGCGATGATTCTAACCATTCGAGAGAGGGCCGCGAAAACCGCGGCCCTTAGCCGAGCCGTTCATGCAGGTTTCAACCGATAATTCTCATTTTTTCGTTCGGGCGCTTGCGCATACTTGTAGGAAAAACCCGCAGCAGCATTATGGAGGGAGCTTTGGGGATGTTGGTTCATATAGTTGCTGCATGATTTAATCGAGGTTGACTCCGGGACAATCCTTGGCCAACAGAAAAGCTGAAGGAGCAACATGGGCAAGACCGACTACGGCGTCAAATGCGCATCCATATTCGGCGGGGGAGTGGCCCTCGGCCTCGGCGGGCTTTTATTGTACGACGCGTTGTTTTATCGAGATCCCGATTTCGAAGCATGGGTCGTGCAGATCATCGGCGGCGCAGCCGCATGCCTCATGGCGCTCGTCGGGTTCTGGGCAGCATGGCGCTTCGGCAACGCAGAGAAACCGGCTGCTCCGTCAGACGAAAAAGAACGGCTGGAGAGGATCAGGCAGGCGTTTCATGAAAGCCCTGTCATGGCCGGTGTGAGCGGCGAGGAGGGTCACAGCGTATGCATCTACCGGACGATCGGTTTTGCCGCTATGGCGGTCTTCCTGGGGCTGTCGTTCATCGCCCTTCGCATGGAGGCATACAGCGCCTTGAGCGGGATGTCCTTGTTCGGGGCTGCTGTCTTTTTCTTCATTGGCGTCGGCGCTTTGATTTTCGGATGGGTGGAAAACAAGGACCGGGAATCTCCTCGAGGACCGGTCAGCCTCCGGGCAGGCGGAGACCTGTTCGTGAACAGGCAAACCACTGCGTCGTTTGAAACTGTCGCCCCGCAGCAGGATATTCGGTCCGACGCACTTCCTCCGGTACAGGCCAATTATACGATCAAAGACCGGACTATTCTGGAGGCATGCGGGCCATACAAACCGGAAACGATCGACGGTCTCGGACGGTTCGTGATGGACGACCGCCGGGACTATTCCGGTGTAAACTTTCTTTTTACCGGCACTAAGATCGCCGCCCTGATCGCGGCCGCGGGCGGCCTGCTCCTGTTGGCCCCGAACCTCGCTCGTTTTGCAAAATACGCATTGGTCTTCGATTTCTTCGGCAAGATAATCGCCGGAATGGGCGTTTTTTTCTTTGTAGCTTTTGGACTGATGCACCTGGTCTTCGTCAAGGGACGGCTGGGCTTTCGGTTGGAGATCGACAAAAGCGGGGGCACGGTCAGTTTTCACACCTATTGGTTCGCGTTCCATTTTAAAAGCAACTACGCCCTGCGCGCCTTCGATCATATCTTCGTCACCCGCGTGAAACTCGTGTTCACAGACAGTCAAAACCACATTGAGAGTGAAATCCGGTTTCAGGTCTACCTCGCGGGCAAGGACCTGCTCGGCATCGTCTATTTTGACACCAATGAAAAGACGCAGGCATTCGCCGCTAAACTGGCCCGATATCTGGACCTGCCGGTGAAGGTGAATGTGGACGAGGAAACGGTGCTGTGAATCCGGAATTTTACAAAAATCGTTGACATTCGAAATCATTCGTCCTATATATCCAATACCAGCAGCGTTCCCTGGACGTCCCCGGGGAATAATGTTTTTGACCAGAATTGCGCAGCGCCAATAGCCGGGGAGAATCGGAGGATAGCAAAAATGGGATATACAAAAACGATTATTACCCTGTTCGTCGTCTATCTGACCTGTGGCTGCGCCCCCAGTGCCAGCCGCGTTGATCCGCTGTCGAGCCTGAATATGGCGCCGGTGACCATATCACGATCACCGGAGTACAAGGAATTGTCCCTTGCACTGATCTTATCGGACAACACAAGGAACACCGGCGAGCAATTGAAAAAATGGAACAGCATGATGAGGTTCAACGCAGCCGCGCAGGTTGATTTAGACAACGTCTTCGCCGGGCTCTTGGACATTTTTCGAAAAAACTTCCTCAAAGTCGAGACTGTTCAAAACGTCGAAGAAGCCCGGAAGCTTAATGTCGATTGCATAGCCGTTCTTGACATCAATATGACGTTAAGCAACTTCATATGGAATCCCACGGTAGTGGAAATTTCCTCCATCCTGCTCACAAAGGGGAAAATGGAAATCGATAACGTGCGGGGAGAAGCCACCAAAAAGGGACACGGCGCTCTTGCATCAGCATTCAACGACGCGCAGGCGGAATTCCAAAATGCGCTCTTGTCGTCGAAAAAGCTTCATGAGTTCAGCATGATGAATTCACGGGGTTTGCCTGTGATGGCTGCCGGGAGCCATCACAGGCATCTGTGTCCGGCGCGCCCGGGACACAAACATCGGAAATTGAGCATCCGTCATTTCCTCAGGACAGAAGGGTATTCAACGACGATGACGTTGCAGTGGTGATCGGAATAGAGAAGTACCTGAATGCGCCTTCATCCGACTATTCGTACGATGACGCAGTCCTGGTCAAAGCCTATCTTGTTGCCCTGGGAATGAAGGAGAGAAATATTGAACTCCTGCTGAATGAAAAAGCCACCCAGTCCGGCATCAGGAAATCCATAGAAACATGGCTGCCGAACCGGGTAAAGAAAGGGAACCGCGTTTTTGTCTACTATTCCGGGCACGGGGCGCCGGAGCCGGCCAGCGGCGAAGCATATATCGTCCCTGCTGACGGCGATCCAAACTATCTTTCCGATACCGGCTATCCATTGCAGAGACTGTATGAAAAACTGGGAAGGCTCCAGGCAGCGGAAGTCGTGATTGCTCTGGATTCGTGTTTTTCCGGCGCAGGCGGCCGGTCCGTCCTTGCAAAAGGAGCGAGGCCGCTGGTTATGACGACGCAGGCTGCATTCAGATCGCAGAATATGGCAATTATTACGGCAACGCAGGGCGCTCAGATCAGCACATCTTCTCCAGAGAAAAAGCATGGAGTTTTCACGTATTATTTTCTGAAAGCTCTGCAACAAGGAAAGAAGAGTCTGGAAGAGGTTTATGCTTACTTAAAACCGCTGGTTGAAGATGAGGCGAAAATGCTGAATGTGGCGCAAACTCCGGGGATAACTCCTGCCCCTGATCAGCTGACAGGACGATTTATTTTGCAGCATTAGAGACCGGCGTTCGGTACAAATTCAGGATCGCATAAAAGCATCCACTCATTTCGGCATTTTAGGGCTGCTTTCCACGTAGTTTCTGATCTCCTCGATAAACTCCCTGCCGTACCGCTCAAGCTTGACGTCCCCCACGCCCGAGATCTGCCGCATCTCCGACTCGCTCGTCGGAAAATGCGTGCACATCTCGCGAAGCGTTTTGTCAGAGAAGATCACAAAGGGCGGAACCTCCTGCTCTTCTGCAAACTTTTTTCTGATCATGCGGAGTCGCTCAAAAAGAGTTCTGTCGGAACTGCTGAGATCGCCGATCTGCTTGCGCCTGCCTTTTGTTTTTGCTTCTTCCCGCTTGAGCCCTGATATCTGCTCCTGTCCTGTAAGCTGCGCCGCCCCTTTTGGCGTCAATTTCAGCACCGGGTAGCGGTCCCCGTCCTGCCTGATCATTTCCTGGGCCAGCAATTCGTCAACGATGAACCGCCAGTGCATCTTGTCATGATGTTTCCCGGCTCCGAAGGTCTTGATCTTGTCATGACCCAGTTCCCTGATGCGCCTGGTGTCCGCTCCGATGACGATGTCGACGATATGCCCGATGCCGAACCGTTCGCTGGTCCGTGCCATGGCTGACATGATTATCCTGGCGTCCATGGAGATGTCTACCTGCTTGACCAGGCCGGTGCAGATATCGCAGGTGCCGCAATTGTCCCCGGGGTAAACTTCCCCGAAAAAGGCGAGGAGCTGTTTTCGCCTGCATACGTTATGGGAGGCGAACCGTACGGTCTGATTCAGCTTCTCCATGGCGATCGCCCGTTCGTGCTCGTCCTGCACCTGGTCGATGAAATACCGTATTTTCGGGATGTCGCCCCTGCTGAAATAGAGCAGGCAATGGGCAGGTTCTCCGTCCCGTCCCGCGCGTCCCGTTTCCTGGTAATAGCCCTCGATATGGCGGGGCAGATCGGCATGGACCACGAACCGGACGTTCGATTTGTCGATTCCCATGCCGAAGGCGATAGTTGCCACGATCACGGACACCTCGTCGCGGTTAAAGGCTTCCTGGTTCTTCTCACGCTTCTCCGCAGGCAATCCCGCATGGTAAGGGAGCGCCTTGATGCCGTGGGAAGCGAGAAAAGCAGCTGTTGTATCCACCGAGTCGCGCGTGGTCCGGTATATGATCCCTGCTTCATTCCCGCGGTCTTTGACAAATGCCAGGAGCTGCTCTTCAACTCCTGATTTGGCCTCCACCTGGTAGAAGAGGTTCGGCCGGTTGAAGGAGGCGCGGACCACCTGGGGCTTTCTAAGCCCTATCTTGCTGATGATGTCCTGCTGGACCTTTTGTGTTGCCGTGGCAGTGAAGGCTGCGACAGGAATGCCGGGAAAGTGCGTGGGAATGGCGGAGAGTGCGAGATAATCGGGCCGGAAATCGTGTCCCCATTCCGATATGCAGTGCGCTTCGTCGATAGCGAACAGCGCGATAGGGATGGCTTTCAGCGTGTCCATGAACTGCGGCATGGCAAAGCGTTCCGGCGCGATATAAAGGATCCTGATCCGGTTGCTCTTGAGCTCGAGGTACAGGTCTGTAATTTCCTTCTGTTCAAGAGAGCTGTTCATGAACGCGGCAGCGATACCATTCTCCTTTGCTGCGTCCACCTGGTCCTTCATGAGCGAGATAAGAGGGCTGATCACAACGGTTGTACCCTGCAGAAGGAGCGCCGGCAGCTGATAGCAGAGGGACTTCCCTCCGCCGGTAGGCATGACTGCGAAGACATCCTGCTTATTCAGGATCGCGCTGATGATCGTTTCCTGGTTCGGGCGGAAAGATTCAAAGCCGAAGACCGTGCGGAGGGTATGGAAAACGGCAGATTTGTCTGGAGGTGTGCGGGTATCCATGGGCTCTCTTTTCAAAAAAAGGACGTTACGACAAAAAATATAAAAGGCTTTTCTCGCGCAAAGCCGCAAAGTCGCAAAGAACGACAAGACATGATATGCATGAGTGAGCGCAAAGTCAAGCGACGTTGTGATACGTTGACTTATTCCAGGCGCAATGGTATAAGCAGGGCATACCGTGGAAGACTGATTGGGAATAGCTAAATGACGAATAAATCAAAAATCAAGATTGCTGTCAGCTCCTGTTTGCTCGGCAACAACGTCCGCTATGACGGCAACAGCAGGCTGGATCAGTATATCCTCGACAGGTTCGGCTCGTTCGTTGATTGGGTGCCGGTCTGTCCCGAGGCCGAGTCCGGCATGCCGGTACCGCGGGAGCCGATGCAGCTCGTCGGAGATGCTGCAAAGCCGCGCCTGATAACGATCAACACGAAAATAGACCGCACGGAAGAGCTTACGCGCTGGATTGGAATCAAACTGCAGGAGCTGGAGCAGGCGGGCATCTGTGGGTTCATTCTGAAGGCGCGATCGCCGAGCTGCAGCGTTCACGATGCGGAGTTCTTTTCTTCTGAAAGTGGATCCCTGGGGAGGAGGGCCGGGTTGTTTGCAGAAGCTATTACGATCAGGTTTCCGGCCTTGCCTGTCGAGGATGAAGAGGCGCTGCGGGATCGCGAAATTCTGGAAAAGTTTATCAAGCGGATCAGGGGTGAATATTGGAATCAGACGCCATGAGGAAGAAGTATGCTTTTGTGTATGTATGACTTCCGGCAGGGATATTGTTAATTATTTTTAGAGTCTTTCTGCCGTCATGCCGGACTTGATCCGGCATCCAGGAGCTAGAAGACTGGATTCCCGCCTTCACGGGAATGACGATTTATTTATCTGCAGTCAAGGTTCTCGATAAGGCACTGCCGAATAATTCCTACGACCTGCCCCGGTTCGATGTTACCGTGCTGACGCGGGGCAGGCAGCTCGGGGAGCCGAAGAACAGCTTCAGGATGTTCGGCACCTTCAACTTCCATCCGCTCACGGGCCAGTCGAGCTCATGCTTCCCGCAGAGGGAATCCAGAGTGTTCAGTCCGAAGATCTCCTCGCGCAGGGATTCATCGACATTGTCCGGATCGGTTATCATCCCGCTCAAACGTATCGCCCGCTGAAGATGGTTCCTGACCCGGTCCGCGCTTCTCCCCCCGATGACACCGTAGCGCTCCTTGATATCCAGGAGCGCCAGCGCACCGTCGTAAGTGGCCCTCACGATATCGTCCCGCGTCATCCACTTCGTTTCATAGTTCAAGGTGAACTTCCAACTCGGCATGAGCATCGCCTTTCTGTGCTCTGCGAGCGTGCGATAGAAGAAACGGTAGCCGTATCGTTCGGGGTCCTCGAAGATGCCGCTTCCGGGGTCGATGAACGGCGCCAGCGGCGCCAGCAGGGGAAGCACCTTGCCGGTCGAGCCGTTGCTGCCGTACCGCGCCAGGAGCGAGCCGCAGTACTTTACCGTCTCCATGACCGACGAGTAGTCCTGATAGGGAAGGCCGACCATGAAGAAGAGGTCGATCCGCTTGCATCCTGCGTCGATCAGCGACTGGATCATGTTTTCCAGGGCTTCGTTCTCGTAGTTCTTGCCGAAGGTCCTGCGTACATTGATGTCGTGGGACTCCGGCGAGATCTCCACGTTGAAGGTCTCGATGCTGTCTGCCACCTTATGGATCACCTCCTCCGGAGGAGGGCTGAAAAACTCGATGCAGATCTCGTTCTTGATCCGGTATTTCTTAACGGCGTCGAGGAACCGGTCGCAGTACTCCCGCCCCGCCTGGAGCAGGTCCCCCAGGACCATCACCGGCGCGCCGGTGTACTCCGCAATGCGGTGAATATCGTCGGCGACCCGCTCGGGAGACCGGAAGCAGGGCTTCGACCGCGCGCAGACCTTTTGAAAGGCCGAGATCGATCCGCCGCAGGTGCCGCAGTTGTGATTGCACCCCCGCACCGAGAAGACCGCGGTAACGGGGTA
Organism: Nitrospirota bacterium; assembly: GCA_963749655.1. Lineage (GTDB taxonomy): Bacteria > Nitrospirota > UBA9217 > UBA9217 > UBA9217 > JAJYKN01. The sequence continues at coordinate 146,845 of CAVVOB010000013.1, forward strand.
GTTGAGCCAGTACTTGAAGGGAATATAACCCGAGGGATCGAAGTACTTGACCGCCATCTTGAGCAGATGGGGATAGTCGAAATCCACGTAGTCGAGGTTCTCGGGCTTGAAGGACCGCTCATTGACCACGGTGCGGCCTTTCCCGTCGCGCCACACCAGGTTGGGCACCTCTTCATAGCCCGATCCCCTGCTGATTGCCTTAAGGAGCAGCCGGAGCGGCTCTTCCGTGGATTCGCCGCAAACGATGAAATCGACGAAGGAGTAGTCCCTCATGATCTCCTCGTGGTAATAGGTGGAGGTCAGGCCGCCGAGAATGACGGGCTTGTCGGGATGATGCTTCTTCACCAGGGCCGCGAGGCTCAGGCTGCCGTCCACGTGGGGCATCCAGTGCAGATCGATGCCGAAGGCGCCGGCATTCAGGTTCTTGATATAGGCTTCGGGATCAAAGGAGCGCGAGCGGAGCATCCGGAGGGCCAGGTTGACGATCCGTACGGACATCCCGTGCCGGGTCAGGTAATCGGACATCGTGAGGAACCCGATGGGATAGATCTCGAAAATCGACGACGACGGCACGACGTCGCTCACGGGCCCGAAGAAAAGGGGCAGTTCGCGGAACCGGAACACGCTCGGCGGATGGATGAGCAGCAGGTCAGGCCTGGACATGGGTGAGGTTGCCTCCGAAGATCTTGCTCGAGTATTCGGCGACCATGTCTTTTGACACGGTTTCCATGATGTCGAAGAGAGTGTCGGCCACGAAATCAACGGCCGTGTTGAAGGGCGGGAAGAGCCTGATCGAACGGCTCAGCAGCCGCGTTTCCTGATTATAGAGATGAAGGATTTCACACAAAACTACTTCGAACGCTTTTTCCGGGTACGCTGCACGCACGGCGTCGCCGAACGGCAGACCGTCCTTCCACTGGGCGAGAATGCCGTGGACCGCGCCGAACAAACGGACGATACGCTTCTTCCTTACATCAGCGATGTCCTCGTAGCGCACGGTTATGGAGAGCGAGGGGATGGCGAGGTGCTTGACGAAGAGGCGGTCCACCTTTTTTGTTTCCTCAAATACAGCGTCCACGTCGAGCTCCCTGCCCGCGGCAAAAGACTCCCCCGCATGCTCGATGATCAGACGGTCCTTCTCCACCTCTTTTTTGACGTTGGCATCCAGGTAGGCGCCGACGAAGGGAAGCCGGGCTGCGCTCAGGGAGCGTCCCGTCATCCGGTCCAGGGACCGCTTGCTGAATTCTGTGAGCATGATCCTGTCTTTTTCACAGAGCAGGGCAATTCTGTCCATCGTGCACCTCTGCGCGGAAATCCTGCGGCATCATTGCCGGCGCATTGTCTTTCTGAAGACTCGATCCTGTGTGGTACCCCGTGTCAGCGGGGTTTCACTGCCCGGTAAATGGTGGCGATCCCCATGGTGAGGGAATCGACGGTGACATCCTCATATCCGCATGACAGAATGAGATCCTTGAACTCGTCCGGCGGATAAAAGGCGTTGATGGAGCGGGGCAAGTACAGATAGGGCGCTGCCGTCTTGACGACCGCCTTGCCGATCATCGGCATGATCCGGAAGACATACCATTCATACAGCATGCGGAACCAGTGCGATCCCGGCTTGGTCAGCTCAAGGCAGACAAAAACGGCGCCGGGCTTCAGGACCCGCCAGAGCTCCTTCAGGGCAAGCGAGGTGTCCGGAATGTTTCTCATGCCGAAGGCGACGGTCACCGCGTCGAAGGTGTTTTCCCGGAAGGGGACCTGTTTTGCATCGGACAGGACAAAGGAAATGTTCCGAAAGCGGCCGGCGGTCTTTTTACGGGCGCGCTTGAGCATTTCCTCGCAGAAGTCCGCGCCGGTCACCGTTCCGTCCTCGCCAACCTGGTTGGACAGGAGCATGGCCAGTTCACCGGTTCCGGTGCAGACATCGAGCACGCGGTCGCCCCGATGGATGCCCGAGTTGACCACGGCGCGCCTGCGCCAGAAGTGGTCGAAGCCGAAGCTGAAACTGCTGCTGAGCAGATCGACGTAGGGCGCGACGGTGGAGAAAATATTTTTTATGAAGAGATCACGCTGCTCCAGTGACATGATTCGCCTTTCGCTGTAAATGCGCCCGGCGTACCCGCCGTCATGACGCTTCTGTATTTTCCGGTCTGCCCTGTCCGTCTCAGGTCCAAGGTGGTGAATCCATAACTGATGAGTCGTAAGAAGTCAAGATTTGCCACAAGAGGCACAAAAAGCACAAAAAGAGTTTTTGAAAAATTAAACTTTTGTGACTTCTGTGGCTAAAAAAACTTTTTACGAAATCATCATAACTAGTACACGAACTGCCCCAGAATGATCAGCACCAGCAGCAGGAACCCGGCAGCCACGACCGCGAACCCGAAGATGATCCCCATGTCCGTTATCCAGTTCTTCTGCGGCTCCACCATGAGCCGGTCCATCTGCCGTTCTTCGGTCAGGCGCTGATACTCCAGCGGCCGTTCGTGCTGCAGTTCATGAACACTGACGGCCCCCGTGAAGATGACGGGATCCATCGGGAATTTTTCCGGCCGCATATGAGTGTTGAAAAAGTGGATCGTGAAAATAAAGCCCGCCGCGAGGAGCGCCTCGTCGCTGTGGATGACCGTGGCGATGTTGAACACCCAGCCCGGGAAAAAACGGCCGAAGAACTCCGGGAACCAGAGGAACAGCCCCGACACGCCGATCATTCCCACGCCCCAGAATACGGCCCAGTAGTCGAACTTTTCCCAGTAGGTCCACCGGTCGAACTGCGGCTTCGGCCCCATCCCGAGGAACCACTTGAAGTTGTTGTAGATGTCTTCGAGGTCCTTGAGCCAGGGCACCATGGACTCGGGGCCGAGGGGGTTGAACCGCATTTTCCGGACAACCACGATATTGTGCAGGACATAGGCGATATGGGCCGCGAAGTACCCGAAGGTGAGGACCGCGCAGATGCGGTGGATGAGGGCCGCGCCCTGGTAGCCTCCTTCAAGCCCTACGAGCCAGGCCGCCCACGGCGCCTGGGCGTACTTGATCGGCATGCCCGAGGCAACGAGGCCGATGAAGCTGAGGGCCATGACCGCGTGCAGGACGCGGTGGTAAGCGTTGAACCGTCGTACCTGTGCCATATTATTCGCCCCCTTTCTTTGTCATACGTTCTTTCAGCGCGCGATAGGCCCAGAGGAACGTATGGATAAAGAAGAAGGTGAACACGCCGATCAAAAGCGTCGTCATGAACAGGAAGGTGTAGTAGAGAATGGGGTATTTCTCCCGGTTGCCCTCTTCCCCGTGAGCGTAGAACTTCGTGAATCCCCGCGTCGCGTGGGCATGGCATTTTTTGCACGTGGCGAGGATATTGTGCTGCGCCAGCGGCGACAGGCGGTCGGCGACGGAAACGATCGCATGGGACCCGTGGCAGTCAGCGCATTTCGCCATGGTGGCATAGCCGAGCTCCGTCACCTTGCCGTGGTAGGTCTTATGATAGGTCTTCATCTGCTCCTGGTGGCAGTTGCCGCATTGCCGGATGAGCGAAAGCTTCCACCGGTCGGTGACTGTCGGGGGTGCCAGGTGCTCCAGGTGGCAGTCAAAGCAGGTGGGCGCCTTCAGCGTCAGGTCGAGCTGGAGCGCCGTGGCGTGGATGCTGGTCCGGTATGCCTCATACTCGGCAGGATGACACTGCGAACAGAGAGCAGGGATCTTCTTCCTGTTCGTAGCCGAACGCGTGTCAGCGGAGGGGTAAATGGCATGCGACCCATGGCAGGTCTGGCACGTCGGCGCCGCGCCATTTCCCGCCGCGGCTTCTTTCCCGTGCACGCTCAGCTTGTACTGCTGAGCCTGCTCTTTCGGGGCGCCTTCGTTGCCCGTGAAGTGGCAGATGCCGCAGTTCACCTTCGCCGTCTTCCCGTGGGGATATTCCGTTATCCCGAGATGGCATTTGGCGCAGGCCAGGTGTCCGTGAACCGATTGCTCCAGTGCGGCGCGGTCGACATACCCCTTCGAGCCCTTCTGGCCGTGACAATCGTAACAGATATTCTGTGCGAAAGCGGCGAGGGGGAAGAGGAGGCAAAGGAACAGGAAAAAAAGTATTAGACGTTTCTTGCCAGGGCAATGCATGGCTAAATTGTAGCAAAGAATATCAGACTGTCAAGGTAGAGAAAAAAAGTTGTCAAATGTTGAGCACGGGCGGACAGTTGGCAGACTTCTCAATTCTGAAAATCGCGAGAAACGCAGGACTCCGGCAGTTTTTCATACGTAGTTATACTAAGGAAGCGGAAACGGCTTTGTTCACCGCAGAGACGCAGAGGCGCGGAGGAACCGTTCAGTTATAAAATTTTTTCTCAGCGTCTCAGCGCATCTGCGGTAAGTTTTTTGCGCGCAGAACGCTGCTGGTGTTCATATCGTGTCGTCTGAGAGCTAATGATCCTGTCTACCTGATGATATCCGCCGTGAAGGAATAGAGCTGCGCGTCTTTCCAGGCGTCCTTGGGCAGGCCTGCCTTGATCGAGACCTGCTCAAGGAACGTCGGCACGTCCCAGTGATATTCCTCGGCAACCTGGGGGAGGAGGATGCCGCTGTTCCATCCCTTTACCAGGTAGAGTCCGTGCGTCCCGATCCTGATGTTTTTAACGTCCAACAGGAGTTCGAGGGGAGAAAGGACTGTGACCTCGACGGACATATCGTTCAGCTCCTGAGGCGTCATGGGTTCGAATCGCGGGTCGCGGGAGCAGGCCGAGACTGCGTTCGTGATGACGGACTTGAACAGCGGCATGACGGGTTCGATGTTCCCGATGCAGCCCCGCAGGCGCCCGCTGCGATTGATCGTGACAAAGACGGCCCCGTTGGCCGCGAGACGGGCGTCTTTCGGTTCGAACTGCGGCGTCTTGCCGTGCTTCACATAGCTTTCTATCGTTCGTCTGGCAAGAGCGAGAAGCTCCCGTTGCTGTTCTGCTGTGAGCGCGCTTTTGTACAGGCCCAGCGCCGCATATCCCACGACCCGGGTACGGTCATTTGTCACATCGCCCGAGTTCGCCGCGTTGAACAGCACGCCGTTGGTTGCGCCGAGCCTCCGGGCCGCTGCCATGGCAACGAGCACCGCGTACCCGCCGCACATTTCACCCTCGCTGCTCCGGAGGCGCTGCTCCAGGTCTTCCACCGACATCCTGGCCACGGCGTTGGTGACCGTTCCGTCCATTTTTTTCGCTGTTCTGTAATCGTGATAATGGGAGAGGTCCGTGCTCGCGATGATGATCGTCTTCGGATTTTCAGCGACAATCGACGTAAGGCTGCGGATCAGGGAGTCGAAGGATTCCTGTGTGGGGCGGCCGATCAGGACAGGCACTATGGTGAAGCGCGTCAGCGTGCGCTGAAGGAACGGCAGCTGCACCTCGATCGAGTGCTCCTTTTCAAAGGCCGAGGTTGACGCCGTGACGCCTGCTTTCGGGTCGATGAGCTTTTTCGCGAGCCGGTCGTTGATCTTGATCGTTCCCAAAGGGGTCCGCATGCCGCCTGACGCATACACGACAGCGCCGTTCACCTCGGCGTAATGGCTCGGTCCGATCAGTATAACCGTATCGACCGGCCGTTCCTGCAGATGGCGGTACGCATAGGCCGCGACCTGTCCGGAATACTGGTACCCGGCATGGGGCGCGATCAGGGCGATGAGCTTCCCTTCCACGGGGGTCGTCTTTGCGCGGGACAGGAAATCGTCGACCATGGCGGTAAGCGCCTGTTTGTCCGCGGGATAGAAGGCCCCGGCAACCGCGGGCTCCTTGACGGTCCCGCCGGCGCCCACAAGCAGGACGGTCAGGACCAGGAGAATGGACAGCAATGCAGCTCCGACAAGGTGCTTACGCTTCATCTTTTCTCCTCCAGAACCTGGCGGGCTTGTCCTGCTCCTTGGATTTTATCTTTTTTGCAAGAAAACTGATGATGCCGCCTGCGAGGAAGAATCCGAGGAAGCTCCTTCGTGATATGGTGTCCTTCATTGTTCGCCTCTTTTCAAGGGCCGTCATTCCGGGCTTGACCCGGAATCCAGTGGCTTTTCGCTAAGTCCTGGATTCCTGCTTCCGCAGGAATGACGAGCGATAGGGGTATATTGTTAACCCTCAATTCTCCGCAGCTTACTGCGGAGAGGTATTAGTAGCTTGCAACAAAGCCCCTTCTTCATCCCCACACTCCCGCGATCTTCATGCCGCAGAACCTGCATTTTCCCGACGCGATGTTGTTCTGCTTCACGAAATATCCGGTCCGCTCGATGACGATCTTTTTGCAGCGCGGGCAGAGGGTGTTCTCTGCGTCGCTCCGCACATTGCCGATATAGACAAAGCGGAGTCCGGCGTCGAGGGCGGTTGTTCTGGCGTTTTTCAGCGTCTCGACGGGCGTGGGCGGCAGGTCCTTCAGCTTGTAACCCGGGAAGAACCGGGAAAAGTGAAGCGGCACGTCATTCCCGAGGTTCTTCACGATCCATTTGCACATGTCGCGGACCTGCGACAGGTTATCGTTCAACGTGGGGATGACCAGGTTCGTGACCTCGAGCCACACCTTGTCCTCCCTGAGCTGTACGAGGGAGTCCAGAACGGGTCTGAGCCTGCCGCCGCATATTCTTGCGTAGAAGTCCTCGGTAAAGGCCTTCAGGTCCACGTCGGCGGCATCGAGATACCTGGCGAGTTCGTGGAGCGGTTTTTTGTTGATGTACCCGCAGGAATGCATCGTGTTGTTGATGCCGTATTGGCGGGCGATTACCGCGGTGTCGTACATGTATTCGTAGAACACCGTGGGTTCGGTGTAGGTGTAGGTGATTGTCCTGCACTGGTAGAACAGCGCCTGGCGGACGACATCCGCGGGAGGAAGGTCCCGGGAATCCACGTCCTCGGGGTTCGCCTGCGAGATCTCCCAGTTCTGGCAGAACTTGCAGCCCAGGACGCATCCTGCCGTTGCGATCGAAAAGGCGGTAGTTCCGGGATGGAAATGGAAGAAAGGCTTTTTTTCGATGGGGTCGATGGCCACGGCGCAGGGCTTCCCGTACACAAGGCTGTACAGTGTCCCGCCCTTGTTTATCCTGGTCCTGCACCCGCCGATCTGAAATTCCTCGAGCACGCATTCGGTGGGGCAGAGTTCGCATTGGACTGTTTTCGCCATTAGTCAGTTAAATGTTTTGCCGCAGAGTTCTCAGAGGACACGGGAAAAAGCTTAAGAATCATTATTCCTGGAGTTTTCCTCTGTGCTCTCAATGTCCTCTGTGGCTAAAGTTTTTCGGCTTGTCCTGAGCAGGATATGCTGGGGTTACTGCTTCTCCTTCCAGTAAGAGCCTTGATGCAGGCTGAGCCCCTTTTTCGAGATCGTGCTTTCGTAGTAGACGCGGCGTTTCAGATAATTCTCGATGTCAGGTATCACCGTTTCCCGGAGCACGGAAAAGGCCAGAATCGCAATGACGAGCCCTGCGCTCGCGGAAAGCAATACCTTGAATTTTTGTTTGTCCTTCTCCATAGGCAGCAAATTAAATCTTCTCTCTCTGGTGGTTCTTTGTCAAGCCGCATTTACCGGCCTGCAGGGCCTTTTGCTGGTTCAGGCTTGCAGCCTGAACCAAATGTTAAGGTTTGGTTCAATCTTCAAGATTGAACCAGCGTGAGGCTTCGTGTGAGTTTTATGAATGCATCAATCTTGAGTGAATCTGGCTAGTCCAAACTTGCCGCATAGTGCAATCATCGACCTGCAGGGCCGTGCTGAAAACAGCGGTTGCAGCGGATGCACTCGGAAACAGCCGGATTCGGCTTGTTCGCCACGGGACAATCGGCGCCGCTCGGATATCCCCTTGCCTCTCTTGACAAGGCGCCGGTCAGCGCGGCCACAGGACAAAGATACCGGCACCAGAACCGTTCGATGCGCAGGTTCGCGGCAAGGGCAATAACGACGAGGGCCCATGTTAACGCTGTACCGTTGAAGGAAAAGAGCGTCACGTAGGCCTCGTAGTTCCCGTAGTCCGCGCTGCTGCCTGTGAACGCCAGAACAACGGCGAGGCCGAGCAGGCCATATTTCAAGGTTCTCGCACGGCCGTCCAGTTCGGGCGGGATTTCCCATTTGCGGAAAGGCAGCCTGCTTATGAACTCGGACAAAGCGCCGAAGGGGCAGAGCCAGCCGCAGTAGAACCTTCCTGCCACGATGATAGACGCGAAGGTGCTGATAACGAGCACATACCACAGCATCGACGACGACGGCCTCAGGAGGACAAGGTTAAAGACGTGAATGACGGAGAAGGGGGCGGAAAGATATAAACCGACGATGATGACGGAAGAGGCCAGGCTGAGGTCCCTCAGCGTCTGAAACTTCCGCGATCGCCGCGTAAGAACATATCCCGCTGCAGCGGCGATGAACAGGCCTGCGTACCACAGCCAGGCGGTTTCGCGGCGGCCTGTGCCGGCCGGTCCGGAACTGATGCCGAGGACGTCCCTTGCCGCGGTGCGCGAGGACTCCCTGACCGTATCAGCCAGGGCTTTAACGCTCACCGTGGCGCGGGTGATCCCATCGATGTCGCGGTCCACCTCGAAGGGATCGGTCACGCTCTTCCCGATGAATTGGCTGAGATAGGACGGAAGCTCGAGATAGCGGACGTAATTCTTCGTCTCCCGGTGCTCGATGATCCTGAGGCCGGCGATCATTCCCTCGCGGCTCAGGACGACCATGACCTTGATCGGACCTGCATATCCCCTGATCTGCGGCACGATGTCATGGGAGTTGAAGGCGACAGCTCCATCCCCGGAGCGATAGACCGGTGGGCTGCCCTGCTTCTCTGCAAAACGCGAGTCAGGAGCAGCGATCTTGAGAATACTGCGTTCATCGGGCGCAGGCGCCATGAGGCGGGACCGGACAAGGTGGCCCGTGATCAGCGAACAGAGGGCAAGGGCTGTAAGGAGGATTCTAATTTTTTTCATGGCCCAGGACCATCAGCAGCACCAGCGAAGACGCTTTCAGCGCAATCAGCGACAGGATCGCATTCCCGACTCCGAGAAGGGGCACGAAGAGTATGGATGCGGAGAGGGCTCCGAGAACGGCGCCTCCCAGGTCCACGGCATAGAGCCGCCCCGCATGCTCTCCCGGCTTCGCGCCTCCGATCAACCGGCTTATGAGCGCGAACTGCATCCCGGCCATGGCGCCGCAGAGGAGGACCATGACGTAATAGAACAGCTCGAGGGTGAAGAAAAGCGGCGCCACAAGAAGCAGCAGCAGTGAGGCCACGTCCAACGCCTGGACCCACGACTGCGATCGTTTCAGGAACCGGGCCCCGGAAGCGCCGGCCGCCGTGCCTGCCATGAAGAGGGCAGAGAGGATGCCGATCCGTTCGTAGACATAGCCGAACGACGCCTGATACATAAGCAGGACAGCCACGTTGAACGCCATGGCGAAGTAGCCGGTGGTGAAAAGGCTGTAATAGAACGTACGCTGTTTTCTCCAGAACAGGACAACAGCCGTCAGGAGCAGTGCGGCAAAGGCCGTCAAGACGGGAACTTCGCCTGCGCCGACGATGCTGTTCAGGAACGCGCCGCCGTGCGTCTCCGTCCAGAGCATGAGGTTGTACAGGTAGGCGACCGGCCTGCGGTCCCTGTTGAGCGTGTCGACCGCGCCGAGCCGTGCAGCGACCATGTCCGTTTTCATCGGGTCGAAGATGTCCTTGAAGATAAGGGGGTAGAAGTATTCGGTCTGCACGCCCCGTGCGGAAAATCGCATCGCAAGCTCGTCAGGGTCCGCCTTCAGGGGCCTGTCCGAAGCGTACATGCCTCCGTATTCCTCGGAAGAGAGCGCCACGGTCGGGAAGACCGCCTTCAGCGAGCGGTAAATGGACCCGTTGGCGGCCTGCAGACGCCGTCCGATGTAGCCGTGGGACGCGGGCAGGGTCAGGGCGAGGACGCCGCCGGGGTTCAGGATCGCGCGGGCCTCGCGGAAAAATTCCACGGTATAGAACCTGTTGAGATTGGCGGTCGAAGGCTCGGGCAGGTTCAGGATCACGATATCGTACCGTGCTTTTGCAGCCGACCTGACAAAGGACCGCGCGTCCTGCACATTGACCTTCAGCCGTTTGTCGCCCAGCCGTTCCCGGTCCTCGCGGGTCAGGATGCTGAAGCAGAGGTCGATCATTTTGGGGTCGATCTCGACGAAGTCGACCTCCACCGCCGGATACTTCAGCAGCTCCCGCGCAACGGCCGCGGACCCGCCGATCAGCAGCACCCGGCCGGGCGACTCATGGAGCGACATCGGCACGTGGGCCCGCAGTTCCTCGGTCTGCTCATCGGGATAGGAGAACGCGAACCTGCCTGAGGTGAAAAGATTGAGCTGGTCGTCGGAATCGTAGAGCGCGAGCTCTCCATACTTCGATTCCACGCGCTGAACCAGATCGAGGTCCTGTTCGGGCGCGTTCTCGACGATCGTCGTGGCCGCAACATGAAAAAGCAGGGGGATGACCAGGAACAGGAACCTCCGTTTTTTCTTCAGCAGCACGATCGTGAGCAGGATGTTCACGAAGCTGACTGCGGCGACAAGAGCGAAGGCATTGACGTTTCCGGCGAACAGCACGGTAAAGAACAGGCCTCCGAGAAAAGAGCCCGCTGCCTCCAGGCCGTAGGTCCTGGCGGTGTCGCCTTTCAGGAAAGCCACGGCCAGCGGAAACTGGGTGCCGATCATGAAGCAGACAGGGGCGAGGGCAAGAACAGTGGAGAGCACCGTGGTAGTCAGGGGGACCGTTTCGCCTGCTACCAGGCCGAAGACCGGGTGAATGAGGCTGATGAACAAGACGGAGGTTTGGGCCAGGAGAGCAACGCCGAAGAAGGAATACTCAAAAGCGTTTCTGTACCGGAACCTCCGGCCGAAGATGCTGCCGAGTCCGACGGCAAGGAGCCAGACCGCAAGGGTGATGCCGATGTCGAGCTCGTTCCCGGAGAAGACGGTCAAAAGCTGGCGCAAGGCGATGATCTGCACCAGGATCGAGGTGAACCCCATTCCGAGAACAGCAAGGATGTTCATGGCCGGTAAGACCCTCCGAGAAACACCTTCTCATTATGCTGTGCGCGGAACCCCCTGTCAAGGGACTTGAGAGGGCAGAGGGCAGGGGGCAGGAGTGAGGAGTGAGGAGTCAGGAGTAAGGAGACAGCGCAAACCCGAAACCCGAGACGAGAAACCCGAAACTCTGTTTTTTGATTTATCTTGCAAAAGTTTCGGAGGTTCGATACTATGGCCGAAGGGAGACCTTCATGCAGATCGACAAACATGTTCACGCTTTAAAAATTCCATTTACGATCACGACGCCCCGTGGTTTCCTGGACCGGTTCGTGTACGTCTATCTCATCTACGGCACGAACGGCGTACATCTCATCGACACGGGCGTGGCTTCTTCGGAGCAGACGATCTTCAATTATCTCAGGGCCACGGACCGCAAGGTGAGCGACATATCGCTGATCATCCAGACCCACGCCCACCCCGACCATATCGGCGCTTCACGAACCATCAAGGGCGAGACGGGGTGCGCGGTCGCGGTCCATCCCGCGGAGAGGGCCTGGATCGAGAACGTGCAGCTCCAAGCCAAAGAGCGGCCGGTGCCGGGCTTCGATACTCTTGTGGCCGGGTCGCTCGTCGTGAACAGACTGCTGGAGGACGGCGAGGTCTTTGATCTCGGCTGCGGTCTGAAACTGCAGGTGTTCCATACGCCGGGCCACTCGAAAGGATCGATCTCCATACTGCTGCTCGGATACATGTCCCTTTTTTCCGGAGACGCTGTACCGGTTCCCGGAGAAATGCCGATCTACGAGGATGTAGCTGTGTCGGTCGCTTCGATCAAGAAGCTGCAGGCAGTGAAGGACCTGCGCTACCTGCTTTCCTCCTGGGACGACCCGCGCAAGGGAGACGAGGCTTACGAGCGCATGGATGAAGGGCTTGCCTACATTCAGCGTGTGCACGACGCGGTCAGAAAGTGTTCTGCCGGCGACGCGAAATCGGACCTCCCAAAACTCACGCCCTTGGTGCTGACGGAATTGGGGCTCCCTCCGGAACTCGCAAATCCTCTCGTAGCGCGGACCTTCGCCGCCCATCTCGAGGTGCGGGACCGAAAAGATATAATCTAAGAACAGTCTTCTCATCCCCATTAATCATGCAGCCCCATCTCTCCCGGGTCGGATCGTGATGCCTGCATTGATAACGGCGGACCAGGGTACGCTCAGGAATCCATCAATTTCTATTTACAAGCCGGTCAGTGCCCTGTTATACTCGTAGAAACATGACCACGTCAAGGAGAGCGGCGCGAATGTATTATGAAAATGTGTTCAGTTCGCTCCAGAAGAATAGAATTCGATACGCCGTCGCCGGCGGCGTCGCTCTTGTGCTTCATGGGGTGGTCAGGTTCACGGCTGACCTTGATCTGATCGTGGACCTTCAGCCGGACAATCTCAGACGGTTTGTCCACGCTCTGACGGAACTGGGTTTTCTGCCGAGAAATCCGGTGAAAGCGGAGCTAATTCTTGACCCCGCGATCCGGGATGGATGGAAGCGGGAAAAGGGGATGGAGGTTTTTTCATTCGTTGATCCGAAACAACCGATGTCCCTCATCGATGTGTTTATCGAGGAAAAGATCCCCTTTCAAGAGGTCATGCAGGAGCTCGTACAAATGGAAGCAAAGGGAATTTCGATCCCGGTTGTTTCTCTTCGGCATTTGAAGAGGCTCAAGCAAGCTGCGGGCAGGCCGCAGGACCTTGCGGATATAGAGGCGATCGAGGCAATGGAAAAACCGGTGGAGGAGTGATGGATAAGCGACTGAAGAAAAGCTCCTTTGTGTTTCGTCCATCGCCGGAGTCATTGAAGCAGTTCAAGGATGCCCCCCCTGAAGCGAAGCTGAATTGGCTTGAAGAGGCAAATCTGTTCGTGTACGATTTTGTGCCGCCGGATAAATTGAAGCGATGGAAAAGGATTACGGGACGGTGAAGACCGGAAATTCAGCGGGCACGTTCATCCCTGGAGAGGTTGCGGTTTGACTTCGGGAAAAAACGGGTTTCTCCGAATCGTAGCGAATAAACAACGACGCAACGGATTCCACTCTTATCATCCCCTATTTCCCCCGAAGAAGTAATTGCATCCCCAGCGGTATAATCAAGCATGAAGAAAAAAGTGAACGAGCCGCCAGTCCCTCATGAGATGCACGATACGATCCGTCACGGGCTTGTGACCGCCCTGACAGAGGGGCCGCTTTCTGCAAAGGAGCTGTCCGGAGCGATCGGCATTCCCGAGAAGGAAGTTTATGACCATCTCGAGCACATCCGGAAATCGATCGTATCAACGGGACGCCATCTGGTCGTAACGCCGGCGGAGTGCAGGAAATGCGGGTTCGAATTTTCGAAGCGGGAGCGGCTGAAAAAGCCGAGCAAGTGTCCGGTCTGCAGGGGAGAGTCGATCCACGACCCGCTGTTTGCGATCGAGGAAGATCCTTGAACTAAATAACGGCGGTCGGAACCACGGATGAACACGGTAAAGAACTAGAATCAATACCTTATCCGGGCAAGAGATTTATCCGCGCAGTACTTCCTGTTCAGTCCTCAGGCTCTCTATGCGACCTTGGCGCCTTCACTCTTCGCGGTGAAGGATCTCATTTCTTCCCATGAAACAGCTCGCTCCCCGCGCCGGGATAGATCTTCCGCTCGGCCTTCGGCGTCGGATTCTTCACCGCAGGCCAACGATCGAATCGGGGCTCCGGTCCTTCCTGCGCTGCCGGGCCCGGCTGCCGGTCGGCCATGAGCGGCTCGCTCCGCACATCCGTTCCTGTCACGTGGTAGCTGAACTCGATGGGGATGCCGTTCGGGTCGTAGGAATAGATCGAATGGATGAACCCATGGTCTATGACTTCCGAAACCCAGATTCCTGCGGCAGCGATGCGGTCCTTCAACTCCCAGAGGTCGTCATCGGTCTCGACACCGAGCGACACATGGTCGAAAATGAAGGGTCCACTCGTCGGCCTTCCGTGCTCTTTTTCCTCGACAGGCGTGATGCCTGGCCATTCGAAGAACGTGATCATGTCATGCCCGGAAACCTCGAAAAAGTATTGACGGTAGCCCGGCTTGCCCAGTCCCGCGATGAGCCGGAAACCGAGCAGGTCCCTCCAGAACCGGATGGTTTCTTCCATGTTTCCTGTTGTCAGCGCAAGATGATTAATTCCGTTGTAGGTCGCCATTTCATGCCCCCGCTATTTTGTTCACGTAAGTCTACCTGAGCGGAACGGAATTTTGAAGCATTTTTTTAATTTGCATCAGGAGGGATAAACAGGAAAAGACAGAACATTGCAGCCGAACGATGAGCACTTAAGAATGATTTATTTGCTACAATGTAAGCATGGACAACACCATTTTGCGCGACATCATCGAAGTGGAAAAGGAAATCCAGCAATCCGTTGACAAAGCAAAAGATATGACCCGTGAATGGCTTGCGGCCAGGAAGCAGGAGATCAATGACAACCGTGCGCGCGAGGAGCAGGAGCTCGCAGCGTCCTTTCAAAAGTCCCGTGAGAACCTCGTCCGGGAAGCGGAAACCAGGTCCTCCGAGCTGCTGCGCCGTGCAGAGCAGAAAAATGCCCGCATGGCACAAGTGCGAAATGACACATTGGCGGCCATAGTCTCGAAGGAAATCCGCCGGATACTGCCGGAATAAACCATGATCGTCCGGATGGCAAAGGTCGAGATCGTCGGGGCGAAAGAGCTGCTCCAGCCCGCGCTTGCGCTGCTTCGCGAGCTCGGCATCTTCCAGGTCGAACCAGCGATGGTCGGTTTTCTTGCGGAAGGCCAGGAAGACGATGTACGCGCCTTCATGCTCGACGAGAAGACGATCCTCGAGCGTGTTTTTCTCAATGAACTGCGCATCAAGGTCGCCGATCTCCTGTCGCACCTGCCGAAGCTGCAGTTCAGAAGCAGTTACCTCGACCCCCGTCCCGTCATCGATACCGTGGCAACGGCCGTTGAAAAGCACGGCGCAACGGTCAAAGAACAGAACGAACGGAAAGAATCGCTCCAGAAGGAGCGCGGCGAGCTGGAGCGGTACGCTCTGTTCCTCGGCGCTCTGGCCCCGCTCGTCGGGAGCGCCAAGGAAACGCCGGACCTCGAATTCATCGGTTTGACCATCCAGGAGCCCGATATGGTGCCCCGTCTGAAGGACGCGATCTCCCGCATAACGGACTGGAAGTTCGATCTGGCCACCGAACCGGCCCGGGACGGCACGCTGGTGGGGCTTATCACGGTGGAAAAGGACCGGGCCGACCGGGTGAAAAAGACCTTGAGCGACGAGCAGGTGCCGGAGTTGATATTCCCGCCGTCGTTCACCGGCCTCAGCTTTCAGGAAAAGATCTCCTCTGTACGGCGCAGAATAGGCGTGGTCAGCCTGCAGATCGAGGGGATCGATGCGTCGCTGGCGCAGTTCACGCTGCGCTGGGGCCCCATCTACCGGAGCGTGCGGGAGTGGATCGATGACCGGTTGTCGCTTCTTTCGACGACCGCCGCGGCCTTCGAAACGCGCATGTGCTTCTTCGTGAACGGCTGGATGCCCGCCGGCGACGTGGCCGGGGTCAGGAAGGCGCTGGTGCAGCAGTTCGGGGGCAGCGTTGTCCTGGAGGAAAAAGAGCTGCGCGAAGAGGACCTTGACCGGGTCCCGATCATCCTGAAGAACCCGCCCTACTTCAAACCGTTCGAGATATTCACGAGTCTCCTGCCGCTGCCTGCGTACAGCTCCTACGATCCGACGCCGTTTATCGGCATTTTTTTTCCGGTGTTCTTCGGCATGATACTGGGCGACGCCGGATACGGCCTGCTCCTGCTCGGCCTCTCCTTCTTTCTGGCCCGAAAGTTCAGGAGCCGGAAAATGGTGCGAAGCGGCGCGAAGATCCTGCTGGTCGCATCGCTCTACTCGACCTTCTTCGGCGTGCTCTTCGGAGAGTTCTTCGGCGACCTGCCTGAGCGGTTTTTCCATCTCCAGCCCCTCTGCATCGAGCGGCGCACCGCGGTCGTGCCGATGATCTTTTTCACGCTTGCGGTGGGAACGGCCCATGTCCTTCTGGGGCTTCTCTTCGGCGTGATCACGGGCTTCCGGAAGAAGGAACGAAAAGAGGCCCTGTACCGGCTTCTGAGCATCATCATGATCCTTGCCCTGATCGTCGTCCTGGCCTCGTTCTTCGAGGTCATCCCGTCGCTCCTTGCGCGGCCGGTCATCATTGCAATCCTCTTTATGACCCCGCTTCTGTTCTTTACCGGCGGCCTGCTGGCGCCGCTCGAGCTTCTGAAGAGCATCGGCAACATCATCTCCTATGTCCGCATCATGGCCATCGGTCTTACGTCGGTGCTGCTTGCTTTCGTGGCGAACAATCTCGGCGGACTGACCGGCGACGTAGTGACCGGTGTCGTCGTGGCCGGCCTTATCCATCTGCTCAATATCATTCTCGGCGTGTTCTCGCCGACGATCCACTCGCTGAGGCTCCATTACGTTGAGTTTTTCAGCAAGTTCATGGAACACGGGGGGAGAAGGTTCGAGCCGCTGCGGCGGTAAAGAAACAGAGATAGATTGCGGCACATCATCGCTGGGTTCGGGTCGATGTAGTCGTAATAGTCGTCATTCCCGCTTGCCGGGAATCGTAGTGGTTTTTTCACTGAGGGAAATCCGATTCCGGACAAGCCCCGACTGGTCGGGGCAGGCCGGCGGCGCCCCGCATCAATATTTTTCACAAGGAGCGGGGAATGACGTCAAAATATAACAACTACGATCATTTTAAAGATTCTTGCATCAGGTAAAGGAGGCTCCTATGAGCATGGAAAAAGTCCTTATTGCGTTGTGCGCAGCCCTGGCGATCGGCCTCACGGCCCTTGCCACGGCCTGGGCACAGTCCAAGATCGGGGCGGCCGGCGCCGGCGCCCTGGCCGAGAAACCCGAGCTGACCGGAACGATCGTGATCCTCGTCGCCATTCCCGAGACCATGGTGATCCTCGGCTTCGTCGTGTCGACGATGATCCTCTTCACGGTAAAGTAGATGAGCTCGCGGGAACTGATCGAATCGCTCCGCTGCGCCGGCGAGGAGAAGATCCGCGCGATCAGGCAGGAGGCGGAACAGGAAACGGAAACTGTGCGAACGGACGCCGCCCGGAAGATCGAGGAGCTGCGGAAGAAGTATGCCGGCCGGCTTGCCGCCGCAGCGGACGCCGAGACGGGGAAGGCTCTGGCCGACGCGGAAAAACAGCTGCGCAAGCTTCGCCTGTCCACGGAGCAGGTAATTGCCGAACGCCTGCTCGCCGTCGCCCGGTCCGCGCTGCAGGAGCTGCGGGACGAACACTATCCCGCTGTTTTTGAAAAGCTGGCGCTGGAGCTGCCTGTTCTCGGCTGGAAGCTTGTGCGGGTGAACCCCCTTGACGTGAAGCTCGCGCGAACCTATTTTCCCGAAGCGGAGATCGTCCCCCTCGAGACGATTGCGGGAGGGATGGACGCCGCGCTTGCCGACGGGTCGCTCCGGGTCGTCAATACCTTCGAAAAGAGGCTGGAGCGGTCCTGGAGCGAACTGCTGCCGCTGCTGCTCAGAAACGTTTCAAAGGAGGCCTCCGATGGAGCTGCTGCTCCGGAATCCCGCTGATCCCGGCTATCCTGTCGAGTACCTGCTGTCGAGGATCAGGGGACGGCGGTCGAAACTGGTGCGGGACTGGAAACCGCTTCTTTACGATGCGGGCCTTTTCGACGCAACGCCGTCGTCGAGAAGCAACGGATTGCTGAAGGCCGGATCTCCGGAAGGCGTCTGGAGAAATCTGCTGCAGGAATACGGCTGGGTCTATGGTCAGATGAACAGGGAGCTCCGCGAAGTGTTCGGCCCCTTCTTCCTCCACTCGGAACTCAGGACCATCTTCATCTGTCTTCGCCATCTCGTGGAGAAGAAGGCCGGCGCGGTCGAAGAGCTTCTGAACTGGAGCCTGCTCTCCGGCGAGATGAAAGACGTGCTCCTGTCGAGCGCTGATGTGCCGGCGGCAGTGAAAGGCGTGGAGCGCCTGTTCCGCTCTCTGTCAAGCCGATTCGCCGGCCTCTCCGATGTCCTGGAGACGGATGGCCTGCGCGGCGCGGAGCAGCGGCTGACGGAAACCTATCTTGAGGTGACGGTAAGAACGGCACGCCATCCCATCATGAAGCGTTTCTTTTCCAGAGTCGTCGATGCGCGAAACATCATGAGCCTCTATAAGTATCTTCGTCTCGATCTGAAGACGGCCCCGTCGTTTCTGCCGGGCGGCAGCATTGCCGAAGCGAGAATGAAGGACCTGGTGGCGAAGGATGATATCCTCGCCGTCATACCGCTGGTCCGCGAGCTCACCGGTATGACGATCGAGCGGCCCGATCCCACGGCCGTGGAGCTTGCCCTGTACCGGGGCATGACGAAATGGCTGAAAAAGGAGGGGCGGGAGCCCTTCGGCGCAGGTCCCATCCTTGATTATTTGTGGCGCTGCTCCCTGGAGGCGATGAATCTGAGCGTTCTCCATCAGGCGCGGGGAGTCGAGCGGGAGGCCGTGGCAGCGGAGCTGGTGCAGTGAGTGTCGATCCCGTCCGCCTGCACATTTTGTCATTCCGGACCTGATCCGGAATCCAGTCTTCTTCAGGATAGGTTCTGGATTCCTGCTTTCGCAGGAATGACCGATAGAGTGCTTATGGATGTTGTATAGGTTACCATTGCTAACGATGGGTCGCGTTCCAGCGGGAAATGAACTGTGAAGAAGATCGCTTTCATAACGCCGCCCGATGCAGGATACGGCTTCAACCTGACCGGTGTCCCACAGTACGTGACCGATGCCGGAGAGCTGGAAGCAACTCTCAAAAAGGCCATGGCGGACCAGAACGCCGGCCTCGTCATCGTCGATGAGAGGCTCATCGGGGCAATGCCTGAGGAACGGCTTCGCGAGCTCGATCACGGCTGGGGAGGGGTCTTCCTCATCCTGCCCTCGCCGGAGAAGCCGCCCGAGGAAGTCGAAGACTACGCGGCACGGCTCATCCGCCGGGCGATCGGGTATCATGTGAGGTTGAAATTGTGAGGAAACTGAAAAGAGGGAAAGAATTTTGCGCGCAAAGCCGCAAAGACGCAAAGAAAGGCGAAGTCCTCGGGTTTAAAACCAGTATTTAAGATTCCCTTTGCGCCTTTGCGGCTTTGCGCGAGACGACTTTGCTTCTGCCTCGTTGTCCCGGCTTTTCCGGGTCAGGATGAAGCATTCGTTAGTTTAGGATCGAATCAAAGGAGTCAACGATGTCCGGAAGGATCCTCGGCATATCAGGTCCCACGGTCAGCTCGGACCTCAAAGGGCTCAAGCTCTATGAGCGGGTCTACGTGGGGCGCGCCATGCTTACCGGTGAGGTGGTGCGCATCGAGCGGGACAAAACGGTGATCCAGGTCTACGAAGATACGCGCGGACTCGCCGGGGGCGAGCCCGTGAAGGGCGTGGGCATGCCGCTGACGGTGCGGCTCGGTCCCGGTCTTCTCGGAGGTATGTTCGACGGCCTTCAGCGGCCCCTGGAGCGGCTGCGGGAGGAGATGGGGCACTTCATCACCGGCGGCAGGGAGATGTACGCCCTGGATTACACGAAGCGGTGGAAGTTCACTCCGCTGCGCAAGGCCGGTGACGAGGTTCGCCCCGGCGAGATCATCGGATCGGTGCAGGAAGGCCCGTTCGAGCACTTCATCATGGCGAGCCCGACGGCCGGAGGCACGATCGTGCGGATCACCAGCGGCGGCATCAGCCTCGATGAGCCGCTCGGCGATTACCAGGGCGAGCGGGAGATCCCGGGATGCCACGAATGGCCGGTGCGCATCGCCCGCCCCTTTCGCAGGAAATTCGCTCCCGCTTCCCCGCTGATCACGGGTCAGCGGAGCATCGACTTTCTCTTCCCCCTTGCGCGGGGCGGGACCGCGATCTTCCCCGGCGGGTTCGGCACGGGCAAGACCATTCTCGAGCAGTCGATTGCAAAGTTCGCCGACGTGGATATCGTGGTGTACGTCGGGTGCGGCGAGCGGGGCAACGAGATGGCGGACATGATCGCCGAGTTCGGCGAGCTGAAGGACCCCTGGACCAAGCGGCCCCTGCGGGACCGGACCGTTCTCGTGGTCAATACGTCGAACATGCCCGTGGCTGCGCGCGAAGCGTCGATCTATACGGCCGTCACCATGGCCGAGTATTACCGGGACATGGGCTACCATGTCCTGTTCCTGGCCGACAGCCTCTCCCGCTGGGCCGAGGCGCTCCGCGAGATTTCGTCGTCCCTCGAGGAAATGCCGGGAGAGGAAGGGTATCCGACCTATCTCGCTTCGCGGCTGTCCGGGTTCCTGGAGCGTGCCGGCGTGGTCGAGACCCTGGGTGGAAAGATCGGGTCGCTCAGCATGATCCTTTCGGTCTCGCCGCCGGGCGGGGATTTTACCGAGCCGGTAACGCAGGCCTGCCTCAGGACCACAGGCGCCTTCCTGATGCTCGACACGTCGCTCGCCCACCGGAGGCACTACCCCGCGATCAACTGGTTCCAGAGCTATTCTCTCTATGCCGATGAAGTGGCGGGGCATTACCGCGATAAGGTGTCGCCGGAGTGGAACGATCTCGTTCGGCGGTGCAAGCAGGTCCTGCAGCAGGAGGAGACGCTGCGCGAGATTGCCGAGATCGTTGGGGTCGAAGGACTGCAGGACGCCGATCGTCTGCTGATGCGCACGGCCGAAATGATCCGCACAAGCTTCCTGCAGCAGAACGCTTACAGCGACGACGCCTTCTCGCCGCCCGACAAGACCATGGCGATCATGAAGCGCATCCTTGATTTCCTCGACGCCGCGACGGCCAGGTTGAAGGCAGGAGCTTCGCTGGAAGAGGCGATGAAAGTAACCAGTAAGGAGTGAGGTGTAAGGAGTAGGAGGTGGGCGGAGATACGAGAAGATTTTTTGTCTCCTTCCTTTTCACTCCTGACTATTCACCTGAATCGATATGCGCCTTTCCGAACACATATACCGCACCATTTCGACCGTGGCAGGCCCCCTGCTCTTTGTCCAGAACGTGCAGGCGGCGAGGATCGGCGAGGTCGTGACGGTCCACACCCCCGACGGCAGGAATGTGGAGGCGGAGGTGCTCGAGATCGACGGAGACACCGTGATGGTAGAGGTCTACGGCTCGACCCAGGGGCTGGACATCGAGCGGACCTCCATATCGTTCACCGATGCGATCAAGAAGGTCCCCCTGTCCGCGGACATCGTGGGAAGGATCTTCAACGGCTCCTTCGAACCCAAGGACGGGGAGCCCATGTTTATCCCGGAAACCTGGGCGCCGATCACCGGCGCGCCCATGAATCCGTCGGCGCGCGCCCGGCCGGAAGACTTCATCGAGACCGGGTTCTCCACCATCGACGGGCTGAACACGCTGGTGCGGGGACAGAAGCTGCCGGTGTTCTCCTGTGCAGGCCTGCCGTCCAAGGAGGTCGTCGCCTCGATCCTCCGGAACTCCCGGCTCGCGGACACCAAAAAGAAGTTCATCGTCGTCTTCGCCGCGCTGGGGCTCACGTTCCATGAATACTCCTTCTACCTGAAGGTGCTCGAGGAGATGCGGACGGGGTTCGTGGCCTTCGTGAACATGGCGGACGAGCCGGTCATGGAGCGGCTCCTCGCGCCGCGTTTCGCACTGACCGTGGCCGAGTTCCTTGCCTTCGAAAAGGGCATGGACATCCTGGTCATAATCACGGACATGACGAACTATTGCGATGCCCTGCGCGAGATCTCGACGGCGCGGGAGGAACTGCCGGGCAGGCGCGGCTACCCCGGGTACATGTACTCCGACCTTGCCTCGCTCTACGAACGGGCCGGGCGCATATACGGTCAGGAGGGATCGGTTACCATGCTTCCGGTCGTGACCATGCCCGAGGACGACATTACCCATCCGATCCCCGATCTCACAGGATACATAACGGAAGGGCAGATCGTTCTGACACGGTCGCTCCATCAGAAGGGGATCTTTCCGCCCGTCGACGTCCTCCCGAGCCTGTCGCGGCTCATGCAGAAAGGGATCGGCGAAGGCCGCACGCGGGCGGACCACCGGCAGGTGGCGAACAACCTGTACAAGTATTACGCAAAAGGACGGGACCTGCGCAGGCTGGAAGCGATCGTGGGGCGTGACGGCATGACGAAAGGGGACATCCTCATGCTCGATTTCGCCGACGCTTTCGAGAAGGATTTCGTGGGCCAGAGCGGCGCGCGGCGGACGGTCCAGGAGACCCTCGATGCGGGATTGGCGTTGATCAGGAAGTTTTCGCTGGAAATGGTTTAAAAGCAGTTTTGAGTTTTTAGTTTTGAGTTTTGAGTTTTGAATCGAGGCAAATATGAACCGTATTTTGTCATCACTTAAACTCTGAGGTTTGAGCTCTAAACTCAGAACTCAAAACTCACAACTCAAAACCGGAGTAATTCATGATCCATCCGACCCGCACGAACCTGCTTCTGCTCAAGGACAAGTCGCGGTCCGTGGTGAACAGCATCGCCATTCTGAAGGCGAGAAAACAGGCGCTCATCAAGGAATTTCTCGCCGCTACCCTGCCGTTTCTGCGCTCCCGTGAAGACATCAGAAAATCCTACGGCAAGGCGCTCCGCGAGCTGGCATTGGCACTGGGCCGCGAGGGCAGGGACGTCGTCGCGTCGATCGCCAAAGCAACGATGCGCGAGTTCGGCATCGATGTGATCGAAAAAAGCATCTGGGGGCTCCGGTACAAAGACATCGTGTTTCACGACGCGCCGGTGCGGGACGCCGACAAACGCGGCTATGATGAGCGGGGCACCACGCCGCACCTGGAGGAGGGGACCGGGCTGTTCGAGAAACTGCTTGAGGCGATGCTGAACATCGCCGCCTACGAGAGCAAGCTCAAGCGTCTCGGTGACGAGATCATGCGCACGTCGAGAAGGATCAAGGTGCTGGAAGAGATGGTGCTGCCCGGCCTCAAGCTCCAGATCCGAACTATCACGCAGTACATCGGCGAGCGGGAGCGCGAATCGTTCTATCGGCTGAAGAGGGTGAAAGAGCTGCTGTCGGAAAAGGCCGGGGATTAGTTTGTGTGTCAAGGACTTCAATAAGCAAGAATTTTTTACCGCGAAGGCGCGAGGGACGCGAGGAGGTAAATTCTGAATTAAAATTAAAGGGGTATAGGCCGTCCTGGCGACCTTTGCGCCCTCGCGGTTCCATGCCTTGATTCATCGGGAAAAAGTAGCAGCAATGACATGCCCTCCGCGTTTTGGACCCCGGAAAACCCACCTTATCCATCCTCTTTCAGCAAGCAGCCGACCGGCCTTCATCAGTGGTGATAAAATAAGATCAGGATTACCTGAAAGGTATTCCGGGCGAAGATAATTTGATGAAAGTCAGTTCTGCATACGAGTGGATTAAGATAGCAGTCCCGCTATCGGCCGTCGTGCTGCTTCTCTTGCACGGCTGCGGCACAAAAAACACAGGTTCCACGGCAACGTCGCCGGTGGTGGCGATCAGCATAACACCGGGAACGCCCAGCATTGCACCCAACACGACGTTGCAACTGGCCGCATCGGGCAAACGGGCCGACGGTTTAAGCGGCGCCCTGACGGCGCTGGTGACCTGGGGAAGCTCGAATCCCTCCATTGCTTCGGTGGACAGCAAGGGTTTGGCGACAGCCCTGAGCGCTGGTTCGACAACGATCTCTGCGCAGTCCGGATCGCTGGCGGGTACTGTCACGCTGACCGTATCGCCGGTCGGCGCCCTGGCTGTGACGCCTTCTTCGCAGACCATCGCCGTTGGCACGACGTTTCAGTTCACTGCAACGGCGACTTTGCTGAACGGAGCAACGCAGGACCTCACTACGTTCGTTACCTGGGCGTCATCAGACACGAGCGTAGCGACCACAGCACGCGGTCTGGCGACCGCTTCTTCCACGACAACGGGAGCGACTACTCTATCGGCTTCGTGGAGCGGCATTACGGGAACAGCGAGTCTTAGCGTCTCTTTAGTATCGTCGATCGCGGTCAGCCCGGCAAGCGCATCCATCATTCTGGGAACATCCCAGCAGTTTACTGCTATGGGAGTGCTGTCCACGGGCGGCTCGACGCAGGACCTGACATCGTGGGCTGCCTGGACGTCGACGTCGCCTGCCGTGGCATCGGTCAGCAGCACGGCTGGATCGAAAGGCCTGGCAATTTCCGCATCAGCAGGGACGACGTTTATCAGCGCAACCTATGCAGGAGTTGTCTCGAATGCAGCGATCTTGACGGTCACCGCCGCGGTCATCAATTCCATCGCAGTTACCCCGGTGAGCGCGAGTGTTGCGGTCGGCGGCACCCAGCAGTTTGTTGCCATGGGAACCTATTCCGACGGCACCCAGAAGGACATCAGCGCTGCGGCAACGTGGACTTCAAATGCTCCAGCGGTTGCGACTATAAGTAATGCCGCCGGGTCCAACGGCCTGGCAACGGCAAAGGCGGCAGGGACGACGAGCATTTCCGCTTCCTTCTCGGGAAAGACTTCAAACAGCGCCGCCATGACGGTCATTCCGGCGGTGCTGATGTCCATGACCCTGTCACCGGCGAATCCCAGCATGGTCATGGGCACGGTCGTGCAATTCACCGCCATCGGCACCTTATCCGACGGCACGACAACAGACTTGACCTCGTCGGCGACCTGGACCTCATCCAACCAGCAGGTTGCGACCGTGAGCGATCAGGTGGGTTCCAAAGGCCTTGCCACGTCCGCCGCCGTCACGGGAACGTCGACAATAACCGCGACATCGGGACCGGTCTCGGGAAGCACCGTCCTGACAGTTACACTCTT
Organism: Nitrospirota bacterium; assembly: GCA_963749655.1. GTDB lineage: Bacteria > Nitrospirota > UBA9217 > UBA9217 > UBA9217 > JAJYKN01. Next base: position 171,672 of record CAVVOB010000013.1, read on the forward strand.
CTGACAAAACAATTCGCAATTCAAAATTCGCAAGTTGATACTTGTCTAAATCGCCGAATTATCGTAATGTCGTTGTGCGGGAGTTTCCTTCCGGATGCGGTTAGACCTTATCACATTCTCCCGTTCATGACCGCTTGACCTGAATTTTATCTGCAATGCCGTCCTCTCATGGAGGCCTCTTCTCAGCGGAGAAAGAGCCGGGTGAGGGAATTTCCGGAATTTGTATAACGATTAGTATGGTAATTTGGATCAACCTAATGCTCCACGCGGTCCGCTGCCGGTGCGTGAACTCCTCGTGATATCTGGATCTTCTGACTTTCCTGTGGGTCACTAAGAAGCATATATATGGATATAAGGCCCATTTGAAGCTGCTTTTAACGATTTATTGCTCTTTGATAACTTGACACGTTTCGGTGCAAAGGGTATCGTCTTGCCTTATGAAGAAGACCACCCTTAGCTCGCTCTATAGCTTTCCGGGATTTCGAGCCCAGTCACGGTTAAAGGATGACCCGGACGATCCCGGTGGTCGTATTATCATCCTGCGACGACGGCAAAAAAAACTACCTGTTCCTGTGGCAGTAGCCGACGAGGCTTCTACGATCGCGTCAACCATCGGGTCAGAGATCTGGACTCCGGCGGCATTCGGATCTCTCTTGAGTTCGAGTATCGCCGCATATTCTGCCGGAGGTGCCAAGCCGTGAAGCGAGAGACCCTTGCCTGGCTGGCATCATCCAAGAGATTCACCGGACGGTTCGAACAGGCCATTGGGCGTCAGTGTCGTGAAATGTCCATATCGCGAGTAGCTGAGATGAACCGCTTAAGCTGGGACCAGGTCCAGCGCATCGAGAAAAGCTACATGCGTGATTTGCTGGCGAAGCACCCGCCGTCCAAGGACCTTCGCGTGATCGGCATCGATGAAATATCCATCCGTAAGGGCCATACCTATGCAATCGTTGTTGCCGATCTGGATCAGCAGCGCCCGATATGGCTTGGCGGCAACGGCCGCAAGGAAGAGGATTTAGACCTCTTCTTCAATGAAATTGGACCGGATATATCGAAGGGCATCAAGCTGGCGGTCATGGATATGTGGAAGCCTTTCAGAAACGCTACTAAACACCATGCACCGGACGCTCAGCTCGTCTTCGACAAGTTCCATGTACTCCGGCACCTGTCGTTCGCCTTGGATGAGGTTAGGCGGAGCGAATACAAACGTGTCAATGACAAAGAACGACGGTTCATCAAGGGCCAGCGCTATACGCTGCTTTCAAACCGGGACAACCTGGATATGAATGGCAAGCGGGCTTTGAAACTCCTACTCAAGGCCAATAGCCGCCTTCACAAGGCTTATTTACTCAAGGAATCTTTCGGCCAGCTGTGGTCATACAACAATCCGACCTGGGCACGGAAGTTCTTTGAGAACTGGAAAGAACAGCTTCGCTGGAGCCGCTTGGAACCGTTTCAAAAGTTTGCTGCAATGATCGAACGCCACTGGGATGGAATCATCAGTTACTGTCATCCCGACAACAAGGTCTCCCTCGGGTTCATGGAGGGATTAAACAACAAGATTCGGGTAATTCAACGTCGGGCTTATGGCATAAAGGATAAAGAGTATCTTCAGCTGAAGGTGCTGACTTCCTTTCTCCCAGATGCTATAAATGACCCACACTAAACCCGGAAGACCCTGATATCTTAAGGAGATGGTGATGCGTTTTTTACTATTGTCGTCATTATTGTTGATGGTGCATCCTCCGGTTGCAACGGCAGAGCCAAGTGCAATAATACTGTCGGACACAGCCGGATGTCCAAAGAACAATCCATTCAAGGAAGACAACTTGAAGGTCATAGTTCAAGACGATGAAAAACTGCTTGAGAGCAAAAACTTTTGTTCGTCATACGGCGAGGCAACTGCGGAAATTGAAAAAGACGCTCAAGGAGTTTCCTTCCTCCTTCTTCGTTATGAAATAGGGAGAGGCATACATGCTAGAAACGAATATCTTGCTGTTTATAAAGTTGATCGTTATTAGATCGAACATTGCATTATCCCGATATCCGCACCTGCCGGGCCGCAGAGCGAATGGCGGTACAAGTATCACGTCTCAAAACCATCATCCGGCGGTTTGAGATTGAACATGACGCTGGATGTCGGCAAAGATGCCGAGCTGTTTCCCGCTGACAAATCCCGGCAGATTGAAGTGAGATAGTGAAATGTCGGGTGTCTCTGAAAGACGCGCCCTTCAAGCGCAATCGTGCGCGAGTAAAAATGGTCTGAAAGAAGCAGAGTCGTTGAACATATTTCTCCTTGCTCCTTTCGCTCAAGTAGGGTATTCTCGACCTATCGGGAGAACACCGTAGAGAAGTTTTCCCTTTCACCGAAGACCCTCCCTGGCAGCAGTTTTTCGAGTCAATAAAATAAGAAAAGCACAAACAGAAGCAGCGTCCCGCTATCGGTGCGTTTATGCAGAATACCATGTCAAAATTTCAATACACCCTTCTGATCGGGGCCTTCTCGTTCTACGCCGCTATCACACTCTTCGGTTTTAATGCGCTCTACGAATCGCCCTATACCGGTCTCAGGCTGACGCCCTGGAGAGAAAAAATTCTTGTCGAAGGCGTTGATTCAGGCAGCCCGGCAGACATTAGCGGTGTCCGGTTCGGGGATAGACTGATAACGGTAAATGGCGATGAGATCCCCCCTATTGTTTTTTTTGAAGAGCCCGATCATCTTCGGTGGAAAAAAGACCGGTCGGTTTTCCGGCACTGGCGGGAGCGGTTTGACGAAACGATCGACAAAGGGAGATTCCTGACCCTTGGGATCCAGAGGGCCGGGGAACATATCACGGTCTCTTTCATTCCAACACAGTTTCCGTTCAGCAGGGCCTTGCTCAGAACCCTGCCGGCATATGCTGTCGCGTGGGCCTCGACGGTGCTAGCCCTGATCGTACTGCGGAAAAAACAGGACGAGGTTGCCCGGCTAAATGTCATGATGTGGTACGTGACAGGCATTGTCGGCATCACGTTGACACCCTACACCGTGCGTGACATTGCCTTCCCGACAGACGCCATGCTGACGCTGTCCCGGATCAATCGCCTTGCAATGTTTTTTTCGGTCTTCGCATGGATCAATTTTATCCTCGTATTCCCGCGGAGGAGAAAGGTGCTTGATGTCTATCCCGGGATAGGAGTGGGTTTATACGCGGCAGCAGTACTGCTGACCCTTCTCGATCTTGCCGGCGCATTCGACGATACGTTTGTTCTCTCTTATAGCGCGGTCGGAGGAGGCGGCGCAATTATCGCATTCCGGCTCATATACGATCTGGTGAAAGAACGGGACTCGTCTTCAGAGAAGCAGATCCAGTGGGTCGTTTTCGGCATAGCGGGCGGGGACCTTGTTCAGTCTCTTGATTCTGCACTTTATCCCGCTTCTGCTGGGTTTGCCGTGCCATAAGCGACGGGTCGGCATATCTTCTTCTGGTCTTCGCGGCGGCGGGGTTTGCTTTTGCCATCACGCGCTACCGTCTGATGGACATCGATACGATCGTCGATCAAGCCATCATTTTCGGTCTGACCATTCTCATCCTGGAAGGTCTCGAGCTTGCGTTCTTCGGGCTCATCGCGCCCCGCTTCCCCGTAGCATTGAGCGCGCCATATCTGTCGATCGCGACGATTCTTCTGATCGTATTTCTTTATCTGCCGGTGCGGAATCGGGTGAAAAGGGGAGTGGAACGGCTGTTTAAACGGGGCATCTATGACAGCGAGGAAGAGCTGAGGAAATTCACGTTCCTTCTCGGCGCGTGCGACCATACGCCGGCAATGGAGAAATTTACCGCCTTTGTGCGGGAGCTCTTGGGCGCACGCGGAGTGCGGATCGTAATGCTCGAGGAGCATGCCGGTTTACCGGGCCGGAGCTGGCAGCGGGTCGCTGTCCGGAGATACGGGTCACCGGACATCAGCGCGAAACATTTAGCCGGCTATTTTCAAAGCAGAAGAAATTCGTCGTTCGGGTACGAAATCGTGGAAAGCGGCCTTCGAGCGCGCCGAGCCGTCGAGGGATATGGCAGCGTCGCTTTTCGTTCCTTTTTTTGTCGCCGACGAATGCACCGGTGTCGTGGTCCTTTTACCGAAGTGGAACGGGACCGTGTATTCAAGAAAAGACCGGTCCTTGCTCGAGGCCTGCGCAGTAGCATGCTCCTACGCGCTGGCTGCGGAGCGGAAGCGGGCGGAACTGGAGCAGGAAAGGACGCGGCTTGCCCGCGAGATCCATGACGGCATCAGCTCCGAGTTCTCCGGCATTCTCTCCTATGGCGAGAAAGGCGGTCAATGCATCGGCGACGGGATGTCGGCTGCATCTGCGGAGGAATTGTTCTCCAGGATCGTAACCTCCTCGCGGCGCGGCCTGCAGGAGCTCCGGAACATCGTCTGGGCGCTTAATACGGAACGTCAGTCCCTCGGTTACCTGGCCGCGTATGTAAAACGCTTTACTGCGGATTTCCTTGATGCAGGCGGGATCGCCCTATCCATGCGCAACCCCGACGACCGTGAGAATGTGATGCTGCCGCCGACCATCTCACTGACCTTGTTTCGCATCGTCCAGGAACTGTGTCACAATGCACTGAAATATTCAGGCGCCGCGTGCGTTACAGTGGACCTCCGCACAGCAAGGGGCCTGATCGCGCTCTCCTTCGCAGATGACGGCAAAGGCTATGACCCCGGCCTTCCTCCGGCGGGCACGGGCAATGGTCTTCGGAACATCGAAAAGCGCGTGGAGGAACTCGGCGGTACGCTACAGATCAAAACGGCCCCGGGAAAAGGGACCATGGTAGCCGTGCAGGTCCCCCTGCCGTGACATCCCAGTTTGGGCGATTGTAAAAAAAATCGTCAGGGAGTATTGTTGAACTCCAGGAATATTCTGATCGTCGAAGACCACGAGCCGACCCGCAACCGCCTCGCAACCATGCTCAAAGGCCGCAAGGGGTATGCGGTCATAGCCGCGTTCGGGGACGCCGAATCCGCCCTGGAACGGCTCAAGACCGAGATCCCCGATCTGATCATCATGGACCTCGGACTGCCGGGCATGTCGGGCATCGAGGCGATCACGGCTATCAAGAGCCTGTATCCGGCTGTCGAGATACTGGTTTTCACGGTGATGGAAGACGACGACAAGGTCTTTGCATCATTGCGCGCTGGAGCCTCGGGATATCTTCTGAAGGACTGCGACGCCCCAGCAGATTTTCACGTCGCTTGATGAATTAGAATCCGGCGGCGCGCCCATGTCCTTTTCCATTGCGCGCAAGGTCCTGGGCGAGTTCCAGAGGGTCGCCCTCGGAGGACGCCCTGTCCGATATCATCCCCCCCTGTCGTCCCGGGAGACCGCGATTCTCGAAATGCTGTACAAGGGCGACAGCTATAAAGAGATTGCGGACAAGCTGTCCCTGAGCATCCATACGGTCCACACCCATATAAAAAATACTTACGTCAAGCTCCACGTCAATTCCCGCTCCCAGGCCATCTATGAGGCGTGCAGGCAGAAAATCATCAAGCGATAGCTGTTGGTATCTCATTTAGCTCGATTCAGAAAATCCCCGGTAAATGCCCTGTTGCGCCTGTTCTCCTGTAATTTATTGTTGCCATTCCCGGTTTTGGCGAATTGACGGAACCCTCTCACTCCCCATAAACGGCTTTATTAAAACAAGGAGGAAATAGCCATGCCGTCAACTCTTATGAAGAAGCCTGCAGGAGGAATGCTTTTCGCTGCTGTATTCCTGGTTTTCGGCTGCAGCGGCGACCAGTATGACGCGATCGCATTGCAGTATGCGGGCAATAATGCCTTTCGGTCCTGATCCATGAAGGGGAGTAGACAATTCGATAGGCATAATCGCTCGATCAACATATAACTCATAATTTCAGGGAACGTGTCCTTTGCATTGAATAGAACTCGATTGCAATTTTGACTGTATGGGTAATAAGACACTGGAGCAGGAGAGATATTAAAAAGGGCGAGGAGAAGGCAAGGAGGCATTAACGAGGGAAATTGCAGGAAATTGATGACGTTCCTTCTATAGATTAGGGGGGAATGACGATACTCTGCAGGACTTATTTCTCCTTTTTGTCCTTGACGCCAGCTAATATTCCCGCTTGTTGTATACCGTCAGGTATCAGGGATGGTCCTCGTCGTCCGGATAGGTCTCCGTCGAAGGACAGGGGTAATCGCGCATGGCGTGGAAGGATATGGGATCGATGACGTCGGTTACGCCGAAATATTGCAGCATGGGTCGGACTTTAGGATATCCGCATCGAACGCAAAAAGAGCGACACTGAGGGTTATCACGCTGAGCGCTGCCCTCAGTGTCGTTTGTATGGCCCTGCCGCGCACTTAACAGGGATGCACCACCGCGCTCCCGACGATTTTGGGAGCCACATACTTGATTTTACCTTTCACGCTCCACCTCCTTTCCTGGACGCCTCATTATCGCATGCGGAATATCATTTGTTTGCGGATCCCCGGCCGGGAAACTTACTGACTTTGATGTTGATCGCAGACGTGCTTAGCCCCGTCGACACGTTCACTGCCGCTGCTTCTCTTTCACCATAGGCGCCGATCATCTCGCCGGCGGAAGGCGGGCCGCCGCCGTAAACACTCCTCGACTTCAGGTAATAGCTTCCGCCCTTGTGGACCCTCAAAATATACCTTCCGTCCTTGCTCGTTCGCTCAGAGGCAAAAACGGGCTTCCCCGACATCGCGGGCGACGTATAGGCGAATACCAGGGCGTTTTCGACGGGTTTTCCCTGCGGATCAATGACCGTCCCCTCGATTGCGGTGATTTCGCCGGGCTCCGTCGCAGCTTTTTTGAAGGGGACCGCCCCGGAGATCACCCCGATATCGATCATTTCTCCCTGTATTACGCGATAGACCAGGGGTGAACCTTTTTCGTCCGCGCTGGCAAAAAAATAATCGCCTTCCTTCGGCGGGCCTGTCTTCTCACCCGATGTTCTTTTTATCGCTCCCGCAAAGTATTTGCCCTCAGGGAGAGCGATCGAAAACCAACCCTCGTCATTGATCGGGGCCACATAGTCCGGGATCCTCCAGTATTTGTCCCGGGATGGCGGAGGACCGGAGGCCTCGCTGAAGAAAAATATCTGCCCCCCGGACATCGGGCCGCCGCCCTTCAGCATCAGACGTCCGGTTACCGCGCCTGTTTTGCCCTCCGGGACTGCCGTGGTGACGATGCAAAGGGAACCTGCAAAAAAGAAGAGGACCGGAAGAAAGGAATGTTTCATAAAGGATGCTCCTTTCCTTGCCGGTGTCGCATGCGTCGGAACAGTCGCGGCTGTCCGCCCGCCGTCAGTTTTCACGGGTGTTGTACTGCAGCCGGTATTCCGTATGGTCCACGTCGGACGGATAATTTTCGACTGCCGGGTCATAGGGGTAATTGGTCATCGCCTTGAACGGGAGCGGCTCGACGGTATGGGGAATATCCACATTTCCTGTTGCCTTGTAATAGCCGTTGGCATAGACCATGTATCTCCTCGCTTTTTCGACCGGCGGCTGGCTGTCTGCGCTGAAGCTCATTCTGAGCTCCTCGCCGCCGGCAAAAATGACGAACTTGTCGTCAGTCTGCGTCAACAAGGGAGTTACATCTCCATACTTCGTATAATTGCCGCTGAAATATGACGTGTCCCGGATCACCAGATTGCCGTAGAGGTAGTCGAAAATTTCACCGTCTGTTTTTTGGCTGAATCCGTAATAACCGAGGGTCGCCGACACCAGCGGCAGTTCCGTGACCGTTACAGCCTCGTCAAGAGTCGTGTCAAAGAATATGGCGTCAACGTAGACCTTGTAAAGGAAGCTCAGCCTGAACTTGTATGCCGGCGTGGTAAAGATGTTCGTTATGTCCACAATATATGCATTGCTTCTTTCTTTTGGCGAGAAGATCTCCTTCACGGTATAAGGCACCAGCGTCCAGTTCCCGTTCGCGTCAAGGACTTCCAGTCTGGTGAGTTTGCCATTGGGCGCAAGCTGGGTTTTCCGCGCCATGCCGGCGGACGTTGTGGGAACGACCATCTCGGCGTCGATGATCAGCTTGATCTGCGGCGCTGATGACTGGTCGCCCAGATCGAATTCCAGGGTGTGCCAGTTGAAATCGATGTTCCTGTCGGTATTCAGGATGAGGTAGTCCTCGTCGGAATCGGCAAGCTGCGCCGAGACATCTTCGCCCGTATTCACATGGGTAATGGACAGGGGTCTTTTGAGGGTCTTGTCCACCGTGTGGATCATCTGCGCCGGCTCGGCGTATGTCCCTGCGGTCCTTAATTCCTGATAAATATCCCTGTCCAGGGGATAATCCACGGCATAGAGTTTCAAGGTGTCGAAGTAGTCGGTCTCGTCCCGCTCTTCCACGATCCTGAGGTTGTAATAGCCGTCCAGTAACTGCGGTGTGTTCCCGATCAGGTGGTATTCATAGGGATTTGGTTTTCTCCATCCCGCGGCCGTCTTCGTTCCCAGGAATCCGGTCGGGAACGTGTCTGTTTCAAACGCAAATGCGGCGCCGTCCCAGGAGTATAACGTCGGGCAGGTGCTGCAGCCATACAGGCAGCACGGATCACCATAGCATCCGTCGTTCACGGTGAACGACCAGGATGCGGACCACGGTCCGGTTTCCAGCGTCGCGCTGTTCCGGGCCTGTACACGCCAGTAGTATGCAGCAGGGCCCGGGGACGGGTACCAGTAGAGGTTTGTCATCCATCCGGAAGATACCACCCCGGAGCTGAATGTCGCATCCGTGCCGTATTGGGCAAGATACTCTACAAATGCTCCCGGTACAGTGCTCCATTGCAGAACAGAGTCACTGAGCACGGCAGAGCCGTTCACAGGATTCAGCAAGGTAACCGGTGAAGGAACGACGCCGTCCGTCGCCGTGAACGTGTCCGAGGCAGACCAGGCGGAGGCAGCGTCCTGGGCCCCGGTATGGTTTCCATCCCGTGCTTTGACTCTCCAGTACCATATGGCATTGTTCCCGACCGTGAGAGTATGGCTCGTTCCTGATATCCAGCCGGAGTTGTAGTTCGGGCTGGAGAAGTCGGATGCGTCGTCAACTTCAACGTAATATTGTACCGGCCCTCCGTCCGAATCTGTTGCGGCGCTCCACTGGAGGGTAACAGAGCATGATCCGGCACATATCGTGGTCGGCTCGTCAATAAGTACTGGAACGGCCGGCGGAAGCGAGATATAAAATGTGTAATTTCCCGATGTGGTTTCATTCCCGGCGCCGCTTTTTGAACGCACCCGGTAATTGTATGTGGAGTGGTTAACCAGGTTTTGGAGCGCAACGCTGTGGTTAAGGACAAGTGTGCTGTTTCCCGCTGTCGAACCGTAGCTTGAAGTCAGTCCATAATCGACAGAGGAAGTGCTGTAGCTTTTGTTCGTCTGCCAGGTGATCGTCGCCTGCACGTTGCTTCCGACCGCAGTGAATGAACCCGCTGTAGGGCCGGAGCTTATGGCCGGGATTTCCTGGGCCCATTGTGTAACCGTATTCCAGCTCTGGTCAGCGGCCTGGTTTTCATGACAGGATACGGCAATGAGGTAGCCGCTGTAATTAGGATCATATCCTTCACCGCCTCCATGACTGCCGGGGAAGGCCCCCTTGCCTCCGCCATATTCTGCGCCACCGGAGCCTACCATTGAATCGTCAGCATACCAGTTGGGGCCTGAACTCCCGGAGAGCACGGGATTTAAATTGAAATCAGAGCGGCCCTTGTGTTTATTATCGAAGCAATTGGTGACCATTAAACGCGGTAACCGGGCGTTGTGGGGCGTATGGCATTTCGAGCAGGAATAATTGTGCTTGATCGTGCCATTTGCCGTTTTCCATCCCTTGACCGCTTCGTGTATTCTGTCCTTGCTCTTCCAGGTGTGGTTGGTGGCGTTTGTCAGATCTTCCCTAAGATGGCATCTGAGGCAGAGCCCGGCAAACTGGCTGTCTGTCTGCGTCACCATGGATATCGCACCCTGACTGATATCAGAAGCGGCCGTGTTCTGGTCAATATGATAAGCATTGCCGGCATTCACATCGGTAATCGTGCCCGTTTGATCCAGGGAAGGGGCCGCGTCTTCCCTGTACGGGGAGGTTAACCACGTGCCTTTCAGAATGGGCACTGCGTAAGCCTTGTCCTCAGCGGCAATGATGTTTGTGTTTGTCGTCACTCCATGAGGATCATGACAGGGAGTACAGAGACCTCGGACCGTACCGGCGGGCGTACTCGCCAGGCTCGCCGATGCGCCGAAGTGTCCCCCCTTATTTCCAATGATGGCCTTATAAGGGAACCTTTGTTGTGAGCCGAACGTGCCCGTACCGAAAGACTCCGTATCCCAGTATCCCATGATCTTTTGACTGGCTCCGAAGGTGTCGGCGTATCCCCACGGCGTTGATCCTGCATTTGCGTTCAGGTGGCAATCAAAGCAGAGGCCCGCCCCCGGATTATAGGAATTCTTTTCTGCTGATGATCCGCCTGCCGACGGTTTGTAGACAGTCGTACTCTTCAGTATCCCGCCGTTGGGCGTTTCGCTTGTATAGCTTGATGTTGTACCCTCCACCGTCGAACCATGCGAATTATGACAATCAAAACATGCGACGATTTTAGCATTGACGCCGCCCCGTGTCGGATTTAATTCATAATCAACGCCCGAGCTCCATTTGCCGGCGGTTTTCCACGTGCCGTTCACCACGGTCCAGGTTCCGCCGGCAGCCTGACAGGCGGGTTGCGTGGTGTTGGCGTCCGTGTAATATTCCGTCCAGCAATAAGCCGGGTCGAATTCGTCGCATACCTCCACGGGGAGGGTACAGTAGCTCGGCCCTGTACATCTATTCTCAGCAATGCCGGTGCATGCTGTTCCGGTCCATGTGCCGCCGAATTGTCCGCATGTCCCTGCTGTGAAGTCTGCGCAGAAATTTTGTTCGCATGCGCCCTGAGCGATGTTTATACAGGCACCATCCCAGGCGCCGCCGAATTCCGTACAGATCGTTTGTGTAATATTCGCGCCAAAACATTCATTGGGTGCGTCCGGCCACCCGCCGCCATAATTATTCTGCGCATTGCCGTGAGCTGAATATGCCTTGGTGATGTTCTTCTTGGCCGCTTTGGCCGTCGTTGTATATTTTCCCCAGCTCGTTGTTCCTGTCTGCAGATACTTTGAACCGATACTGGTTCCGTCCCATGCATACTGTTTCGGGGTTTTCCCGTCTCCAAAGGGCTGTGTGGCGTTGTTCTGGTCGCTGTGGCAGCCGAGGCAGTGGCTGTTGATCTTCTCAATTTCTGTCCTCGACCCGCTGGCCGTATACTGCACCGCTGTCGATCCTTCGGTATATGTTGCCGGTCTTGCGCCGTTTCCGAATATGACGAGGTCAACCGGTGATCCCGACGCAGCGGATCCTCCATGAAAGGCGGAATTGATGCTGCCGTCGCTGTTCGCCTCCCAGTGGCACTGGTAACAATGGACGCCGGAAACCGACGCCCCCTGCACGTGGTGGGAATTCCCGCTGAACTGGGGCTCAATGGCTGGGCGGCTGCCCTGGGCGACGGCATGGCAGCTCAGGCAGGCCGACGCGCCCCACTGCGTTCCGGTGTCCCCATGGCAGGAGACCGTGCTGCACGTCCCATTTGGCTTTGCGAAGGAGTAGGTGAAGTTCCTGCCCGGTCCGGGCTGAAGATCGTATACATTGTTCACGTGGAGGGCCGGATCGGTCACTCCCATGCCGTTCGTCGTCGTGGCGTAATGGCAATTATCGCAGGAATAGTTGTGCTTTCCATGGGAGTTCGGTTTGGGAGAACCGCTCGCATAGTTCGGCGGATATCCGTGGCAGGAATCGCACGATGCAGCGCCGGTGCCCCAGTTCGGTGAGGCGATGGACGGCACGACACCGGTGGCAACCGCTGTTCCGTCGCTGTGGCAGTATACGGCGATGCAGGTCATGGTCCCGTTCCGCGTCACGGACGTGCCGGCGTTGCCTGCCGTGTAGGAGAAGCCGTTGGCAAGGGCGCTTCTGCCGTCGTAGCTCCCGCTCTGATAGGCGCTTTTCGCGATCGTGAACCCGATCTGGATCGTCTTGTCATAAATGACCGCGGCCGGCATGCCGTTCGTATGGCAAGTAGAACAGGAATAGTTGAGCGTTACCGCATGCTTTCCATGGGCGCCCGGTGTCGATGAGCCTGTTCCGCCGTCATTGTTCACGAGGCCGTTCGTTATACTGCCGTTGTTCGGGGAGGCCACGAGCGGGGGGACCCCATGACACTGTGCGCAGTTCGCCTTGAAGCCGTTGGAGTGCTGGTGGCAGCTCTCCGTGCAGTTCGTCCCTGCAGCGGCAGGGTGGCCCTGGTCAAGTTTGCTCCCGTCGGCGGTAAAGTATTTCGTCTGGGTGTGGCAGACCTGGCAGATGCCGTTAATGGCGGTATCCCCGTCGGCAAAGGAGTTCGTTCCCGTGGGAGCGAAGAAGAGCACGGACCTGGTGCCGTTCGCCGTAGTCACGGTATCATTGATGAGTTTGCCGTACTTGAGGCCGTAGGAGGTCCCGACGCCTCCGGTGTAGCGGGTGGTCATCCCGGCCTGTTCGGCGCGGACCGTGATCGTGGTCGCGGTGTTGTCGGCAATCTCGTAGAAAATCGTCGGATAGCCGCTGTTCGGGACGAGGATATGGTTCTTCCACTGTCCCGGGGTCCAGGCCTTGGCGCTGTCCGTCAAGGTCAAGGATGTAGTGGCCGCCGTCGAGACGCCGCTTTCGATATACCCGCTTGCGAGATAGGCGCGCTGCTGTCGCTGATAGTGCGGGTTGTGGCAGGTCATACACTCGACAGTCCAGGTGCCGTTATCGTAGGTGCTTCCGGTGTTTGCGGCAGAATGGGTCTTGATGTTGTTGTACTTTTCGTCTATGACGATGGAGCCCGGGTTGTCGTGGCAGCTTCCGCACAACAGGTTGAGCCTGGTATTGTCTCCGCTCCAGGGGCCGAGCGACCAGTCAGGGGCGCTTGCACTGATGGGGACATGGCACAGGGTGCATTCGACGCTTGTTGCAGCCGTATTGTGCGGCGCATCAACGGCAGAGGATTGCTGTACGAAGGGGGCAAGGCTGGTCAGGAGCAGCAGGGCCGCTAGTTTAGTAAATACGTTCTTCATGCATTACCCGATGTTGGTTCTGACGCATTGCTACCGGTCTGCTGTATGATGCAAGGCTTTTAGTTCGGCTGCCCGCTTGTTAAGTTTGTTTACCTATAAATCTGCTCATATAACCGATGGTAATACCTTGAGCAATAATCGCACCAAATATCCATAGCGCCATATTTCAATATGTTGTGGAAAAAGTGTTCCCCAAGTAGTGAGTATTTTTGCTCAAAAAATGGTGTTTTCACCGATTTTTTTGGTACTAATGAACTGAATAAATTTTGAACATTTGTTAATGTAACAATTCGTAATGTACTTTTCCTCCTGGAAAAATCAGCACCAAGAAGGGCCTCTGTAGTCTTTAAAGCATATGTCTGGTCAGGAGTTCAAGCATTCTCTATGTACTCTCCCCCATCCGTTCGCCGCCATACAAGACGCTTGCAGGACCGATTGTTCCTGTGTTATTGTACCATCACTCATCCGGGTTACGACCATGCACGACTTCGATATGAAAGAAATGCTCATTGATTATATGGGTCGGGGATTCCTCGATAATATTATCGCGCTGTTCCGCCAGGACCCATCAGTATACCGACACGTGGCAGACATGATAGGCCATGACAACATCAGGGTCCGGCTCGGCGCAACGGCCCTTGTGGAAGAGCTGGCAGGCGATCATCGAAAGGAGCTGAAAGATGCCGTTCCCGGGCTCGTTGCGCTCCTCGGGCATGAAAATCCAACCATACGGGGGGACGCTGTATCGGTGCTCGGCATGATCAGAGATGAGAATTCCCTGGAAGCGGTGAAGGGGTGTCTGCTGGACGACCATCCCGGAGTACGGGAGGCGGCCCGGGAGGCGCTGGCTGAGTTCGGACAATAAATACAAAAGCGCACGCGGGAGAACCGCATGTCAATGGTTCCCGATGAAACCCCATTTCCTGAGGAAGTGCGCGATCAGAATGCCGGACAGGAAGAGGGTGCCGGTGATGCCGATGAGAGTGAAGAAAAGGTAAAGCATCCTTCGTGACAGCCGCGGTTCCGACGGTTTGATCGAGCGAAAGTAAACGAGGATGCTGAAACCCAGGCCGAGAATGAAACTGAAGGCTTCGATCATGCGGAATAGTATCCTAACAGGAGCACAGGTGTCAACCTCGAAGAACATTTCGAATTGCGGCTTACGGATTGTGGATTGAGAAATGCAAGTCGCGGACGCGTTTTTTATTTGACAGCTTTTCTCCTCTCCATTAATATTGAGCGTCCTGCGCCGGCCCAAGCGGCCATGCGCTCACGCCGTAAATCAGGTGCCCGATGAAAGGCGACAAAGAACAGGACGATGAAGAAGGCTGGGAGTTCGGCGATGTCTGGAAACAGGGATCTGCTGACGATGCCCCGGCAAGCGAAGTAGAGTATGTCGAGGTCCTGCGGGGCGACACCGGAAGAGGGTTCGATGACTCTCTTATGCTGGACCTCGTGAGCTATCTCGGTTCGCGCGGCATCCGCGCCACCTATGATTCTTTTTCCCTGGGCATGGAGCCGGCGGCGATCAAATCCTATGTGCTCCGCGTCGAGGCGGGGAACGAACGCCTTGCGCTGGAATATCTGGCGGAAAAGTTCAAAGATCCGCGACTGTAGGCGACTCAACGCAGGTCGTCGCGGCTTCTGTTTCAGCCCGGCGTTTGTTTATTTTTTATCTAAGGAGAACCGCATGTCCGAAGAAAAGGAAATCAAGGAACTGGACGAAAATCTCGATGTCTACAAATCGAAAATATCGCAGGTAAACAAAGCGACCCTTACGTGGGACAAGGAACTTATATTCATCGGCCGCACGAACCGGGGGTACGAGGTGGAGTATGATGCCCAGCAGCAGTGGGGGTGCTCTCCCACCGAGACCCTGCTCCTGAGCGTCGCGGGATGCATGGCCATCGACATGGTCTCGTTTCTCAAGAAGATGAAGTGCGAAATAAAAGCATACAAGATGGACATCATGGGAGAGCGGAATCCCACTCCGCCCCAGTACTACACCTCGATGGAAATGATCATTTCCGTATCAGGAACGGGTCTTACGGCCAAGAAGCTCGAACGGGCGGTATCGCTGTCCCACGAAAAGTACTGTTCCGTCTACCACACGCTCCGGAAGGACATGAAAATGAAGGTGGACTATACGTTCGAGAACGTATAATTTTGGAATGCGGATTGCGGAATTAACGTTAAAGTGGAATCAGGCTGTACAGCTCATAATCCGAAATTCGAAATCCGAAATCGAAAATGACCACGGTTCGTCTCCTCAAGAACGGCAGCGAAACCTTCCCGGCCATGTTCACGGCGATTGATGCGGCATCGTCGAGCGTCGCACTCGAAATGTACATCGTCGCCGATGACGAGACCGGACGGGAATTCCGCAGACATCTGGTCGATGCGGCCCGGCGCGGTGTGCATGTCAGGGTCCTCGTGGACTCCTGGGGCTCTTGGAACCTGCCGGATGCGTTCTGGGATGAACTTCGCGCTGCGGGCGCCCTGATTCGCTGGTTTCATCCACTCGCCAAAGGTCTCTTCCCCTTCCGGAACCACCG
Organism: Nitrospirota bacterium; assembly: GCA_963749655.1. Classification (GTDB taxonomy): domain Bacteria; phylum Nitrospirota; class UBA9217; order UBA9217; family UBA9217; genus JAJYKN01. The sequence goes on from CAVVOB010000013.1 coordinate 187,389, forward strand.
CAAACTGCTGCTGGTCGATAACCATTCCGCCTATGTCGGCGGCCTTAATATTTCCGATGAGTATTATCGAGGCGCCGGGGGTGGCCTGCCCTGGAGGGACAATGCCCTGGAGATCAGAGGGCCGGAGGCCGCCGCGCTGCGCCGCTCTTTCCTGCGCATGTGGGCGAAGGCCGAGGCGCCGCTGCGCAAGCTGATCTTCGCCCGACGTCGCGATCGGCTGAAGACGAGGCCGGAGTGCGGTCCCGTGCATTTTCTGGAAAGCGGACCGGAGAGTCCGGTCCGCTACGTGCGCCGGGCTTACCGGCAGATGGTCAAAAACGCCCATTCGACGATCGACCTCTCCATGGGCTATTTTTATCCCCACGGCAGTATGCTCAGGGCGCTCAAGCGGGCCGCGCAGCGGGGGGTGCGTATCCGGCTCCTCATGCCGCAGCAGAGCGACATTCCTATCACCCGGTGGGCGGCCCGGGGCCTCTACGGCAGGCTCCTCCGGGCAGGCGTGGAGATCTGGGAATACACTCCCTCCATGATGCACTCCAAGTTGGCGATCGCCGATGATACGGTGATCGCCGGGTCGGCGAACCTCGACATACGGAGCGGCAGGTTCAATTACGAACTGGTCGCTGTCGTGGAAGACCGGGAACTCGCAGCCCGTGCGCGCGCCGACTTCGAGGACGACATAAGGCAGTCCGTCAGGATCGGTATCGAGGAATGGGACAATCGGTCGGCATTCCAGAAGCTCAAGGAGAGGTTCAGCTACTGTCTGCTTGCCCGGTTCGATATCTTCATATCCAGTCGGGAGATGCCGAAACAGGCAAGGCTGCGGGACTCGGGGAAAGACTGAAGCATATCGCTTTTGCATGCTGTCAATATGATGGGAGGCCTTCATGAACCTTAAGAGTAGCAGAACGGAAATGAACCTGCTTGCCGCGTTCGCCGGGGAATCGCAGGCGCGCAACCGGTATACTTTTTTCGGCAGCGCAGCAAAGAAGGAGGGATACGAGCAGATAGCGTCCATCTTCCTCGAGACTGCCGAGAATGAGAAGGAGCATGCCAAGCGGTTCTTCAGGTTCCTCGAGGGCGGCATGGTCGAGTTCACCGCGACCTTTCCCGCGGGCATTATTGGCACAACGGCGCAGAACCTCGCCGCCGCTGCCGCGGGAGAGCATGAAGAGTGGACGAAACTCTACCCCGGCTTCGGCGACATAGCCGCAGAGGAAGGATTTCCCGGCGTTGCTGCAGCATTCAGGTATATTGCGAAGGTGGAGGTGGAGCATGAGAAGCGGTTCCTGAAACTTCTCGAAAACATTGAGCGCGGGAGAGTTTTTGTCAGGGACGCTCCCTCGACCTGGATCTGCAGCAACTGCGGGTATCATCATGAAGGCCTCGAAGCCCCTGAAAAATGCCCCACCTGTCTGCATCCCAAGAGTTTTTTTGAACTTTGGATGGAAAATTATTGACTCGCAACGGCAAAAGTCTCTCGACTCCTGCCGCGGAGAGGCTGCGATTTTTTTCAAATAAATTTCTGTCTGATCCGATCCACCTTTACAACATATCAAAGTAAAATTTGAGAATATTTAAACAGTAATATTTAGTTTAATCAAAAAAAACTTGACAGGCCCGCCCGTCCTCTGGTACTCTGCTTTCGGGGGCGCAAAAAAAAATATCGCGAGGGGGTCATCATGTCAAAACTGAATTGCTGGGAAGCAATGCAATGCGGGCGTGAGCCCGGGGGGGCAAGAAAAGAGCTCGGCATCTGTCCCGTAACAACGGAATACCGGCTCCATGGCACTCACGGCGGCAAGCACGGAGGAAGGGCCTGCTGGATCATCGCAGGCACGTTGTGCGGCGGAAAGGCGCAGGGGACCTTTGCCCAGAAATACAGCAACTGCGAGAAATGCAGGTTTTATCAGAGTGTAAGGCAGGAGGAGGGGTCTGCTTTCAAGTTGTCTCTTGTGTTGATGCAGCGGCTGAACGCAAAGCCCGATCTTTTAAAACAGAAAACGGCGCCTGCGGATCAGCACAACAGCCAGGCGCGGACATAACCCGGTTTTCCGGGGACATTCTCATGAAGGCGGCCGCCGGGACATCCGGCTGGCCGCTTTTTTATTCCAAGTCCCGAGCTGCGACCAGCCTTGTTCTGTATTGCTTTCACGGTGCCGACGTCGTATAATGTTGCAGTTTCGGATTAACGGAGGTTTCTGTACATGGATACAAAAGACTGGAAAGTGACGGAGGCGCCCACTTGTCCGCACTGTAAGCAACTGATGGAACAACTGGATGCGCGCTACCTCGACTGGGACTCTCCCTACCTCTGGGTATGCTTCAACAACGAATGCACGCTGTTCAAGAAGGGCTGGAACCACATGATGGAAACCGTGGGGCAACTGGTGTCCTACCGCTTCATGATCCATCCCCAGAACGGAGAAAAGGGCGTGATCCCGGCGTTCAGCAACCAGTACCTGGAGCAGCACGGCAAACCGGGAGACCCTTACACGGATCCTGAGTGCAGTTGATCGGATAAAGAATGATCATAAGCCGGGGGCTTTTTCGAAGCCCCCGGCTTTTTTTGTCCCGAGAGCCCGCCGGTCAAAAACACCTTTTTGACCGGCAGAACACGACTCCTGCAAAAGAGGATCCTTCCCGAAGAGATGCATCTTCCCCGACCGGAACCTGATATTTCCTGCACAGACCCTTGGGTACCTCGCCTACTTCGGAGCTTCGCCGCCTGAAGCGATGAATGTGCTGTTTCGGCCTGACCGGGCGAACAGGCAAGGCTTCCCGGGCCGGAAGCAGCAGGGGAAAAATCGGCCGGCCGGAAGTCAGGGATTGACGTTGATCAGTCTGTTGAATTTAGCTACCGGAGAGAGCTTGTAAAGGGGAACTTTCTTTGTGGTAGCGAGCATCGCGTACCCGCGGGGATCGTAAAGCCATCTGCTCCCGTCGGAGAGGTCGATTTTATAGAGCCAGTGAGGCATGAAATTACGGGGTGTGACCTGTTTTTTTGCTTTCCAGATCGACTGGAACGCGGCCACGGCGCGCGGATGGGTCACAACGTGGATCACCTCGAATCGGTCATTCCGTACGGTAACGCCTGACCGGCGCGCTGCTGAAACGGGCGCTGCCGCTGTCAGGACCAGAAGGACGACCGCCATGAGGGTTCCGGCAATGATGCCGGCCATGTTGACTGTTCTGTGCCGTTCGTTCATGATTTTTCTCCGTTGGTCTCTTTATGAGTTCCGTGATGTGAAAGTCATTTTCATTGCATAACGCTGACGCAGAGAAAAAACGACAATGACAAAAAGGGGGCACAGCCAGGGATAGCGCGGCTAATGCGGCCCCCCCGAATCCCGATGATTTCCTAGCCGAGGCCGTCCCTCCCCGGTTTGATATGGTATTTCTTTATTTCCGCGAGTGAGAATACGGGACCTTCCTCGCAGATGAGCTTCCTGCCGCAGAAACAGTGCCCGCACTTCCCTACGCCGCATTTCATGTGGGCCTCGAGGGTGGTAATGATGTGATCGTCAGGCATGCCCATGAGCGACAGGTCGCGCATGGCCGCCTGGATCATGATATGGGGCCCGCAGATGTAGGCGGTGCAGTTCTTGAAGTCCACCTTTGCCTTGCCGAAGTGCTCGGTTACGAGTCCGGTGCATCCCTTCCAGCTTTCGATCTGGCAGGTGTCCACGGTAAGGATGACCTCGGCGCCTTTATCCTGCCATGCCTGGACCTCGTCCATGAACAGGACTTCCGCGGGATTGCGCGATCCGTACATGACCGTAATGCCCGATTGCCCGCCCGAACGCGCGCGGCTGTTCACCATTTTGTTGATGAGCGGCCGGAGCGGCACGACCCCGATCCCACCGCAGATGAACAGCGTGTCCTGGTGTCCGTTGATGGGGAAGGGTTTGCCGTAGGGGCCGCGCAGCCAGACGGCGTCGCCTGCGCGGTGCGAGTTCAAGGCCGACGAGACGTGTCCGACGGAGCGCACGCAGATTTCGAGATGGTTTCCCGCTCCGGGCGTGGACGTGATCGAGATCGGAACCTCGCCGGCGCCCATGACCGACACCATGACGAACTGTCCGGGCTGGTAGGCAAAATCATCGGGCACGTCGATCGAGAAGAGCTTGACGTCTTTGGCGACCTCGCTCACGGCGGCAATTGATGTTTTAAACGGCAGGTAGATGTTGTTTGTTTTCATAATTCCACTGATGCATGGTGCAGAGTGCATGGCGCAGAGAGCAGAGAGCAGAGAGCAGAGAGCAGAGAGTAACTGCGTTCCCCCATGCCCCATGTTCTATGCCCACGCCTTATGCCCTATGCGCTCTGCTCCATGCGCTATGCCTTTGTTCTCAAGCCCTCTGCCCTATGCGTCTTTATCCCCTGTCTGGTCCGATCCCTTGATCTTGAGCGCAACCGTCGCCATGTCGATCTTCCCCGGGCACGATAGTGCGCAGCGGCCGCATCCCACGCACCCGAAGGCCCCGAACTGAGCGGGCCAGTGCAAGAGCTTGTGATGGAACCACCGCTTGGTGCGGTTGACCTTGTCCTGGGCGGGAATGACGCCGCCCGCCATGCGGGTGAATCCCTTGAACATGCAGGCGTCCCAGAGCCTGATGCGTTTGCCCGAGTCCGGAGACGAGGGCCGGTCGATGACGTTGAAACAGGTGCAGACCGGGCAGTTGTACACGCAGCCGCCGCACTCGAAGCAGCGCAGGGCCACCGATTCCCAGAACGCATCGCTCACCTCGCCCGCCTCTATGCGCTTGCGCACCCGGTCCAGGTTGACCCGCTTCTCGAAGCGGCTTTGGGACGCGAGGCGCGTCTCGTACAGGTCTTCCTGGTCTGCAGGCTGGGGTTCGGTAAAGATGTGCGGAAAGTCCCTGACGAGCGATTCGCCCGTTTCGGATCCCGTCTCGACCAGGAACCGGTTGCCGAGGTCGGTGAGCTGCAGATCGAATCCTGATTTCAAAAAAGGGCCGGTGCCGAGGCCGAGGCAGAAGCACGTCGGGTCGGGCTGGTTGCAGGCAATGGCGATCAGCGCGGTCCTGCTGCGCCTCGCCTCGTAGTAGGCGTCTTTTGTCTTGCCCAGGTAGAAGGTGTCCAGGATCTTTATTGCCGACAGATCGCAGGGCCTGATGCCGAAGAGCACCCGGGGCTGTTTGTTGAAGGCTTCCTCGAGACCCTCCTCGGACCAGCAGAAGAGCTGCTCCATCTGGGGAAGCATGAACTCCTTGGGAGAAGGCATGAGCGCGGGGCCGTCGAGCGCTGTTTCGTGCATGCGCGCAAGCTCCGTCAGGACGATATCGCCGCTCACGTCCCGGACCGGCGCGATCAGCTGGTTCTCAGACTTCAGCTGCCTGAGCCAGAAGGAGAGGTGGTTTTTGTTTAATATGTACTGTTCAGGCATATCTCATCGAGAATCGAAATAGTCAAAATCAAATCGATAGAATCGTAACGTCAACAATTATTGCAAATCTACCGCCGAGGCGCAGAGACGCTGAGAAAAAGACCATGAAGGCAGAAAGACTCCTCCGCGCCCTCCGCGGCTCTGCGGTTAAACTGGCATTTTTAGAGTCATCAAAATTCTCACAAGCAATTAGGGTTATCTTTCCTCCGGCGGTATATACAGGTCCAGCCCGATCCTCATGCCCTCGTGGTAGCTGATCGGCGGCGACTGGCGCGCGCCGGGTCTTCTCCGGACGGCCTCGACGGCCGCTGCGCAGACCTTGAATTCCGGGATCTTGGCGTTCGGGTCAACGGCGTTCACGGTGAGAAGGTTCACGGCCGCCTCGCGGAAGTGGAAGGGGATGAAGATGATCCCCTCGGGGACCGTGTTCGTCACCCGTGCCTTCACCACGATGTTGCCCCGCCGCGTGGTGACCCGCACGGCGTCTCCGCCGCGTATCTCGATCCGCTCGGCGTCCGCGGGATTGATCTCAACCGTGCATTCGGGCTCTTCCCGTTCGAGCGTGATCGTCCGCCTGCACATGGTGCCCGTGTGGTAGTGGAAGTAGCTGCGGCCCGTGGTCAGGATGAACGGGTACTCGCTGTCCGTCGGCTCCGCCGGCGGAATGAAGTCCACGGGAATGAAGGCACCCATGCCGCGGGCGAACTTCTTCCGGTGCAGGTACGGCGTTCCGGGATGGTCCATGCCCGTGCAGGGCCACTGGAGCCCGAACTGCGAGTCGAGGCGATGATGGAGAATGCCGCCGTAGGACGGCGTCAGGATGGCGATCTCCTCCATGATCTCGTGGGACGCGCGGTACTCCATGGGGTACCCCATGAGCTTCGCCAGGCTGCAGATGATCTCATGATCCGGACGGGACTCGCCCACTGCGGGCACCGCTTTCCGTATTTTCTGGACCCGGCGCTCGGTGTTCGTAAAGGTGCCGTCCTTTTCGGCAAAGGTCGTTGCCGGCAGGATCACGTGGGCATATTCCGCGGTATCGGTGGGGAAGATGTCCTGGACAGCGAGAAAATCGAGTTTTGCGAACGCCGCTTTCACATGGCTGCTGTCGGGGTCCGAGATCACCGGGTTCTCGCCCATGACGTACAGGGCACGGATCTTGCCTTCGTGGATGGCGTCCACCATCCCGGTGAGCGTGAGCCCCGGCTTGTCCGGCAGGGGCCGCGACCAGGCAAGCTCGAATTTTTTCCGCGCAACAGGGTCGGCAACCTTCTGATAACCGGAATAAACGTCGGGAAGCACGCCCACGTCGCAGGCCCCCTGCACGTTGTTCTGGCCGCGAAGCGGGTTCAAGCCCGTCATGGGCTGGCCGATGTGCGCGGTGAGCATGACAAGGTTGGCGCAGGAACGGACGTTATCGACGCCGGTGATGTGCTGCGTGATGCCCATGGAGTAGAAGAGCATGGAGCGCTTTTCCGAGGCATAAAGCCGCGCCGCCCTGCGGATATCGTCGGCCGGCACCGACGTGATCTTTTCGGCGACCTCCGGCGTGTAGGCCAGGACGCCCTTTTCGAAGGCATCGAAGTTTTCCGTGCGCTGGCGGATGAAGGACACGTCGACGAGGCCTTCGGTGATGATGACGTTCATGATGGCGTTCAGGAGCGCCACGTCGGTGCCGCTCCTGTGCCTCATGTGGAGGTGGCTGAACTGGGCGATCTGCGTGCGCCGGGGGTCCGCCACGATGATGAGGGCGCCGCGGTCCTTCGCTTCGAGCATGTGCATCCCGATCATGGGATGCTGCTCGGTCGTGTTCGAGCCGACCACGAAGATGACCCGGGCGTCTTTGATCTCGTCGATCGAATTCGTCATCGCTCCTGAACCGAACGCAGCCGACAGACCGCCGACCGTGGAGGAGTGTCAGAGGCGGGCGCAGTGATCGATGTTGTTGGTGCCGATCACCGCGCGGGCGAATTTCATGAGCACGAAATTGTCCTCGTTCGTGCACTTGGCCGAGCCCAATACCCCGATGGCGTCGGGACCGTATTCCCGCGCGATTGCAGAGAGCCGCGCGGCGGTCGTGCCCAGGGCTTCATCCCACGTTGCCCTGCGGTACGCGGCGCCGTCCCTGATAAGGGGGGTGGTCAGGCGATCGGGGTGATGGACGAACTCGTGGCAGTTCCAGCCCTTTACACAGAGGGTCCCGTGATTGACGGGATGGTTGCGGCTCGGGGATACGCCGGTGATGAGGTTGTTCTCGACATGCAGGTACAGTCCGCAGCCGCAGCCGCACCAGGGGCAGGTTGTTGAAATTTTTTCCATACGAGCCTCATTATAACACCGCGTTTCGGGAAAAAGCAAAAAAAGCGGAGTATTTCGACCGGAATTTTGCTGCTTATTTCGTATTACGGGAATTCTCGGGCTGCCGCGTCATCGGTCCGCGTTGTCGCATGAAAACGGTACCTGTTCGCAGATCAACGCTGAGAGAAGGTGTCCGCAGATGAATCCAGATGGACGAAGATGAATTACTGTAAGGATAGTGGCATGAAAGCTGCTGTGGATTATCTGTGTAATCTGCGGATGCAAGTGATTTCGGCCTCTCGAAGTGAGTTTGATCTCGCGAGCGATCAATAGCCGGCGATATAATCCTTCAGGTAGTGGATCTCCGAGGTGAGCTTGGTGACCTGGGTCTGGATGATGTCCCGGATGGACAACATGCCGATGATGCGTCCGTCATCCACGACAGGCAGGTGCCGGATGTTCTTTTCCACCATGGTTGCCGACACTTCATGGATGTCCTCGTCGGGAACGGCCACAATGAGGTCCCTGATCATCGCATCGCGCACGGGAACTTCCTTGAAGCTCCTGCCGCCGGTGGCGATGTAGCAGCGCACCACGTCGCGTTCCGTGAAGATCCCCACGGTCTTTCCGTTCTCGGTCACGATGATGGCGCTGATCTTCCGGGAATTCATGGACCGGATGGCATCGTCCACCGAGCTGCTCACGTCGATGGACACCGTGTCCTTGCCCTTGGCTTCCAGCAGTTCACGAACTTTCATGACGACCCTCCCTTGAAGGTAATTGCTTAATGTCGAAATTTTACCGCAGAGGATGCGGAGGACGCAGAGAACTTCTTGAATTAGAAAACATTTAACTCATTCTCAGCTCCCTCCCCCTCTGCGATCTCTCAAAATCATCTTCTTTGAAGCTATATTATTTGCCTAATGTCCGTAGTAGTTCGCTTAACCTGAATAAGTTCCGAATATGACCAGCGTTCTTTTACTTACTCTCCTTTATTTCAAGAGCTGCATTTCTCTGCGCCCTCTGCGGTAAAATATCTTTCGTTTTTCATAGAATGTTTGACAGCATCAAGTATTGAAAGATGTCAATATTTTTGACCGTAGAACACCTGAGCAGAACTTTCGCCGGAGGTTACTCTCTCCGGTCTGCTTTTCCGCTTCTTCGGTCTCGTTTCAGCGGCCTGAAGTCGCGGACCTGCTTTGACTCCAGCCCTTTGATCTCTCCGACGCGGTGGATCTTCATCAAATTCGTGCTGCCTGCCACGCCGATAGGCACGCCGGCAGTGATGACGATGAGGTCGTGCTGTCGGGCGAGTCTTCTCCTGAGCATGAGCAGCTCAATGCTCGATATCATGGAATCGGTGGTTTTTCTGGTCTTCATGATCACGGGCATCACGCCCCAGTACAGAGACACCCTCCGGGCGGCATCGTCAAAGGGAGTAGGTGCGATGATCGGCATCGGGGGCCGGTGCTTGGAAACAAGAAGCGCCGTGGAGCCCGACTGCGTGAAGGTCACGATTGCACGCGCCTCCTGCTCCTCGGCTGCGCGGCAAGCCGCATGCGCCACGCTTTCTCCCGTGCCCGCCACGTGCACGTCCGGCGGGACCGAGGGGAGCGAGGTCTCGGCCTGCACGGCAAGCCGTGCCATGACCTCAACGGACTGGACAGGATATTTCCCCATCGCCGTTTCGCCCGAGAGCATCACGCAGTCCGTGCCGTCCAGGATCGCGTTCGCCACATCCGACGCCTCGGCACGCGTGGGCTGCGGGCTGTCGATCATGCTCTCGAGCATCTGCGTCGCGGTGATGACTGTTTTCTCGGCGTGGTTGCAAGCCTTGATGATCTTCTTCTGGAGGAGCGGCACCTGCTCGGGCGACATTTCCACGCCCAGGTCGCCGCGGGCCACCATGACGCCGTCGGCTGCATCGATGATCTCGTCGAGATTATGGATCGCCTCGGGCTTCTCGATCTTCGCGATGATGGGGATGTCGGCGCCGTGCGCGTGCAGGAAGCGGCGTGTCGCGATGATGTCGGCCGCCGTGCGCACGAAGGAAAGTGCGATGTAGTCCACGCCGCGCGCGATGCCGAACCGGAGATCGTCCTTGTCCTTTTTGGAAAGCGATGGAAGGGAGAGGTGCGCGCCGGGGAGGTTCACGCCTTTATGGCTCCTGAGCACCCCGCCGCGGACCACCTTGCACTTTAGTCCGCCCGGGATCTTCCGGGTGACCACGAGCTCCAGCCGGCCGTCGTCCAGCAGGATCCTGTCGTCTGTCTTGAGGTCCTTCGTGAGGCGGGAGTAAAGCACGGAAATGGAACGGTTGGTGCCGAGAATGTTTCGTCGGATCACGGAGAGCTCGTCGCCGCGCCGGAGCGAAACCGCATCGTCCTGCATGGCGCCGACGCGCAGCTTCGGGCCCTGCAGGTCCTGGATGATTGCGATGTGCCTGCCCGCCTTCTCCGATTCCTGCCGGATCGATCGGATGCGTTTCGTATGATCGTCCCAGTCGCCGTGGGAGAAATTGAGCCTCGCCGCATCCATGCCGGCGCGGATCAGTTTGGCGATGACCGCGGGCGAACTGGAAGCCGGGCCGATGGTGACGATGATCTTGGTGCGTTTTGACATTCATTCTCCTGGAAAGCGGTGTGGAGACTAAAGAAAGGAACCTGATATCCGGTATTATAGCAAATCTCAAGGACGGCACGTAAGCATGGTTCGTAAATCTGAAACCGGACAAACGGAAAAATCTTTTGACGGGATAACAGGATTTACAGGATCTGTGGCAAGGCTTTATCCTGACGTTATCCTGTTATCCGGTCAAAGATGGATTCAGGGCTCTATCTTCACCAACTCGTACTTTCTGGTCCCCAGTCCCAGCCGTTCGCACTCGTCTATCTGGATCTGCATGGGCCGCGGGTTGAGACTGGACATGACGTTTTCTCCGGGTTTGATGACCAGCTCTTCCGCAGCGGATTGGGGCAGCGGAGGGGCGGCCTTGAGCATATCGAGCGAGGCCTGCTCGATGGCCGCGATGTCGTCGGAGATCATAATGCCCTGGTCCTGGATTACCGGCACGTCCGCAACAGGCATGCAGTCGCACTCGGGCTGGATCTCGTAGAGGAAATTGATATAGACGACCTTGCCCTTCCGGAAGGTCGAGAGAACGGCGGCTGCAGACTCGGCAAGGCTTTTCTGGAAGGTCACGTCGTCCTGGGGCAGGGTGAGCGCCCCTTCCTGGCAGACGCGGGAGCACCGGCCGCAGTGCCAGCAGTTGTTCTGGTCCACGACAAAGGCGCCGTCCTTGAAATCGATGGCATGGAGCGGGCAGACGTTCTTGCACTGCTCGCAGAAGGTGCAGACCTCGGGGTTCCACTGGAGCCCCATCTCTCCGTGGCAATGCATGGCGCCGCGGCCCTTTTTCCAACCGTGGTCGCGGTGGCGGGAGCTCACGCAGCCCATGGCCAGGTTCTTGATCGCGCCCGCATATCCGGAGTTGATATGCCCCTTGGTGTGGGAACAGACGATCATTGCAGGAACATCGTGGATCGCTGAAGCAACTGCGATGTCACCCAGGATCGGGCCGGCCTTGACCAGGATCGCGTCCTTGCCGTAGAGCCCGTCGGCGAGCACCACGGGCGCGCCGCAGGATAAATGGTTCAGGCCGTTCTGGTTTGCCACTTCAAGGTAGTCGAGTCCCATGATCCTGACGGTGTCGGTCACGAAGGGCTTGGCCCCCGTCTCCTGCACGGCCTCGACCACTTTGCGGATCATGACCGGGGGCACGATGCGGAACGCGCCATGGGACCCCCAGTGGGTCTTGATCGCGACCCATTCGTCCTGTTCGAACCTGCGTGCAAAGTCCATTTTTTCGAGCAGGGTCTCGAGCTTGCCCGGGACGCTGTGGCTGTAGTCCCATCTGAGCGTACGTGCGGTGGAGAAGTAGACTTTGGACATGGCGGACCTCGTTAATGTGATGATTAATCGGGTATTGCTTTTATTCTAAGCGACCGGCAGAGCTTTTTTGATTAAGGTTACAAATCGTTCTAATATAAACGACACAATCCAGTATGCAAGCTCTATGAAGAAAGCTAGAACGAGATTCCCAGTTAAAATAATAGTTAAAAGAAGAATCCCCATACCGATAAAATTTTGATTAAGTATTTTTTGGGCATAGACGCAAAGTTGAAAAGACCGAGGACTGATCCGAAGATCGCACCTGCACTTCCATTAAACAAATAGAGTAAAAAATCTAGTGAGTCACCATCTTCTATATCCCCCGAATACTGCATTATTCGAAACATTCTCAGATATACCCATGTCGCGATTAAAAAAACTGCAAATCCAATCAACGCGCCTAAAAGTACTCCTGAAGAAACTTTATTGCTTGTCGGATCGCTATTAGGGGACTGCAATAAAAATGTTCGAGACATTTTCCATGCAAGGAAGACTGCATATGCAAAGACAATTGAGAGGTGGTCCCCATTGGTTGGACAGCTTTTCCCTTGGTTTAAGGTGGAAACCTCAAGCCCTCATGCAGCCAAAATTACCGGCTGATATGCTATCGGCATATTCCAGTATGCCTCATGGGGTGTCCGGTCGTCAAGGGACGAGTGCGGACGTTCTTCGTTGTAGCGTCTGATCCATCTCTCGATGCCGTTCCTTGCCTCGCTGCCTGTTTCAAAAGCATGGAGATACACGCATTCGTACTTCAGTGAGCGCCACAGCCGTTCGATCATCACGTTGTCCATCCAGCGGCCCTTGCTGTCCATGGAAATCCGTATTTCGGCGTCCTTCAGCACCTGGGTGAACTCGAAGCTCGTGAACTGGCTGCCTTGATCCGTGTTGAAAATAAGGGGACTGCCGTGAGTTGAGAGCGCTTCCTTGAGCGCCTCGCAGCAGAATTCGGCATCCAGGGTGTTGCTGAGCCGCCAGCTGAGGACTTTTCTGCTGTACCAGTCCATGATCGCCACGAGATACAGAAAGCCTTTTCTCATCGGGATGTACGTTACGTCGGCGCACCATACGTGGTTCGGGTTCTCGATCGCCGCTCCTTTGAGCAGGTACGGGTAAATACGATGCTGCGGGTGCGGTTTGCTGGTATGGGGCTTCTGGTAGATCGCGGCGAGCCCCATGTGCTGCATCAATCGGCGAACGCGCTTCCGGTTCACCCAATAGCCCCGCCGCCGCAGGTAGCGGGCCATCTGCCGGGCGCCGTAGTACGGCGTCTCTAAAAACTGTTCGTCTATCAGCCGCATGAGCGTCAGGTTCGCTTGGGATTCTCCCAACGCCTCGTGATACCAGGATGATCGGCTGATATCAAGCAGTCTGCATTGGCGGCTTATGCTGAGCCCTGGATGGTTCGGTTCCACCAGTGCCTTCCTTCGTTCGCGGCTCATCGACCGAAGGCTTTCCCTAAAAAATCGCGTTCCACGGTCAGCTGGCCGATCTTGGCGTGCAGTTCCTTGATCTGCGCTTCGTGGGCGGCGTCATTTCGGCCCACCTTGCCCGTGAAGATATCCGCGAGGCCCTCAAGGGCCTGCTTCTTCCACTCGCTCACCTGATTGGGGTGGATGTTGAACCGTGTTGCGATTTCGGCGATCGTCAACTGCTCCTTGAGCGCCTCACGCACCACACGGGCCTTAAAATCCGCTGCGTACCTTTTCCTTTTCGTCTTGCTCATTGCTCTGTGGCCTCCTTGTCGTTTGTCGTATTTTACACCTTATACGACTGTCCGACTTTCGGGGACCACCTCTTTGTTAAAAAGATGTGTGTAGTCATCGCTTATTCCAAATTTATTTGTTGGTTCAGGCTTGTAGCCTGAACCGAACCTTAATTCTGGTTCAATCAGAATGATTGAACCAGCGGGGACTGCAACTAGGGTCTCGGCACTCGTTGAAAGTCATGGTCTATAAATGGCCATAATGCAATCATCGTCACCGAACCGATAAACCCCAAAAACAACAATGCAATAAAGGGGGCATATGAATCCACCCATTTGAACGATGGGACAAGCGTTATAATCACCACGGTAACGGTTCCTAATCCGAGACCACCTGAGAATCCAGCAATGGCATTTTGCCAAAATTTACGCCACTGATGTTTAATTGACAAACCGCAAATCGGGATACCAACAACGAAAGCGACAAGATACGATAGAATTATGCTGAATGTAAGCAGCCGACCGATGTCATCAGTTGCATCTCGAAAAGATGCATGAGAAACCGCCATGTCGACTGAAATAGCAAGGATCTCTATAACAACAGAGGTAGCAAGAGGTGAAAGTATGAATCCCAGCAGTAATTTTTTTGATATCATGTCCTTCCTCTTGATGGTCCGGCTTCACTACTCATGTCGGGTTTTGCTCAGCCTCTACCCGACTTGTCACTTTGTAGCCTGAACCGAACCTTAATTCCGGTTCAATCAGAATGATTGAACCAGCGGGAGCTGCCGTCTACACTTTGTCCCGCCCACTCTTCTGTTGCTCGCGAGCCTGCAATCGCGCTCTGGTCATGCGTTCGCGCAGGCCGCCGTCTTTCAGAAAATCCTTTTCCAGCCTCCGCATCTGCTGATCGAGCAAATAATTGGTCTGATGAATCAGGCAGATGGCAATATTCGCGACCACATCAGCCGGGCGGGTTTCGCAGAATTCCCGGTAAGCTTCATAGGTCGTATAGGGCTTGGTGCCGAGCTTTCTGACATACTGCGCTTCCTTGGAGTCTTTGTCCCAGATTGAAAAATCCCGCACACGCAGAAAATCCTTATAATCATCTAAAAGCTCTTCCAGGCTGGCCCGAGCCACATTGGTCAGCTTGATTTCCATTTCCTTGGAGGTGCCGGAAGCTTTGCTGTCTTCGACGATGTTCTGCTTACCCGATCGGGCCGCCTGCACCATCTGATCGATCGTGCGGTCGTTCTTTTTGAGAAATCGTTCACAGAACCGGAAAGTCAGGTCATAGACTACCTCGGCCTTCTGATAGGATAGCAGCTCCTGGTAGTTGCCGTGAGGCGGTATGAAAGTCTTGTCGTTTTCCATAGGTCCTATAGGTCTTATAAGACTTATTTCAAAAGACCAAACTAACGAGCAACCGTGGTCGTCGGCGCAGAGCCGGTGCTCTCCGCCTCTCTCTTGTACTTCACCCGGTACTGCAACTTCCCGGTCCCGTCGTAGTCGAAGTAGCCGATCTTGCCGTACTTGCCGTAGTTCTCGATGGAGCCGACGCGCTTTCCGTTCGTCAGGTAGAGCTCTTCAAATTCGCAGGAGTTCTTGTCGTACTCCCTGGACCGGGATGTGACGATCCGTACTTTTTCCGTCATTCCGCTCAGGTCCACCTCAGCCTGCCGCATGTCGGCGAGGCTGATGTACTGCTTGTTCGTGTTCATAACCGGCCAGCCGGTGCGCAGGTATTCGCCCTTGTCCGTTCGCATGGAGGGAATGAACTCGGTCATGAGTTCGCCGATGAAGAACGCGTGCACGTCGGGCCTCGGCATTCCCCGTACGGTGAACAGGATCGCGCCCGCCTGGGCATAGGCTGCAAAGCTCGGGCTCTCGGGCCGTTTCATGACCGATGAAACGTCGGAGCGGATCTTGGTGATCGCAGTTTCGGAGAAGTTCTTCCAGTTGACCTTGTAGAAACTGAGCGATGCTCCTGTTTCGTCCCTCATGGCGATCAGGCTCCGCATGAGGCGGTCCCCCAGCTCGATCGGGCTCGATCCGTAAGGATTGTCCTGTTCCGCGGGCGTCGAGGGAGACTCCGAGTTGTAGTACATGATGATGCAGTTTCCCACGCGGAGGGCATCGGGAAGATTGCCTTCGATGAGCGTCTTGGCTTCCCGCTCCGTGAGCGAGGAATCCAGGGCCAACGCTTTGTTCCCGAACAGCATCATCAGTACCAGCAGTGCCATTGCTGCATAAACATTCGTTTTCATGTTTGGTCCTTTAAGCCCGTTATTCCTTCCTGCCGGAATGAGCGTCAATGATTTTCAGACTTTCCTGGTACACTTCTTTTTTAGGCAGCCCCAGTTCCTGCGCGGCCGCTGCTATTGCATCCTTCTTCGTCAAGCCGCGATGGATCATGAGGTTCCTGAGATAGTCGGCCGTGTCGACGTCCTGCTTCCGCGGTTCTTTTGATGCGCCATGGAGGATGATCGTGAATTCACCCTTGATGGTGCCCTCGTGCAGCCGTTTGAGCGCCTCATCGAGCGTTCCGCGGATGATCTCCTCATGGATCTTGGTCAGCTCCCGCGTGATCACGACCCGCCTGTCGCTGCCGAACGCGGCAAGCATGCCTTCGACGGTCCTGACGATCTTGTGCGGGGCTTCGTAAAAGATGATGGTGCGCTCCTCAGGGGCGAGCTCTTCCAGCCGCTTCTGCCGGGCAGCGGTCTTTGCCGGCAGAAAGCCCTCGAACACGAACCTGTCCGTGGGCAAACCGGAGACCGAGAGGGCCGAGACCGCCGCCGTCGCGCCGGGCACCGGCACAACGGGGATCGACCGGTCGATCGCGAGGTTGATGAGAAAAAAACCGGGATCGGAGATGCCCGGCGTGCCTGCGTCGGAAACAAGGGCTATGGTGCTTCCCTCGAGCAGGCGGGCAACGAGGACCGGAGCTTTCTCCTCCTTGTTGTGGTCGTGGTAACTCGTGAGCTGCGTTTCGATCCCGTACCGGTCGAGCAGATGCCGGGTGTGTCGCGTGTCCTCGGCCGCTATAAGGTCTGCTTCCTTCAGGATGCGGATCGCCCTGAGCGTGATGTCCTCGAGGTTTCCGATGGGCGTGGCGACGATGTAGAGAGTGCCGGTAGTCATAAAAATAGGGTCCAGTAGCCGGGGTCCAGGGTCCGGGAAGATGCCTGATTCTTACTGGCCCCCTGATGTCTCAGTAACTTCTATATCTATTCGTAATCGGGAACCGGCGGTCCTTGCCCAGTCCGCGCGGCGTGATCTTGACCCCGGGAGGGGCCTGGCGGCGCTTGTATTCGCTCGAATCCACAAGGCGGATCACGCGCTCGACCGTCTTGCGGTCGAAGCCCATGCGGATCATCTCCGCGAATTCCCGGTCGTCCTCTACATAGGCCTTCAGGATCGGGTCGAGGATGTCATATTCGGGCAGGGAATCGCTGTCTTTCTGGTTCGGCCGGAGCTCGGCGGTCGGCGGCTTGACCAGCACGCGCTTCGGGATGATCATCTTTCCCGCCAGGCGGTTGATGCATCTGCACACGTCATAGACCATCGTTTTCGGCACGTCCTTGATCACGGCGAAGCCGCCGGCCATATCGCCGTAGAGCGTGGCGTAGCCCGTGGACATTTCGCTCTTGTTGCCCGTCGTAAGCACCAGCCAGCCGAACTTGTTCGAGAGCGCCATGAGAAGGTTTCCCCGGATGCGCGCCTGGAGGTTCTCCTCGGTCACGTCCTGTTTGGTGTCCGCGAACACCCGCCGCAGCGTATTGAGATAGGCGCTGAAGGGCTGGTGAATGGGGATCGTCATCATCGGGATGCCGAGATTGCAGGCGAGGTCGGCGGCGTCGTCGCGGCTTTCGTCGGAGCTGAACTCCGACGGCATGAACACGCCGTGGACGTTTTCCTTGCCGACGGCTTCCACGGCCACGGCCGCCACGAGCGACGAATCGATGCCGCCCGAGAGGCCGATGACCACGGTCTTGAACCCCGTTTTTCGCACATAGTCCCGGGTGCCGAGGACGAGGGCGCGGTAGACTTCCTCGCACATGATGCAGGGCCTGACGACACGGGCAGGGGGCAGGGGCTTTTTTCGAGCCGCAGGTCTGGTTGAAATGACGACGGTGTCGATGGAGTCGCGGTACTCGTCGAGGATCATCTCCGAATCGAGGTCCACGGGATTGTACGGTCCCGGCAGCTTGAGGTCGTAGGTGATCAGCTCCTCCTCGAATTGCTTTCCCGCGGCGAGCACTTTCCCCTTCGGGTCCAGGATCATGCTGTGGCCGTCGAAGACGAGCTCGTCCTGGCCGCCGACGGTATTGGCATAGACGACGTAGACGTCGTTTTCCTTCGCCCGCAGGGCGAGCATCTGCTGGCGCTCGCGGCCCTTTGCCTTGTGATAGGGCGAGGCGTTTATGGCAATGATGACCTCCGCGCCCGCCAGGGCCTGGGTGCGGGCGGGGCCGTCGGCATACCAGATGTCCTCGCAGATGTTGATGCCGATGTTCACGCCCTTGATCGTGATGACAGGGAAGCGCGTGCCGGGCTTGAAATACCGGTACTCGTCGAAGACGCCGTAATTCGGCAGCAGCATCTTGTGGTAGACATGGACGAGCGCTCCGTCGCTGATGATCGCGGCCGCGTCGTAGATGTGTTCGTTCCTGTCCACGAAGCCCACAACGGCCGCGATCCCCTTTGCCGCCCGGGTGATCTCTTTCAGCGTGCGGACATTGTCCCTCACGAACTGGGGCTTGAGCACCAGGTCCTCGGGCGGATAGCCGGTAACGGCCAGCTCGGTAAAGACGACGACATCGGCGCTCCGTGCATGCGCGCGGCGCATGTACTCGATGATCTTGTCCCTGTTGCCCTTGAGGTCGCCGACGGTCGGATTGATCTGGGCCATGGCGATACGGATCGTGCGCATGCGGCTCCTCGATTTCTATTCCAGAGAATACCACCAGTCGATCTTCGTGACGATGTCGTTGCTGAGATGGAAGGCGACGTACGATTCAACGCCCTGGTGGTTGCGGTACATGACCTCGTCCGTCCGTTCGCCGGACGGCTTGCCCAGAAGGGCGATAACTGCGGCTTTCGATACGCCCACGTTCAGGTCCCACTTCAGCTTGTACTTGTCCTTCGTGATGGATACGTGCTGGAGCAATTCCTGGTTCTCCGCGGCGGCACGGTACAGAACGATGTACAGGCCGTCGTAAACCAGCTCGATGATCTCATCCCTTATTTCGTCGGAAGGGTTCGTAACGAAGGGGGATGGATCTTTTGCCCTTTTAACGGAGACGCTCAGGGGATCGCCGAGGTTCCTGATGATCCGCGCGCGGGTATGCCCCATTTTGAAGGCAAACCCGTGGTCGATGAACTGGTCGGATTTTGCCAGGGAGCTGTCCATCGCGTCGGAGTCCGCAGATGAGGTCTTCGTCGTTCCTGCGCAGCCGGCAACGAGCATGATGCATGACAGGCAGAGAAGGCACAGAGCGTTCTTCATGGGTGATTACCTCCATCGGGGATAGGACCGCAGGCCTGTTCGCGCAGGCACCGTTTCGCTTCCTCTATGACCGTCTTGAGGGGGACCTGCCGCGCTTCGGCTGCGGCGCGGCAGTCCTCGTACTCAGGGGTCGCTGTCAGGACCTCGCCCTCCCGTTTGCTGATCTTGATCCGTATATCCCCGTAGATCGTCCTGACAAGCACGATCTCGCGGCTCAGTTTTTTTCTGCCGACTTCCGTGATGCGCACGCCGATGCTTGTGGTCTCGCGAAAAACAATGTCGAGCATCGCGTCGGACAGCGTGCGGTCGGCCAGCACCGAGAGCAGGATGCCGGGCCGCCCCTTCTTCATGAGAATGGGGGTGAGGTAGGCGTCCTGGGCGCCTCGGAGCAGCAGCGTTTCGATGAGGTAGCCGTAAACCTGCGGGTTCAGGTCGTCGATGTTCGTTTCGATCAGGACCGACGTGTCTTCGTCGTACGCTGCCGCAGGCTCACCGATCAGCAGCCGCAGAACGTTGGGCTGACCCGGTATGTCCTTGCCGCCGGCGCCGTGGGCGATGTTTCTGATCTTCATCCCCGGGACAGGGCCGAAGGATGAGCTCACGCACGTCAGGATTGCGGCGCCTGTCGGCGTCGCCAGCTCGAAGGGCACGGCCGACCCGTAGGCGGGTATCCCTTTGAGCAGCTCGACCGTGGCCGGCGCGGGGACCGGCAGGACCCCGTGAGCTGTTGCCACGGTTCCCGAGCCGAGGTTGATGGGAGATGCCCGGATTTCCATGATGCCGAGCAGCTCCAGGCCGATCATGGATCCGACGATGTCGACCATGGCGTCGACAGCGCCGACTTCGTGAAAATGTACCTTGTCGACGTCCGTGCCGTGCACCTTTGCCTCCGCTTCCGCAAGCCGGGAGAATACTGCGAGACTCTTCTCCTTCACCGTTGCGGAAAGGGAAGACGATTGGATGATGGTCCTGATGTCCGGCAGATGGCGCGACGGCTGCTCGCTCCCGGCGAGACAGACATGCACCTTGGTGGCCGCGATGCCCGAGCGCGTCACTTTCAGGGCAGTGATCTCGTAGCCGGGGAGGTTCAGCTTCTCAAGCTCCGAGCGCAGAACGTCGATGCCCACGCCCGCGTCCACGAGCGCGCCGAGGATCATGTCGCCGGATATTCCGGAAAAGCAGTCGATGTAAGCGAGAGTCATGATTGATTCCAGCCACGAATAGACGTTTTGGCCACGAATTGACACGAATTTACACGAATTGGAAAAGGCTTAGAATATAAAAAGGTAATACGTTTGTCCTTAGTTTGTCTTTAATTCGTGCCAATTCGTGTAAATTCGTGGCTAAACTAAGGCCTTTCTCCGAGTAAATTTATCCTGTGCGCCAGCACGCCCGCGCCATAGCCGTTGTCGATGTTCATGACCGCTATGCCGGATGCGCATGAATTCAGCATCGTGAGGAGAGGCGCCAGTCCTGCGAACGCCGCGCCGTAGCCGACACTCGTGGGCACGGCGATCACGGGCTTGTCCACGAGACCGCCCACGACGGACGGCAGGGCGCCATCCATGCCCGCTGCCACCACGACGACCCGCGCCGCTTCGAGCAGGTCCCTCTTGCTCAGGACGCGGTGGATGCCGGCCACGCCCACATCATAGACGGTCTGCACCGTACTGCCCAGAGCGTCAGCGGTGACCGCGGCCTCCTCGGCAACGGGGATGTCCGACGTCCCCGCGGTCAGCACCAGCACGATGCCCTTTGTCGGTTTCTTCGGAGCATGCCTTACCACGATCGTGCGCGAGGCCTCGTGATACTCGGCGCGACGGTCGATCTTCCTGACGGCGCGGTACATCGCCTCGTTCGCCCGGGTCGCCAGGACGTCGCTCTTGTTCGCCAGCAGGCGCTTTGCGATTCCGGCAACCTGGTCGAGGGTCTTTCCTTCGCAGTAGATGACCTCGGGCATGCCGTGGCGCAGATGGCGATGGTGGTCTATGTGGGCAAAGGCGACATCCTCGAAGGGCAGGTGCCTGAGCCGGGCGAGGGCGGTATCAACATCCGTCTTTCCCGACTGCACGTCTTTGAGGAGCTTTGCGATGTCAGTTTTGTTCATGCCGATCCTGTCCGCAGAAGAGCGATCAATTCTGCCGGGGATGCCGCTTCCGCCCCGGACGGTCGCCGCCGCACTCTTCCACCGTCGCGGCGGCTGCGTCCCGGTAAGCGGGGTACTGGTCCGCCTGCGAGCTTTTCAGGAATTTGTTCAGATACCGGACCGACGTGCCGCAGCGGCCCATCTGTTTCAGCGTCATTCCGGTATTGAAAAGCATCACCGGGTGTCGCGGCCGCATGCGCTCGACAAAATGCAGCTCCCGCAGCGCTTCCTGGGGTCTGCTCTGTTCCCTCAGCAGGATGCCCAGCAGGAGATGGGGAAGCAGACTGGAGGGATGATGTTCGATGGCCGCCCGCAGCTGACTTTCCGCCGAGCCGGCATCGCCTTTTATCTGGTAGAGAGAAGCGAGCAGGATGAGTGCCCGCAGATTCTGAGGATTGACTGCTATGGTTTTCTGGAGCGTGTTGAAAGCCTTTTCGAACTCAGCCTTACCGACGCGGCTGCTGTCATATGCAACCCCGGACGGAGTACCGAGGGCGATCCATACCTTTTTGGTTTCTTCATTCGACTCCTCCCGGGAGAGGACCGAATCCAGTTTCCGACGGATCTTCTCCGCTTTCGCCTGGTCCCGTTCGGCACTGAGCTGCCTGACGAGAACGTCGCGGTCTTTCCTGAGCGCGTCGTTCTCCCGGACGGCGTCGTCGAGCTGTTCCTTCAAATCTTCGTTCTGCCGGTATCGGTTGATCTGGTTGCCCAGGTTATCGGCGTCGATGCTGCAGCGCACCTTGACGGAGATCTCGGGACGCTCCGGCGTTCCGTGCATTCGTTCCGAGACGACCTCGGCCTCGATGATTCCGGCGGTAATGGTCTTGACCTCGTCACGGGCAAGCTGGAAGCTCTTGACCTGGGTGAGGCCCTCGACGTAGGTGCCGGCGAGTTCCAGTGCTGTTCGTTTCGCTTCCTGGGCGGCGATTCGGCGGCCGTTGATCTTGCTGTCCTGGTTGCCCATCCGGTACGTGCCTTCAGCTTCGATGATCCTGGTTTCAGCGACGACCGCAGCTTCCTGCTGCGCCAGGAGCAGCAGCGAGAGAACAGTCAGCAGGACCATCTTGACATTCCGCGATTCCATTTACTCCCCCTTCAATTCCCTGGTCATCAGGTCCTGCACCGCCGCCTTCGGGTTCTTGCCCTCGTAGAGGATGAGGTACACTTCTTCAACGATGGGCATCTCGATGGAGAACTTCCGCGCCAGGTCCCTCGCGGCCGAAGCGGTCTTGACTCCCTCGGCAACGGTTGTTGCGCCCCTGACGATGTCGTCGAGCTTCTCGCCCTTGCCGATCCTGGTCCCGAGCGTGCGGTTCCGAGACAGGCCGCCGGTGCAGGTGAGGACCAGGTCGCCCATGCCTGCAAGGCCCGAGAAGGTCGTCAGAGCTCCCGCCCATGGCCACGCCGAGGCGGGCCATTTCCGCGAGGCCGCGCGTGAGCAGGGCGGCCATGGTATTGTACCCGAAGCCCAGCCCCTCCAGCACGCCCGCGGCAATGGCCACGACGTTCTTGAGCGCTCCGGCAAGCTCGACCCCCATGACATCGGGGTTCGTGTAGACGCGAAAATAGGAACAGCTCAGGGCTTCCTGCGCCCGCTTCCCGACGGCGGGATCGTAGGAGGCGAGGGCCACGGCGGTCGGCAATTTCCGGGCGACCTCCTTGGCGAAACTGGGGCCCGAGAGAAAGGCGAGCCTGCCGTGGTGCGTCTGGGGCAGGACGTCCTTGAACACCTCGGAAAGCGGCATGAGCGTGTCGATCTCGATGCCTTTCGAGGCGCTGATGATGATTGCATCGCGTGTCAGCAAAGATGCGTACTGCCGCGTCACGGTTCGCACCGTGTGGGAGGGAACCACGGAGAGGATCATGGGGCGGCCCTTTACAGCTTCTTCGAGCGACGAGGTCACGGCCAGGGAAGGGGGCAGCGTGAATCCCGGCAGATAGACCCGGTTCTCGCGCGTGCGGGCCGTTTCAACGGCAAGGTCCTTTTCGTACATCCAGAGGATTACGTCGTGCCCGTTGTCCGCAAGCAACATGGCGAGAGCCGTGCCCCATGCTCCCGCCCCGATGACGCCGATCTTTTCAGTCATAATTCCAAATTATAGAGGGAACAGCGGAAAGAGTCAAAAGAATTGTAAAAGGGTGGAGACGCTTTGTTCATCGACCGGGTAAACCGAATCCTGATTCGTACGGCAAAGGCGTCTCGCGCCAAGACGCAAAGCCGCAAAGAAAGAAAAAATTGACCTAAAAAAAAGCAGTAGCCGTACGGTTTCCTTGGCGTCTTTGCGCCTTTGCGCGAGAATAAATCTTTTTTCCTGTTTATTATTTCGTTTCTTCCGCGGTTTTATCTCATGCGCCGAGATAGGCGGAAATGACCTTCGGATCGCGCAGGAGGTTCGCGGCATCGTCCTCCATGACGATGCTGCCGGTCTCGAGCACGTATCCGCGGCTGCTGATCCGGAGCGCCGCCCGGGCGTTCTGCTCAACGAGCAGGACGGCTGTTCCCTGCCGGTTGATCTCCTGGATCACGGCGAACAACTCCCGGACCATGAGCGGCGCCAGGCCCATGGACGGCTCGTCGAGGAGCAGGAGCTTCGGCCGCGCCATGAGCGCCCGTCCGACGGCCAGCATCTGCTGCTCGCCCCCCGAAAGCATGCCGGCATGTAATGCCGCCTTTTTTCCCGAGGACCGGGAAACGGGAGAAAAGGCGCATCGATGTCCGCTCGTATCCTCGCCCGGTCTTTTCGGGTGAAGGCGCCGAGCTCGAGGTTCTCGCGAACCGTGAGCGTGGTCAGAATGGCCCTTCCTTCAGGGACCTGGACGATCCCGCTTCGCACGATCGCATGGGGCCGCCGGCGCGTGATGTCCTCGCCCTTCCAGACGATCCGTCCTGCCGACGGCCGGACTATCCCGGAAACGGCGTTGAGGGCCGTGCTCTTGCCCGCTCCGTTCGCGCCGATGAGCGCCACGATCTCTCCGGCGGACACGCGCAGGGAAATGCCCTTCAGCGCCTGGAGGTGTCCGTAGCGGACCGCCATGCCGGAAAGCTCAAGCATCGGATCCGTCCTTTCCGAGGTACGCCTCGATGACCTGCGGATTCGCCCTGATCTCCGCAGGGCCGCCCTCGGCAATGAGCTCGCCGAAATTCAACACCGCGATATGGCTGCAGATGCCCATGATGACCTTCATGTCGTGCTCGATGATGCAGATCGTATGGCCCTGGCTGCTTATCTTTACGATCTCGCTCATGAGCTCCCCGGTTTCAGCGGGGTTCATGCCGCAGGTCGGCTCATCGAGCAGGAGAAGCCGGGGCTCCGTGGCCAGGGCGCGCGCAAGCTCCAGGCGACGCTGCTCGCCGTAGGAGAGGCCGTTCGCCTTCCGGTCCGCATCGTCCGCAAGCCTGACGAGAGCAAGGAGCTCCAGCGCCTTCTGCCGCAGCCTTTTTTCTTCCCGCCTCGACGACGGCAGCGCCAGCAGGAGGGAGGCGACGGAGTAGGAGAAGCAGCGGTGCATTCCCACGAGGACGTTCTCCAGCAGCGTCATTTCGCCGAAGACCCGGATGTTCTGGAAGGTCCGGCAGATGCCCCTGTTCCGTTATTACCGGCGCGGAAAGGCCCGTGATGTCCCTGTCCCGGAACAGGACACGCCCCCCGGTCGGTTTCACCAGGCCGCTGATGATGTTGAACAGCGTAGTTTTGCCCGCGCCGTTCGGCCCGATGAGGCCCGAGATGCCGCCCTTGCCGATGGTAAAGGAGATATCGTCCAGGACGCGAAGACCGCCGAAGTCCTTGGTGATATTCCGGAGTTCGAGCATGGCGTTCTCCCGGTTCATCGACGCCCCGCGAAGAGATTTTTTATCCTGCCCATTGCGGCCCGTCCCACGATCCCGTTCGGCAGATACAGCACGACGATGACCAGGATCAGTCCGTTCACGGCCAGACGATAGGGTCCGAGAAAGCGGAACAGCTCGGGCAGGATCGTGAGCATGGCGCTGCCGACGATCGGCCCCCAGAGCGTGCCGGTCCCGCCGAGGATCGCGAAGGTCAGGATGTCCACGGCCGGCTCGAAGCCGTATTCCCGCGGAGAGACGAAGAACGTGTAGTGGGCGTTCAGGCCGCCGGCCACGCCGGCTATGAAGGCGCCGATCGTGAAGGCGCCGACCTTTACCGGGACGGTACGGATGCCCATGACCGACGCCGCGGTCTCGTCTTCGTTGATCGCCTCCAGCGCACGGCCGAACCGCGACCGTTCCAGCCTTGCAAAGGAGTAGACCACGAGGCCGAGGACCAGCACAAGATGCCGGATCTCGGTCTTGAGAGGAACGCCGTTCAGGCCCAGCGGGCCGCCGGTGATATCGAGGTTCAGAAATATCACGCGCACGACCTCGCCGAAGCCGAGGGTCGCCATGGCGAGGTAGACGCCCGAGAGCCGGAGCACGGGCATGCCGATGACGAGCGCCACCGCGGCCGGCAGGAGCCCTCCGGCGAGGAGGCTCACTCCGAAGGGAGCTCCTGCCTTCATGGTCAGGAGCGCCGCGGTGTATGCGCCGATGCCCATGAACGCGGCGTTTCCGAGCGACAGCAGGCCGCAGGCGAGGGTCATATAGATGGAAAGCGCGAGCAGCCGTGCACGAAGAGGGTATAGATCAGCGTGTTGTAGGTCTGCCAGAACGAAAGGAGGAATTCGCTCATGGGCTATCCCTTCCTTTCCGCAATTTTTCCGAAGATGCCCGAAGGCCGCACCAGCAGGATCAGGAACAGCAGACCGAAGGAGATGGCGTCGCGGAAATCGGAGGAGATATAGGCAACGCTCAGGATCTCGGACAGCCCCAGTATGATGCCGCCGACCATGGCGCCCCGCATGTCGCCCATGCCGCCGAGGATGATGACGGCGATGCCCCGGTGCAGGATGGGGCCGCCCATGAAAGTGTGGATGGCGTTGAAGTTGAGGCCCGTGAGCACTCCCGCGGCGCCGCCGAGCGCCGAGGACAGGAAGGAGGTGAATCTGTAGATCCGCTCCACGGGGATGCCGAGGAGGGCGGCGGTGCGGGCGATTCTCCGCAACGGCGCGCACCGCGGTCCCCCAGGCGGTCCGTTTGAGCAGCAGGACCATGACGATGCATGAGCGCGAAGGAGACACCGATGATGATGAGCTGGAGAAGCGACAGCTGGACGCCCGGCAGCGAATAAAACGTGGAGGGAACCAAATCGAAGGGGAAGCGGTAGACCTCGGCGCCGAAGACGCCCTGGTATATGCTCGTGATGATGGTGGCGCAGCCGATCGTGGCGATCATGGGGGCCAGATGATGGTGCTTCTTCTTCCGAAGAGGGCGGACGGCAAGGAAGTCGATGGCAAATCCAAGGGTGCCGGCAACGATCATGCCCGCGGCCATGGCCGGAAGGACGCCGACCCCGAGGCTCGTGGCTGCCGTCAGTCCGGCGAAGGCGCCTGCCATGAACACCGCTCCGTGGGCCAGGGAGATGATCTCCAGCACGCCGAAGATCAGCGTGAAACCCAGGGCGAAGAGGGCGTAGACGGAACCAAGGGCGATGCCGTTGGCGAGCTGCTGTAAGAACACGGGGACCTCAAATAATAACAGATCTACTGAAAGGCGCGCCCAGACCGCTGCAGAAGACCGCTAATACGTTCGCGATTCGCGTATGCGCGAAGACGCGTCATGTCAAAGAAACTCGAAGAGTGTCAAATACCTGACATGATCACGTACGCGGGAATAGGGTCTTGGCGCGATGCATGCGTCTTTCCGATTCCGGACTTGCATTCCGCTGTCCAGCGATTCGAACATTCGCGAATTTGGATTTCTAATCCGCGTACAGCGTAAAGCGGCGGTCCTTCACGATCAGGACGCGGCCTTTCTGCTCTGCATCGCGGTTCTCATCAAAGGAAAACAGGCCGCCCACGCCGTGGAAGTTTTTCACCTTGGCGAGGTTGTCCCTGAGAGCGGTCCGGTCCTTCTCGATATCGCCGGTCAGCTTTGTTTTCCTGAGCGCCTCGGCCATGATGTTGAGCGCGTCATAAGCCTGGGCTGCGAACTGGTCGGGGTCGATGCCGTATTTCTTCTTGAAAGCGGCCGCGAATTTCTTGTTCCGGGGGCTCGGATCGTCGAGGAACCAGGGGCTGCCGCTGATAGCGCCGTCGGCTGCCTTGCCCGCGATCTCCACCAGTTTCTGGGAGTTGAAACCGTTGCCGCCGATGAAGTGGATCGTCTCGGGGATGCCGAGCTTTCGCGCCTGGAGGATGATGTTCGCCGCCTCCTCCACGAGCGCCGAGCAGACGATGGCGTCGGGGTTGAGCGATTTGATCTTCGTCAGCTGGGCCGAAAAGTCGATGTCGCCCTTGGCAAAGGTCTCGGTGGCAACGACCTCAAGCTTCTCCGCTTCCAATACCTTCTTGAATACGTCATAGCCGGACTTGGTGAAGGCGTCGTCATTGCCGTACAGGACCGCCACTTTTCTGAGGCCCAGTTTCTTCTTCGCCGCCCGCACAACTTTCGGCAGGATGTCCGCTTCGGCAACGGAGTTCCGGAAGACGTAGGGTCCGATGGCGGTGATCCCGTCGGCGGTGTTCGACGTGCCGAAGACGACGGTCTTTGGCAGCGTTCGCAATGGGGTCCGCTGCAAAGGCGGAGTTGGAGAGCGTGGGACCGAAGACGGCCAGGACCCGGTCCGTGAAGATAAGTTTCTTGAACACGGTTATGGCCTCTTCCTTCTTGCCCTGCTCATCTTCGATCACCAGGGTGAGCGGGCGAGCCGTTGATCCCTCCCGCAGCGTTGATCTCTTCGGCGGCAAGGGCGAACCCGTTTCTGATGGGGACGCCGTACTTTGCGATGGGGCCGGTCAGCGCTTCGGCAACGCCGATCTTGATCTCGCCTGCCGAGGCGGGGATTGTAGTGGAAAGAAAAACTGCGAAAAGAAGAGCAACAGCAGTCAAACAGGATCTCATCAGGCACCTCCAGGATTATGTGATAATGCCGGACCGCGGCCGTCAACCATGGGCGGCTTCGCCGCACAGGTGAGAAAAGGTCAAACGTA
The DNA here is from genome assembly GCA_963749655.1 of Nitrospirota bacterium. GTDB lineage: Bacteria > Nitrospirota > UBA9217 > UBA9217 > UBA9217 > JAJYKN01. Next base: position 215,461 of record CAVVOB010000013.1, read on the forward strand.
ATGAAACCACAGATAAACACAGATTGACACAGATAGAAAAGATATACGAAGCCTGGGTTTAATCCGTGTTCATCAGTGTTCATCCGTGGTTAAAATTTCACTTTTCCAGGGTTGCATATCCGTACCACTATAAGGGATGAGTTAACCACGGGCGGCGTCGCCGCACACGGCTGAAAAGGCCAAACGTTATGAAACCACAGATAAACACAGATTGACACAGATAGAAAAGATATACGAAGCCTTGGGTTTAATCAGTGTTCATCTGTGTTCATCCGTGGTTAAAATTTTACTTTTCCAGGGTTGCATGTCCGTACCACTATAAGGGATGAGTTAACCACGGGCGGCGTCGCCGCACACGGCTGAAAAGGCCAAACGTTATGAAACCACAGATAAACACAGATTGACACAGATAGAAAAGATATACGAAGCCCTTGGGTTTAATCAGTGTTCATCTGTGTTCATCTGTGGTTAAAATGAACTTTTTGTCCCGGTTTTCTACCGTGTTCATCCGTGGTTACGTGAAGTGATTTATGTGTTCGGTTCGATGATGACCTTCATGCACCCGTCGGGCTGTGCGCCGGTCATGAACGCTTCGACGATGCGGTCGATGCCGAACCGGTGCGTCACCATATCGGTCACCTCGACGACACCGTGCCGGATGAGCTCCAGGGCCTGCATGTTGTCGAGCGGGGCCGCTCCGTAGCAGGTCCTGATCGTGATGTCGTCGCGCCAGAAGGGGTTGAAGTCCACTGCAACGGTCTCGCCCGGCTTCGGCACGGCGAAGAAGAGGATCGTGCCGCCCCGTTCCGCCGAGGCGAGCGCGGTCCTGGCCGCGGGCAGGGCGCCGGCAGAGAGGATGACCGCGTCGGCCAGCCGTCCGTCGTTGACCTTCCTGATGAACGCGGGCACGTCCTCGTTTGCCGCGATCGTATGGTTTGCGCCGAACTGCCGTGCCTTTTCCATCCGGTAAGGGCTGAGGTCGGTTGCGATGATGTTCCCCGCGCCCAGGGCGCGGGCCAGCTTGATCATCAGCATGCCCGCGACGCCGCTGCCGCAGACGAGCACGCTCTGTCCGGGCTTCAGGCCGACGGTCCTCATAGCGCGCACCGCTGTTGCCAGCGGTTCGATGAACGTGGCCTGCTCGAAGGTGACTGAATCAGGGAGTTTGATCGTGCCGGTCTCGACGCTCCTGCCGGTCACGCACAGGAGCTGGGAAAAGCCGCCGGGCTCGAAATTGTTGACGCTCTGGAAGGTCGTGCAGGCCGTTTCGTGGCCGGTGAGGCAGTGGTAGCAGGCGTTGCACGGGACATGGTGGGTCACGAAGACACGGTCCCCGGGCTTCACGTTCGTGACGAGCTTCCCGGCCTCGACCACGACGCCGGCCGGCTCGTGGCCCAGGACGAGCGGCGCCCGTTTGATCCGGTACCACTCCATCAGGTCCGAGCCGCAGAGGCCGCAGGCCATGATCCTGACCACGATGTCGCGGTCGCCGGCCTTCGGTTCAGGCCGTTCTTCCACGCGGACATCGCTGTTCTTGTAGTAAACGCCGACTTTCATTTTTTTGTTTCACCATGCATAGGTTAAAAATGTCCTGGAAAAAAATGGTTTCGCGCAGGGACGCCGAGGCGCGGAGAAAGGCCAGATCGTAAATTCAGGCACTGCGAATTTAGTTTTCTCTGCGTTCTCCGCGGCTCCGCGCGAGACATGCATTTAGTCTTTGATTGTTACTTGCTCTTCACGTCCTGGTAATACTGATACGCTTCCTTCACGCTCGCGCCTTCATGAACGACCTTGCGCACGGCGTTGATCATGGCGACGGGAGCGTCGGACTGGAAGATGTTCCTTCCCATGTCCACGCCCGAGGCGCCCTGGCTGATGGCGTCGTGGGCCATCTGGAGCGCGTCCTTTTCCGGAAGCTTCTTGCCGCCGGCCATCACGATCGGCACCGGGCAGGCCGCGGCGACCTGCTCGAACCCGGGGACGTGGTAGGTCTTGACGAACGTCGCTCCGAGCTCGGCGCAGGATGCGCGTGGCAAGGCTGATATAACGCGCGTCGCGCACCATGTCCTTGCCCACGGCCGTGACTCCGAGCACCGGCATGCCGTAGCGCATGCCCGCGTCCACCAGCCGGGTCATGTTGTGGACCGACTGGGTCTCGTACTCGCCGCCGATGAAGACCTGCACGGCCACGGCGGACACGTTCATGCGCAGGGCGTCCTCCATGTCCACGGCGATCTGCTCGTTCGACAGCTCCTTCAGGATGCTCGGGCCGCCGCTCGCGCGCATGACCACGGAGTTGGAAACCGACGGATCGATCATGGAGCGCAGCATCCCGCGCGTCAGCATCAGGGCATCGGCATAGGGGATGAGCGGCCGGATCGTGACGTCGACCCGTTCGAGTCCGGTCGTCGGGCCCTGGAAATATCCATGGTCGAAGGCCAGCATCACGGTTTTGCCGGACTGGGGATTGAAGATCGCGGGCCAGCCTGTTCTTCATGCCCCAGTCGTAGGAGTTCGACCCCTTGAGAAAGAATGCGTCGCATTTCTGGGGGATGTCGGTATAGTAGTTTTTTTCTTTCTTCGAAAAATCCTGTTCTGCCATGGGAAAGCCTCCTTGATGGTTCACGGAAAGGTCATGGTATGAATTGCATGATAAGGGCTCTAATGTAAAGCAAGACCCTGAATAAATCAAGGGGAAAATCGAATATCCGGGCGCAGGAGGCGCTTGAAAACGGTCCGTAAAGGTGTATATTGTCCTGCGCTGTATAACGGAAGGAAGAACCTATCGTGAAACTGTTCTTCGGAAAAAAGGTGGTGGAAAGTACGCCCGCTCATGTGGTCGACCAGTGCGTCGAGTCTTTCAAAACAGGCATCAACTGCACCCAGGCCGTCCTGTCCGCCTACGGACCCCGCTACGGGGTGGACCAGGCGACGGCGCTGAAGATCGCCGCAGCCTTCGGGTCAGGCATGGGTACGGGAGACACCTGCGGCGCAGTGACCGGCGCGCTCATGGTCATCGGCCTGAAGCACACGAAAGTGAAGGGATTCGGCCTCCTTTCGAAAGACAGGACCGAGGCGGCGGCCCAGGAGCTCATTGCGGAATTCAAAAAACGGAACAACACCGTGATCTGCAGGGAGCTTCTCGGTTGCGATCTGGGCACGGCGGAAGGCCAGCAGACAGCGAAGCGGGAAAAACACTTCAAGAAGCGCTGCCCCAGGTACGTCCGCGATGCGGCGGAGATCATCGAGGAAATGCTGAAATGAGAATGGGGAATGCGGAATGCGGAATGCGGAGGTTTCGATTGTACTCCTGGCCCCTTGCTACTGGCTACTGGACCCTGATTTAATGACTTGCAGCTATCTGCGCAGCAGGGTGCCGACGGCCTTGACGATGAGCAGGACCCAGGGAGTGCCGTGCAGCACGAGATCGAACCAGTCGATGGGCCGCACGAGCCGGCCCTTTGCGAGCATCTGCAGCTTTTCCCAGATATGGGGCGGCGCAAAGGGCGCCAGGCCCAGGGTCAGGCAGGCAACGATGAGCAGGTTCCAGGGCAGTTTGGGCATGAATTCCATTTAGTAAAACTCCTTGAAGAGGCGGCTTGTCATGACGTTGGCGCAAGGCCCCGGCTTTCCCCCGCCGGGCTTGGTCTGAAAAATTTTTACCTCGTTGTTGTCGTGGTCACGCTCTGCGGCACGACTGTCGACGTCTGGATCGATGTCAGGAACTGCCAGTCGCTGTATTTCTCCTTGCCCTCGAAATTAATGTACTGGTCCGGGAAGTTCGTCTGCTTCAGCGGCGTCTTTTCGCTTTTGCTGTAGACACCGATGATGCGCTTGCTGAGCTGGTCCCGGAGGAGCTCGAAGTCCTCGCCGGTCATGGGGTCCTTGTACTGCCTGCGCAGGTGGCGCTTGCCGGTCGGCGTGCGGCTGTCCTTGAGCAGCTCCTCCACGCTGGGGGGGTACTGGGGCCTGCCGGGCAGCGCATAGTAGTACCGTTCAATGGCCAGGCGGTACTGGTCTCCCCGGAAGAGCAGTTCCTCCTCCCTGTCGCGCGCCATGACATTCTGCCAGTACTTGCCTGCCGCGCCGAGGCTGATGCCGATGATGGCGAGCACGAAGATCAGCCCGATATACGTGAAGCCCCGTGAAACACGGATCGCCGCAGGTTGATCGGGCGTTCTTTCTCTTCCGGTCCGGGGTCCCCGCTCCATGATCGCCGGCGAAAACCACGTCCGACTGTCCTCATTCGACCTTCCCTTGCCGCAGGAACTTCCCGTTGCATTCGTAGGAAAGCTCCGCCGTGGCGCGGCTGCGGCTGCCCGCGTCAGGGCTTCGGTAGAGGTACTGGAGCCTTTGGGGGGCGGTGTCCGCCGTCATTTCATAGAACACGGTGTTTCCTGTTTCCGTCCCGCCCTCGCTCGTCCACAGGACGCGTGCGCCCTGGGGAAGCGTTATCATCACGCGCGCTTTGACCGGTCCGCCGTTCGCCGTCACGAGAAGTTCTTCCCCCCGGATAGCGCCCTCGTCGTTTCCTTCGGGGGCAGCACTGCTCACGGCGGAGCGGATCAGCAGACTATACGGCGGTGTGGTGCCTGCATCGCGCGCCGAGCGGGTGATGGAAAAAGGCATCATCAGGACGCGTCCTGCTCCTGCTTTATCGATCAGCGCAAGGGGCTCATGGCCGGGGCCGACCAGGGCTACGGCCTTTGCTCCCTCCCTGGCGGGAAGGTACACAGTCCCGCTTATCGGAACCGATCCCGACAGGCTCATTCCCGAATCTTGCGGAAAGGTGAGGAAGAAGCTCTTTCCGGCGAGCGGAGCGCTGAACCGGAACCCGAAATTCTCGGCTGCCCCCGGCTTCGTTCGCCCGGCCCGATGATCACGAGCGTGCTGCCGTGGGTCACGCGGTCCTGGAGCCATGCCGTCTGTTCGAGCGGTTCGTCGATATCGAAGAGCAGGAAGATATTGTAGAGCCCGCCCATGGCCTGGTTCTTGAAGTCCGCGGCGGAGTCCACGGTCCGGTAAAAGACGTCGTCGCTAAAGGCCTGTTTCACGATATTCTGGGCGATGGCCTGTTCCAGCGTGGTGGAAGACTTCCCGATCCAGATCAGGACACGGGGGAGGGGGCTTCGCCCCCTGGACATTTCCGCCGGCGCCTTGACATTCAGCGCCTGCTCAGCCAGAAGAAACTCGCGCGTTACGCCGTATTCCGAGTTCGTCACCGACGCTTTCAAGGTGACCACATAGTTTCCCTGCGGGAAGTCCATCCGTTCGAAGCGCACGGGCTTCGTGTCCGTGGAAAAGGGGAACTGGCCTGTGTAGGCCGACATACCGGAAGAGGCAGACCTGACGGCGAGCTTTACCTGACCTGCTGAAACAGGAATGTTTCCGACGCTCTGGAGGCCGTATTCGATCGTAAAGGGCAGGCACTGGGCCGCTTTCTGAGGCGTTCTGTCGAGTGTTCCCGCGACGGCGAGCGTGGGTACGATTGTTGCCGCGGAAGAAGCCGCAACGAGCGGATTATTCGCTCCCTGGGACAGCCGGGCCTGGAGGCGATATCCGCCCGCAGGCAGCCGCGGCGCCAGGAACGTCCGGTCGATCTGCTTCTCCGATCCCGGATCGATATCCGGAAACGCCACGGTCTCCGAGGACAGGGTGTTGCCGCGCGGTCCGATGACGTCGATCCGGAGACTGAGATTTTGATAAGGCTTGTCGGCGAGGTTCGCGGCTGCGACCCTGTACACGATGCCTTCGTCGGCGCTCACCGGCTCCTTGCGCTGTTTGAGCGCCAGGACCACAGGAGGAACATTCAGCTTCAGGGACGCGTTAATGTTTTTCTCCTGCAGCGCCGTCTTGCCGCTGACGGCGTCCACAACGGCCGACAGCGTCCGTTCGCCGGCCTTCCCTGTAAGGTTCCAATCGATGGCCGCGACGTGTTCTGCGTCGGCCGGCAGCTGCGGGACATCGGCCCTGCCGATCAGCCGTCCCTTCCTCGAGGGGTCGCCTTCATACAAGGCGACGCGAACCGCTCCCGAAGGACTCCTGCCGCGGTTCCGGACAATGACGCTGACGGGCGCGACCAGGCCGGTGATCTCTCCGGTCCGGAGACTGATGGTCAGATCGGGTAATTGGGCCCCGTAGATGAAGGGCCGTTCCAGGGAGCCGGCGAGGGCGTCTGCCGTGATGACGGCCTTCAGGCGATGGAGGCCCGGTCCGGGGTCGGGAATTGAAAATACGGGGACGGAAAGGCCGGTGAGGGTGAGCTTTTCCTTGTCGATCCTCTTATCGTCCCGGTAGACCTCGATCGCGGCTTTGCCGCTACCGAAGACATAGACCGAAAGATCGATCGGCCCTGCCGGCTCGTAGGAAACCGGCCGTGACGGAGCTATTCCCAAAAGCGCGGCATTCCCCGCGTCGAGCAGGATACGGCCCGAGGCAAGGGCAACCGGTTCCGCGGGAAAGCCCGGTCCTGCGGGAAGCCGCGTCAAAAAGCTGTACTGGAGCTCCCAGATACCGGACCGGTCGGGCTTGAAGGGGAAGGAGATCGTCACCTCCTGGTCGCCTGGAGCAAGAGCAACACGCTTTTCACCGGCGGGCACAAAGACGCCGTCGGGTCTGCGGAGCCTGAGCTTCAGCTGCGTTGAAACCGCCAGGTCGCTTCGGACGCCGAACCGGCACGTACTGTCTCCGTTGCCAGCGCGCGCAAGCTCGGCGCGCCGGATCTGCACGCGGTATCCCGCTACATTGATCGGGGCGTCACCCGACCGGGCAGCGTGGCCCAGCGACTCGAGGTCCCAGTGGAGGTTGTAGGTCCCGGCAGGCAGCGGCGCGGGCAGGGGAAATTCCGTCCGAAAGTCGCCGGAGACCACCTGGTTCTCCACATAGCCGGGACCGGCCAGCGTCAGTTCTCCTTTTCCCATCTTGGACAGTTTCAGCGCGACCTTGTCTCCGGGAACATACAGGTCACGGTCGAGCACGATCCCCTTTCCGTCGGGCGAAGGGGCGGTCACGGCGAGTCGCGCTATTGACCGTCCCGAGGGGGCATAGGCATTGACGGATATGGGGCCCGGCAAGGCGGTTTCCGGAACGTCGAAGGACAGGGTCGTTTTATCCGCGCTCGGCGTGAACCGCTGTTCCCGGCCCAAGGCGCGCACGAGGATTGTGGTCCCGCTTCCGGACGGTTTGCCGTCCGCGGACAGATCGACGATGAGCCGGTCTGTTTTTTTCAGGCGCTCCCAGCGGGCATTCATACGCAGATGAAGCGGAGCGCCCCCGGGAGATTCGGTCTTACGGGTCAGTGCCGCAGTCGGCGGCTGCCCCACGGAAAACCCTCCTCCGCTGCTTTCCACCCTGCCGGACAGGGCTTTGCCCGAGGCGTCGAGGAGTACGTATTCGAAGCGGTAAAGGCCCGGCCGAATGTTGTTCGGGATCGTGTTAGGGAGTACGAGCGATGCAGGCCGGTCATTGCCGATCCTCTCCGCAAGCGGGCGGGGCTGTTCGGTCCTTTCATCGTCAGGACCGACGACGAAGATCCTGATCGCCGCGGCCTCGCCCTGTTCGGGACCGCGGAACGGGACCGCGAGTTCGAGCTTGTCGCCTTTTTTTGCCATGACGGCGCGATCAGCGGATTTTGCCCAGAGCACGAGGTCCCGGAGCAGGATTTCCTCGTCCGGTTCGAGACGCTCATATGCGGAAGAAAAGTCCGGGAAGAGCGTGGCGACCACAATCCGTCCCGCGCCGTAAGGATAGACGATGAGCGTCGCGAACCCATCGGACCGGGACAGGAGCACCGAGGATTCAGCCGGGTACGAGGCAAGATAGCCGCTTGATTCGACGTCGGGAGTGTTCTTGGTCGTGCCGGCAAGCGCCGGGTGAGGGTTGCGTATTGATGAGGCGCCGAAGAGGGGCCCGGCGTCCTCGTTCCATCCCTTTGCCTCGAGGACGGAACCGGCGGGGACCGGCAGGGCGGAGAAGTCCGTTCCCTGCTGCTGGGCAAAGCAGAGGACGATGCCGCCGGAGCGCGCATATTCTTCGAGCCCTGCCTTGAAGAATTTCGATCCTGAGAGACCCTGGAGGCCGCCCGTCGGTATGATCAGGTAGGGCTTTGTTTTTTCGATCCCGGCGATCCTGTCAGGCTCGACGAAGGCCGAGGGCTCCCTGAATCGGGCAAGGAGCGAGGGCCAGGATTCGAAAAAACCGCTTTTGAGCACCGCGGCATCGGGCCCGGCAATGAGCTCCTCGTCGAGGAGGCTGCCGTGCACACCCTTTTTTGCCCCGGTCCGGGCCACCCATGCCGGATCGGGCCGGGGAGAAGCGGGCGCTTCCTGGCGGAAGTAGTCGCTCAGCGTCGGGCTGCCTGTCACGGGGATCCAGACGGCATTATCGGCCGCCTCCTGTCCGGGGGCAGGCGATGAAGACAGCGCGATCAGAAGGGCGGCTGCGAGAATCAGCGATATGGCGGATCGTGTGAATATCATCATGGATTTGCTTTCTGCATGCCGGATGCCGGTGTTCAGGTCAGGGAGGGTGCGTGGCATTTCATTCTCTGGCGAAAGCGTATTTAAGTGATGATCTCGTAAAAAATCTTTTTAGCACAGAAGTCACAAAAAGCACATAAAACGTTGATCCTATTTTGTGCGCTCTGTGCATTTTGCGGCAAATCCCTGGTTCTTACGAAGCCGGCAAGCATGCCGCCTTCTGCTTCTTCTATTCTATGAACGTGACCCGGTTGATCTCCTTGATTGTCGTGTCCCCGGCAAAGACCTTGGCGAGCGCAGACTGGCGGAGCGTGGTCATGCCTTCGGCTATGGCGGCTTTGCGGAGCTCCGAGGAGGGTCGCTTCTCCAGAATCATTTCCCGGATATGGTCGGAGAGGTCGAGGAATTCGGTGATGGCCTTCCTGCCCCGGTAGCCGGTGAAATTACACTCTTTACACCCGCCGGCATCGTAGAACCGGTGGTCCTTGTACTGTTGACTGTCGATGGCCGATTCTTCGAGCTCCTTCGGCGTCAGGGTAACCGGTTTTTTGCACCGGGTGCACAGGATGCGGACGAGCCGCTGGGCCAGAATGCAGTTGAGCGACGATACGAAATTGTAGGGCTCGATGCCCATGTTGAGGAACCGTCCGAGCACATCGAAGGCGTTGTTGGCATGGACAGTGGTGAAGACCAGGTGGCCGGTGAGCGCAGACTGGACCGCGATCTGCGCGGTCTCGGCGTCGCGGATCTCGCCGACGAGGATTTTGTCGGGGTCGTGCCTGAGGATGGACCGAAGACCGCGCGCAAAGGTGAGGCCTTTTTTCTCGTTCACCGGGATCTGGACCACGCCGCGCAGCTGGTATTCCACAGGGTCTTCGATCGTGATGATCTTGTCCTCGCCGGTGTTGATCTCGGTCAGGGCGGCGTAGAGCGTGGTGGTTTTGCCGCTTCCCGTCGGCCCGGTCACGAGGACCATGCCGTAGGGCTCCCGAATGCTTTTGCGGAAACGGCGGAGATTGCCCTCATCGTGGCCCAGGCTTTCGAGCTTGAGCGTGTTGACGCCGGCGGTGATGGATTCCTTGTCCAGGATGCGGATGACCACGTCCTCGCCGAAGGCGGCGGGAAGGATCGAGACGCGGAAATCGATGGTCTTGCCGCCGGTCCGGAGCTTGAAGCGGCCGTCCTGGGGCACGCGGCGTTCGGCGATGTCCAGGTCGCTCATGACCTTGATGCGCGACACGATGGCGCTGTGGAACTTGAAGTCGATCGGATCGGTGGCGGGGTAGAGCACGCCGTCGATGCGGTACTTGATCACAACGTTCTTTTCCGTCGATTCGATGTGGATGTCGCTGGCCCTGCGCTGGATGGCGTCGAAGATCGTGGTGTGCATGAGCTTGATGATGGGGCTCTCGTCCTTGTCGATGCTTTCGAGGGACAGGATCTCCTCGCCTTCGCCGTTTTCCTGCTCCTTGACGATGTGCAGCTTGAAATCTTCGGAAACGGCATGCATCACCTGCTCCGACGAACCGCTCCGCTTCAGGACCGCCTCGATCGCCGTGGGGGTGCTGACCGAGATCTCGACGGCCCGGTCCAGGATCATTTCGAGCTCGTCGATGGCCGGCAGATTGTTGGGGTCGGTCATGGCCACGACGAGCACCTCGCTGGACTCCTCCACGGGCACGAACTGGTAGCGCTGCATGAGGTCCACGGGGATCGTTTCGAAGAACCGGGCTCCGATGCGGAAGTCCATGAGGTCGACGTACCGCAGACCGCGCTGCTCGGCCAGGGCCTGGGCAAGCATTTCTTCGGAGATCAGCCCCTCGGCCATGAGGAGCTCGCCGATCCGCCGCTGGCGGCCGTCGGTCTTTGTCAGCACGTCGTTGATCTGCTCCGGGGTCACGGCCCCCTTGGCCGCGAGGATCTCGCCCAGTCGTCTTCGTCGGTAAGATGTCATTTCAACCTCGATCCCATTTCGAATATCGGCAGGTAGAGCGCCACGACGATCACCGCCATCACGAGCCCCATGCACAGCATGAGCACGGGCTCGATCATGGTCGTGAGCGTCGCAAGTCTGTTCTCGACTTCCTGGTCGTAGAAGTCGGCCACATCCTCGAGCATTTGCGGCAGGTCACCGGAGGACTCGCCTACCTCGATCATCCGGACCGTCATATCCGGCGCGATCCGGGTGCGGTCGAAGGCATCGGCCAGGCTCACTCCCTCGATCACGAACTCCCGCGTCTTGGTCAGTTTCCTGGCCATGGAACGGTTGCTGATCACCCCCGCCGTCGTTTCGAGCGCCTGGACCAGCGGGATGCCGCCGCGGATCACCGTTGCCAGCGTCCGCGTGATCTGCGCGAGCAGGTACTGGGTAATGATCGAACGGAGAAGGGGGATCCTGAGCACGACCGCATCGATGGTATTGCGGCCTGAATCGGATTTTCTCCAGAAATGGATCCCCACGCCGGCTGCGACGATTGCGGCCGCGATCAGCGGCGCGAAGCGGGTAACTATGGCGGTAAAGGACACCAGCAGGCTCGTCAGGAGGGGAAGGGAACCCGCCTGGTCGCTGTACATCCGGGTGAAGTTGGGAATGACGTAAAAGAAGAAAAGCCCCAGGACCGCCACGAGGGCGACGACGAGGAAGGTCGGATAGGCCAGCGACATCTTCAGCTTGCTCATGATGGCAATCATCTTTTTCTGATAGGTGATATACCGCTTGATGACGTCGACGAGCGCGCCGCTCTTTTCTCCCGCGCGAACCGTGGAGGTGTAGAGCGGCGGGAAGATCGCGGGGTGCTTCGCCATGGCGTCGGACAGCGCCGTGCCTCCGCGGATGTCGTGGATGATCTCCTCGAGGGTGCTGCGGAACCGGGGATTCTCCATTCGTTTCTGGAGGATTTCCAGTGACTGGAGGATGGGCAGGCCCGCCTTGACGAGGGTGACGAACTCCTGATTGAAGAGGAGGAACTCCTTGGCGCCGGCGCCGCGGCTGCCGAAGCCCTGGCTCTTCTTGCTGAGGCTCAGGACCAGGTAGCCCCTTCCCTCGAGCTCGCGGCGAAGCTCGCCGTCGTCAGCGGCCGTGGCCTCCGCCGTGACCGACGTTCCGTCCTCACGCACCGCTTTGTAAACGAATAGAGGCATGGCCTGATAATACCAGAACGGGGACGGATAAGTCAACAAATGCCCCGGCGTCCGGAGCGGCGATCAACCGCGGACTGCGACCTTTGCGATGACCTTGAATCCCCGGCAGGTTTGTGCGATACTGAAATAACGCAGCAGAAGTTCATGTAACCACGGATGAACGCGGATTAAACCCAATACGAGAAGTTTGTAACCACGGATGAACACTGATAAACACGGATTTAACCCGAGGGCCTTTATATCTGGTAAAGTTTTTTATCTGTGTCCATCTGTGTTAATCTGTGGTTTCAGAAGGTTTTAATTTTCTGACCGTGCGCGGCGAAGCCGCCCGTGGTTACGCAATCCCTGTGTATCTGTGGTTAAAGGGTTTTCCCGGAGCGATCTATGCACGACAATCCGATCATACTTCTGTTCATGAAGGCCCCGGTCCTGGGAAGGGTCAAATCGCGGCTGGCGGAAGCGGTGGGCGAAGAGGCCGCCCTCGACCTGTACAAGCGCTTCGTGCTGGACACCCTGGACATGGTGACTTCGGTTGATGTTCCTCTGCGGATCTGCTTCGATCCTTCGGCAGGAGAGAACGCGGTTTCATCCTGGCTCGGCCCCGGTTATGAATTGCGGCCCCAGCAGGGGGGTGATCTCGGGCAGCGCATGGAGCGGGCCTTTGCAGAAGCCTTTGCCGAGGGCTTCGGCCGCGCAGTGCTGCTCGGGACCGACATCCCCGATCTTCCGCGAACAGTGGCGGCCGAAGCAATCAGCGCTCTCCAGGATCGTGATGCGGTCATCGGCCCTTCGACCGACGGCGGCTATTACCTCGTCGGGTTTACGGCAACGGGGTTTTTCCCTCCAGCGTTCCTCGGCATCCCCTGGAGCACCGACCGGGTGCTTCGCGACACGCTCCGGATCCTCGGAGAGGCGTCGGTCCGCGTCCATCTTACGCCGACCTGGACCGATGTGGACGATCTGGGGGGTCTGCGGGCGCTTCTTGCGCGGGCGGAAGGATCGGGAAGCCGTGGATCGAGGACAATTGAGTATCTCGTTCACAACAGGGAACGGCTGTTCCCCGGGGAGCCATTATGGACAAGAAACCGCTCCTGATCATCGTCGCGGTTATAATCATATATATACTCGAAGGCTTCTACCCCCATTACCGCGGCCGCCGAAACCGGCTGAAGCATGCCTTCCCGCACGCGCTTACGGCGGTCCTGAACGGCGTCCTGACGAAGCTCGCTTTGGCAGGCGTCACGGCATCGACGATCGCCTGGGCGGAGCAGAACTCGGTGGGACTTACGCGGATGATCAGTCTTCCAGGCCCGGCCGGAGCGGCCCTCGTGTTCCTTCTCTTCGACGTCTGGATGTACGCCTGGCACAGGGCTAATCACCGGATAGGGTTTCTCTGGCTGTTCCATCGGGCGCACCATGCGGACGTGAACATGGACACCACGACAGCCCTGCGCTTTCATCCCGGCGAACTGGTCCTCTCGACGTTCTTCCGTCTGCCGGTCGTGATCGCGCTCGGTATGAGCTTCGGCCAGCTGGTGCTGTTCGAAACAATGCTCAACCTGGCCACCTTGTTCCATCACAGCAACCTGGCGCTGCCCGAAAGAGGGGACCGGGTGCTCCGGACCGTGGTCGTTACGCCGAACATGCACCGGGTGCACCATTCGATCGAAGGGCCGGAGTTGAACTCGAACTTTACGAGTCTGTTGTCGTGCTGGGACCGGCTTTTCAGGACGTTCAGGATGAGGGAGGACACGCGGGCCATAACGCTGGGGCTCACGGCGTTTCGGGAGCAGTACTGGCAGGGCCTTCCGGGGTTTCTGGCTACGCCGTTCCGTCGTTGATCCAACCGCAGCCACTCATCCACGCTTTTCCGCGATGACTCGAAGGCCGCGTCAACATACTCATTATGCGGAGCATCGTTGACTCTCCGCAGGGATCGAGAGAACCATGCGCAATAAACGCATCGTGCTGCTGATACTTTTCATCCTGCTGATCGCGCTCATTCGCTTCTCACCGCTCGGCAGGGTACTGACCTTCGAGAACCTGCGTGTTCACCGGGACGATTTTGCCGCAGGCGTGCAGGAGCACTATCTCCTGTCGGTGATGATGTTCATCGCCGTCTACGTGCTGGCAACAGCGCTCTCGATCCCGGGCGCGGTCATCCTGACCCTCGGCGGGGGCCTGTTGTTCGGCACTTTTGCCGCTACGGTCTATGTGAATATAGGCGCTACAGCCGGGGCCGTGCTTGCCTTCCTGTCGGCGCGCTATCTGCTGGGGAACAGGCTCCAGGAAAAATACCGCGATCAACTTAGCAGGTTCAATGGCGAGATCGACAAGAACGGGACCAGCTATCTCCTGACCCTGCGGTTCATACCGCTGTTCTCCTTTTTCCTCATCAATTTCCTGTCAGGCCTCACGAAGGTCCCGCTCCGCACCTTTCTCTGGACCACGGCGGTGGGGATCATCCCCGGGACCGCGGTCTTCGCCTTTGCCGGGAGCCAGATCGGCTCCATCAATTCTCCCTCGGAGATCCTGTCTCTGAAAGTGCTCGCGGCCTTCGCAGCGCTGGCGCTGTTCGCGCTGGTGCCGGTGTTCTGGAAGTGGTTGAGGAACGAAGGGATGACAAAGGAGTAGGGCACCAGGAACAGCGGGCGCCTGTTCTTCATGGTAAAATGTTCCTGGTGCTCCGGCAAATCAGTTTCTCAAAAGGGCAGGAGTATTTTTCGCGCAAAGCCGCAAAGACGCGAAGAAAGGCCAAATCTTTCGATCCAATTTTTACTTCAAGGTTTTCTTTGCGCCATTGCGGCTTTGCGCGAGATGCCTTTAGCTTTGATTTATCCGGGTTAATACTCTTTTACCCTGTGGAAGCGGGAGGATTCATGGACTCAAAAAAGAAGGTTGCGACGATACTGAAAAAACTCGGGAAGGAATACGGCGGAAAGCCCCTTACGGCGCTCAACTTCAACACGCCCTTCGAGTTGCTCGTGGCGACGGTCCTTTCCGCACAGACCACGGACGTGCAGGTCAACAAGGTCACGGAGAAGCTCTTCAGGAAATACCGCTCAGTCGGGGATTTTGCAAAGGCAAAGCCGGAAGAGCTCGAGCAAGACGTGGCTTCGGTCAACTTCTACCGGAACAAGGCGAAGAACATCAACAGGACGGCGAAGCTTGTGATCGAGCAGTTCGGCGGTACGGTGCCGCGGACCATGGAGGATCTCATCACGCTTCCTGGCGTGGCAAGGAAAACGGCGAACATCGTGCTGTCGGCAGCCTTCGGGATCAACGAGGGGATCGCCGTGGATACCCATGTCAAGCGGCTGGCATTCCGGCTCGGCCTGACGAAGCATGACGATCCAGTGAAGGTCGAGAAGGACCTGACGGCCGTCACTCCCCAAAAGGACTGGAGCAATCTGTCGCGGCTCCTTATCTATCACGGTCGGGCCGTCTGCCACGCCCGGAATCCCGACCATCAATCCTGCGTTTTGTTCGATATTTGCCCGTCCCGGGATATCTGAATGGGTCGAGGCAGCAACGGATAATGCAGTTGTTTCGGCCCCCGGTCTGTGGTACAATGCCGGCGTTTTTGGATGTTCCCCTCTTGTATTCTCTTCGCCGCGATCACTCGATTTTGCCTCTAGTAGAGAGGAGCCGAACTATGGTAAAGGGGTTCCTTCAGTCGTTGACCGTATTCACCACAGCCTGCGCCGCGCTGGTCCTGATGGGAGCGGACGGCCGCGTGATAAGCTCCGGAACCGGCTCCCACTCCGCCGGTGCCGCCAGCAGCGCCGCTCCAGGCTCTGAAACCGTCCGCAGTAAACCCTCAGGCAGCGTTTCCACCGGCTCGACAACAAGCGTACCAGGCGCACCCGCGAAAAACATCTCCAGCAGTGTTACGTGCAGTGCTGTCAGCAAACCTACCTGCAGTATTGTTTCCGGGGGGACCACCACCCACCCGGCCAAAGCCCCCCATGCTCCGGTTACGGCCCCGACAGCCACGGCCGAGACCCTCTCACCTGCTGCAGAGGAGATCGCCCATGAGATAGGATTCGACCGCCGTGTGCTTCTCATGGTCAAGGCGGAGACGCAGGAGCGCATTCAGCGCCTGATCGGCTATGATGCAGATGGCTATCAGATCATGGCCCAGGGCATTGCGGCATCGATTCCAGAGGACAAGACAGACCACGTGCTCTCCCGCCTCCGCAGGCAGCTGGCCCCCATGCACTATATCCCCTTCGTAGTCGAGATGAACGAAGGGATCAAGACGGACAAGATCGGAGTCCTCAAGGGGACGGACCAGCTCGAGATCCTGCGCATCATGAATACGAACGGGAATGATTACGATATTTCCAATGAAGATGTCATCGAGCAGCTGCAGGAGTGGGAAAAGGTCTTTTCTTTCGAGATCGTGGGCGCGGACAAACGACTGGGTGGAGATCGAGTTCAAGACCCTGCCGAAAGATATGAAGGCCTTTGCCGAGGACGTCTACGCGTTCAGTCCCGATGCCGTCGACCAGGGACCCGGCACAGTAGACGGTCTTATACGGGAGATCAGGAAAACGAACCGGTTGTTTCTCTGGTGGGAGTAAAGGGGCAAAAAAAAGCAGGCGGAAAATTCCGCCTGCCGAAAATCAAGTGCTGCAATCACAATAACAGTTGTTCCCGCCTGGAATAATGAAAGGGCGGTATGGTGAAGCTTACTTCGTGCCGGTGCCAGCCGTTGCCGGAGCTGCCTTGGTCTCGGCGGCTGCCTTCTTCGCTGCCTTCTTTTTCTTCTTAGCAACCTTCTTCTTTGCCGGGGCTGCCTCCGTCTTGGGGGCGGCGCCTGCCGGGGCTGCCTGCTCCTCTGCGAATGCAACGCCGAGGGTCAGAGCAAATGCCATTGCCGTGAAAAGAGCAATAATCTTCTTCATTTAGTTTCACCTCCCTTCGTCAGTGATTTTTGGGTCATTCAGAGCTTGTAATAATGCATGTCAAATTATCAGATTCGCCCACTCTTGTCAAGTCCAAAGAGATCATGGGGAGGTGCGGAGGTGCGGCGGACCGGTCCGGACACCCGTTTCCCGGTACAAAACCGGTTGAAAGAGCTATAATTTTCTTGACATTCAAAGATGTGTCCTATATTATGCATCTCTCATCGCGGGGTGGAGCAGTCCGGTAGCTCGTCGGGCTCATAACCCGAAGGTCGTCGGTTCAAATCCGGCCCCCGCTACCAAACTCATTCAGGGGTTGCAGCTAAAGCTGTAGCCCCTTTTTTATGTGCATATCATCCAGCGACACTCTGTCCTTTTCGAGAGCCCACCAGTCAGCAAAAACCAACTCTCTTATTAGTAGCTCTCTTCGTAGGCCTTTGGGATTACCCTTCTTCTACGCTAGCCCCCGTCTTCGCCCGCCCTCGTTCGAGTGTTATAATCAAAGTAGGAACCGAAGTCCGAGAGGAGGCGAGTTTTATGGCAGGGCTCGTAAATCGTCTCGTAAAGGATGAACGGGAAACATTGACCGAGGCTTACGAGGTCAGGGCTTTCAGGGATGACGATGAAATTGTAGTGAGCTTCCCGGAACAGGCACCCGACATCCCCCATGCAGAGACGGGCGCGCTTCAGGCGATCAAGTCCACGATCAAAGGGCACGGCGAGCAGATCGTACTTCCTGGATGATTGCCAGTTCGGCGACAATGATCTCTGCTACGTAGAGGCTTAGCCCGCTGTACGTAGTCCCCGATCGCACCTTAGTACACGAAAGGGGGAAGGTGCGCCTGCAGAAGAAATTACCTCAACTCGCAATACATCCCTCAAGATAAGACACATCGATTCCTTCAGTCCTCAATAGAAAATTCGGAATGCGGAATCAGACGCCGGAAGGCGGGGAATACATGACGAACGCAGTCCAGACAAAAAATACCGTCTGCAGTCTTGATTACCTTGTGGGTACCTTATCCACTGCTTACAAAGGATCCCTGCGGTCCCTCGTGGTGAAAGATTTTTGCATGACCGACGGGGGCGCGGAAACGTCGCTCCAGGGGACGGTCCTGGCCCTTCCCGACGGACGGTACGAAGCATCGTTGAACCAGAGCGGCATCGAGCTCGCGCGTGTCGACCTCGCCGGGAACGGAGCTTTTTCTTTTACTGCCGACAGGACGCAGATTGCCGCAAGCCGCGACCTTCAGATCGACATCGTGCAGTCGGGGCGGCACATCGGGACCTTTCTGCTCAAGAAGGAGAGCGCAGGCGGACTGTATGTGTCCGCAGTCGAGCTTTCCCGGGAGCTTGCGGGCGTCGATCTTGCGCTCATCACAACTCCGCTGCGGGACAAGGTGGGGCTGCTGCGCAAGGCGGAAGAGATCGTCTCCCAAGTCCATTCGACCAAGAAGAACTGGCCTGTTTTTTCAGAAGAGGCGGCTGGTTTTGCCCGCGATTTTTTCTGGAGCGAGAGGGCCGCTTTTTTCCGGGCCTTCCCCGTCCTTGTCCGGTTCCTGATCCTTGCTGCAGAGCGTACCGATCCTCTTGACCGGAATAAGCCGGTTGCCAACTATTTCGATCTTCTTGACCTGCTGTTCGAACAGGAGGGCGATACTTCGGGCCTGCGGCCGCTTGCCGAACTCTGGGTGGATGCATTGACCCGTTCATCCATCGATCCGGCCCCCCATGGGCGGCGCACGTTTCGAGTCCCTCAAAAAGATCCACTCGACCTTTCCGGCCATCGATGTGGGGGGAGCAGTGCAGCTCCTCATCAATGCCCTCGCTAAGGCGCAGACTGCACTCAAGTTCCCGGCCGAAGCCGTCCTGGCGCCCCTTGCCGCGCTCCTTCCCCCGGAGGACTTCGAACTGTTGAAGCGGTTCGGAGGGCCGGGACAGCGGCTCATCCTCCAGTCGCTCGACGGGGCGCAGCAGCGGCTCCGGAGCGGTGATGCCCGGGGCGCCCTCGACCTCATCGCACGCCTCGACTTCGCCATGCTCGACGACCGGAAAGCGGTCGAGCTCCTGTTCGACCTGGCGCAGGAACCGAACCAGTCGGCCCTTTCTCGAGCCGCTGTCGCCGCCTGCCTCTCCTCCGTGTCGGCACTGTCTCCACGGGCACGGAACGTTCAGCACGTCCGTTCCCCGCATTATTTGCCGTTGATCTGATCGGCCGGATCGACGTATGCACGGAACTCCTGCGCAGGATCGACGAAAGCCGACCCCTCGTACGGGAGCGGATCATGCTGGCCCCCCGCCTTGCCCGGGCGGTCCTTTCCTCGGGCCGGGAAGACCTCATCGTGCAATACCTCGACGGTCTCCGCCGGATCATGATCCCTTCCGCGCGGGTGCGGGGCATTTCACCGGACACGTGGGCGGAGATCGTGGACCCCCTGCACCTCGAACTGTTGGACCCGGTTCATGGATCTGCTCGGGTCCGGGGACGGTTTGCTCGAAAGCGTTCTGGTCCGGGTGACGCCAACCTCGCCGCAGGCGGCGTGCTGATCCCCGATGATCAGCTGTTCCAGCGCCGGATCTCGGCTTATCTGAATTCGCCTGGCCATGAAAAGAAGTTTTCTGTTCAACTACCTCCTGCTCGCGCAGCTTCCTGTTTATTTCCACGACGTGGGAGCGGTCGAGCAGGATCAGGGACTATTCAACGGAACTCGACGCCTGGGGCAACGATCCGGTCATTTATTTTCTCCGGAAACAGGTCCACGTGAATGCGAGCGGGAACAACGTCCGCCTGATCGAGGAAGTCATCCGGTCCTGGGTGGGTGCGATCCGTCGAGGTCCTGAAGAACCTTGTTCCTGTTGACATGCTGGCAAAGTCGCGACCGGAAGACAGCTGACCCGGTATTCGTCTGTCATCACCTCCTTTTTCCAGGCCGCCGGCGTGCTGGACGAACAGGGTCTCCATCCTGAACGGGTGCTGCAGCTCACCGACCCGGCGATCGACGCCAGTTTTCGCGACGACGACGGCTCAGATCATGAGGCGCGCACGAAAGTGAAGCTCCTGTGCAAACTGTACAAGGAAGATTTCCCGGAAATATTCTCTCGTGAGCCGGGACGCTGCCGATCGGCGATGTGCATGCCGGCCTCCTCAAGGCTGTCACGGAGCTTGAGGATCGCTTGACCCTGTCGTCCTGTCCCCGGAAAGGACGGAACCGCAGGAATCGCTCTATTTCAAGACGACACATCGCCTTCGGCATCCCCTCGGTGCTGGGATCGTATCACGAACCGAAATTCGACGCCCTCTGCGACATGATGCGGCGCGGGGAGGAGATCCCGGTACTTCTGGAGTCCGTCATTGTCGGAGCTTGAGCAGAAGGGAACGGGAGGCCTTGGAACGAGGAGCTCCGGAGCGATGGCTCGCCTCCCTGAGCGCTGCCTGGAAGGCGCTCAAACAGTACGGCATGGAGAACGTCCGGATCGACGAGTTCGTCGTGGACTCCTGGAGGAGGCCCGGCTGTCTTCCGGCCGCAGGTCGTCGATGTGCTGAAGATGTGGCAGAAGGAGCTGGCGTGGCTGTGTCGTCCCTTAGCCGGACTTTTCACGGCCCGCTGAAAGAGGCGTCGCTGCGATTCCCCCGCGACGATCTTCCGGAGCACCTCCGGGCCTTGAACGTCCCGCTTCGCTCGATTTCTCGACAAGGCCGCGGACATCGTTATGCGGAACATCCTGAGCAGCGTTCCCGGCCTGGTAGAGTCCGACCGGCTTCTTGATGCCCTGACAACGCTGTTCCGCGTGCGGGCGGACCGTGATTTCGGGGAGGAAGACCCAACGCCACCGGCACGAAGGCTTTTTCGATATCCAGCCGGCTCACCGATCGACGACGCCCGACGGTTCGTCCCTGCTGCTCGGCAGCAAGGCCAGGAACCTTGTCATTGCGAAGGAGAAGGGGCCTTCCCGTGCCTGCCGGCGTGGTCCTGCCTGCGCGCCACGACGGGGGAAGGGAGCTCGAAAGGGACCCTGACCGTTTCTCCTCCTTGTGAGAGACGCCGTGCAAGCCATCGAGACGCAGGACAGGCAAGGTGTTCGGCGGCACGAACAACCCGCTGTTCCTCTCCGTCCGGAGCGGGTCTTATCCTTCCATGCCCGGCATCCTGAATTCGATCCTCTACTGCGGCATGAATGATGATACGCTCGCGGCATTCATCCGTTCCACCGGCGATCCCGCATCGGCGTGGGATTCCTATCGCAGGTTCATCGAGCATTACGGGACCGCTGTGCTCGGGCTGCCGCATCGCGTTCTTCGAGAATATTGCCGTACGGGCCGGAACGAGCCGGTCCCGATGCGCACAGGACGGCGCGGAGCGGATCAAGACGATCGTCGGACTTTATCGCGAAGGCCTGCATACCGAAGGGCTTCGAGGTACCCGTTGACGCCTATGAACAGCTCCATCGCTGCATCCGGGCCGTCTATGCCTCCTGGGAGAGCGATCGGGCCCGTCAGTTCCGTTCAGCAACCGGCACGTCGGAAAAGTGGGGGACATCGGCCACGCTGATGGAGATGGTTTCGGGCAACCGGGAAGGGGCAGGCGTGTCCGTGTTCTTTACCCGGAACCCTGCCACGTTCGAACCGGTCGTTTACGGAGAGACGCGGGAGAACGCCAGCGGCGACGATCTCGCTTCGGGCAGGACCACCGGCCGCCCCCTGTCGCGCAGCCAGGCCGGGGCCGAAGCCATGAGCCTCGAAGAGAGCGATCCGGAGCTCTATCGCAGGCACGCGGACCTGGCGAAAGCCGTCGAGAAAGCGTTCGGAGGCCTTCCCCAGGAAGTGGAAGTCACGTACACGCGCGACAGCAGCAACGTGCCCCGGCTGTACGTCCTCCAGGTAAGAAGAATGGTTCAGGACGAGGAGCGGGCCGGGACCTTTGACGAGATCTGCAGGATGGAGTCCCGCGTGATCGGTCGCGGCATCGGGGCGAACGGCGGAGCGCTGAGCGGCGCGGCGTCCTTTGGCGAAACTCCGGAGGAGGTCAGGAGCCTGGCGGAGAGGACCGGCATGCCTGTCATCCTCATCCGCAGAACGGCGAACACCGACGACGTCCCGCTCATGCCCTTCATCAGGGGCATCGTTACGGCATCGGGAGGGGTCACGTCGCACGCCGCGGTCCTCGCGCACACCTTCGGCATTGCCGCGGTTCTTGCCTCCGCAGACCTCGCGATCGAAACGGGCAACAACGGCAGGTCGGCAATGATCGGGAACGTCAAGGTGGAGGAGGGAACGCAGCTCAGCATTGACGGCTCGACAGGCCTCATTTTTTCCGGCGTCTGCTTTCCCGGTCGGGAACCTTAAGGCCGACGGAAACCGACGTACCCCCGACGGGATGCGACGAAAAACGACTGGTTCGATTCCTGCCCCTTACGTCGCTGCCCGGTCGATTCTCGTCGTCCTTGCGTCGCTTCTTTGTCGCCTCACGTCGCTTTTTCTATGTTGAATACTGGTACAATTTAATTAGAGGGCCAATCCGCATGTTTTTGTTTTCATCGTGTTCGCATTTGGGCGAGGATACGTGCAGCTTGTGGCGGAGCATGAGGCGGAGGGCAAGAATACGGAATTGCATGGCGTTGCCCGCAGTCCGGTGAGGACAGACGGGCAGGCGCTCATGAAAAAGCGGGAGAAATGATGAGGAAACTGAAAGTTATAGGAATAGTGATTGCAGCCGCCCTTCTGGCCATGATGTCTACGTCTTTTGCCCAGCCCATGGGCGGGATGGGAGGACCGGTCGGCGGAGGCAGAGGCATGGGCGGCTCCGGCGGGAGGGGCGGCGGTGGGTACGGAGGCAGGGGCGGGAGCGGCGCCTTGTATAATGCACAGACCGTGCTGACGATCAGCGGTGAGGTGAAGGCAGTGGAGCGGGTCACTCCCCAGAGCGGAACGTCCTACGACGTATATCTCATCGTTCAAATGGATGCCGGCCCGATCGATGTCTATCTCGGTCCGGGGTGGTACGTTGACAGCCGGGACGTCAAGATCCAGGCCGGTGACACTGTGGAAATAAAAGGATCCAAGGTGAGCTCCCAGGGGAATCCGTCGCTCATAGCAGCGGAAGTGACCAGGGGTGGCGATGTTCTGGTCTTTCGGGATGTCAATACAGGCACCCCTGCATGGTCCGGCGCGAAGAATATCGACCAGATGTAAGCCAGAGCTTCAGAGGATGGAGCGTGCATGAGTATTTTAATCCACGCCGGCCAAGCCTCTTGAATGTTGGTATAATTTATTCAGATGATTCATCCGCGGTTCTCCCTTGCCATACAAAGACAAAGGACACCCAGTGAGCGCCTCGGAGAGAGGCGACAACATGAAAACTATTGCCATCAACGGATTGGGCCGCATCGGCCGACTGGCCCTGCGGCTCTACGTGGAAAACCCAACGGAGCAGGCCGTCATCGTGGCGGCGAACAGCCCGGCGCCGATCGACGATCTCGCCTATCTTCTCAAATACGACTCCGTTCACGGGCGGGCGCCTTTTGAGGTCCACGCGGGTCCCGATTACCTTGAGCTGGGCTCTCACCGCATGCGGGTCGAGATCTCCCATGAAAAGGACCCGAAAAATCTTCCCTGGCGCAGGCACGGCGTCGATATCGTGCTCGAATGCACGGGTCTGTTTCTCCGGCGGGATGAAGCGGAACAGCATCTGCAAGCCGGCGCTTCGAAGGTCATCATCAGCGCGGACGCCAAGAACGCCGATCTGACTGTGGTAATGGGCGTCAATGAGCACTTGTACGATCCTGAGCACCATCACATTCTCTCGAACGCCTCCTGCACAACGAACTGCCTGGCTACGGCCTCCAAGGTGCTGCTCGATTCCTTCGGCATCGAGTACCTGACGGCCACGACGATCCATGCCTACACGTCCAGCCAGGCGCTCATCGACAAGTCTTCTCCCCGGCACCGGAGAAGGGGGCGCGCCGCGGCGGTCTCGCTCGTTCCCTCGAGCACCGGAGCCGCCACGGCAACGCAGGTCGTGCTGCCGGAGCTGAAGGGAAGAATGTCCGCCCTGGCCGTGCGCGTCCCCATCCCCGACGGGTCGCTGACGGACATCACGGCCCATCTCAAGAAGGATGTGACCACGGAGAGCGTGAACGCGGCATTCAAAAAGGCCTCGGAAGGCGATCTGCGCGGCATCCTCGGCTACAGCGAGGACGAGCTGGTTTCGGCGGACATCGTGGGTGATGAACATTCCTCGATCATCGACGCGGGCGCGACCCGTGTTCTCAGGGACCGTGTCGTCAAGGTGCTCGCCTGGTATGATAATGAATACGGGTATGCGCGGAGGCTGCTCGACCTGGCGGAGTACCTGGCGCAGTAACCGATGCCCTGACGGACGTTGAAAAGGGCGGACGCTTGTATGGAAAGAATGAGCGACTACATAAAAATAGACATGGCGCAGGAAAAGAACATTGTTCTGGTCGCCCATGACAACAAGAAGCAGGACCTGCTGGAATGGGCGAAGTTCAACCGGGAGCTCCTTGCCCATCACCGGCTCTATGCCACGGGAACGACAGGCAGCCTCCTGGAAAAAGAGCTCGGCCTGGAGATCACGAAGCTCCAGAGCGGCCCGCTGGGCGGAGATCTGCAGATCGGCGCGAAGATCGCAGACGGCATCATCGATTTCCTGATCTTCTTCTGGGACCCGCTGGAGCCGCAGCCCCACGACCCCGATGTGAAGGCCATTTTGAGGATCGCCGTGGTCTGGAACATTCCTGTTGCCTGCAACCGGGCGAGTGCGGATTTTATGATTTCGTCGATGCTGATGACGTCGGAGTACAGCCGGCTGG
Organism: Nitrospirota bacterium; assembly: GCA_963749655.1. Classification (GTDB taxonomy): domain Bacteria; phylum Nitrospirota; class UBA9217; order UBA9217; family UBA9217; genus JAJYKN01. The sequence goes on from CAVVOB010000013.1 coordinate 239,819, forward strand.
TGCCGAACTACGATACCTACCGGCAGCGGTTGAAGGAACTGTAGCGCCTGCGCGGGGGCGGCATGCTCCGGCGCAAATTTGGCCTTGCATTCGAAAGGGATTTGTGATTTCATATCCCAATGCAGTGGTTTTCCTTCGGAGGCAGGACATTACCGGATCGTGTGATCGCATGAACAGGTACTATCACAAAGGAGGATACTATGAAGAAGGTAACCAGACGTGAATTCATCAAGAAAGCGGGAGTAGGCGCCGCGGGCCTCGCAGTCGGGTCGTCGGTATTGGATTTGAACAAGGTCTTCGCGCAGACAACCGGGGCGAAGGACTCTGCAGGATCCTGCAGTGGAGCCATTTTGTTCCGACTCATGACAAGTGGTATGACCAGTACGCGAAGGAATGGGGCGAGAAGAATAATGTGGACGTGATCGTCGATCACATCGGGCTCGCGGACCTGCGGAGCACGTTCGCCGCCGAGGTCGCCGCCGGGAAAGGGACACGATATCGTGGAGTTCATCGATCCTCCGTCCGATTTCGAACCGAGCGTGATGGATCTGACGGACCTGAACCAGGAGGCGGTGAAGCGGTTCGGGAAGCAGCTTCCGGTTGCAACGCGAAGCACGTACAATGCCTATACGAAGAAATACTACGGCTTCTGCCATGGCTGGACGATCGATCCCGGGCGACTACCGCAAGTCCCTGTGGGATAAGGCAGGCAAACCCAACGGACCGGAGACCTGGGAGGATCTGATGGTCTACGGAGCAAAGATCAAGAACGAGCAGGGCATCCAGCTGGGGATCGGCATCTCCCAGGAGCTGGACACGAACATGGCCGAGCGCACCCTGCTGTGGTCCTTCGATTCTTCCATCCAGGACGCGGAAGAGCATGTCATTCTGGACAACAAGAATACCGTCGAAGCCGTTAAGTTCATGATCGACCTGTACAATAAGACCATGACGCCCGAGGTTTTCGGCTGGACCGCGGCATCCAATAATCAGCTTCTGCTTGCTGGCAAGGCATCGTACATCCTGAATTCGATCTCCGCCTACCGGTCGGCGCAGAAGGACGTTCCCGAGGTGGCCAAGGACGTGTTCTTCACCCCGGCGCTCAAGGGGCCGCGCGGTACGGCGTGGGCCTGCGAGCATGTGATCTATGTGACGGTGATCCCCAAGTTCGCGGAGAAGAACGCAGACGTGGCAAAGCGGTTCCTGCTCGACCGGGTGGCGAACTACGACCGGGCCATGTGGGAGAGCAAACTGTACAATTCGCCGGCCTTCTTCAGCGCCGGGGTGCCGGGCGGGGAACGCGGGTATCCCGCAGTCGCACAGGCAAAGCATCTGCGTGACCTGCACAATGCATGGTTCTCGAAGGACCCCTTCGCGCTTCCCGGCGAGGCGACAAACAAGCTGCTGCCGCTTAAAGACGCGGAGAAGTGGAGCGTCAACGTGGGCTTCCCCGGCACGTCGAGCCCGGCCGAGGGCGAGATCTTCGGCACCTTCATTCTGCCGGGCATGTTCGCCCGCGTAGCCCAGGGCAAACAGAGCGCCGAGGAGTCGGTGAAGCAGGCCGCCGAGCAGTGCAAGAAGATCTTCGACAAGTGGCGTGCACAGGGCCTGATCAGGAAGATAATTCGATCAAGAGGCTACATCCGCCGCAGAGAACGCGGATATTCGGATGAAGGGCAATTGCAAGATGCGTTTCTCTGGGAGCTCCGGGCTCTCTGTGGCAGCTTATTTAAATGCTTCATCATGGTTCGGGCATACTATCTTTTGTGTCCGGCTCTTCTTGACCGTCATTCCGGGCTTGACCCGGAATCCAGCGACTCTTCTAAAGTAAGACACTGGATTCCTGCTTTCGCAGGAATGACGTCCATTAAAGTGCGGACTCGTGTGTAACCCTTTACTATCAGGATAATTCATGGCGAACGTACAGCTTGTTGGGATTCAGAAGCACTTTGAAGGCGTAAAGGCCGTCGACGGCATCGATCTGGAGATCGCCGACGGGGAATTTCTGGTGCTCCTCGGACCGTCGGGGAGCGGAAAGACCACGCTGATGCGGCTCGTAGCCGGCCTCGAGAAGCCGACGGGCGGACGCATCCTTATCGACGGCCGGCCCGTTAATGACCTCCCCCCGCGGGAACGCGGCATCGCCATGGTCTTCCAGAGCTACGCGCTCTATCCGCACAAGACGGTCTTCGGGAACATTTCCTTTCCCCTGATCATCGAAGGCCTTCCCAAGGCGGAGATCAGGAAGAAAGCGGAGTGGGCGTCGGGACTGCTCGGCATAGGCCATCTCCTGGACCGGATGCCGTCGCAGATCTCCGGCGGAGAGCGCCAGCGGGTCGCTATCGCGCGCGCCCTGGTGCGCCGTCCGAAAGTGCTGCTCATGGACGAGCCGCTGTCCAACCTGGACGCCAAGGTGCGGCATACTGCCCGCGAGGAGTTGAAGCTTTTCCAGCGCGAGATCAACGTGACGACCATCTACGTCACCCATGACCAGGCAGAGGCCATGGGCCTGGGGGACCGGATCGCGGTGCTGCACCAGGGCACGATCCGTCAGATCGGGACGCCCGACTCGATCTATAATGATCCGGCGAACATGTTCGTCGGCGGTTTCGTCGGCATTCCGCCCATGAACTTCATGGAGCAGGACGGCCTGATCGTGGGATTCCGCCCCGAGGCGCTCCTTCCGGCGGAGGCGCTGCCGGACAAGGACTGCATGCGGCTCCGGCTCCTGGTCGAACGGGTCGAGGACCTGGGATCGCACCGGCTGGTGTACGGGACCATCGGCAAAACCAAAGTCATTGCAACCCATAACTTCCGGTTGAACCTGAAGGAGGGAGATGAGCACGAGTTCGCGGTCTGCAGCCAGGAACTCCGGCGCTTCGATCCGAAGACCGGAGAGCGGGTGCGGCCGTGAGCGGGCGGAACATATTCGAGCGCGAGACGGTCCTCGCTCCGCTGATGCTGGCTCCCGTTGCGCTGTATATGATCCTCCTGGTGGGCTTTCCCTTCATCATGGCCTTCGTGTACAGCTTCAGCAACGTCACGGTGGGGAATCCCCACTTCCGCATGATCGGGTTCGCCAATTATGCAGCGGTGCTCGGAGATCCCGTCTTCCTCCATTCGCTCATGAACACCTGCATCTTCACCTTCACCTCCATCGGCCTGGTGCTCGTGCTTTCGAACATGCTCTGTGAGCTCCTGATGAGGCAGTTCCGCTTCAAATGGCTGATCCGGTTCCTGATCATGCTGCCCTGGACCGCGCCGATCGCGCTCGGGACCATCGGCTTCCTCTGGTTCCTCGATTCCGTGTTCAGCCCCCTGGACTGGCTGCTCCGGACCTGGGGCCTCCTCGGAAAGCCCGATGCGCTGCTCGGCCCGATGAGCAACATGTACTGGCTGGGAAGACCCGGCCTCGCCATGGCGTCGGTGATCACGGTGCATGTGTGGCGGTTGCTCCCCCTTGCCACGATGATACGGATCGCGGGCATGAACTCGATTCCCAAAGAGATCGTCGAGGCGGCCCAGGTGGACGGCGCAGGGTATTACCGGCGCCTCTTCCATATCATCCTGCCGCTCCTGTTGCCGGTGATCAGCGTGACGGTGCTGTTCTCGACGCTCTTCACGTTCACGGACATGACCGTGGTCTGGGTCCTGACCAAGGGAGGTCCTCCGGACAACAATACGCAGGTGCTGGCCAGCCTCGCGTTCCTGAAGGGGATCCAGGGAGGCGATCTTGCCCAGGGCGCCGCGGTCGCCATATTCTTCTTCCCGGTCCTGGCCGGGCTGGCTGCGGTCGTGCTTCGGATCGCGAAGAAGGCGGTTGTAACGTAGGCGAGTCAGGAGTCAGGAGTCAGGAGTCAGGAGTCAGGAGTCAGGAGATCTTCCTTACTATGCTGAAGAGAATCCTTTCGCAGACGTGGTTATACGGCGGGCTTTCTTTTTTCGTTATTTTTTCCGCCTCGCCCTTCTATATCATGCTCATCACCATGTTCAAGCAGAGCCACGATCTGTTCAGCCCGACCAACAATCCCTTCTGGCTGAACGAGCCGATCACCTTCGAACACATGGACCTGCTCTTCAAACAGACGCTGTTCCCGACGTTTCTGTGGAACACGCTCATAGTCGGCATTGCCGTGGTCATCATCACGGTCCTTCTGGCCGTTCCCGCAGCGCTCAGTCTGGCCCGTCTGGCCGGCCGGTGGGGGGAAAGCATCGGCGTCGCCATCTTCCTCACCTACCTGGTCCCTCCGACGCTGCTGTTCCTCCCGCTGACGCACATTGTGTCGATCCTGGGACTGCAGAATTCCCTCTGGTCCCTGGTGCTGGTGTATCCCACTTTTACCGTCCCGTTCTGCACCTGGCTGATGATGAGCTTCTTCAAGTCAATCCCCAAGGACATCGAGGAGCAGGCCCTTGTCGACGGGTGCAGCAGGACCGGGGCGATGGTGCGCATTCTGCTGCCGCTTTCCGTTCCGGGCATCATCACCGTGGTGGTGTTCGCCTTCACGCTCGTGGCCCATGAATATATCTATGCCCTCGCCTTCATCCAGGATTCGGCAAAGAAGACCATCGGCATCGGCATGACCACGGAACTGGTGCGGGGCGACGTGTTCTACTGGGGGGCGCTCATGGGTGGGGCTCTGATCGCAAGCGTTCCCGTGGCGATCCTGTACACGCTCTTCCTCGACCGCATCATATCGGGCCTTTCCCTGGGAACAACGAAAAATTGATTCTTTGATTGCGTGGCGCGAGATTCAAGTTGGGAATCCGTATCACGCTGACACAAAACGTACAACCCGTAATCCGCAGCGCGTCATTCGCCACCCGAAACCCGCAAGGGAAGCTCATAAATCGCAACTTCTGACAGCCCTTTCCGCAATAAAGTACCTACCGGAACCTTGACAGGAAGCGAATCGTCCCTGATAATCGCACCAAGCCCATCTTCTCGAAAAAACGAGCGCCTGAACTGGGAGCGCGCGGAGGGGAAGGAAAAGGTAATAACAACATTTTTAAACAAAGGAGGGAAACGAAAACCGCTGGCCGTTGAAAACAACCATCATGATGCCGATACGTTAGCCTTACACCTAAAAACCGCAGAATGCGGTTTCATCCAAGCACAAGGAGGATGTTGATGCAGAATGCACAGGGTTTAGGCAGGCGGGACTTTATCAAGGGCGTGGCAATGGCCGCGCTCGCTTCAGGCTTTATCAGTTCCCGGCAGGCGCGGGCATGTGAGGAACATGAGGAACAGTCTCATCTGCCGGAGGGCTTAACTGCCGAGCTCCAGGCCCCTCCGCAGATCACGGCAGCGCGGGGCAGTGAAAAATTCTGGAGTCAGGTGCGGAAGGCCTTTCCTCTCCCCGAGAATTACATCCACATGAACACCGGCACCACGGGCTCTCAGCCCCTCTTCTCGCTCATCAATCTCGGCGTCTACAATCTTTATAAATCGCTCGACCCCCGGGACTGGAGCGCGAATCTCAACGAAAAATTCCCGGACCTCCTCCCAATCACGACCTCAGCCATCGCCGCGCGCCAGGCAGCGATCGCGTCGATGTACAATGCCAACGCCGACGAGATCGTGCTGTCCTACAACACCACCGATGCGTGCAATCTCATCTTTGCCGGCACGCCCTGGAACGCCGGCGACAGGATCATCACGACCCACTGGGAACATGCGGCCCTTACCGGCCCCATTGCCTGGGCGCGCGACTACCGCGGCGTCGACGTGCGCATCGTGGAGCTGCCGTCGAACTTCACGTCGTCAGCTACCAAGGCCGACGTGCTGGCTCTTTTCGAGACAGGAGCTCGTCCGGGGCCTCGGAGCGGGCAACAAGCAGTACATCGCAGTGAGCGAGGTCTTCTACAAGAACGGATTGCGCATGCCGGTCAAAGAGATCGCCGCGCTCGCCCGAAACCACGGCGCCTACACGATCATCGACTCGGCCCACGGCTGGGGCCAGCTGCCCGTCGATTGTCATGATTACGGCGCGGACTTCATCTGCGGCGCGGGGCACAAGTGGCTGTGCGGCGGACCGGGAACGGGCATCTTCTACATCCGCAACGCCGGCTCCGGCCTGCCGCCCTTCAACCTGGGGAACTGGAGCTCTTACGGCAACCTGTTCATCAGCCCGAGCGTCCGGTACGACAACCGGAACTGGTCGCCTGCCGGGTCCATGCAGGGCCGCGGAGAAACGAACACTCCGGCGCTTTTTGCCATGACCGATTCGGCCGCGTTCTTCAGCACCGTCGGCATCCGGGACATCTACGACCGCGGCGTCGCCCTCGGCAATCATCTTAAACAAAAAGTAGCCGCTCAGTGGGGCAGCCGGGCCCTCTGGATCCAGAAAAATTCCGATTCCTCCTTTGCTACGGCGCTCACGTCCTTCAATCCCTTCGCCGGCAGGGACGATGCGGCGCAGTTCTCGGCCATGAACACGGCCATGCAGAGCGTATTGAACGCCCTTGCTTCGGAAGATCCGAAGATCTACCTCAGAACGGTCACATGGCGGGACCGGGCTGCCGACCTGTCGGACAACAGGATCGGCTTCAGGATCAGCACTCACGCCGTGTATAACAATTTCGACGACGTGGACCACATGTTCGAGCGGCTCGTCGCTGCAATAAACGCGACGGGTCTTCCGCAGTTGAACTGATGAAGGAACGAGAGGCAGGCCGGGGGGCGATTGCCCCGGCCTGCTTTTATAACTTTGAAAGTATTGTCCTCATGGCCCTTGTTTTTCAACTGTAACCCAATTCCGTATTTCAGAAATCCGCATTCCGCATTGGGACTGAGCCTACTCCAAATATACCCTATCAACCGACTTGACTTTATCGGCCATATTCCTATAATCGTCGTATCCAGCCAGATTCATGTTTCCTCCATCAATTGAAAAACACCTCGACACGATTTTTTTTTCTCCACGGCTGTTCGTCTTCCGGTAGAAAATTGCTTAGGAATTACGGAAACGCGATCAATTGCTCCATACTCAAGTCGTAAGGCCGGCCGGCACGCTCGATACGACGGCATCAAACGATAATATCCTGATTACCTATGCCGATTATCCGGGCGACAGCCGCCCGGTTGCGGCTTTTGGCAGTATCAATAACAGATATTTTGTCGTCTGGGAATACGGCCTGACCGGAAGCAAGTACGGCGATATCCACGGAGGTATTGTCAACTCGAAGGGTTTCCCGCCGGCGATATCTCCGTGCTGTCGAATGGCGGTGAGTGGTAGTACGTGCCTTTACGGGACGACGCACAGAGTTACTGCCTTAGGATTTTACCCGTGTTCATCCGTGGTTTCAAAGGTCTCTTTTTGAGGATCTCCAACCTTTTCTTCTCCTCAATTCTTCCCCTCGCAGTTGAACAAGTAAAAACCTCAGCCTGGATAAACTCCCTTCACAGAGAGATATAATAGATACAAACAGGCTTATTGTTGATGTTTCGCCGTGCAAAGGGCCGATCGAGAGGAGGCCTTCATTATGAACAGATTTATTTTAGCTATGATAATGGCTGTTGCGCTGATATCAGGGGCCGGACCTGCGTTTGCGCAGGAGAACAGCGGGGTCAGCCTCGGCGTTAAAATGTGGGTGAACGACTGGACCCATGAGGTGCCGGGATTCTCAAGTGTGACTTCGGACGTAACAACGCTCTTCGGTCCGACGATCGAGGCGAGATTCGGCGATCAACTGTTTCTGGAGGGTTCCTATCTTGTTTCTCTCAATGATTACGACTTCGGCAATGCGGGCGTCGGGAGCACTGCCCAGCCCGGGACCTTCAGCCGTGCAGATACGGAGGCACTGGCCGGGTTCTACGTGGTTCCCGGCGTTGGTTTGCTGGCCGGTTATAAATACACGACTCTTGAAGACAAGAACGCGGGAGTCAAGGACACCTTGTCCGGTCCGCTGATCGGCATCCGCGGAATCGGCCGCCTCGACCGGGTCTACTCAATCTACGGAACGTTCGAGTATCTCTTTACGCAGTTCAAGGAGACAGACTCTGCGGGATCATTGAAAGAGAACAGTCCGGGATGGATCTTCGAATTCGGGCTCCAGGCATACTTGACCCAGGTCATCTCCGCTACCATCGGCTATAAGTTCGAAACGAACACGGGGAACGACACGAACGTCACGGATTCTTTCTCCGGGCTGACGGCCGGCATGCAGGTCGCCTTCTGACAATACTTTCATGCAGCGATTGAAAAGAATTTATGCGCAGGCTGAAGCCTGCGGCTACGAATCAGGATATTGGTATTTATGAGGACCGCGTTCATTTATTCCGATCGATTCGCGCAGTTCGATTACGGCGCGAACCATCCCCTGAAGCTCATCCGGTTGAAGCTCACCTATGAACTGATCCGTGCCTGCGGCCTGCTTGCCCCTTCGGACCCGCGCGTACGAGAACCGGCTCCCGCAGGGATTGAAGAATTGCTCACCTTTCATACGCGGGAGTATATCGATGTGCTTCGGGCGTCGAACAACGGAGAAGAGGTGTCGGGCGCCGAGGAATACGGTTTGGGGCCCGGCGACAACCCTGTTTTCAAAGGGCTCTTCGACGGGTCCCTGCTCGTGGCCGGGGCTTCACTCCTCGCTGCCGACCTTGTCGAGAGCGGCGAAGCCGAGATCGCTTTCAATATCGCCGGAGGACTTCATCATGCCCGCCCGTCACAGGCATCGGGGTTCTGCTACATCAACGACCCCGTGCTGGCGATCAAGGCGCTCGTTGCCCGGGGAAGACGGGTCGCCTACATCGACATCGACGCCCACCACGGGGACGGCGTGCAGTGGGCTTTCTACGACACGGACCGGGTGCTGACCATATCCCTGCACGAGACAGGCCGCTTCCTCTTTCCCGGGACAGGCTTTGCGCAGGAGCTCGGCGAGGGGCCGGGAGAGGGTTACAGCGTGAACATCCCGCTTCCGCCTGAAGCGGACGACGAGGTCTTTGCCCATGCCTTCAGCGCGGTAGTTCCCGGTCTCATCGAGCAGTTCAAACCCGACATCGTCGTAAGCCAGCTCGGTGTCGATACCTTTCGGAGCGACCCTCTAACCCACCTGAACATCACGACGAACGGATTCTGCAAAGTTGTCGCAATGATAAAGTCCCTGGCCCCCAAATGGGTGGCCCTCGGCGGAGGGGGATACGACGTGGCGAACGTGGCCCGCGCCTGGACCCTGGCCTGGGCAGTCATGAACGACGCGGAAGCGCCCGAGGAGATTCCCGAGCACTTTCTCCGGCGCTATGCAGACTTCGGCTTTTCGGGCAGGCAGCTGCGGGATGACCCTTTTGCCATCGAGGGGAAGGGGAAAACTGCGATGATGGAGGACGCAGACAGGGTGATCGAGTACGTTATCGACCATGCGGGACAGACCGCTGAGCGGCGACCAGGCGAAAATTCTGCATAGCGCATAGAGCATGGCGCAGAGAGCAGAGAGCATAGAGCATAGAGTAGAGGGCTCTCCGGAAGTCGTTTGCCGATCGGACAGAATTATGCAAAAAACGAGCGCGGGCCTGCTCCTCTACAGGCAGGGAGTCGGCAGGGATCGAGGTTTTTCTTGTCCATCCAGGAGGGCCTTACTTCACAAAAAAGGACGAGGGCGTCTGGTCTGATCCCGAAAGGGGAGCTCGGAAGAAGGCGAGGACCCACTCAGTGCTGCGCGCCGCGAATTCGAGGAAGAAACAGGCTGCAGGCCTGAAGGGGAATTTCATCCTCTTGCTCCCATAAAGCAGAAGAACGGCAAGATCGTGCTGTGCTGGGCAATCCGCGGCGAGTGCGATGCAGATTCGATCAAGAGCAACACCTTCACCATGGAATGGCCGCCGCGGTCGGGCAGGATGCAGGAATTTCCTGAAGCGGACCGGGCAGGGTGGTTCCTGATCGGAGAAGCACGGCAAAAGATGATTCCCGCCCAGGTTGCGCTGCTGGACGAATTGATCCGGTTGATTTCTTGAAGCCGGGCAAACTTCACTTCTGAGGCGTGTCCTTGCCTCCCGGCCCGCTTCGTTCACTGTCCAGTTCTGCAAGGATCTTCTGCGCGCAGTTCGGGCACAGGCCATGAGTGAATAAGGCCTCCGAATGCTCGCTGATGTACATTTCGAGCTGGCTCCAGTACCCCTTGTCATCCCGGATTTTCTTACAGGAGGCGCAGATCGGCAGCATCCCGCTCAATCGTTTGACCTTGGCGAGTGCTTCCTGAAGTTTTGTAATGAGACCCTCCCGCTCCGTCTCGGCTCGCTTGCGCTCCGTGATATCAGCCGCTACGCACACTGTTGCCAGCCTTTCTCCTGAGGTGTTTTTCATGACTGATGTGGACAGCGTCAGTGTACGGAGTTCATTCTCAGGGGTCAGGTACTCGATCTCGCGGTTCCGGACAACCTCCGCGCCGAAGATTGCTTCGAGTTGCCGCATGAAATCGCCGTGATTGGTTATGCTTTTGGACAGCTGTTCTCCGATGAGGTCCTGCTCGCGGCGGCCGAACAGAGAGCATGCTGCATGGTTTACCAGTCTGACGATCCTGTCGGGATCAAGGACGATCAGAACGTCGTTCATGGTGTCAATGATCTGCTGGGCCGCAAAGGCGGGTGTAATGGCCATGAAACGGTATGTGACGATGGAATAGGCCGAGACCACGACGAAAAAATAAATGCCCAGATACCCGAAGGGGTAAAAGGGAATTCCGAACGCCGGCAGAAAGTCGATGATTCCGATGGACCCCGCGAGAACGCAGATCAGCAAAGTCCTTGCGCGCGATTTTCGCCGCGGGGTCATTGAGGCGGCCCGCGTCGCGGAAACGAACCTCATCAGGCTCAATGTCATGCTCGCAAAGAAGTACAGGCAAAAAGGCGCGCTCGTCAAGCTGAACCGGGGGTAGAATCCCCAGGAGTATCGATAGAGGGATCGGAACTGCATGTCCGTCAGCATCGTAAGGGCGATGAACCCGGCGCTCAGAAGCCACAGGCCGAGCACCTTCTTTCTGACCCGATCGTAGTCCTGCAGGATCACTGCGCTGAAATGGTAAAGGGCGGCGGGAATGGATGTAATGCCGAAATATGCCGCCCTGGCCCACCACATCGCCCTGTCTGCGTCGGAGGCATCGTACATCCGCGAGAAGGAAAACAGCCACACAGTCAGGCTCATAGTCAGTATGAAGTAGACTACACTGATGTGCGATGCTTTCTCGCGGATAAGCGCAATTATGCCGAGGAAGAAAAGGGCAGCAGCGATCGCCAGCGTCTGGATCGAAAGAGAGCTGAAAGCATAGTCCGTCGGAAAAGGATGAAAATGCATGGGCACCTGCATGCTTGCGTTAAGGAAGAGGGGCCGGTACTCTCCCTGAAAGCGACATTCTCACGCTGTGCTTGTTGTCGTTCTTCGCAATAGGAAGGGGCAACCCCCGTATTCTGTCCGCAGCACTATGGGTAATCGGGAGCAAAACAACTATTTTACGAAAAGCAATAATTTCCTGTTTTATTATAACATAGAAATGGATTGTTGGCTGCCATGGTAACCTTCTGATTTATTGAATTTATCGGTTTCGTGCAGTTTCCGTCCTGCTGTGTGGCTACTGGAGGGGTGGATCCGATCTTCATCCCGGCGGCATTAAGGCAATGCGGTTCTGAAGGAAAAAGCGGGCGCTGACGACTTCGGATGCGAGTCCACCCGATTCGGACGATTACTCACGCCCCGCACTCCCGGCCTTCATCGCCGCCAGTATGAGCAGCACGGCGATCACGGTGGAGACGATCGCGGGGGTCAGGAAAAAGTTCGTCCAGCACAGAACCGCCACTGCTGTCTGGCATACGGCAAAGGGCCAGGCGAAGGTTCGTGACTGACCAGGGGACGCTTCGATAAGGTCTCCCATGCGCCAGGCAAGAACGGCGGAAAACAGCAGATACACGGTGAGCAGCAGTCCGAAGCCGAGATAGAGCTCCCCGTAGGTCCGGTTGAATCCCATGATCTCAAAACGGACCGTCCGCATGGAGGTGAGGACCGCCTCCATCGCCCCTGTGCGCGGCCGGAACAGTCCGACCGTGTGGGTCAGTCCGAAAAAGACCAGAAGTCCTGATGCAGTTTTATACAGCAGCGAGGTTTTCATCGTTGTTCCTTCTCCGCATCACGTTGCCCTCGCGCGGCCGTTTTCGGCGAGGTAGTTCGACCAGCGAAAAAGGCCGCCGGAAATGGCTCCGGCGGCCTTTCTTCTTCTTGAAATTTCCGGCGCTCTAACCGCCGACATACCCGCCCGAGAATTCGGGAATCTGAATGTCTGCCGGTCCCACGGAAACGGTGTTGTCCGCGTATTCGGGCGCGTCCGATCCCTTCCAATCGTAGGGACAGGCATGGGAAAGGATCTGAAGCTTCCAGTCGATTTGATCGGCCAGTTCGCAGAGATGCCGCTCGAATTTGCCCGCCAGTTCGCCTTCGAGTTTATAGTTGTTTTTCAGGTTGTCCTGCATTTTCATGATCCGGCCCTTGATCGCCGAGAGCTCGGTGAATACTTCATCGCAATAATCTTTCTTCATGTCTTTCATAGTCGCCATATCCGCCTCCTGTCGGGGGCCGCGGCTCCTGTTTTGCTCCGCGTCCGCCCATGTTTCTACTGCTGTATTAACTATATCACGTTCCGCAAAGTCAGGAAAAAGAGGAGGAAGAAGGTGTTTTTTTGTCCCGAGAGCGAACGGCTTTTGTCAATTTTCTGTCGGACAAAAGTCGGAGGAAGCAGGAACTTTACCCTTGATGATGGTATACTCAAGAACAGGGAGGAGAACGGCATGCAGGAGAAGATCGCAGGCCCCTTTTCGGTCAACCGTCTTGCTATCCTTGACGAAAAAGGAAACGCAGACGCAAATCTCGTTCCATCAATATCAGACGCAGAACTGAAGAGAATGTACGAGACCCTCGTCCTTGCAAGGACCTTTGATCAGCGCGCTCTGAACCTGCAGCGCGAAGGACGGCTCGGCACCTACCCCTCCATCCTCGGCCAGGAGGCATCGCAGGTGGGAAGCGCCCTGGCTGCGGACAAGCCGGACTGGCTGTTCACCACCTTCAGGGAGAGCGGCGTTTACCTTGCCTTGGGATTTCCCCTCCATCTCATCTTTCAGTACTGGGCAGGCGATGAACGGGGCATGCAGATCCCCGAAGGCATGAATATTTTCCCCTTGAGCATTCCCGTGGGCACTCAAATCCCCCACGCTGTGGGCGCGGCAATAGGCGCACAGTACCGGAAGGACAAAGCCGGCGTGCTGGTGTATTTCGGCGACGGTGGCAGTTCGCGGGGAGACTTCCATGAAGGGCTGAACATGGCCGGCGTTTTCAAGCTGCCCGTCGTCTTCCTCTGCCAGAACAACCAATGGGCCATATCGGTTCCGAGAGAGCGTCAGACCGCAGCGCAGACCATAGCCCAGAAGGCCATTGCCTACGGCATCGAGGGCATCCAGGTGGACGGCAATGACGTCCTTGCCGTGTACAAGGCGACAAAGGACGCCCTCGCAAAAGGAAAGGACGGCGGCGGCCCGACACTCATCGAATGTTTTACCTACCGGATGGCGGACCATACGACATCGGACGACGCTACCCGCTATCGTTCTCAAGAGGAGATCGAGATGTGGAAGGCGCGCGATCCGCTCCTGCGGATGCGGCTTTTTCTGGAGAAGAAGGGGCTCTGGACGGAAGCGTACCAGAAGGAGATCGAAGCGCGGTCAAAGACTCTCGTGGACGAGGCCCAGAAAAAGGCCGAGACCGCGGCCCCGCAGGATCCGAAGGACATGTTCACCTATACCTACGCCACCCTCACCCAGAGGCAGGCGAGAGAGCTCAAGGACTTCTAAAGATTATGGCTACGATGAATATGGTCCAGGCCTTGAACCTGGCCCTGCGGGAAGAGATGGAGCGCGACAAGGACGTCGTGGTCCTCGGCGAGGACGTGGGAAAGGACGGCGGCGTGTTCCGCGTGACCGAGGGTCTTTACGACCGGTTCGGCGCGGACCGGGTGATGGACACCCCGCTCGCGGAAACGGGCATCGTGGGCGCCGCCATCGGCATGGCTGCCTACGGACTGAAGCCTGTTGCCGAGATCCAGTTCATGGGATTCATCTACTCCGCCATCGACCAGTTCTTCTCCCATGCGGCCCGCATTCGGGCGCGGTCTCGCGGTCGGTTTACCGTCATCGCTCGTCGTCCGGACCCCCTACGGCGGCGGCGTAAAAGCGCTCGAACACCACTCGGAGAGCACCGAGGCCATCTTCTGTCACATGCCGGGCGTGAAAGTGGTTGTGCCCTCGTCGCCGCGGACGGCGAAAGGGCTGCTGGTCTCCGCGATCCGGGACCCGGATCCCGTTCTGTTCCTCGAACCGACGCGGCTCTACCGGCTGGTCAAGGAAGATGTGCCCGAGATCGACTATTCGGTCCCGCTGGGCAAGGCCCGGATCGTCCAGGAAGGGAGCGACGTCACGGTGATCGCCTGGGGGAGCATGCTCCAGCGGACGATGAAGGCGGTGGAAGGGTACAACGCCGAGGTGATAGATCTGATGACCCTCTGCCCCTTTGATGAAGAGACCGTTCTGCACTCGACGAAAAAGACGGGCAGGGTCGTGATTGTTCACGAGGCGACGACGACCTGCGGCCTGGGAGCGGAGCTGTCGGCCACGATCGCCGAGTTCGCCATGCTCCATCTCAAAGCGCCTATTGTTCGGGTGGCGTCATACGACGTGGTCCTGCCGCTGCCGAAGCTCGAGGACCACTATCTCCCATCAATCGATAAAATTAGAAAAGCACTCGAAACGGTGCTGCAATACGCCTAGAATCGCACCGGCGGCCGTTCGATTGGCATTGCGGCTGCGTTCATATTTTAGGGGATTCGTCCAAATCCATGATTTACCACAGGCGCGGAGACTCAGAGAAGGTACGAATTGACGGTTTCCTCCGCGACTCCGCGGTTCCATAGCTTTTCTTCCTATCATCACGTTTACAGGAAAGGAAATTGACCATGGCGTTCGAGTTTATTCTGCCCGACCTGGGCGAGGGGATCACCGAGGCTGAGATTCGGAAGTGGCTTGTCAAAGAGGGCGATACGGTAGAGGAACACCAGTCCGTAGTCGAGCTCGAGACGGACAAGGCCGTTGTGCAGGTGCCGTCGCCGAAAGGCGGCACGGTCCTCAAGATCGGAAAAGAAGAGGGCGAAACCGTCACGGTCGGCGAGGTCCTTCTCGTCATCGGCGAAGCCGGTGAGAAGATCGGCGCGCCCCGCGCCGAAGCGCCGGCACAGCAGCCGAAGCCTGCAGAGCCCCGGAAGTCCGTGTCCGTCGTGGGAGAGCTTCCCGAAGAAGAGGAAGAAGTGAAACCCCGCGTGCCGCCGCGTCCGAAGCCGGCGTCGGCCGCAGCAATGCAGGCCGGGAAAGCAACGGAGGTCCTTGCCATGCCTGCTGTCCGGGCTTTCGCACAGGAGCAGGGAGTTGCCATCGGGACCGTTAAAGGTACTGGCCCCGAAGGGAGCATTACCCGCGACGACGTGCTCAAGGCAGGAAAGAAGCCCGCGGCAGCCGAAGAGCCGGCCGGCCCTGTCGAGCGGATCGCCATCAAGGGGGTCAGAAAGACGATCGCGAAGAACCTGATCTATTCCCAGAGAACCACTGCCTTTGTTACGGAGGTGGACGAGGCCGACGTGTCCGAGTTGTGGGACCTCAGGCAGAAGGAGAAAAAAGCGCTCGAGGGCAAAGGGGTCCATCTTACCTTCATGCCCTTTATCATGAAAGCCCTGCAGCACACACTCATGGACTTCGAAATGTTCAACGCGTCGGTTGATGAGGCGCGAGAAGAGATCGTAGTCAAGAAATTCTACAACATCGGCGTTGCCGTGGATACTCCGGAGGGGCTGATCGTTCCCGTGATCAGAAATGTGGAGAAGAAGACCATCCGCGATCTCGCAATCGAGCTCCAGGACCTCAGCAAAAAGACGCGGGAGCGGACGATCAAACTCGAGGACCTGAAGGGCAGCAGCATTACGATCACCAACTACGGAGCATTCGGCGCCATCTACGCCACGCCGATCATCAACTACCCCGACGTGGCCATCCTTGGGACGGGCAAAATTGCAGACAAGCCCTGGGTTATGGGAGACCGGATCGCCATCCGCAAGGTCCTTCCCCTTTCCCTTACCTTCGATCACCGCGTGAACGACGGCGCCGGAGCGGCGAAGTTCCTGACGAAGCTCGTCGGATATCTGGAAGATCCTGCATCGGTGTTCGTAGAGAGCGCGTAATCCCGAAAAGGCGGTTGACAGGCTGTTAAGGGGGAATGCAGCAGAAAATCCTGCGAAGCAGGGTCTTTTTTCCTATCTCGGCACGTCTGGGTACTGCTCGAATCGCTTTGCCAGCAGCGGGAGTTGATCGGCAAGCCATATCGTCTGCCTCGCGTTCTCAACGGTGATCTCGTCGCGTTTCTCGCCTACGGGCAGCTGCATGTCTTTCAACAGCTCATTCGTGCTTATAAGTTTCACTCCGCGTGAATAGATTTCGTCCACGTAGGAGGCTATTCCCGTATCGAACACCAGCGCAGCGTCCCGTGTACGGGACCTGAAGTCAGGAATTCTTCTTTTCAGGTTGTTTTTGAAATAGTAGATCGACCTTCCACTGTCGTCGTAGATCTTCCCGGCGCCTCGCGGTGGGGATCTTCCGGTCCCCGGTCTCGCGCTGCGTTGCCGACATGACCAGGAGAAGAGCCAAAAATCCTGCGGCTGCTGCTGTTTTGCGGTATCTCATGGAAACCTCCTTCATGTTGTTCGTCCTCCGGGAGGAGCGGTAGATAAGGTACGTGACACCCAGTGTCAACAATGCCAGAAGGACTGTCTGGAGTATGTTCAGGAAGAGGAGCATGGCAATTGTCCGTGATCGGATGACTTAAGGCTACCAGTTCACCGTTCCTCTGTCAAGGTGCGGAATTGCGGACCTGTAGCGGACCCGTCAGGGGACCGGGAGACAAACAAAGGGAGAGGCTTCCGCCTCTCCCTTTGTGCTGAGACCTTATTGTCAATTCGTGGTGAACGTGAACACGTCGCTTTCCGTTACGCCGCCGTTCCCGTCACTGGCCACGACCTTCCAGTAGTACGTTGACGAAGTCTCCAGGCCGGTGACCTGCTTGGAAACCTCAGTGCCGGAGGACGTTGCAGGGGCTGACACGGTCGGCGCGCTGCATCCGACCAGCGCTGCGCCGGTCAGTACCAGGATCGCGGCGATGATGAGAAGCCGTTTCCTGTTACGGACAGTGCCTGCCAGGGCAACTCCGAAGAAGATGAAACCCATACCTGCGCCTGCATAGAACTTTCCGTTTGTCATGGACGGGGGCATCATATAGGCGATCTTCTCCGACGCGAAGTTGTTGTCATGGGAATAGTGCACTTCATAGCGGACTTCGTCGCCGTCCGGGTCCTCGGATCTTTCCCATCTCATGTCCACGGTCGTATCGCAATGCTCCTCGCGGTCAGCCGGGTGATGGAGCTTGAACTTGCCCGGGGGGTTGTTGTGGTGCGACGAAGCCGAGGTACCCGAGAGCTGGATCGTCACGGACTGCGTGTCGGGGTCGTCGGACGGTATGTCGAAGCTATCGCTGAAGTTGCAGGAGGTCCCGGAGTCCGAGGAGCATCCGGAGGACGTGAAACGCACCGTAAGGGAGCACGTCTCACCTGCCGCAAGGGAGAGCCCGGAGCAGCCGTCGAACACGATGCTGAAGGGATCGGCCACGGGGTTTGCAGAACCGACCGTGCCGATGATCAGTGAGCTTCCGCCGTTGTTCGTGACCGTGACATACTGGTCGGTTGTTCTCCCGCTGCTTACCGATCCGTACGGGATGCTGAGATCGTCTGCGGGCGCAACCGTGTCCGCAATCGATATGTTGGCCACCGCTGTTGACGATCCGCTCCCGCTCACTGACAGGGTCACCGTCGATTGGGTCGAGTCGTTGCTCGGGATGTTGAAGCTGTCAGTAAAGGCACCTGTCGAAGACGGCGCAAATTCGATGGACAGCGTACAGCTCGACGCCGGCGCGATCGTCTGGTTCGAGCAGGTGTCGGTCTTGAGCGAGAAGGGTGCGGCAAGAGGATCCGTCGAGCCGATAGCGCCGATCACAAGGTTCGCATTCCCGTCGTTTTTAACGGTGACGGTCTGCGCAGCCGATGCGCCGGTCGTGACGGAGCCGAAGGGAAGCTGCAGATCCGTTGTCGGAGCTACGGAGTCGGTTATTGTAATACGCGGAGCCGTAGACTGTCCGCCGCTGCCGTTCACGCTTACCGTGACCGTGCTTTTCGCCGTGTCATTGCTCGGGATGCTGAAACTGTCGCTGGCGGCGCCCGCTACCGTCGGTGCAAATTCTACGGAAAGCGTGCAGGACGCGGCCGGCAGGATGGTCTGGTTCGAGCACGTGTCGTTTTTCAGCGAGAAGGGCGTGGCGAGAGGGTTCGCAGAACCGATGGCGCCGATCACAAGATTCGCACTTCCGTCATTCTTGACCGTGACGGTCTGCGCTGCTGTTGTATTCGTCGTAATGGTTCCAAAAGGTATCTGCAGATCAGTTGTCGGGGCAACGGAATCGGTCACCGTGATGGATGGTGCTGTCGGAGGGGGCGTGCTTCCCGCCACGGTAAAGGAGAGGGCTACGAACTCTTCACCATGATCCGGGTTGTTGGGATCCGGACGCCACTTCGTTCCGAAAAATGCGCCGGTTTTATCATACTGATTGCCGTACCAGGAAGCATAATAGGTGTAGGAGCCCGCCGCAGCAGGCGCTGCGGCCGTCAGGGTGATCGGAAAAGACGAACCTCCGCCGATGCCGCTCGGCCCGGTGCTGCGGGTGATCTCCACGCCGCCTGCTGCCGGATCACCACTGTACAGGATGGCGCGCACCCAGCCCGAGCGGTAGCCGCCGTTGATCGTCACGCTCATGCTTTCTCCCGGCTGGTAGCTGGTTTTGTCCGTGGAGGCCGAGAGATTCAAGTCGCTTTTTGCAGAACTGGAATGCACCCCGTGGGCGTGGCACCCCGCACAGGTGGATACGGAATGGCAGCCTGAACAGTCGCTGGTAAACAGGCTCGACGTGGCCCCTGCCGGTCCCGCATGTGCCAGGAACAGGAATGCGGCCAGCGCCGCGGCAATCAAGAAAATTTTTTTACCCTTCATTTTTGTACCTCCAGATAATGTAGTATCGCAGCATGGTGCTGCTTTCCTGAATAACCGGCTTCACCGGCAAACAAGTCTCTTCTCAATGTGCTGAAACGGCGGACCCGCAGGACGTTCCTGTGCTGCGTCCGATTTCTGCGGACAATCCTTGCTGCTGATCCCTGAGGAGGGCAACCGGCAACAGGAGGTGCTTGGTTCCTTTTTGTTTCAATGATGCTCGATTCGCAGATGGGTAAAGGGAAGCGGGTACGAGACAACATGATCTTGCTGATCACGGACAGTGGAGCCCCCTCCGGCATCCCGACTTGTCGGGACTAAAATTGACGCGACCTCCCGGAACTGCGAACTCGCGCATGCGTGACACGTTCGTGTCACGCGCGAGTGAGCGCTTTCCACCCGGCCGGAGCCGGGGGATGAAAAGGCGCGGGATTGCGCTGCAGCAGTTGTCCCTCTATAAGAGCAAGGCGCGTGCCATAAGTCGGATTTTGCGTCATCTCATTGATTCCGGGGGGGTAGTAGAGCTTCAGGACATACCGACTGTTCAGAAAGTGTATGTATTTTCTATCAGGCGATAGTATGACGAAAGAGTTTTGAACGGCACTCAGGATCAAAAAATCAATCTGTTATGCTTTGTATGATTTTCACTTCAAATGACGGGCCTTCTCGCAGAATTGCTAAAAAACCATGGTCGGCAGTTACGAACCTATTTCCAGCTACGGGAAATATTTTCATAAACACTCGCTGCTGCGGAAAGTTTCAAAATAAAGCAGACTCTTCATTTGCCTGAGGATTCTTTTCCCGGCCTTCTTTCCTTGACATAATCTTTGTCTTCTGATAATTTTCCCCGTACCGAGAGCCTTTTCAGCGCGCCTTTCAAGGACCGGGAAGAACAGGCAGCGCAGGCTCGGCGCAACGCCGGACGAAATTTTCCGGAGCTTCGCTGGACGGCGAAGGTTTTTCCAGAATGCGGTCTTGCACATTACGAACCGGGGGGAGGGTCAAAACATGCAAGTGTCGAGAAGAATAATTTTTGTGCTGTTTGTTTTTGGCTGTCTGATGACGGTGCAGGCGTGCGGACCCAACAAATACCGGCTTGAACTGGAAACAAAAGGGGTCTCATTTACGTCAGACTCATTTTTTAAGGCCGTGAGCGCGGGCAGCTCCGACACGATCCGGCTGTTCATTCTCGGCGGGTTCAATGTGAATACGTGCAGAGAGTTGGATGGAGACATTCAGACCGTGATGCATGCGGCGATCCTGAAAAAGGACATGAAATTGGCCGCTTTTTTGCTCGATCACGGATATGACAGCAATGAAGAGACGTGCGGGGTAAAGACGCCTCCGCTGCACCTTGCGGCCATGCGCGGGCTCGTCGATATTTCGAAACTCTTGATCGAGCGCGGCGCTGATGTGAACAGAAAGGACCGGTCCGGCATGACTCCCCTCATGCTTGCGCAGCAGATGGGCCGCCCGGTCATGGAAAATTTCCTGCGGGCTCACGGAGCGAAATAAGCAAGGCAGCGGTCACTGGGTGGAGCGCTGACGAGGTGTGATATCCGGGAGGAAGGCATTGTGCTTTCCTCCCGTTTTTTTTGCCCCGGAGTTCATTTCCCGGTTGCAGGTTTGATGAAATCGCAGAAAGTCAATTTTTCACACGAAGGCACAAAGGCACAAAGCAGAGATCGGGCTGCAAACACAGGTGGGCGGCTTCATCAGTTCGCGGATTGCGGAGCAGGAGTTTTCCCCTGCAGGTGCAGTGAGATCAGGTCTTCAGGCTTTTCCAATATTTTTTATGCACTGCGATGATGCGCTGGACGACCTGCTCGGCAGCAGGAGCGGGGGCGCTGTCGAAGCGGGAAGCGTTCCGGCCGAGCAGCGCCTGGAGAACGGACCTGACGCCGCTTCGGAGGCCCTCGGGATGGTACCCGCCTTCCAGCGTGATCAGGACCTTTCCTCCGCAGGCAATCTCCGCGATATCCCGTACAAGGGAGGCAAGTGCGCCGAACCCTTCGTGGGTCACGGTCATGCCGCCGAGCGGGTCCTGGATAAAGGGATCGAAACCCGCGGACACGAGCACCAACTCCGGACGGAATTCAAGCGCAACAGGTTTGAGTATCCGGGAATAGACGTGGACATACTCGGCATCGCCGAACCCCGCAGGGAAGGGAGCGTTCACCGTATATCCTTCGCCTTCGTCGCTGCCGGCCTGGCCGAAGTCGCCGGAGCCGGGGTAATAGGGATACTGGTGAGAGGAAAAGAAAAGCACGGAAGGATCGTTGTAGAACGCCCGCTGCGTGCCGTTCCCGTGGTGGAGGTCCCAGTCCACGATAAGGATGCGCTTCAGGCCAAACTGTTTTTTCGCATAGGCAGCGGCGATCGCTACGTTATTGAAGAGGCAGAAGCCCATGCCCCGCGCCGGTTCGGCGTGGTGACCGGGAGGGCGGACGAAGGCGAACACCGAGTTTAGAGTTTCGAGTTTGGAGTTTTGAGTTTGAAACAGTGCGTCAACGCCGTTGAGCAGGCCGCCGGCTGCGAGGCGGGCGATTTCCCAGGACCGCGCAGAGAGGCCCGTATCCGCGTCGAGCCGGGAGTGCGCTCTTCCTTCGGTCAGGGCAATGGCCCGGATGTAGGACCGGCCATGAACAAGCGCAAGTTCGTCTTCCACGGCCAGTCTCGGCAGCAGGACGGGGAGGTCGGAAAATTCTCTATCGATGAGATCATGGATGACGCGCAGCCGGTCAGGGCTCTCGGGATGGTCGTCGCCGGCAACGTGTTCGA
Source organism: Nitrospirota bacterium (assembly GCA_963749655.1). Classification (GTDB taxonomy): domain Bacteria; phylum Nitrospirota; class UBA9217; order UBA9217; family UBA9217; genus JAJYKN01. The sequence continues at coordinate 261,762 of CAVVOB010000013.1, forward strand.
GGTATCGGTCGTCCCTGATGATCGCAAGAGGTGGCATGGCATCGGGCCTCGAGGGTCGGGAAAAAGGAAGGACCTCCCCGGGTTCCGTCGGAGAGGCCCCTTGTCAGTGTTCGATTCCGCCGCGGTCCTTCGCGGCCTGTTATTTCTGGTCCCGAAACCGGGCGATGGGCGGTGGTGCCGCGGTTACATAATCCCTGATGCTGTACGCTTCGAGCCATTTTTGCAGCGCCGGCGGGTTCGGCAGCCTGGCTGGCAGCTTGGCCAGGGGCGCGCACACGGAGAGGACCGTCTTGACCAGGTCGGAGACGCTGAATTCGAGCACCGTCCTGGCGTTCGCCGGAGATGCGCCCGTGATCAGCATGCACTCGCGGTACCATCCGTCGCCGGGCGGCGAGAGGGACTGACAGTCGATCCCGGCGGCGGGTTTCGTGGCGTATCCGTTGGTCAGGGCGAAACCGGACACATCGGCCCGCATCTGCTGGAGGCCCTTGAAGGCCGGATTCGAGCAGATGCCCGCCTTGCCCCAGCACAGGGGGTCGAACCGGGTAGTGTTGATGCCGCTGCAGAACAGGTAGGTCTTCGGTCCCAGCTCAGGAGCCTGGCGGATGATGATGTACAGAAAATCGTTCTTGTACTCGTAGGAACTCACTCGTTGCATGGCATTCATGGTGCACCCCTTTGGCCGGGAGCATATGATCTCGATGTTGTTTGAAAGCCGCTATCTTCGTTTTTTGACCGTCTTCTTTACGCTCTTGGCGGGCGCCTTTTTCTTGGCGGGTTTCGCCTTGGCTTTTGCCTCATAGGCCTGCACTTTTTTCTTGAGCGCATCGATCTCCTGGTTCTGTCCCTGGAGCATCTGTTCAAGCTTCGCGTTGTCCTGTTTCAGCGTTTCCAATTCCTGCCGCGCCGCATCCCGTTCTGCCTTGGCCTTGTTCCCGGCATAGAGGCTCCAGACGAGCAGTATCGCGACGAGCGCTGCAAGGGAAAGGAAAATGAGCTTTGCTTTCTGGGTGTCGCTTTGGTCGGTCCGTTCCGGTCTGTCCATCGTTGTTTTACTTCCTCCTTATCTTATAGTGTAGTTGAAAAGTTCGCCGAGATTCAGTCGGGAATGATTTTTTTTACCGCACAGATGCCACGGGCGCGAAAGAAATCATGGACCGGGAATCATCGGGATAAACCCTTTGTTTCGCGCAGTGATGCCGGGACGGGGAAGGCTCATTCTTCGTAGCGTTGGACCTCAAAGCGGTAGAGCTCAACAGCGGTCCCCGGCGGGATTCCCGCCTTTTGCGTGGCGATGCTGATCTGGTAATCGACGGTGTCGACGCCCTCGAGGTCCGGCAGCAGCAGGCCGCGCCTGTTGCCGGCCTTTACGATGACGCCGTAGCGCCGCGGATCGAGTTCGCTTCGGTCGGCAACCTTTTCAGGAGGGGTCAGTACGTCGACGGTGTATTCTATCGTGTCCAGCTCGTCGGCCCGGATGCAGGAAAACCGCGGGTCGCAGGTCGCGGCGCTGATGGAATTGCGCACGGTTTCGTGGGCAATCGAGGGCTCCATGGGATGGAACGTGCCGATGCACCCGCGCAGGCTTCCCCTGATCTTGAGGCAGACGAACACTCCGGCGCGGCCGCTGAGTTCGGGCGGCAGTTCATCGCCGCGCACTTCATATATCTTTCCTGTCCTGATGTAGAGATCGACTGTGTCTTTGGCAAGCTTGACGAGGGGATGCATCACATCTCCCGCTGCACCACGTAGTCCGCAAGGGCCGAGAGCGCCTGGCGCGGCAATGAATCGGGAAAGACCGAGAGGGCGGCCTTGGCCTCGTTCGAGAACGTCTGGGCCACGTCAAGGGCGTCGTTCACGGCTCCGTGCTTGGTCATCAAGCCGAGCGTATAGGTCAGATCGGCGTCGGCCATCTTTTCCGCCTGGAGCAGGCTCCTCATGTGCGCCCGTTCGTCGTCGTCCGCTTTTCGCATCAGGTAAATGAGGGGCAGGGTGACCTTGCCTTCGGCGAGGTCCTTGCCCAGGGCCTTGCCGAGCTGCTTCTGGTCGGCGGCGTAATCGAGGGTGTCGTCGGTGATCTGGAAGGCGAGGCCCAGCTTCTTGCCGTAGGCGGTCAGGGCGTCCTCCTGCGAAAGCGGCGCCTTGCTGATGATGGCGCCGAGCCGGCACGACGCTGAGATGAGCACGCCGGTCTTGCATTCCACGAGCCGGAAGTAGTCCGCCTCCGTGATGTCCGCGTTCTGGATCTGCATCAGCTGGAGCACTTCGCCCTCGGACATGGTCGTCGTGGTCTCCGACAGTACGTCCATGACCCGCTGCTTCTGGAGCCTGACCGCATGATAGAGCGCCTTGGAATACAGGTAGTCGCCCACGAGGATGCTGGCCTGGTTGCCCCAGAGCGAGTTTGCCGCGTCGCGGCCCCGGCGGATCTTGGCCTCATCGACCACGTCATCATGGAGGAGCGAAGCCGTGTGGATGTATTCCACGACGCTTCCGAGAAGGTATTCCGCATCGTGCTCCCGGTACCCGCAGAGTCTTGCGGAAAGGAGATGGAGCAGGGGACGGAACCGCTTGCCGCCTGCGCCGAGGATGTATTTGCTGACCTGCTGGATGAGCGGAACGTCGGTGCCCAGGCTCTCATGGATCCTGCGCTCCATGCGTTCCATATCGGATTTGTATTCTTTTAGGACGTCTTGGAGGGTCGTTATCATGACGATAATCTCGTGTGCTCTAGAGAAATAATAGGGGAGAAGAGAGGCAAAGTCAAGCGGTTTTCCGACGGCAAACCGCTTGAAATGCGGAATTCGGAACGGTTGACGAGAAATGCGGAATGCGGAATGCGGAATTCGGAATAAACTCCGGGAATCAGTCATTGATAATCAGCGATGAATGCAAAGTGATCGTTGCATCGGATTCGTAAGCTTCTGTTTTGCCGTCCGCGAAACGGGAAGCGTGATCAAAATTCCGCATTCCGCATTCGCCATTCCGCATTTAAATCACAGCTTCATCGCTTCGTTTGCCTCGGCCAACGTTTGCTGAGCCACAGTGCGGGCCTTCCTCGATCCTTCCGCAATGATTTCGGCGACCTTCTCGGGATGTGCGGAAAGCTCCTTGCGTTTTTCCTGGATGGGCCTGAGATAGGCGAGGAGGTGCTTCAGGAGCTCGCGTTTGTCGTCAACGCAGCCGATGCCCGCGCGGCGGCATTCCACGTTGACGTGGTCGCACCATTCCTTGGGGGCGAAGATGCGGTCGAGCGTGAAGAGGGGGCAGACATCGGGGTTCCCCGGGTCCTGCCTCCGGACGCGCGCAGGGTCGGTGACCATGGCCATGACCTTTTTAGTGATCTCCTCGGGCGAATCGGAGAGGTAGAGGCAGTTGTTGTAGCTCTTGCTCATCTTGCGGCCGTCGGTGCCGGGAAGCTTCGGGTATTCGGTCATGAGGGGCTGGGGTTCGGGGAACACTTCGCCGTAGAACTGGTTGAAGCGGCGGCAGATTTCGCGCGAGAGCTCCAGATGCGGCAGCTGGTCGACTCCCACAGGCACGAAATGGGCCTTGTAGATCAGGATATCGGCGGCCTGCAGCACGGGATAGCCCAGGAAGCCGTAGGTGTTCATTTCCCGGTCCTGGATCTGCTCCATCTTTTCCTTGTACGTGGGCACCCGTTCGAGCCAGGGAAGCGGCGTGGACATGGACAGGAGCACATGGAGCACGGCGTGCTCCGGGACATGGGACTGCTGGAAGAGCACGCACTTCTCCGGGTCGAGCCCGGCGGCGAGCCAGTTGATCACCATCTCGCGCACGAACGTCCGGATGTTCGAGGTGTCCGCGTAGTTCGTGGTGAGGGCGTGCCAGTCGGCGATGAAGTAATAGCACTCGTACTGGTCCTGGAGCTTTCTCCAGTTGTCGAGTGCCCCCATGAGGTTGCCGAGATGGAGCAGCCCGCTGGGCTGCATGCCGCTGAGGACGCGTTTCCTGGTCATAAGTCCGCCGATCAGGGTCTCCTGCGCCGGCCGCGGTCCGCTGCTGCGCCGGCAAGGTTCCTACCCTTTAAAGAGAAAGTGCACGAGAATGGCAAGGATGTCATTCCCGAGAAGAAAGTACAGAACAGGTTGCACAATAGGCCATATGAGATAGCCGAGAATATTGAATGCAAAGAGCGCCATGATGATGAGCATGCCGAAGGGCTCGAGGCGGTAGTAGGTGCGCCCAAGCTGGTCCGGCAGGAGCCAGTATACGATCCTGCTCCCGTCAAGCGGCGGGATGGGAATCAGGTTCAGGATGGCCAGGCCGACGTTGATGAGCACGCCGTATCCGAGCATCAGGACCAGGGGCAGGCCGAACCATTCCCAGGCCGACGGGGGGATGAAGCCTTCAAAAAGCGGCAGCACGACACGCAGAAAGAACGAGAACGTGACAGCCATGACAAGGTTGATCCCGGGACCGGCCAGCGAAGAGAGGGCCATGCCCTTTTTCGGGTCCTTGAAGTTGTACGGATTGATCGGGACCGGCTTCGCATACCCGAACACCAGCCTGCCGGACGACAGCAGGAAAAGCATCACCGGCATGATGATCGTGCCGAACAGGTCGATGTGCGAGATGGGATTCAGGGTGAGCCTGCCCATGTCGCGGGCCGTATGGTCGCCGAGCTTGTTTGCGATCCAGCCGTGCGCCACCTCGTGCAGCACGATCGCGAACACGAGCGGCAGGGCCATGACGGCGATTTTTTGAATTGTGTTGAGTTCTTCCATAATTGACAGTTACCTGTGAAACTATTTTCCACACAAAGGCACGAAGGCACGGAGAAAGACAAATTGAATTAGCGCCTTCGGCATTTCTCTGTGCGCTCTGTGTCGAGATATTTTTCGTTTGTGATCGAAAGCTGATAGTAAAAGAAAGAGCGGCATCCTGTCAAGAAAAAACAGGGCGGGCATCACTTTTCGCCGGTGTAGAGAACGAATTTGCCGTCCCGGACCGTGATGAGGAAGGGTGTTTTCCTGGCTTCACCGGTCCCGGCAAAGGACGTGATGCCGGTGATGCCGTGGAAGTCCTTGAGGGTGGACAGACCGTCTTTGATTGCCTGCGGTGTGTCCTTGTGCTCCTTGAGGAGCGACAGTACCATGGAGGTGGAATCATAGGCCTGGGCCGCCAGGATATCCGGGTCATCCTGGTAGGCCGAACGGTAGGCGTCGATGACGGACTTGATCGACGGGTCTTCGCTCTCGGGGAAGAAGCCGTCGACGAACAGGGCGCCCTCGACATGGCGCTGGGCTCGTTCGATCAGGTCCTGCGAATGCCAGTTGTTCGATCCGATCATGGTGATGCCGGTGATGTTGTAGAACGCAAGCTGGGGTATCAGCAGGCCGACCCGCTCTGCGTACCCCGGGAGGTAGATGGCCCCGAAGCCCGGCGTGTAGTCCTGGAAAAGCTGCTTGCGCGCCGCATCGTCCTCGGGGATCTCGATCCTGCGCGAGCGGAGGTCGATTTCCATCAGCCTCCTGATATAGGGGCCGAAGTCCTTGACGTCGGGCGGGTAGGCGATCGACGCAAGGATGTCCGCCTTGCGGTCCAGATCGCGCGTGAATGTTCTGGTCAGGTCCTTGCCGTAGGCGTCGTCGGGATAGAAGATCACGATCTTGTTCGGCTTGAGCTTCACGGCGAACTGCGCGGCTTCGGCAGCCTGGCTCGAATTCGTGAGCGCGTTGCGGAAGAGCCACGGACTGATCCTGCCGATCCCTTCACCGGAAGCCGCGGGAGTGATCGCCGGGATCATCCGTTTGTCCAGCATCGGCGCAAGGGCCTCGGCTTCCTTGGTCATGAGGGGTCCGATGACCGCAACGGCGCCGGCTGAAGCCAGATCGTTCAGCGCGGCGACGGCCTTTTCAGGAGAGCCTTCCGTGTCCTTGACTGTGAGTTCTACCCGCTCCTGGGGGTTCTGCAGGTTGTACAGGTGGATCGCGAGCTGGATGCCTTTGAGCACCCGGTCGCCGAAGAAGGCGAGCTGCCCGGACTGGGGAAGGAGCGCCCCGATCATGTACCGGGGGGCGGTCAGCTTCGCTGTCGCGTCGTTCAGCAGCATTTCGGCGCGCGTTTTTTCGGGGTGGTCGGGGTACCGTTCGAGGAATACCTTGGCGACCGCGACGGCGTCGGCGTACCGGCGCTGTTCGATCAGGAGCCCTGCAAGGCGGAGCCGTGCAAGGTCCGCGGGATAGGGCGTTCCCACCGCGAGCGTTTTGAGGTCGTCTTCGGCGAGGTCCTTTTCGATGATCTCCCGGACCCGGTCGCGGTAGCCTGACCGCTGGGCGTCGCTGGCCGCGTTCAGGGCCAGGTAGGCGTATTCCCTGGTTGCGGGAACGTAGTTCTTTTTTGCATTGTATGCAACGGCGAGCATTTCCGAAATGCGCAGCAGCTGGACAGGGTCGGTGATCCTGCTCCGGTCCTCGAGGTTTGCGATTGCCGAATCATACTCCTTAAGCTCGAAATAGCATTGACCGAGCCTGGATTTCGCAGGGATGAGGAAAGGGGAAGCGGGAAATTCCTGGATCAGCTCCTTGTAGAAGGCGAGCGCCTTCGTATAGTCGCGCTGCGTAAAGCGGATGTCTCCCAGAAGGGAGAGCGCCCGGTCCCGGTACCTGCTCGTGGGATACTGGTACAGGAACGTGTCCGCGGTCTTCACCGCCTGTCCGTACTGTTTTTTAGCGACCAGGCTGTCTGCCTGGTCAAGCAGCGCACGGGCGTCCTTTTCCCATATCGGCTCGGGAACCAGCTTGGGCGCGCAGCCCGTCTGGAGGATCGCCGCCAGGCAGACAAACACGACAAGGGTGACAACTGCGGTCAATCGGACGCGCCGGAAGGGCATCGGTTACTTACCTTTTTTGGCCGCTGCTTCGGCTTTCGCTGCCTTGTTCCGTCCCCGGAGGGTCTCTTCCCGCCGCTTCCTTCTCCGTTTAATCTCTTTCTGTCTCTCACGCATGATTATGCACTCCTTTCACCTGAAAATCCGATTCACAAAGCCTGCACACTATAACGGAGATGGAGTAATTTGTCAATAAGGGACAGCGTGATACCGCATCCCGCAGCGCTCCCGGCCCCCTTGGGTTGGATCCCTGTTCTCCAAGATTTTTCTTGATTTCTTCAGGCTGATAGATTAGATTATAGCCGCTTCCACGTCGTAACTGTCCATGACCGACCGGGGGCGAGTAGCTCAGCTGGGAGAGCGCCGCGTTCGCAATGCGGAGGCCGAGGGTTCGATCCCCTTCTCGTCCACCAAAATAAAACAAAGCTGGTCGCTCTTGACCGGCTTTTTTTATTTTCATGAGAGGCGATCGAACCAAAGGGAGTTTGAGGGAAAGGATTTCCCTCATGTTTCGGGAGAGACCACGAGAGGGCAGGCCCTTTCGTGAAGCGAAGCGCGTGAGATTCCCCTTCTCGTCCACCAAAATAAAACAAAGCTGGTCGCTCTTGACCGGCTTTTTTTATTTTCATGAGAGGCGATCGTAAGACATCATCCTCGGCATCAGTATGGCCGCCTCGCTCTCCGATAGAACTGCTGAAAGCAAGCAGGCCCTGCATAGACAGGGCCTGCTTTTGTTGAAGCATATGTCCAAGGCCGCGCTCGTCCTACCTTGCAACCGGACCCGATCGATGATATCCTCAGGGCGAGGTGCGAAATGCGAAAATTACTTCTTTTCGTTTGCCTGTTTTCGATGCTGCTTTTTTCCTGTGCTTTCAGGGCAAAACCGGCTGATCCGGATCAGTTGCCGGCCGAGCTGATGCTCAGGTCCGGGCTGGAGAAACAATTGGAACAGGTTTCCCGGACCATGCAGGCTGTACTGGATCGGTCCCGGGCACAGGATCTTTTGACGAAGAGCTTCCCGCAAAGCGAGTTCGACGAACTCAGCCGCCAGATGGAAGCAGCCTTTGATGCACGATCGCTGAAAGGGGTTGTCCAAAAGCGCATCGTGTCGGACTTGACGGAGAGCGACATCCGGACCGTTCTGGCGTGGCTGAATTCGCCGCTCGGCCGCAGGATCACGAAGATCGAAGAAGAGGCGTCATCTCCTGAGGCATATGCCCAAAGACAGGCGGCGGGCGGCACGACTGCAGGAGATGGAGACCGCATTGCACGGCTGAGAAAGCTCGATAAGGCCGTAAACGGCACAGAGTCCGCACTCAATGCCGCATTGAGCATGCAGGTCGCGCTCCTGACCGCGGTGAGCACGGAGCTTCCTCCGGAGCAAAGATCTTCGGTGGATGAGATCGTGGACATCGTAAAGCAGACAACACCGGACTGGCGCACAGAGGCGGAGCAGCAGATTATTGTGTACTATCTCGATACGTACAGGGCGCTGTCTGACGTTGAACTCGATCAATACCTCGCCTTTGCCGAATCGGCATCAGGCCGGAAGTATCATTCCGCCATGATGGCCGGAGTGATGGATTCGATGCTCGAGGCCTCGCGCGAATTGGGGCGCCGGATAGGCCAGAGGCCGGTTCAGAAGCGGCCGTAGCAGTTTTTTTTCCGCTGCCGACGCTTCCACCGTTCCCGTGCCCGCCAATACATACCTTCCTGTCGCGTGCAGCCTGATTTCCCGCAGATTGTAAGTACCTCTCTCCGTTCGAGGAGACAGCCTTTCCTTTTTAAGGATCTTAAAAAGACCAGGTATTCCTAAGGTCTTTTCCTCTCCACGAGTCCCAGGGAGAAGGGAAGAAGAAGGACGAGGCAGCCGAGTAAGACCACGCCGGGCCAGCCGGTCTTCATGTAGACCGAGCCGGTGACGGTAATGCCGATCGCCCCTCCGAGATAATAAAACAGGACATAAAGGGAATTCGCGCGACCCTGGTTTGAGGTGAGTCTGCGGTTGAGCGAACCCACGGCAGCGGCATGAACGGCGAAGAAGGAGCCGCAGATTCCGGCCAGGCAGAAGGCGATCACGATCAGGGACTTGACGAGCGTGAGCGTTATGCATAGCCCGAGCACTGCCGCACCCAGGGCCATGGTAGTGCCGTTGCCGATCCGGTTGCTGAGCTTTCCTGCGAGCGGGCCGGCGGCGATCCCGGCGATGTAGGATAGATAGAGCAGCGTAATCACTCCGGTGCCCGTGTGGAAGGGAGGGCCGGAAAGATAGAAAGGCAGAAAATTGAAGATCGATGAAAAGACAAAGAAAGAGCTGAACGCCACGAGGTAGGCGGGAGCAAGTTCTTTTCGGGTGACCAGATCGATAAAATTGGCCGGACGCGCGGTTGCCGCACTGCTCCGCCTATCAGCGGGCAGCCAGCGGACCGCGGCAAAGGTCGCCGCCAGCAGGAACGCAGAGGCGCTTACGAAGGCGTACCGCCAGTGCAGCGGCGGATGAAGCCACCCGCCGAGAAGCCGTCCTCCAAGTCCTCCGGCCACCGTGGCTGATACATAAGAACCCATTACCACATTGAGCCGTTCCAGGGGCAGGCTCCTTGCCAGATAAGCGGCAAGACAGGTCGTCACCGCGGGGATGAAAAGACCCTGGACAAAGCGCGCGGCGATCAGAAGTTCGAGGCTCGCAGTTGCCGCACAGAAGAAGCCGCAGAGGCTGACCACGATGCCGCCGACAAGTATGATCGGCTTGATTGCGTACCGGTCCGCAAGCATGCCGAAGGGCAGGTTGGCGAGGGCGATCCCGAGGATGACCGCCGATATGGTGAGCGAGGCCCCGGTCGCGTCAGCGCCGAATTCGCGCTGCAGCACGGGCAGGACGGGCTGGGTGATGTAAACGTTTGTGATGGCCGCCATGCCCAGGGAGAAGACGAGCAGTTGGAGGTTCGGAGGCGTGTCTGGCTTCATGATGAGTGACCTTTTCCTGCACTGGCAATCGGGCACGATCCGGACCCCTTGGGGTGCTGCTTTCCCGCGAGGGGCCTGCATTCATTCTACCCTATTTCAGCGTACGCGGTGCTCACCCCTCTGCAGAGCAACCGATCCGTTTATCGGGATATGAAGTATCGCGGTTTCTTTTATCTTCAGGTCAATTTTCCGGCAATAGCAGGTCACATCGAGCAAGGCAGGGCACGGTGCGGCAAGGAGCTCACTCTTCGCGAAAAGCTTCCTCGCGTTTTTTGTACAGGGCCGGGATGCTCGCGGCAAGGATCGCCAGAACGCCGAGCGCCAGCAGTGTCGCGCTGATCGGACGGGTTATGAACACCATGGGGTCGCCCCGCGAGAGCAGCAGGGCTCGGCGCAGATATTCTTCCATCATCGGGCCGAGGATGAAGGCGAGCAGCATGGGCGCCGGTTCGCAGTCCAGTTTCGTGAACAGGTATCCCAGCAGCCCGAACAACGCCATGAGGTAAATGTCGAACTCGGTATTCTTCAGGCTGAACACGCCGATGCCGCAGAACACCAGAATCGCCGGAAACAGGATATGGTAGGGGATCATGATGATCCGCACCCACATCCCGATCAGGGGAAGGTTCAGGATGATCAGGAACAGGTTGCCGATCCACATGGAAGCGATGATGCCCCAGAACAGCGCCGGCTGCTCGGTCATGACCGAGGGCCCGGGCGTTATCCCCTGGATGATCATGGCGCCGACCATGAGCGCCATCACGGGATTGGAGGGGATGCCCAGGGTCAGCATGGGAATGAACGAGGTCTGGGCTCCGGCGTTGTTGGCCGATTCGGGCGCGGCAACGCCTTCAATTGCGCCCTTGCCGAACTGCGCGGAATGTTTCGAGACCTTCTTTTCGATGGAGTAGGCGGCAAAAGCCCCCAGGATGGAGCCGCTGCCCGGCAGGATGCCCAGAGCCGATCCGATGGCGGTCCCGCGCAGGATCGGGGCGACCATGCGCTTCCAGTCCTCTTTGGTCGGCATCAGGCTCGTGATCTTCGTTACTTCCGAGGTTCCGTCTTCCGCCCGCTCCAGGTTGCGGATGATCTCTGCGAGGCCGAACATGCCCATGGCGACAACAACGAAGCCGATGCCGTCGGTGAGCTGCGGAATGCCGAAGGTGTAGCGCTGCATGCCGGAGTTGATGTCCATGCCGACGAGCCCGAGAAGCAGGCCGAGCACGACCATGCCGACGGCGTGCAGCAGCGATCCCTGGGCCAGCACCACCGAGGCGAGCAGGCCCAGCACCATGAGCGAAAAATAGTCGGCCGGGCCGAACTTGAGCGCCACTTCGGCGAGCGGCGGGGCGAACAATGCGAGCAGAAAGGTCGCGACCGTTCCCGCAAAAAAGGAGCCGACGGCCGCGGCAGTCAGCGCCACGCCCGCCCGTCCCTGGCGGGCCATTTGATACCCGTCCAGCGTGGTGACGACCGAAGCCGCTTCGCCCGGCACGTTTACGAGAATGGAGGTCGTGGAGCCGCCGTACTGGGAACCGTAGTAGATGCCTGCCAGCATGATCAGGGCGGAGACCGGCGGGAGGGTGAACGTGACCGGCAGCAGCATGGCAATGGTGGCGGTCGGTCCGAGTCCGGGCAGCACGCCGATGAGCGTGCCGAGAAAAACACCCAGGAAGCAGTACAGCAGATTCGTCGGAGTGACCGCTGTAGCGAAACCTAATGCGAGGTGGGAAATGAGTTCCATGCGTCCTGCCTAACCCGGACAAGCCGGAAACAAACAAAAGACAAAACCGTCTCGCGCAAAGACGCCAAGTTCGCAAAGAAAGGCAGAATCACAGGCTTTAAGACCGAGACCTGGATTTCCTTTGCGTCCTTTGCGACTTTGCGCGAAATTATTTATTTTTATAAGAATCACCAATTCAGTGTTAGATATTATCCGCCGAACCACGGACCCAGAATGGGCAGCGGAATGCCCAGACCCTTCAGGAATATCAAAATACAGCTCACGGTCAGCACGAGAGCCATGGTGAGCGAAGTTCTCCATCTGAACATACTGCTGGCATAGGCACTGATGATGACGAGGGCGGGCAAGGCGACGGCCAGGCCGGCGCCGCGGACGATAAGGCCGAATACGAGTGTTGCGCCGGGGACCAGCACGAGACCCTTGACCGTTATTCTGCCGACGGGAGTGCCCGGCCGGATGAACGAACGCGCCAGGGAGATGATTCCGATCACGATCAGAAGGATGCTGAGAACGACGGGGAAGAAGGCCGGTCCCATTTTGCGCGGGGTGCCCATGCCGTAGTCGCGGCCGATGATGATCGCGGCGGCGCCGAAGGCTATATAGATCAACCCGGTCCAGAAATCTTTCGGATTGCGTGATGACATGGCTTCTCTGTCCAGTTCTTCGTTTTGCCGCAACGGCAAGCAAGATCAAAAATAAATGTTGACGGGATAACAGGATCAAATCAAATACATAAAGGTATCCTGTAAATCCTGTTATCCTGTCGAATGAGTATTTTGTCGTGTCCCGGACTTAATCCGCGTAAACGCCGGCCTTCTTGATGATCGGCGCCCACTTGTCGATCTCGGCCTTGAGGTGCTTGCGCAGCGCTTCGGGCGTGGCGGCTTCTTTTGACGCCGGTACCGTGCCCAGGTCGTCAAAACGTTTTATCAGCGTAGGATTCGCGAGCGCTGTCTGCAATGCGTTGACGAGCTTGTCAATAATGGGTTTCGGCGTTCCCTTCGGCGCGTACAGGCCCTGCCACACCGAGACCTCGAAACCGGGCAATCCGGCCTCCTGCAGCGTCGGCACGTCGGGCAGCGCGGAAACCCGTTTTTTGGTCGTCACGCCGTAGACCTTGACCTTGCCGGCCTTGATCTGACTCACGGTGTTGCTGGTCTGGTCGCACATGAAATCCACCTGGCCGCCGAGTAGGTCGTTCATGGCCGGGCCCGTGCCTTTATAGGGAATGGTCGTGAAGTCCGTCTGGATCGCCGACATGAAGAGCATGCCGCAGAGGTGCGAAGCGGCGCCCAGCCCGGCATTGGCCATGTTGACCTTCTCCTTGTTGGCTTTGATGTAGGCGATCATTTCCTTGAGGTCCTTGGCCGGAAAATCCTTGCGCGCGACCAGCGTCATCGCCACGTCGCCGATCATGCCGATGGGTTCGAAATCATTGATCGTGTCATAGGGCAGCTTGCGGTAGAGTGAGGGGGCCGTGGAAAAACCGATATGGTGGAAGAAGATCGTGTAACCGTCGGGCGGGGAACCGGCCACCCGCGTAGCAGCCACAGTGCCTCCTGCGCCGGCCACATTCTCCACGATGACCTGGGTTTTGAGCGCTTCACCCATGTACTGGGCGAGCAAACGGGCCGAGGTATCGGTCGGTCCTCCTGCAGAGAAGGGGACGATGATGGTGATTACTTTTGAAGGATACTGCTCCGCATAGGCCTGTGACACACCGAGAGCAACAAGACAAACAAGCAGCTGCATCAGCTTCTTAAGCATAGCCCACCTCCGTTATGGTATGGTTAGTGCCCGTTTATTCCGAGACAAATTCTTGCATCCTGTAGGGAAACTATAGGGAAATGCCTGATCAGTGTCAAGGGAATAAATTGAGCCGACAGGGCTGTCTTCATCAAATGAGGGTTGTTGATTCGGAAAGTCCCTTCGTAAAAAAAATCCTCTCCCGGCTCATGCCGGGAGAGGAAAGCGAAACACTGCTTTGCACAAGGTTTACCTGCGTCGCAGTCTGCCGGTTAATCCGATGCAACCACGAAATCACATCTTCTGTTCTTCTGCCAGCATGCTTCGGTGCCTTCGGTGCAGACCGGTTTTTCCTTGCCGTAGCTGATGAGGGAGATGCGGCTTCCCGCTGCACCCAGCCCGGCCAGATACTGTTTCGCGCTCGCTGCGCGCCGCTGGCCCAGGGCCTGGTTGTATTCATTGGCGCCCCGCTCGTCGCAGTTTCCTTCAATTTTGATCTTTGCCTTCGGATTCGCCTTGAGCCATTCCGCATTCGCCTTCATCACCTCTCTGGCTTCGTCACGAATGCCCGATCTGTCGTAATCGAAATAGACAGGTTTCAACCCGGCTGCTGCCAGGGCCGAGCGCTCCTGCGAGTCCGCCGCAGCATCGCCGGTCTTTGCTGTGTCCGGGGCGGATGCCGCTGCCGGCGCCGCGGGAGCAGCCACTGTTTCCTGCTGAGCCTCCGGTGCGCTGGTCACTTCGGTTTTCTTCGGGCAACCCCACAAGGTCAGCGCCCCGCATACCAGTATCATCGTCATGAACAACATCTTTTTGTTCGTCATCGTTTTCTCCTTTTGCTTGTGATTTAATTCATCGTGTTTGACCGCGCTCCGGACACGAACATCCATCCGGCGCAGCGACAGTAAACATGGTCATCTTCGGGCCGGCACAATACCCGGTCATTTTCTGATGTCTGACTTCGTAACGGCTGTGGTTGGCTTTTCTGATTGAGCTAGGAGAGAAAAAAAGGCGGAGATACTCCGGTGCTGAAGAAATAGTAATCAGGGGATTGACGGTGGATCAGGTCCCGGGGAATATCGTAGGAGAACGCGATCGGCAGGGGGTGTTCAACGTCGCCTAGGGCGATGCAACCGGTTCGGACGGGCGGGTTCACAAAAAACGCCTTTTCCGTCACGGCGCGTTTCTTTTTGACAAGGACCATGTCATCATCCGGCGCTGAATGTTGATATTGTTCAACGCCGGTGCACACGAGACTGCGCCCCTCGTTGGTCAACGCGTCGAGTACGACATCCATCCAGAGGATCCCGACTTTGATGCTGCTGCACGATGCTCCTGCCGGTCCGGTCGCGTCAACCTGGTTCGGGAGAACCGCATAGAGCGGAGACAGCGCATAGGCGCTGAAGACGAGCAGGGTGATGACGGCACAGGAATGAAATTTTTTGTGCATAACGTCGGCATTATAATGCGGAACTTTAGCTGATGCAAGCGCTATTCTTACGACGGAACAATACCGGCAGCAATCGCATGCATCGTGCATATCCAATTTTTTCTCCTCCGCAGAGTGGACGCCCGGTAATTCCTGCTCAAGCCCTTTTGACGCACCTGCTTCAATCCCGCGCCTTGGCATCCTCCGGCTCCTGCCGGGGGTGGAAAGCATCAGCTACAGACGTAACGGGTAACGACTGACAGATTGGGTAAAAAGAAAACGCATCTTGAAGCTGCGCTGCGATGCAGGATTGTCGCATCGAGACTGCGATCACCCTGCTGCACAGGAAGGCCGCTTACACGATGCCGGGCCCGGGGAAAAAGAAAACCCGGAGACGTTGTTTCCTCCCGTGCCTCGTCTCTTTCGCTGTTGAAAAAGAGAAAGCATCGCTGGAAACAGCATTCCCCAGGGTGTTTTTCATGCCGATGATCGCTTATCGGATCAACGATTCCTGTACCAGTCCGCACTGGAGGGTCTGGCTCGCCTTGGCTTTCAGCACAAGCTCTTCAGGAAATTTGTATTTTGCGCTGTACTGGTCGGGGGACAGCAGGCGGAAGCCTATAAAGGGACGTTTGATCCACGGAGAATATCTGACCCGCAGCGTCGGCTGAAGGGACTGTGGATTGTCATCCCACGAACCGCCGCGCAGGACGCGGTAAATCCCGCCCGACGGCCCTTCCGGGTTGTACTGCGGGCTGTTCCGGTAATAGTCCGTTCTATACCAGTCGGCGGTCCATTCCCAGACGCTCCCCTGCATATCGTAGATGCCGAGGCTGTTCGGCTCGGACCCTCCGACGGGATGAAGAACGTTCTTAGTGCCCGATCCCGGGGATGCCGCATCCGCGGTAACGCTCTTTTCCTGAGTCATGCCGCTGCGGACGGCGAATTCCCACTCGGCCTCGGTCGGTAAGCGATAGGTTTTCCCGGTTCGTACGCTCAGGCGACGGATGAATTCCTGGGCATCGTGCCAGCTCACATCCACTACCGGGCAGTCGTCGCCGCAGCTGTTTACCGTGGACGGATTGCTCCCCATGATCTCGCGCCACTGGGCCTGGGTAACTTCGTATTTCCCTATGTAATAGTCGTCAACGCATACCTGGTGAGCCGGGCTTGCGTCGCGCAATCCCTCGCCGGGGTTGACGCCCATGCAATAGCAGCCCCCGGTAACATGGATGAACTCCAGGTCGGAGCTCGAATCTCCGGCCGTGGGAGTTGTGCTGCCCGGAGAAACTGCCGGGATTGAAGACGTGTACGCAGCCGATGCTATAATCGGCATATGTTCGGGCAGATCCACGCACGCCTGTGACTCTGCTGCAGCCTGGACCAGCATCATACTGAATAAAAGAAAGAACACCTTTTTCATACCATCCTCCCCTTTCCATTATTGATCATGTGCAGGAAAAGCCCCAGGATCAATTTTTCCCCATGGCAATACTGTGGTATTCGATGAAGCTATTATGACGTGAAGATAAAATCATGCTGCTCAAGCTATCATATTAAAGTCACCTCCTCGTGATGCCGGTGTCGTGTTGATACCATCCGACCTTGGTTCCATGATCGCTCAGGAGTCGAAAAGTATGCGGCAGGACATGGTGATGAAGTAGATGGCGAAGCAGACGATTTGATTTACCTGGGTTGTCAATGCTGATTCGATTGCCCGACGCAGTACTGTAGAGAATGCAGATGAGTATGATTGTTGGTTTCCTCCATCGCAATATAGTGCGTTACGTTGCATTTTAAATGCCATGATGGTTGTTGTTTTTCTATCCTATTGATAAGAAGCTCGTAATAATATTTAAACCATTTTTTCGCCCTCAAGCCGGCCTAAAAAATTGTATGGTACTCACTGCAGCAAACAGCATCCAGAAAGTGTAAAAGTGAGCACAGACAATGAAAAATCAAGACGTTTTAATTTGTATGAATTTGCATACAGGAAAAGACTCGAAACTGCGGTCTTAGGGTATATGATCACGATGAAGTTGGAGACTTAGCAGAGGTGTCTTCTCAAAGGCAGAAATGGCTGCTGGTTCGAATTGAAGGAACAGCCTTTCCTGATTGAAGGAGCCGTTCTCCGTTCGGTTTTGAAAAGGACGATGGAGGGAAACGGCTGTCCCGTTTTTTGGAACAGCCGACATGGGGAGCAATTGCGGACATGGTGGAGACAGGACAGGGAGATTGCGTTCGTTCTCCGCAATCCCGCGCCTTGGCATCGCCCGGCTCCTGCCGGGGGTGGAAAGCGCTCACTCGCGCGTGACACGAACGTGTCACGCATGCGCGAGTTCGCAGTTCCACCTGGCACTCCGTGCATCCGCACTCGTAAACGCCGGGTGCAGGCGGGAGGTCGTCATGACTTTGAGTCCCGACAAGTCGGGATGCCGGAGGGGGCTCCACTAAACGAGAATATTTCGCGCAGAAACGCAGAGACGCGTATAAGATCAATGCGGAATTCGGAATGCGGAATTGAAAAGAATGGGCGGAGTTTCCCCTCGCGCTCAGCGACTCAGCGCGAGAAATAGGATTTAATCCGTTCTGTTTGCGGTGCTACGGATTGATCAGGAAGTCTTCGGACTCGGTCCTGCCGCTTGTCACCGTCACCCTCCGTCCCGCGACCTTCAGTTTTCCCTCGGCAAAGAGCTGGATGGCCCGGGAAAAGATCTTGTGCTCCTGCTTCAATATCCGGGCTGCAAGGGTATCCTCGGTGTCGTTGTCCAGAACAGGCACCGCGGCCTGGATGATGATCGGCCCGGTGTCCATGCCCTCGTCCACAAAATGCACGGTGCACCCTGAGAACTTGACGCCGTGCTCGATGGCGGCCTTCTGAACGTGGAGACCGGGAAAGGACGGCAGCAGGGCGGGATGGATGTTCATGATGCGGTTCGGGAACGCGCTCACGAGGGCCTTTGTGATGATCCTCATGAAACCGGCAAGGATCACGAGATCGACGGCATGTTTCCTGAGCTCCTGCACCAGCAATCCGTCATATTCCTCACGCCTGCCCCTGTATCCCTTCGCGCTCAGATGGACCGCGGTGATGTGGTGCTTCCGCGCCCGCTCGAGAGCAAAGGCATCAGCCTGGTCGCTGATTACGACGGCCACCTCGGCGGACAGTTCGTCCTGTTCAATATGATCGATGATTGCCTGAAGATTGGATCCGCGGCCCGAGACGAGGACGCCGAGTCTGACCTTTTTCATGAGAACCTCTGAAGAGCGAGTAGCAAGGAGCAAGTAGCAAGTAGCAAGGAACGACCATCTTCGAGACCGCGTTCCGGGTACGTTGACCCTAGGACCCTCGTGTACCCTAATCGTTGCCCCTGGACCCCCGACCCTGGACCCTATCTTTCTATGTACTTCACGACCTGTTTTCCCTTGGCGATTTCGCCGATGACAGAGGCCTTTTCGCCGAGTTTCGCGGCTTTCTTCACGAGGGCTTCGGCCTGCTTCTTCGGCACGGCCAGGATCATGCCCAGGCCCATGTTGAAGTCGCGGTACATCTCGTCGTCGTTGACGCCCGCCTTTTTCTGGATGAGCCGGAAGATGGGAGGAATGTCCCAGGTCCCTTTTTTGATCACGGCCTGCGCTCCCTTCGGCAGCATGCGGGGCGTGTTCTCGGTGATCCCGCCGCCGGTGATGTGGGCCATGCCGCGGATGTCGAATTCCTTCATGAGCGCGGCTATGGTCTTCGCATAGATCCGCGTGGGAGTGAGCAGGACCTCGCCGAGAGTGCCCTGGCCCAGCTCGGTGAGAGTGTCTCCCACACCGTAGCCGGCTTTTTCGAAGAGGGCTTTACGCACAAGCGAGTATCCGTTGCTGTGGAGCCCCGATGACGCAAGGCCGACGAGGACGTCGCCCGGCTTGATTTTCGCACCGTTGACGATCTTCTTCTTTTCCACCACCCCCACGGCGAAGCCCGCCAGGTCATATTCGTTCTCGGCGTAGAAGGACGGCATCTCGGCCGTTTCGCCGCCGATGAGCGCGCAGCCCGCCTGCTTGCAGCCCGCGGCGATGCCCTTGACGATGTCCGAATGTTCCTGGGGCTTGAGTTTGCCCGTGGCAAAGTAATCGAGGAAAAAGAGGGGTTCCGCTCCCTGGACGACGATGTCGTTCACGCACATGGCAACCAGGTCTATACCCACCGTGTCGTGCCGGTTCATGAGGAAGGCGATCTTGAGCTTGGTGCCCACGCCGTCGGTGCCGGAGACGAGCACCGGGTCCCGGTATTTCTTGAGCGCGAAGAGGCCGCCGAAGCCGCCGATGTCCGTCAGGACCTCGGGTCGGAACGTGGACTTGACATAGGGTTTGATCTTCTCGACGAAGAGGTCTCCTGCGTCGATGTCGACGCCCGCGTCTTTATAGGTTATTGCCATACCTGTCCCTTCTGTCTGGAATGTTCGAAGATAGTACCCGTAACGGGGGACCCTGTCAATACGCCGGTTTGCTCCGGTGTATCCTGAACGCCGGCCGTACAAGGTCGGACCTGGGCGGGCTATTTGACCCTGTTCTGGATGTCCTTTACGGTTTTGTTGTTCAGGAGCTTCAGGAACCGGGGATTGGCCGCAAGGGCCGACGCATCACCCGTGTTCACCGCTTTCATGATTTCGGGGTCCTCCAGGATCTTTTGGAACTCCGGGTCGTTCTGAAGGGATTGGATCAGGGCCATAATGTCGGGATTGCTCAGCATTTTCCCCTGCAAAGTCTCCATTTCCACTGTCGCGCTTCCGGCGCTCCGCTCCGTTCCCGCTTGTCCCGGCGTGGATTGCCGGTGAATGGCACGGATGCGCGAGGCCTTGATCTTGAGGATGCCCAAGGTGGACGATCGGACGGTATAGATGCCGTCGGTGAGCGACAGCACTTCGGCGATGACAGAGCCGCCGTCGGTAAGCTCGATTTCCTGCAAATCAGCCGCGGCGGCATGCTGCAGGGGGAGCAATAAAGTCAGACAGCAGCAAAGGATGATCAGGCGCATGGCGTTCTCCTGGAGCGGGGGCTTCAATGTGAGGTGAAGATTATGATAATTTGGCCTTTCTGTCAAGCCTGAAAGGGGGGGGCCATGGCACGACCGGTTATCGGCGGCCCGCCTTCACTTTTCTCTTTTCTTTGTACGGGTTCTGGTATATTATGGGGACACATTTTTTTCTGGTTTCCGTGCGCCCTTCTGGCACGGCATGCCTCAGGTCCTGCAGTTTTTTTCGCTGAAAGCGTAAACCGGGCAGTCTTTTTCCCCCGGATCATAATGGTTGCCGGCGAGATGGATCCCAGCCGACAGGCCTTATACGATGGCATTCAGAAGATTTGAAAAATCGAGATATCCCTTCGTACTGATCGCGGCATGGTCCGCGGTGCTGGCAGCGTCCCTCTTCTGGAATACCTACCATACCCATCAAACCAACCTCGAAAAGGCACGCATCGAAGCCCGGACCCTCTTCGAAGAGACCCTGGCATTCCGCGGATGGTCCGCGTTTCACGGCGGCGTGTATGTGCCCGTCAGCGACAAGATCCAGCCGAATCCCTATCTGACCGTTCCTGACCGGGATATCGTGACCCGGGAGGGAAGGAAATTCACCCTCGTCAATCCGGCCTGGATGACAAGGCTCGTATTCGAGCGGCTCAGCAAACAGTCTGCGCTGCCGGTCATCAACCATTTGACAAGCCTGAAATACATCAATCCGGTGAACAAACCCGACGGGTGGGAGGAAAAGGGGCTGCTGGCCTTCGAGCGGGGAGCGCGGGAAATCAGCGAAGAGGTGGTCCTCAACAACGAGCCCTACCTCAGACTGCTGAAACCGTTTATGACCGAGGAGGGGTGCCTCAAGTGCCATGGACATCAGGGGTACAAGGTCGGCGACGTGCGCGGAGGGATGAGCGTTGCCGTGCCGCTGAGGCCTTTTTTCGAAACCGGGCTCAGGGACGAGCGGGGCATGGTTGCGACCCACGGCATCCTGTGGCTCATCGGCATGGGCGGGATACTGGCGTTCGCCGGGAGGATCCAGCGGAAACAGCAGGAACTCATAACGAGCGAGAAGAACTACCGCCTCCTGTTCGAGAACAATCCCCACCCCATGTGGGTCTATGATCTCGAGTCCCTCGCTTTTCTCACGGTGAACGATGCGGCCGTAACGCACTACGGATATTCGCGCGAGGAATTTCTTGCAATGACCATCAGGGACATCCGCCCTTCCGAGGACGTCCCCCGGCTTATGCAGAACATCGAGAACGTCACGGAGGGTGTGGACGAGGCCGGCATCTGGCAGCACCTCAAAAAGGACGGAACGATGATCTATGTGGAGATTACGTCCCATACGCTGACTGTTCGAAGGCCGGCCCGCCGAACTGGTTATGGTCACCGATGTCTCGGAGCGCAGGAAACTCGAAGACCAGCTCCGGCACGCACAGAAAATGGAGGCCGTGGGCAGGCTCGCCGGCGGCGTCGCCCATGACTTCAACAACATCCTGACGGCCATCATCGGCTACGGAAGCCTGACCCTCATGAAGACGAAGACCGACGACCCGAGCAGGCATAATGTGGAGGAAATCATCGCAGCGGCCCACCGCGGCGCCAATCTGACCAAGGGGCTACTCGCCTTCAGCAGGAAGCAGATCATCAATCCCCGTCCCGTAAACATCAATAATGTCATTGAGCGGGTCGGAAAGCTGCTGGTGCGGCTCATCGGCGAGGACATCAAATTCGACGCCCGATTGTCCGAAGCCGATCTTGTCGTGGTCGCCGACAGCGGTCATATGGAGCAGGTCCTGATGAACCTGGCGACCAACGCCCGGGATTCCATGCCCGACGGCGGACTGCTGCATGTGGAAACATCGCAGGTCCTGCTCGATGAAAAATTCATCGCGGCACACCGGTACGGAAAGGCGGGGGCCTACGCCCTGATCACCATGACCGATACGGGCACGGGAATGGACCGGACGACGGCGGAGCGCGTTTTTGAACCGTTTTTTACGACCAAGGAGACAGGCCGGGGGACGGGTCTCGGCCTGTCAATGGTGTATGGAATCGTGAAGCAGCACGAGGGCTACATCAATGTCTACACCGAGCCGGGGATGGGCACCACCTTCAAGATCTATCTCCCTCTCGCAGCGTCGTCGATTGCCGCGGAGAAGCCTTTACAGCAGTCGGAGCCGGTCCGGGGCAGGGGCGAGACGGTGCTTATCGCCGAAGACGATGAGCCGCTCCGGCGGCTTGCGTCATCGGTACTGCGGGAGTTCGGATATGGCGTGATAGAGGCAATCGACGGCGAGGACGCGCTGGAGAAGCTTCGGGAGGAGAAGGACCGGGTGCAGCTTCTCCTGCTCGATGTCATCATGCCGAAAAAGAACGGCAGGGAAGTATACGAGGAAGCCAGGCTGCTGAAACCCGGCATCAAGGTCCTTTTCGCAAGCGGCTACACGGCGGACATCGTAAATAAGAAGGGGATCCTCGACGAAGGGCAGGACTTTGTATCCAAGCCTGTTTCGCCGGGAGAACTGCTGAAAAAGATACGGGAGGTGCTCGACAAGTAAGCCGGATCCCGCGCCATTTTGAATGGTTGGCGGTGCAGGCAGGGACGATAGAATCAAAAGCTCCTTGAAAAAAGAGGTCTGCTCGATAGCAGAGGCGCTGATCCAAAATAGGGGAGCAAAAAAACAGAGAGGCAAGACTTTGATGTTACAAAAGGGATAAGGGGGGGCTATGAAAAGGTTCATCCTGGCGGCAGTGCTGGTTGTGCTTTCCGTTCCAATGTATTCCTGGGGAAAAGTCGGGGGCGGGGACATAACGTTCAATGTGTCCGGGGCGGCGAACGTCGTGTACAGCCACGATGACCATGTCTCGAGGCACGGGATCAAGTGCGGAGAATGCCATTACCGGATTTTCAAGACCGTGGAAGGGCATCAGAAAACAACAATGGCGGACATGGAGAAAGGGCTGTCCTGCGGCGCCTGCCATAACGGCAAAGGGGCATTCTCGGTCAAGACCAAATGTAACAGCTGTCACCGCTAGTTGATCGTACAGGAGTCTGTGGTTGATATTCCGGCCCTTTTGCATGATTTGAGCGCGCTGCGGCTTTGCACGAAATATCCTTGTCTTTCACGAGCCGATGCCGGCCGCTTCCCAGGCCCTTTGCAGATAATCCCTGGTCGTTAAAGGCGAAAATACTTCCTTCCGGGCCATGCAGAAATGATTTTGCCACATACAATACATATGATGTGATGATCTCGTAAAAAGTCTTTTTAACATAGAAGAAGTCACAAAAGTTTAAAAAATATCATTGATTGTTCAAAGACTCTTTTTGTGCTTTTTGTGCCTTTTGTGGCAAATCTTGGCTTCTTTCGACTACATCACATATACGACAGGCGGTTTTTCGAATTCATCAAGATTCTTGCTGAAATACTTGAGGAAAAATATCTTGTCTTGCCGTGGCATATTGTAACAGTTTACTGCGTTATCCTGTCCCCATCATCGGAGCATACCCCAAAAATACCCTTTCTCGGCTATTGACAATAAAACGGTTTCGGTATTTAATGTCCGCGAACCTGAAATCCATTCGCTAAAAATTATGATCAAGCCTGCCTTCAATCCCCTGCAGCTACGCTTCTCAGGAGAACTCGAAAACGTCTTCAGGGATGATTATTTCAGTAAATCCATAAAACCGCTCAGAATCGGCATCCTCCTGGCGACGATGCTGTATGCCCTTTTCGGGATACTGGACGCCCAGATCTTCCCGGAAATGAAGGCTGAAACCTGGTTTATCAGGTACGCCGTCGTGTGCCCTGTCTGCCTGGCCGGATTCCTCTCCACTTTTTCAGCGCGGTTCAAGAACCATATGCAGGCCATCATGCTTTTGCTTACTCTGGCGGGCGGGACCGGAATCATTGTAATGATGGTGCTGGTTCATTCGCCGGAAAACTATTTTCATTACGCAGGACTGCTTCTGGTGATCATGTACACGTACACGTTCAGCAAACTGAGCTTTCATGCCGCGTCGTTCGTCTGCTGGACACTCGTCGGTCTGTACGAATACTCGGCCCTCCGGATCATGCACGTACCCTTGCCGGTCTTTCTGAACGACAACTTTTTCTACATTTCGGCGAACCTGATCGGCATGTTCTCCTGCTATCACCGGGAGCTCTACACGAGAAAGGATTTTCTGCAGACGCTGACCATCAGGGAATTCGAGGAAAAAAAACGCCTTATGGAAAAGGAAAACATTCTCCGTGACCTCCATGACGGGATCGGGGGGATAACCACGAATATCGGCTTGCTTGCCGAGGTGGGGCAAAAGACGGCGTCGGGAACGGAAACCAAGGCGGCCCTTGCCATGATAGCGGATCTTTCGCGCGAGGGCTTGGCAGAGATCAGGACCATCATGCGGAGCCTCGATTCGACGCCGAAAACGTGGCAGGAGATGGCGTCCGAGTTCAGGCGGCAGGGCAGCGCAATGGTGGAGCCCCACGGCATCTCCTTTCACCTCAAGTCGTCGATCGACGGCGTACTCAGCAATCAGCCGGGGAAAATTCTCTGGCTGAATCTTTTCCGGATATACCGGGAAACCCTTACCAACATCATGAAACACTCCCGGGCGATGACCGTTTCGGTGGAGCTCACTGTCGACGGTGAAGGACTTCTTCTCTCGGTCCACGACAACGGAATCGGCATGAAGGCGTCGGGCCGCATCAACCGGGGTATTGCGAATATCAAGTCCAGGGCCCGGGAAATCGGCGGTGAAGCCTTCATCTCCTCCGCTCACGGCACGGCAGTGTGCGTGGAGCTCCCTTTTCCCGCGCCAGTCAGCGACTAAATGCTGCGGCCGATGTCTGAGGCCTATCCTGATCTATCGGCTCGCAGCGCGGTCGGGAATGCATGAGGAACAAGTGCCTGCCATCAAAAAATGCTGGGAATTCATGAAGTGCGGAATGGAGGCAACGGGCGGCTGCCCGGTCATCGCAAAAGATGCCGGCTATATGTGCTGGATAGTGGCAGGAACATTGTGCGGCGGGAAAACTCAAGGCCTGTATGTCGACAAGGCCGGGGACTGCAAAAAATGCGGTTATTATCGATATATTCATCAAATAAAGCTTGAATAAAAACGATCGCGACGCACCAGTCACCTGCCTTTTGGAACTGCAAGTATTGAACAACCCGGGATTTTCCTTCCCCCCGGATATTATTAGTCTATGGTGCATTCCCCCCTTGCGAAGATGAATTTCCTGGGTTATACTTCCCCATATCGAGAGTAACAAAAAACGTTTTTAAAATTACCCCGGGTTTTGAGGCAGAGGTAACACGTAACAAAAGCGCCACCTGTGAGATGCGGTGTGCACGCCCTCACCTGTTCCAGAGAGGGTAGCCTGAAGCGTCCGCAGCGGCCAAAAGGTTTGGAATCACCTCGAGCAAACTCAATCCCGGGGTAACTTTTCTCTACGACATCCGAACCATGGAGTTTTCTGCCGGCGTTTCCCGCGCCTTCGCCCGGTTGCCCGTTATCCTGTCGTGCCCCACAATGCCGGAATACCGCCCCGCCTGAACGACGGTCATGGATCGGCCGCTGAAAGCCGATCATAGACCTCGATCATCTCCTGCATTATAGCCGAAAGCCGCCTCGCTTTTTTTTGGGGCCCCTCATTCAGCGCAGCGAGAAGAGAATCACAGAAATACCACGTACATTTGAATGGTCTCATCCAGCGAGGGTCCGTACAGCCCCGGGGGCCCATGAGCTCACAGGGTCCTTCCAGCGGCCGATGCGCGTCGCGTGCCGGCACGGTCCCGCCGAGCGCCTCCAGATATCGTTTATCCCCTTCGCGGAACATGCCGTGTTTTTGTCTGCAGCAGACGTCCTTGCAGCCGGGACAGACCAGGGAAGTAAACTCTTCGAGGAGCGGAGAGGCGTCGATTAACAGCTGTTTGAGCCGTCGAGCGGAGGCAGTGCGGTTTTCCATCATGGCAGGTGGATGCGGATGCCTTCCAGCGCGAGCAGGGACATCATAATGAAAAGATAAATATTGATATTCCTGAACAGCTTCGGTGAGGCGTCCCGGAGCGGCGTCCGTCCCGCCAGAGAGCGTTCAGTCCAGATGAGCCACAGCGCGGGCGGCAGCAACAGCAGGCATCCGGCGGCTGATCGCGTTGATCCGTACAGCGGCAGCGCAAGGCTCGCGACCGCGGCGGCAACGATCCAGGCGAACGTGATCCTCCCGATCTGGGCGGTATTCAGGACGCCGGTAAGCGAAGGAAGGCCGGCCTTCTCATACTCCTTTCCGTGACGCAGGACGAGAAGCCAGAAGTGGGGGACCTGCCACATGAAAAACAGGAAGCAGACCGCAGCAAGCCCGGGATCGAGGAGGGTTCCTCCGGCCGAAACCCAGCCCACGGCAGGCGGGATCATTCCCACCGCCGCTCCGGGCACGGCAGCGAAGGCGGTCCGTTTTTTAAGCCAGGTATAGACACCGTTGTACCAGCAGATCGCGAAACCGCCGAGACAGGCTGCCTGAACGTTGATGAGCGTCAGAAGGATCGTCCCCGCGATCAGCGCGATCACGGAAAACAGCAGGGCCTGCACAGGCGTGAGGGTGTTCGAGGGGAGCGGACGTTTCCGGGTCCGTTCCATCTTTGCGTCAAGGTCCCGTTCCTGCCATTGATTGAGCGCTGAAGCGCCGCAGGCAAGGATAAAAACCGCGGCCAGCGGAGTCCACAGGTCGGATACCCGGTGAAAGGGGGCAAGGAAAAATCCTGTTGCCGCGGAAGAAGCGGTGAAAAGGGAAATCCACACGCGGCTGAGGGTGAGATAGGGTTTTACGGTTCCGTATGACATAGGGCAAGCGGCATAGTGCAGAGAGCATGGGGCATGGTGCAAGGAGTAAACGCTATGCGCTCTGCGCTATGCTCCCGCGTTGTTTCATTTCAGCGTCTTTATATATTCAATGAGCGTATCGATCTGCCTGTCCGTCAGAAGACCTTTCTGCGAAGGCATGATGGGCGGAAAACCCTTGACCCGGTCGAGTTCGGGCTGCAGCAGCGTCTGTTTGATGAAGGCCTCGTCCACCGCGAGCATCCGCTCCTGTCCGTTCCTGATCACTGTTTCTTTCTTGCCGAGCAGGCCTTTGAGGGTCGGCCCTATCTTCGGCGTCCCGTCGGCGGTATGGCAGGCGGTGCAGCCTTTGGTCCCGAAGAGCTCGGCGCCTTCGTGCGCGAGCGGCTCGGCTTCATGCTTATTCTTGCGCTCTTTCCCTCCCGGCATTGCGGTTTTGGCTTCAGTTGCTTCTTCGTTCCTGCCCGCGTACCAGTCGTCGAAATCCTGCTGTGTCATGACCTTGACTGTGGTAATCATGGCTGAGTGGCTCACGCCGCAGTACTCGGTGCAGAAGAGATCGTACGAGCCTGTTTCGTCCGGCAGGAACCAGAGGTGCGTTTCCATGCCGGGGACGGCGTCTTCCTTGATCCGGTATGCCGGGATATAAAGGCTGTGAAGCACGTCGGCGGAGGTGATCAGGAGCTTGACCGGCTTCCGGACCGGCACATAGAGAATATTGCTTTCCCTGCCGTTCGTGTAATCGAAGGTCCATGACCACTGGCGGGCGATCACCTTGACGACCATGGCGTCGGGAGGGGCCGTACGCATGTATACGAATCCCTTCCAGCCCACGAAGAAGATGGCAAGAACCAGGAGGGTCGGCATCACGGTCCAGATGATCTCGAGCGGAGTGTTCTCTTTAACTTCCTCGGCCTGCGGGTGCCGCTTCCGGCTGTAGCGAAAGACGAAGTAAATCATGACAGCGGTGTTCAGCGCCAGGAGCGTGAGTGATATTCCCAGGATGAAGAAGAATGTATCGTCCGCAGGATTGGACATGTTCGGCCAGCCGGTTACCATTTTTCACCTTCGGTGAGTCCTGAGTTAAAGTTCATAGTTTGTAGTTTTTAGTTAAGGAAGCGATGCTCTTGCGATCACAGAATACTCTGAACTAAAACTAAAAACTAAGAACTAAAGATTTGCGCCAGTTACCGATACCCTATATCGAAAAACGTCAGCCCGATGATGATCGATATCGTTATGATCGGAACAAGGATCAACAGCTTAAACAACCGCTTCTCGTGGCTGAGATGCATGAAAAACCACAGGACCAGGCTTGCCTTGGTCGAGGCGATCGCGATGTTGGCGACCATGCTCCATGCGCCCATCTGCATCCGGGCGGCTAGTATCGTCAAGCCGGTCAGCATGAGCAGGGCGACCCAGACGGCGACGAAGGTCTTCGAGGAAACGGCTGGGCTTCTGCTCTCCATTACGGCGTTCTCCTTGCTCCTACCTGATTTCCGCATTACAGTGCCTGCAGCGCAGCGGCGTCAGCAGGGACCACGTATAAATTTCCATTCCGAAAAAAATTCTCGTCCTGATCAGGAGCGGCATGCCGCACTGGGGACACCGGGCCAGAAAGGCATAGATCGCATAGGCGAAAGCGCCGAGGAACGTATACGCAATGATCATCAATTCGCCGCCCTGAAAGCTCCAGACGCCCGAGCCGAGGAGGAAAAAACCGGCGATCCACCCGATCACGATGATTTTGTGCTTGCTCCGTCTTCTCACAGGATCTCCGCCGCTTTAAAGGATCAGATAGAACAGCGGGAACAGATAGATCCAGATAATGTCCACCAGGTGCCAGAACAGCCCGGCGTTTTCCAGCTTTACATAATCATCGGCCGAGACCCGGTCGCGCATCGTCAGGATCAGGATAAATCCGATGACCCCGAGGCCGATGATGACATGAAGGGCATGGATGCCGGTCATGACATAGTAGAGCCCGAAGAAAAGGATCTTGCCGTGGCTCATACCGAGGAGTTCCGGCGAATTCGGGTAAAATCCGTGATGAATGTGGTCGCTCCATTCGAAATACTTGTTTATCAAAAAGACTATTCCGAGGACCACGGTAACGGCTTGAAGGATGAGGGAGCGGCTTTTCGTCCCGTTCTTTATCGCCGAGATCGAAAGCGCCATGGTCAGACTGCTCGTGAGCAGGATTACGGTATTCGCCGCCCCGATAACCACATCCATTTCCATTCCCGCGGCATGGAATTCACTCGAATTCATCTGGCGATAAACGGAGTAGACCAGGAACATGCCGCCGAAGAGAATGATCTCGGTAAACAGGAAAAGCCACATGCCGAGCTTGGCGCCGGTGTAGTCGCGGTGTTCGATGTGAGCGGTTTCGTTCATAATTGAATCTGCATGGCAAAGGAAGAATCTGCAGAGGGCATTGTGCATGGCGCAGGAAGGATCTGCAGAGGGCATGGCGCATAGCGCATGGGGTAGAACCCTCTGCCCTAAGCCCTGCTCTATGCCCTATGCTCTATGCACTCTGCTCTCTGCCCCATGCCCTCTGCTTATTTGAATTCGTACGGTCCCTTCGTGACCACCGGGATCTTTTCGAAGTTCTCCGTCGGCGGAGGAGACGACGTCTGCCATTCAAGCGACGCGGCCTCCCAGGGATTATCTCCGGCCTCTTTGCCTGCGAAGAGTGAATGGATAAGGTTGTAGAACATGATGATCAGACCCAGCGCGAGGACCCAGGAGCCGATTGTTGAGACGAGGTTCGGCCCGTTGAATTTCGGGAGGTAGTCGTAGTAGCGCCGGGGCATGCCTTCCCATCCGAGGACGAACATGGAGAAATACAACATGTTGAAGCCTACGAACAGGAAAACCCAGGCAAACTTGGCAAGGTGTTCCTCGTACAGTTTCCCGAACATCTTGGGGTACCAGTAGTGCAGGCCGGCGAAGAATCCCATTGCCGCTCCGCCGAACATCACATAATGGAAGTGGGCAACGATGAAGTACGTGCCGTGGACGTGCAGGTTCGTGGAGAGCGCCCCCTGCACGAGACCGGTCAGTCCGCCTATGGAGAACAGGAAGATGAATCCCAGCGTATACAGAAGGGGGGCGTCGACCCTGATCGATCCCTTGTACAGGCTCGCGATCCAGTTGTAGACCTTGATACCGCTCGGGACGGCGACGATAAACGTAAGGAATGAGAAGATGACCCGCGACCTGTCGCTCATGCCGCTGGTGAACATGTGGTGGCCCCAGACGAGGTAGCCCAGGAAAGCGATGGCCAGGCTCGACGCGGCTATAAAAGAGTATCCGAAGATGTTCCTGCGGGCGAATACGGGGATGATGTCCGTGACCACCCCCATGGCAGGCAGGATCATGATGTAGACCGCCGGGTGCGAGTAGATCCAGAACATGTGCTCGAAGAGGATCGGATCGCCGCCTTTGGCGGGATCAAAGAAGCCGACGCCGAAAAACCGCTCGAGGATGATCAGGAGCAGCGTGATGGCCAGGACCGGCGTCGCCAGGAGCTGGACCCACGACGTGGCATAGATGGACCAGGTGAACAGGGTCATGCGCTTCCACGTCTGCCCCGGGGCCCGAAGCCGGTGGATCGTGGTCAGGAAATTCATTCCCGTGAGCGTGGAGGAAAGACCGATCAGGAATACGCCGAAAACGGCAAGAGAGATGTTCGTGCTCGTGCGGATGCTGTAGGGTACGTAGAAGGTCCAGCCCGTGTCCGGCGGTCCGCCGCCCGTAAAAAGGGCTGTGACCGCAAGCGCCCCGCCGATAATGAAGAGCCACCACGACAGGATGTTGATCTTCGGGAAGGCCACGTCCCGGGCGCCGATCTGGAGCGGCATGATGAAATTGCCGAGGGACGACGGGATGCCAGGAATGATGAAGAGGAAGATCATGACCACGCCGTGGAGCGTGAAGATGGCGTTATAGGTCTGGGCGCTGTAGATGTGCATACCCGACCGGATAAGTTCGAGGCGCATGG
The DNA here is from genome assembly GCA_963749655.1 of Nitrospirota bacterium. Classification (GTDB taxonomy): domain Bacteria; phylum Nitrospirota; class UBA9217; order UBA9217; family UBA9217; genus JAJYKN01. The sequence continues at coordinate 292,362 of CAVVOB010000013.1, forward strand.
TGAGCCCGAGCGATACGCCCACGGCAAAGAAGGAGAGCGAGGTGATCAGGTAGAGCAGGCCGATCCGCTTATGGTCGGTCGTGAAGAGCCAGCCGAAGATGCCGGGGTACTTTGTCTTTTCGTGATAGAAGCTGGGTGCCAATTTTATTCTCCGAATTTTGCAGCCGCAACCTTTAGGTTGCGTGGATGACGCAGGCGAACCTGCGGCTACGGATTCTGTTTTTTGTCGCCGTTTTTCGTCGTTTTCAGAAGATAAACGAGAAACGATCCGACGAACAGGACCATGACGGTTCCGGTAACCTTCAGGATATTGAACACGTAAGACTTCTTGAGCGGGTCGTAGCTGAAGCAGTACATGAGCACCTTGCGCGCCGGGGAGCCGACCCGTCCCTGGGCCGCTTCGGTGAGGGCCATGGTCACCTCAAAGGGCAGGAAGCTGATTCCCTCGATGTAGCGCACGATCTTGCCGCCGGGGGCTATGACGACGAGCGTGACGGGATGGGAAAAATCATGTTCGCTGTCGCGCTGGAATTTGAAGCCGATGGAGTCGGTGAATTTCCTGATGTTTGTCTTGTCTCCGGTCAGGAACTTCCACGCGTCTTCCGGGAAGGGCTTGCCGACTGCCTTTATATAGTTGACTTTCTTTTCCCGCGCGATCTGCGGCGTATCGTGCTCGTCGAAGCTGAGGGCGACGACCCGGTAGTCTTTGCCGGGTTTTGCAAGGTCCATCTCGCCCAGCACCCGAGCGAGACCCGTGAGGAGCATGGGGCACTCGTGCATACAGCCGAAGTACACCGGAGCGATGATCGTGGGCTTGTCGATTATTTCCCCGAGGTTGATGCGGTTGCCGTTCTCGTCGTTGAACACGGCGTCAACGGGAATGTACTGACCGAGTTTTTCGTCGAGCGTCACATCGGCTTTCGTTGCCGTAGTTTCATGGCCGAAGGCCGCGGAACTGAACAGCATCAGGGCGGAAAAAACAAGGTACCGGTAATGCACCTCTGGCTCCTTAAAAGTATGTACCGTGGTCAGGGGATTTTGCGGATGGGTTCGAGTTAACTGCCCGTATTGCAATCGTTTAAAGGTACTTTACTTCGTGACATCTTGAAATTTGAGTCAAATTCTTTGAAGCGCAAAACTAACGACATTTTCGCGCAAAGCCGCAAAGTCGCAAAGAAAGACGTGAAAAAAGAATTCAGGGTTTGCTTTCCTTTGCGTCTTTGCGTCTTGGCGCGAGACGCCTTTGCTTTTGATTTTGGTCTGAGGCACTGCCTCGTTAACGATTATTTCTAAGCATACTCAACAGCAGGGATAAAGTCAAGTAGACGCGTCATTGACGGTTCCTCTGGAAAAGAAACAGAGGGTGTGGTATATAGTCCGTGATGAACGAAGGCGCAAGACATCCGGAGAATTGCATGGTATGCGGTACGGCCCTCGCGTATCTCCACCAGTCCGAGATCAGGGCGTGCACCTATTGCGGCACTCAACACCAAGCGCAGGTGGTCTGTCCGCAGGGGCATGTTGTCTGCGACCGGTGCCACGGGGCCGACGCGCGGAAAATGATCGAGGGCGCTGCGTTAGCCACGGAACTGAAAGATCCCGCAGCCATTGCCGAGATCATGATGGGGCATGCGAACCTCCCCATGCTGGGGTGCGAGCACGCCTTCATCGCGGCGGGAGCGCTCATGGCCGCTGTCAGGAATTCTCCCTACGGCAAAGGCAAGATCTCTCACGATGAGATCCGCGAGGTCCTGGCGCGGACGGAAAAGCAGGCCGTGGGCGGCTTTTGCGGTTTGACCGGCGTCTGCGGCATCGTTCCCGCCCTGGGCGCCTGCTTCTCCGTCTTTCTCGGGGCCCGGTGCGGCAGCGACAGCGAGCAGAAGATCACGATGGAGGCAGTCACCAGGATCTCGGGGGTGATCGCGGGCCTCACGGGTCCGAGCTGCTGCAAGGCCTACGCGCGGGCAGGCCTCGCCGAAGCGGCAGAGATCTTCAGCGAACGCTTCGGCATCACGTTTCCGATCAAGGACAAAGCCGTAGTTTGCCGGCACAGCGGAAAGCATCCCCACGGATGCAGGGAAGACAAATGTCCGTACTTTCGCAGACCGGTTGAGGACATCTTCAGCAAGGGCGGATTCGTGCCCGGCACGGTCTGCACTTCCTGAAAGCCCTCCTATTGACCGTCCGGTCGGGCGGGTGGAAAAAGTGAGGAGTCAGGAGTAAGGAGTAAGGAGTAAGCAATCGATACAGTAACTTCAAACCATAAACTAAAAACTCAAAACTTAAAACTAAAAACTGAAAACTGACAATCCCCCCCATTGACAAAAACCAGCCTTACTGCTACCCTCAATCATGTCGGAGACGCTGAAATCCATTGATACCTGCCCGCATTGCGGCAACAAAATAGAAGAGAACCGGTACGTTGTGCGGCCGGACGGCTCATACCGCTGCGAGAACTGCTATTTCAACGACACCTATCTCGCCGGAGTCGTGCACAATATCGATACGGCACACCTGGTGACCCTCGAGGCCTTCGTGAACGCCATCGACGCACGGGAGCATGAAGTGGGCAACCACTCCCTGCGGGTCACTGAATTTTCGCTGATCATCGCAAATGCCTGCGACGTCAGGGGCAGGGAGTTGGTCAACCTCTATTGCGGCGCGCTGCTCCACGATGTGGGCAAGATCGGCGTTCCCGATGCCGTGCTGCTCAAGGCGGGCCCCCTGACCGCCGAAGAACAGGCCGTCATGCACAAACACCCCGAGATCGGCTACCGGATCATCGGCCATATCGGTTATTTTCTCAAAGCGGCCGAGATCATCCGGTCGCACCACGAGCACTATGACGGATCGGGGTATCCGCGGGGGCTTCGCAAGGACGCAATCCCTCATGGCGCGAGGGTTTTTGCCATTGCCGACGCTCTTGATGCCCTGACGGTCAAACGACCTTACCGCGAAGCGCTCTCCTTTGAAGAGGCCATCGAGGAGATCATCAAAACGGCGGGAACGATCTATGACCCCGACGTGGTGCAGGCCGCTCTCAAGGCATCCCGGGAACTCAAGGAGTACGTCGGAAGGATTGTTTTCAGCGCGCAGGGAGCTAAGCCGGAGAGCGAAGTATGACCGTCCTGATCGGGAGAAAGATCGGAATTGTCGTGCGTCAAGGCCTGACCATCCTGCTCCTCGTCCTCTTTTCCGCTGCTGCGTTCGGGGATACCTGTGAAAGCGTCGTGCGCGGCATCAACCGCGGGCTGAAGCCGAGGATCAACGAGCAGGAACTCGTCACGGTGCTGAAAACACTGAACCGGACCGGGAACAAAAGCCTGCCCGATAAATTCGTGACAAAACGGCAGGCCCGTATCGCCGGATGGCGGCCCGGGAAGAACCTGTGGGTATTCGTGGCGCTGAAGGGCAAGAGCCTCGGCGGCGACGAATTCAAAAACCTGGAGAAACGGCTGCCTCCCGCTCACTGGCGCGAGGCGGACCTCGGTTACCACGGAGGCCGCAGAGGCCCGAAGCGGCTGATCTTCTCTTCGGAGGGGAAACGGATGGTGACGGTCGACCATTACCGGACGTTCATCGAGGTGCCTGCATGCCGGTAGGGAGAAAACGCTGCGTCCTGAACGGACTCACCCTGCAATCCATTGATGATTTCTATCGTGAATTGATGCAGCAGCTCAAATTGCCGACTGATTTCGGCCGCAATCTCGACGCCCTGTGGGACGTACTGACCACCGATATCAAAGGGCCCTTTGAGATCGTCTGGGAGCAGGCTTACCTGTCCAAGCTGGCGCTCGGGCCCAATTATGACCGTATCCTGCGTCTCTTGAGAAACCTGGAAAGGGAGCGGGACGACTTTACATTCACGCTTACATGACGTGGCGTGGATGTTACGAATAGTGACTCAAGAAACAACTTGAGATGTTCTGCTGAACAGAAATAGAATTTGACAGCAACAAGGTGCGGTGATAAGTATAATAAAAGGACAAAACGGATCCCGATAAAGCCGATCCCTTCGTGAGAGGGGTGGGGAAAGCGACGGGTCTTCCGGGGGGGAGATGGCCGAGCTGCCGAAGGATTAAACCTTCGGTGTGCCCGGCCCTTTTTTTTTCCGGCAGGCACCCTGGACATTCGGTGCCGATTTCAGGGGCAGCTGCAGTCCGGCAATGCCGGACGTGAAAGGAGGATGTGATATGAATACCAAGACTGTCAAACAGGTGCTTCGCGTGAAGGGCCAGGGATTCGCCGGGATCGGACCCGAGGCAACGGCCTATGACGCCCTCGAAATCATGGCGGAAAAGAACATCGGCGCCCTGCTCGTCGTGGAAGACGGCAAGCTCGTCGGCGTGTTCTCGGAGCGTGATTACGCGCGCAAGGTGATCCTGAAGGGAAAATCATCGAAGAATACCGTTGTCCGGGACCTGATGAGCGCACCGCCGATCTGCGTTGATCCGGCCACGACGCTGCGCGAGTGCATGGTCCTGATGACCGAAAACCGGATCCGCCATCTTCCGGTCCTTACCGAAGGCGTGCTGACCGGCGTCGTAAGCATCGGCGACGTCGTCAATATGATCATATCGGATCAGGAGTCGACCATCGAGGAGCTCGAAGAATACATCGCCGGAACGGGATACCGGGCATAGACAGTCCTGGCTTTCAGCGGGCGACAGAGGTATGATGCGAATCATAGCGTGCCGGTGGGCGGCTGATTTATAATTCCTTCACGGCTGAAAACAGGGCCGAACGGAATTATCCGCTCAAGGAGGCAGGCTATGAAAGAACTCGATGTGACGACAATCGCTCCGAAAGACAGACATCCCCTGATCTTCAGGATGTTCGACGAGCTGGCAACAGGCGATGCACTGGTCCTGACCAATGACCACGATCCCAAGCCGTTGTATTATGTTTTTCTCCATGAACGGGAAGGACGGTTCAGCTGGGATTACCAGGCAGAGGGCCCGGAGGTCTGGAAGGTAAGGATCGCGAAGAAGTAGGAATTATAGCTGAAAAACAGCAGGGAAATAATTTTTTGACTGAAGCGAGGACATCTATGGTTCCCAACATCGATTACAGCCTGTGCCAGGGCTGCGGCGGCTGCTCGGACGCTTTTCCTGATTTCTTTGAATTCCGTGACGACCGGGCCTGGGTCATCAATGCGGCCAGGTTCCGGGCGGAAGAGCACAAGGGTATTCTCAAGGTCTGTCCCTATTACGCCATTACGCTTGTTTAGAAAGCCTTATCAACCACAGATAAACACAGATAACCACAAATGGGGCGGCCGGGCTAAACTAAAATGAATAAGGTTTCCTGCTTTCATCCGTGTCAATCCGTGTTCATCCGTGGTTCCAACCGTCTTTTCTCTTAATGGAATTTCCTTCCCGACACCGCCATTTCAAGAAGGGTTGACGGCGGAGCGTATCGGTCTCCGAATCGCGCTGCGTAGTGCCCGAACTTTTCGACAAGGGCCTTGGCCCCGATCTTGTCCGCATACCTGAGCAGGCCTCCGCGGAAGGGAGGGAAACCGATGCCGAAGATCAGCGCGGCGTCGAGGAGCGCGGGCGAGTCGATGACCCGTTCTTCCAGACAGAGGACCGCCTCCTTGATCATGAGCAGAATGGCACGGTCCGTGATCTCTTCCGGCCCGGCTGTTTTCCCCGGTCCGGGCTTCGTCATCTTTCCGTAGATCGCGGGATCGGGGTCTCCCCGTCTCCGCCCGTGGTAGCGGTAAAAACCCTTGCCGTTCTTTTTCCCGAAATACCCTTCATTATATAATACGCCGAGCAGAGGGGCCGGCTTGACCCGGTCGCCAAGCCCCTGGATGCAGGATGTCGGCGACCTTGTGCGCCACGTCAATGCCGATTTCGTCGAGCAGAATAAAGGCGCCCATCGGCATGCCGAAGGCAAGGAGCGCGCTGTCGACATCTTCGATCCTGTTGCCTTCTTCGAGCAGTACGGCAGCTTCGTTCATGTAGGGCATGAGGATGCGGTTCACGAGGAAGCCCGGAGCGTCATTCACGATCACCGGAAGCTTCCCCAGTCTGCGCGCGAGCGTCGCAACCGCGGCAACGGCCTCTGCCGACGTGCTCTTGCCGCGCACCACCTCGACGAGCGGCATCTTTTCAACGGGATTGAAGAAGTGCATGCCCACGACACGGTCGGGTCGGCGGGAGACCGCGGCCATGTCGGTTATGGAAAGGGAGGACGTGTTCGAAGCGAAGATGGCGTTCTCCGGCGCGGCCTTCTCAAAATCGCGGAGCACCGACTTCTTTATATCCATGTTTTCGACCACGGCCTCAACGGCAAGGTCGGTTCTGCTGAAGCCGGTGTATTCGGTCGTTCCGGTGATGCGGTCGAGGCCGTCGCGCGCCTGGATCGGCGTCACGATCCCCCTCTTCTGCCGTTTTTTGAATATCCGGGCAGCCTCCCTGAGCCCTGCTCCCACTGCTTTCGTATTGATGTCCTTCATCCTCACGAAAAGCCCCTTTTCAGCAAAGAGCTGGGCGATGCCGCCGCCCATGATCCCGGCGCCGAGCACGGCCGCACGCTTGATCCTCACCAACGAGGGTTGGGGGTCCTTTTTCAGAGCTTCGTTCAGATAGAATACGGATATGAGGTTCTTTGACGTTACCGTGGGAGCAAGTTCTGCAATGGTTTTCGCTTCGTTCCGATATCCTGCTTCGATTCCGCGGGTCAGGCCGTATCGAATCGCTTCCAGCGCGGCAAGGGGCGCAGGATAGTTGCCGCGCGTCTCCCGGAGAATGATCTTTTGCGCCGTACGGTAGATGAGCATCCTCGTAAGCGGATTTCCTTCTGCCAGCTTTATGAGGAACGGCCGCCTTGCCCGCACCGTGGTGGGGCGGGGTTTTCCGATCTGGTGCTTCACCAGGGAAACGGCCCTGTCCAGAAGTATTTCCCGGAAGGTGACTTCGTCGGCCAGCCCGATCTTCCGGGCTTTTTTTGCATAAACTGATTTGCCGGTGACGATCATGTCGATGGCGTTCGTCAGACCGACCAGGCGCGGCAAGCGCTGGGTGCCGCCGAAGCCGGGGATGATGCCGAGCTTGACTTCAGGAGCGCCGAGCGCGGTTTTCTGATCATTGCTGATCACGCGATAGGCGCAGGCAAGGGCGAGTTCCAGCCCTCCGCCGAAGCAGGGGCCGTGTATCGCCGCCACCGTAGGAAAGGGAAGGGCTTCGAGCTTGGCGAAGATCGCCTGTCCTCTGTGCGGCAAGCTTTTCTCCGGCTTCGGGGGCGGTGATGTCCCTGATTTCGGCAATATCGGCGCCCACTATGAAATTTCCCTCCTTGCCGCTGCGGATTACGAGGGCTTTGATGTCCCGCTTCGAAGCAAGCTCGTCGAGTATTCCGTTCAGTTCCTCCATGACCGGCGTGGTGAGTTTGTTCACCTTTTCGCCCGGAAGGTCGAACGTGAGAATTGCGACGCCGTCGTTTTTGATCGCGTAGCTAAATGATGACATAAGATTTCCTTTTTTGACAGGATAACAGGATAAAATCGGATTTAAGACATCGAGTATTTTTTATCCTGTCGATCCTGTTATCCCGTCTAGAATTGCGACGCCGTCCTTGTTCATTATCGTAGGTAAATGCCGGCATGAAATATTTCCCTCTATAAAGGTGTGCGGTGTTGGTAATCCTGGTCCCTTGCCCTTGACCCTGGCCCCTGGACCCTATGTTCTCTCCACGATCATCGCCCCGCCCTGGCCTCCTCCGATGCAGAGCGTTGCCAGACCCGTAGACAGACCGCGCCGCTCCATTTCCTTCAGCAGCGTGATGACGATCCTGAGGCCGGACGCTCCCACGGGATGGCCGACGGCGATCGCTCCGCCGTTCACGTTCATGATGTCCCGCCTCCATTCTCCGATGGGATTTTCGCCCGGCAGGTGTTTGGCAAAATACTCCTTCGAAACAGCGGCCCGCTCAACAGCGATGATCTGCGCGGCAAAGGCCTCGTTCAGTTCGATAAGGTCGATGTCCTTCATGGTCATACCGGCCAGTTTCAGCGCCTTGTGGGCCGCATAGAGCGGACTGATACCCATGCGCGAGGGATCGAAGCCGGCAAAGGCGACGGCCCTGATCGTGCCCAGGGGCCGGTATCCCCGATTGCGTGCCGTTGTGCCGTTCATGATGATCGCCGCTGCCGCGCCGTCGGTTATGGGGGACGAGTTCCCGGCGGTCACGGTCCCGGTGCGCTTGTCGAAATAGGGCCTCAGCCGGGCCAGCATCTCCCCGGTCTCGTCCCTGCGCGGTCCCACGTCCTCTTCCACGGCCTCGAACTTCGGAGGAACATAATAAGGTACGATCTCGTTCCTGAATTTGCCTGCCTCGTTCGCAGCGGCCCAGCGGCGGTGGCTTTCGAGGGCATACTCGTCCTGCTCCCGCCGCGTGATCCCGAAGTCGCGAACGAGCACCTCGGCTGTTTCGCCCATAATAAGGCCGGAGATCGGATCGGTCAGGCCCTCGATCAGTCCCACGACGGGAACGAAGTCCCCGGGCCTGAGCGACAGGACGGCCCGGATCCTGGCGACAATCGTCTTCGAGCGCTGCACCGTCGTTATGACGTCGCGAAGCTTCTTCTTCATATAGAAGGCGTAGTTGGACATGGATTCCACGCCGCCGACGAGAACGCTGTCGCTCATGCCTGCCAGGATCTGGGTGTAGGCGCTCGCCGCCGCCTGCATGCCCGAGGCGCAGTTTCGCTGAACGCTGTAGGCGGGAATGCGCTCGGGGATGCCGGCGCGCAGGGCGATCACCCGGGCTATATTCGCGGCCTCGGCAGGCATGCCTGCATTGCCCACGATGACCTCGTCGACGGTTTCGGGGTCCACGCCCGTCCGCGCGACGATTTCCTTCATGACTTCCGCTCCCAGGTCTACTGCAGGAACGTCCTTGAAGGCCGTGCCTGCCTTTGCAAAGGGTGTGCGCACCCCGTCCAGAATGACGACGTCTTTCATAAAAACCTCGATTCTCTTACCGCAAATATAAACCGGGAAAAGCAGTTTAACCACAGGTTCTGCTTCGCAGAACACACAGATGAACACAGAGAAAAAAACAAATTCTTAATGTCGTGTCTCATGGTTTTTATCCGTGTTAATCCGTGTTCATCCGTGGTTCCAAGATTTGTCTTTTAATCACAGGTTCTGCTTCGCAGAACACACAGATGAACACAGAGAAAAAAACAAATTCTTAATGTCGTGTCTCATGGTTTTTATCCGTGTTAATCCGTGTTCATCCGTGGTTCCAAGATTTGTCTTTTAATCACGGGTACTGCTTCGCAGAACACACTGATGAACACAGAGAAAGAAACCAAATTCTTAATGTTGTGTCTCATGGCTTTTATCCGTGTTAATCCGTGGTTCCAAGATTTGTCTTTTAATCACGGGTCCTGCTTCGCAGAACACACAAATGAACACAGAGAAGAAACCAAATTCTTAATGTTGTGTCTCATGGTTTTCATCCGTGTTAATCTGTGTTCATCCGTGGTTCCAATATTAGATTTGCCTCTTAAACCACAGGTTCTGCTTCGCAGAACACACAGATGAACACAGAGGGGAAAGCCAGATCCTGATGTCTCAAACCACGGGTACACCGAAGCTATCATCTGTGTTTATCCGTGTTCATCTGTGGTTCAAATATCAGATTGCCTCTTATCGGCGTTTATCCGTGTTCACCCCGCGTAGAAGTTCAATTTCTAACGGAGTTCATCCGTGGTTCCAAAAAGTAGTTATCCGTGGTTGCCGGTTCTTTTTTACGCCGCTTTCTTCTTCATCTCTTCTTCGCGCAGCACCCTGCGGAGCACTTTGCCCACCAGGGTCTTCGGGAGCTGAGCTCGGAATTCGATCTCCTTCGGGACCTTGAACTTGGACAGCTGTTCTTTGCAGAAGTCGATTATTTCCCCGGCTGTGGCGGTCATGCCTTCCTTCAGCACCACGTAGGCCTTGATCTTCTCTGCCGAGATATTCCTCGTGCGGGAGCCCGACGACCACGGCTTCCTTCACCTTCGGATGCATGTAGAGCACTTCCTCGACCTCGCGGGGGTAGACGTTTTCGCCCACGGTCTTGATCATGTCCTTGATGCGGTCGACGATGAAGAAGTATCCCTCCTCGTCCATCTTGGCGATGTCGCCGGTATGGAGCCATCCGCCCCGCAGCGCCGATGCGGTCTCGTCCGTCTTGTTCCAGTAGCCCTGCATTACCTGCGGCCCCCTGACCACGAGCTCCCCGGTCTCGCCCACGGGCAGGTCCTTCAGGCCGGTTTCAATGTCCACGATTCTGGCGTCGGTGTCCGGGAAAGGAAGGCCGATACTCCCGTTCTTCCTCCTGCCGAAGAGGGGGTTGCAGTGGGTCACCGGCGACGCCTCGGACAGCCCGTAGCCTTCGACGATGCGCGCGCCGGTCAGATGCTCGAACCGGTCCTGCACTTCCCGCATGAGGGGGCCGGCCCCGCTGATCGCGGCCTTGATGGAGGTAAGGTCGTATTTTTGGATGTCGGGGTAGCTGCCGATCGCGAGATACATGGCCTGGATCCCCGGGAAGATCGTGGGCCGGTACCTGCTGATGAACTTGAGGACCTCCCGGGTGTGAAATTTCGGGATCAGGATCAATTCTGCGCCGATCAGCACGCCCAGGTTCATGGCGGTGGACATGCCGTATACATGGAAGAAGGGAAGCGCGGCAAGGATCCGTTCCTCTCCTTCTTTTTTCACGCCGAGCCAGGCTTTGTGCTGCACCACGTTCACGATGAGATTCCGGTGGGTCAGGACCGCCCCCTTGGGGATGCCCGTGGTTCCGCCCGTATACTGCAGGAGCGCAATATCGTTCGTCGAGACGTCGGCCGCAACCGGAGCAGCCGGCGCTTTCCCGATCAGGGACAGAAAGTCGTGTATCGGGGGCACCCGCCGCACGCTCACCCATTGCTTCTCGATCCTCGCCTTTATCGGATAGAGCTGCTTCAGGGGAAAGGGAAGATAGTCCCTGATGCCGCAGAGGATCAGGTTCCGGACCTTCGTCCTGGGCAGAACGCGGGAAATGACGGGATAGAACATATCCACGGCCACGAGCGTTTCGGCGCCGCTGTCCTTGAGCTGGACCTCGAGCTCGTGCTCATGGTAAAGGGGGTTGGTGGCCACCCCGACGGCGCCCATCCGCAGCGCCCCGTAATAGGCGATGACCATCTGGGGAATGTTGGGAAGCATGAGCGCCACGCGGTCCCCTTTTTTTACGCCCAGTCCAAGAAGCGCGTTTGCAAAGCGGTGTGCAAGACCGTCCAGCTCTGCATAGGTGATCTTATTCCCGTAGAACAGCAGCGCCGTATGGTCCGGGAACTTTGACGTCGTCAGGGAAAGGACGCCGCCGAGCGTAACATCGGGGTAGGGGAGTGCGGCCGGTATGCCTGCTTCATAGTATTTGAGCCAGGGGAAACTGCTCGCGGGACGGGAAATTACATCGGTCATACGCACCTCCTGCCGATCTGCAGGGGTCTCGTGCTCCTGCAGGCAATGGATCCGGGACCTGATCTATCCTGAATATTTCTAGTACTATTATACCACGGTGGGAACACCAGGGTTTGGAAGCGGCGCGGCGATTATTGCGCCGGTAAGACAGAGAATCCGGACGTTCTCTGAGGGATCATTTCTCAAATTCTAATTATGAATTGGTCCTTGTTAAAAGCTGACAGCTTCATTTGTCCGATGTCCGTTACCTCTGCAACAGGCGTTTTATCGGAGGGAGGGCGACGGTAGCAAATGTGATTGGGGGGGGGGCGATTCGGATTCTGTAGGTGTATTTATATAGGTTAGGTGAGATTCAGATTTGTAGGTGAGATTCAGATTCGTAGGGGCAATTCATGAATTGCCCCTACAGGATATAGGATATCAACGGGGCCTTTCGGCATGGCTGCGGGGCGGGAAGCGGCGGCCGCCTTTCGGTGCGTTGCGGCGAGGCTGCAGGGCAGCAGCCGCAGCCGCCTTCTGCTTTTCCTCGGCGGTCCTTCTGATCTCCCTTATATACATTCCGTCTTCAGCCCATTCCACGGGGATCTTCTGGCCGATGTATTTCTCGATTTCTTCGAGGGAGAACACGTACTCCTCGTCGGCAAGACTGATCGCCTTGCCGGTCGCTCCGGCCCGGCCGGTGCGGCCGATGCGGTGAACGTAGTCTTCAACGTCCTGGGGCAGATCGTAGTTGATGACGTGGGTCACGGCTTCCACATGGATCCCCCGGCTGGCGACGTCGGTGGCCACCATGACCGGTATTTTGCCTTCCTTGAAATCGGCGAGGATGCGGAGTCTTTTTTTCTGCATAATGTCCCCGGTGATGGCTTCGGCCTTCCACCCGTTGCGGTTCAGGCGCTCGACGACCATGTCGGCCGCCCTTCGGGTGTTGACGAAGATGAGGCAGCGGGTCGGGGACTCTTTCTTGAGCAGGCCCAGGAGCAGGGGGATCTTCTCATGTTTGCCCACGTGATAGAGGACCTGTTCCACCTGCTCGACCGTGACCTTCTCCGGCGTGATGGAGATCTTTTCGGGGAGGTTCATGAACTCATAGGCGAGCTCCATGACGCGGTAGGAGAGGGTGGCGGAGAACAGCATCGACTGCCGCTTCGAGTACGGCTGCATCTTCCGGAGAAGATAGCGGAGGTCGTCGATGAAGCCCATGTCGAACATGCGGTCCGCCTCGTCAATGATGAGGAAGCGCGTTTTTTTGAGGCTGTATATGTTCTGTTTGTAGTAATCGATGAGCCTGCCCGGCGTGCCGATGAGCACGTCCACGCCCCGCCTGAGCTCATCCATCTGCTTCTGGTAGTCGATGCCGCCGTACACTGCCAGAAGATGAAACCCGGTGAACTTGCCGAGGCGAAGCGCTTCGTGGTAGATCTGATCGGCAAGCTCCCGTGTGGGAGCGATGATCAAGGCCTGGGGAGAGCTCCCCGAGTCAACCTGCGGGTTTCTGATCATGCGGGAGAAAAGAGAAATGAGAAAGGCCGCGGTCTTGCCGGTGCCGGTCTGGGCCTGTGCTGCGACGTCTTCTCCTCGAACGGCGCGCGGAATCACTGCTTCCTGTACTGGTGTGCCTGTGGTAAAACCTGCGAACTCGATGCCCTGTTTTACTTCGAAGGGCAGGTCCAAATCACTGAAGTTCATGTCTCTCCGATTCTGATTGCGGACTATTTGTCAACGATTATTTCACGCCAGTATACCATAAGTCGCCGCATGAACAAAAGAGAAATCTGCCGTTGCCGGGTCCGCCGCCCGTACCTGCCTTCGGGAGTGGAAAAAAATTCAACAGTCCGGCGCAACCTTCGCGCCCCCGGAACGCGAACGCGCGTGAGACCTTCGCCGTTTCGGGCGGATTTTTTATTGCTCAACCGATGAGCCTCATCCTCGTTCATATGAATAGCAGGCCCTGTTTGCGCGGTCTAAGTCGGCATTCATTGGTATCAGCATAACCTCGCGCGGCGGTTCGGGTCGTTATGGAGGAGCGAAGCGTCGGCGGAACGGGGGAAGGATGTAAACAATTAAAATTGTGAATTTTGACAAAAAACTAATATTTTTCGTCAGTGTTTGAATTTGTAATGAAACAGATGTTGATAAATTGTCTAAGCCTCGGAATAATAATTTTTTTAATTATTATGTTGACAAAATATACACTCTTGTAGTATATTTTGTCAACGAGGTGATTGACACGTGCTGACAAAACTCTTCTCTTCAACAAGAGCGGAGCTTTTAGGCCTGTTCTTTAACAATCCGGATGATCGGTTCTACCTGCGGGAAATCGCGCGCCACATCGGCAAGGATGCCGCGGGTATCAAGCGGGAACTCGACAACCTGGTAAAGATCGGGCTTCTGTCGAAAGAGAAACGGGGCGTTCAGAAGTACTACTTCGCCAACAAGAACTCTCCGATCTTCTCCGAGATGAAGGGTCTGATCTTCAAGACCACCGGCGCGCAGGGCGCCATGAAGGCGTCGCTCTCGCGGCTGAAGGGGGTCCAGACGGCGTTCATCTACGGATCCTACGCACGGGGGTCGGAAAAAGAGGACAGCAACATCAACCTCATGGTGATCGGCCAGGCGAACATCACGGAGCTGAACGATACGGTGATGAGCCTGGAAGAGAAGCTGAAGCGGGACATCGATTACCTCGTGTTCGACGAACTGGAATACCGCAAGAGGAAGGAATCGAAGGATCCCTTCATTCGGGAACTGCTGAAAGGCAAGAAAATTTTCCTGGTGGGCAAGGAAGATGACTTATGAAGCGCTGAAAGAGATGGGCATCGTGGAAGAGCGAGCCCCCGAGATCACCGAGATCATCGCACTGGTGACGCGGGCCGAGCGGGACCTGTCCACGAGCAAGTTCCTTCACGACAAGGATGAAGAGTGGGCCTTTGCAGCCGCCTACCTTGCCATGGCCCGGTCTGCGAGGGCGCTCATCCTGTCCGAAGGGTTCCGGCCCAAGGGCGTGCGGGGCAGGGACGCCCAGAAAACGATCGTGACAGCCGCGGGCGTGCTCCTCGGCGAGCAGTACAAGAGCCTCATCAACAAATTCGACCGGATGAGAAGGAAATACCAGAGCTTCATGGAAGAGGCGGGCCGCATAATCTCCCGGTATGAAGCAGGGCAGGCTATCAAGGACGCAGAGGAATTCTTCGAGCTCGTGAGCACCAGAATACGGGAAAAGTACTCGCAGATGTCACTGCTGAATGATGTTCCTCAGCTTGTTTCAAGATAAGGCCGCTTAAGTCCGAACGCGGTATGCCGAAAGGGGGTGGAGAACTAATGGCAGCCAAGAAGAAGGCGAAGAAGAAGGCCACCAAGAAGAAGGCCACGAAAAAGAAATAGTTTTTATACTTTGAGTCCCTCAGGTGGGGCCGCCGGGGGCAGAGAAGCCCCCGGCGTATTTACAATATCGAGCGGGCGAAAGAACCCGAAATCATAGAGCAGGAACGCAACCGTAATTCATCGGGCTTCATCCATTAACCGAATCGCAGAATCGGAATACTGATTCCCTAAAGAGGAGGTGAAGACACCATGGCGACGAAGAAAGCCCCTGCAAAGAAGGCGAAAAAGACCACCAAAAAGAAGTAGTCTCATGTATAATATAGCTGGAAGCATAAGGTTTACCCTATGCGACTTTACCACGAAGACGGTCTTCGTGGTTTTGTTTTTCATGACCCCCTCTTCGGCCGCTCCGCCGTCCTTTCGGACAGGCGGGGAGAGGGGTTAGGCCATCCCGCGACCCGGCATTCCCCGGCTCCCGCAGGGTTGCAGCAGACCATCCTCATCCCATCCTTCCCCTTGAAGGAGAAGGTGCAGCGGAGAAGGATAATTCTATCGATGCACAAGCGGAATTATCTTAAAACTGAACGACACACCCGCTCGGACCGCAACAGGAAGCTGTTGCTCGGCGCGGCGATCCTCCTCGCGGTCTACCTCCTGGCGTCATTCATCGTGGGCGAAATGGGGCTGATAAAATATTTCCGGATGAAGGCGCAGCACAACGGCCTGGTAAGGGATATCGCATCGCTCAAGCAGGACAATGCCCGCTTGACCCGCAGCGTGAACGCCCTCAGGACCGATCCCGACCTGCTGGAACAGCTTGCCCGCGACAAACTGGGGCTTGCGCGGCCGGGGGAGATAGTGTACTATTACGCCGATCCTGGAGAACAGGGGGCAGTTAACCACAGATGAACACGGATGAACACTGATACATCGGTGGGAAAAAAAACCGGATTGCCGGCGGTTCAACTCGAAATAAAGCAACGCTGAAACCCGTATTTAATCTGTGCTGATCTGTGTTGATCTGTGGTTCAAATCGGGAAGAAGCAACTTCCCCCGACTCCCATGTCCGATCATCCTCTTTCAATAGCCTTTGTATGGCACATGCACCAGCCGTACTACAAGGACGACATCAGCGGCTCCTACATCCTGCCGTGGGTGCGGATGCACGGCATCAAAGACTATTACGACATGCCGGCGCTCCTGTCGGATTTTCCCGCCATTCACCAGACCTTCAACGTCGTGCCGTCCCTGCTCAAGCAGATCCGGGACTACGTCGAGAACGGGGCGACCGACAAGTTTCTCACCCTCACGCTGAAGCCCGCCGCGGAGCTGGACCAGGACGACAAGCTGTTCCTGCTCAGGAATTCGTTCATGGCGAACTGGGACACCATGATCAAGCCCTACCCCGCATACTGGTCGCTGCTCGACCGGAGGGGGTACAGCGTATCGCCGAACGACCTCCGGAACGCGACCCGGTACTACACGACCCAGGATTATCTCGATCTGCAGGTCTGGTTCAACCTGACCTGGTTCGACCCGGTGTTCAAGCAGAACGATCCGTTCATCAAGAGCCTGATCCAGAAGGGCTCGAACTTCAACGAGAACGAGAAGGCGCTCCTGATCCGGAAACAGCGCGACGTCATGGCGCTCATCATCCCCGAATACAAGCGGCTCGCCGAACTCGGCAGGATCGAGCTTACGACGACGCCGTTCTACCACCCCATTCTTCCGCTGCTGTACGACACGGACCTGGCAAAGATCGCCGTGCCCGACATCCATCTTCCCCAGAACCGGTTCAGGCACCCCGAGGACGCACAGGCCCAGATCGAGCGGGCGATGGACTACCACGAAAAGCTGTTCGGATCGCGGCCGTCGGGCATGTGGCCCTCCGAGGGATCGGTGGCCGAGGAGATCCTGCCGCTGCTGGCGGACGCGGGCGTCAAATGGATCGGCACCGACGAGGGGGTGCTCGCCCGTTCGCTCGGGAGGCCCATCGAACGGGATTTCGCCGGGGTCATGAAGAACCCCGAGGTGCTCTACCAGCCTTACCTTGCCGGCAAGGGCGACAAGCGGGTCTCGATGGTGTTCCGCGATCATACGCTTTCGGACCTCATCGGGTTCGTCTATTCCAAGTGGGACTACAAGAACGCCGTGCACGACCTGATCGACCGCCTGCACCGCGTCCGGCGCGGCCTGGCGGACGGACCGCACCTGGTGTCGATCATCCTCGACGGAGAGAACGCCTGGGAATACTACCAGAACGACGGCAGGGACTTCTTCCTCTATCTCTACGAGCGGCTCAGCGGCGAGCAGGGCATCCGGTGCGTCACGGTCGGGGAATACCTCAAGGAGCACCCGGCCCAGGCGTCCATCGAACACCTGCATGCGGGCTCCTGGATCAATTCGAATTTCCGCATCTGGATCGGCCACGAGGAGGACAACCGGGCCTGGGACCTGCTGTCGCAGACGCGCGCAGGCGCTCACCGATTTCGCCGCCGGGAAGGTCGATCCGGACAAGGTCGCGCAAGCCTGGGAGGAGATCTACATCGCCGAGGGCAGCGACTGGTGCTGGTGGTACGGGGACGACCACTATTCCGACAATGACGAGGAGTTCGACCTCCTGTTTCGCACGCATCTGATGAACGTCTACCGCATCATCGGGGTCGACGTCCCCGACGAGCTCCAGATATCGATCATCCGCGAGGACCGGCAGGCGCTGCCGACGGTGGAGTTCACCGCCTTCATTTCCCCGACCATCGACGGCTCCGTGACGAACTATTTCGAATGGCTGCCCGCGGGCTTCTATGATGTCAGCCAGGGCGGGGGTGCCATGCACCGCGGCGCGTCGATCATCACGCACATCTACTACGGCTTCGACCTCAAGAACATGTTCATCCGCCTTGATCCCGAGCGGGAGCCTGAAGGACGAGAAAGTCTCCGAACTCGCCTTTTTCATCAATTTCCTGAATCCCAAGGGCATGGACGTGGAGATCAGGGTCGTTCCCCAGGAACACCGCGTCAGCGCCGCGCTGTTCCGCGGCGAGAACGGGAAGCGGACCCAGGCCGCCGTCATCAATACCGTCGCTGCAAACGACATCATCGAGCTTGCCGTTCCCTTCGAGCTGATCAAGGTCGGCCCGAACGAGGAGGTCCAGCTCTTCGTGACCGTCGAGCGGGCGGGCTCGGAGATCGAAAAGTGGCCCTTCCGCGGGTTCATCCAGTTCAAGGTCCCGACCGACGATTTCGAGGCCATGATGTGGCAGGTGTAGGTCAAGATCCGACTGAAGAAGCAGGAAAATCGTCGACAGGATAACAGGAATTACATAATCTATCAGCGTTCCCTCTGGAGGCATGATGCCGACGGTGCTGAAAAAAGGTCCGTATCGCTTTTTTTTCTATGCCGGCGACAAGGAAGAACCGGTGCATGTTCATGTAGAACGCGATGACAAGATCGCTAAATTTTGGCTCGATCCGATCAGGATGCACAGCAGCGGCGGATTCAGTCGTACCGAAATAAGCAGAATACAGCCAATTATAGAAGAGCATCGTATCCGCTTCATGGAGGTGTGGAATGACTATTTCGGAAGTTGAACTCCTGGTGCCGAACGCTGAGCGTATAACCATAACTAAGGATACTTTGACCGTTGATTTAAGCGATGGGCGGTCGATTTCCGCGCCTCTTGCGTGGTTTCCGAGACTGCTCCACGCGACTGCACAGGAGCGGAAAAGGTGGCGGTTGATCGGCAGAGGACAGGGAATTCATTGGGAGGACATCGACGAGGATATCAGCATTGAAGGGTTGCTGGCAGGAAGACCTTCGGGAGAAAGCCAGGCTTCGTTCAAGAAATGGCTTGAGCGGAGGGACTCGCGCCGACATTGATCTGTATCTCTTCCCGTACCTTGGGTCACCAATCAGAGCAGTATCCTCCATGCCTGCCCGAGGTTTAAATTCTTTCCAACCCAGCCATGTCCACCTCTTCAATAATAAAAAAAGACGTCATCATCATCGGCGCCGGCGCATCGGGTCTGCTGTGCGCTGCGGAGTGCGGCAGGCGGGGCCGGTCGGTGCTGGTCCTGGACCACAACGAGCGGATCGCGGCAAAGGTCCGCATCTCCGGCGGCGGCCGGAGCAACTTCACGAACCTGAAGGCCGGCGCGGACCACTATCTTTCCCGAAACCCCCACTTCTGCAAGTCGGCGCTTGCGCGGTTTACGCCGCAGGACATCCTGTCCCTCGCGGCGAAATATCATATTTCCTATTATGAAAAAGAGGAAGGCCAGATCTTCTGCACCCGCGGCTCGCAGGAGCTCATCGTCATGCTCGAACAGGAATGCTCCGGGGCGGGGGCCGAATTACTGCCCAAGTGCCGCGTCGAGGAGATCGGCAGGGACGGGCGCTTCATCGTCGCAACGAGCCGGGGAATGTTCCTTGCGGAGTCGCTTGTCGTCGCCACGGGAGGGCTCTCCTATCCGAACATCGGCGCCAGCGGCTTCGGCCACGACATCGCCAGGCGGTTCGGGCTTGCCGTAACGCAGACGCGTCCGGCCCTCGTTCCCTTTGTCTTCAGCGGCCAGGACCTGAAGGATTGCCGGGACCTGGCCGGTGTGTCGCTTGACGCCCTGGTCTCTGCAGGGAAGAAGCATTACCGCGGGAACATCCTGTTCACGCACCGCGGCTTGAGCGGTCCGGCCGCTCTCCAGGCATCGCTCTACTGGGAGCCCCGCGCCCCGCTCTCGATCGACCTTCTCCCGGAGATCGACATCGACGATATCTTCGCCGGCCGCCGTCAAAGCAAAATGGAGATCCCCAATCTGCTTGCGGAGTTTCTTCCAAAACGCTTTGTCCAGGCATGGTGCGCCCGCATACCAGGGGCGTCCAAACCGATCAACCAGACGCCGGACCGGGAGCTCCGCGGGATCGCCGAAGCGCTGCACGCCTGGAAGGTCCTGCCCAAAGGGACCGAGGGCTACAAGACCGCGGAAGTGACGGCAGGCGGCGTCGACACGTCGGAATTGTCGTCGAAGACCATGGAAGCGAAAAAGGAGAAGGGGCTCTATTTCATCGGCGAGGTCGTCGACGTGACCGGCGAGCTGGGGGGCTATAATCTCCACTGGGCGTGGGCCTCGGGCTTTGCAGCGGGGCAAACAGCGTAATAAAAACAGTTTCGAGTTTTTAGTTTTGAGTTTTGAGTTGGAAATACTGCAGAAGCAGTTTTGAGTTTTTAGTTTTGAGTTGGAAAACTGCATTTAACTACCCTATGCACCAGGTCTGAGTTAGGACTAAAAACTCATAACTCAAAACTAAGAACTGCATTTAAGTGCTCGATGCACTATTCGTCAGTAACTCAAAACTCAAAACTAAAAACTGCATTTAAGAGCTCCATGTATTCAGTCAGTAACTCAAAACTCAAAACTAAGAACTCAAAACCGCCTTTCAAGTTCTTCTGCTATACTCGCTAAAGAAATTCAAAAACCGCTGTGCGTGACCCGTTGTTCTTCGGCTCTTTGCCATGTTTAGCGTTCGGGTGAGCGGGCAGGATGTCGTAAACAGGACATTGTTCATTTCTGGAACGGTGTTCTGTAATCGGGAAAAAACGCACAAAATGTTGGCAAGGTCAAAATATTTGGGCCTGTAAAAATAGACCGCTCATTTTGGACCTGAAAATTTACATCATGATCCTGCCTCGGCCATAACCATCGGATTTTATTGAATGCAAAGTATCACATGAGATTGGCATTCGTATTGCTATTCTATTATCTAACATGCTCTTAATCTTTTTCCGCAGGTCATTCTTCGACAGGTCCGTTAGTGATGCATTACAGTCTCCGAGTACTTAAGACTTGTTTTTAGTTAGAGATCATGTCCTCCCCTATAAAACGGGCAGAGGCGCATGACGGATCTTTACAGGATCTTATGCAAGCCGTCCTGATAAAGGCCCAGGGAGATAGAGATGAGGCAAAAAATCTTAACCTTGATAGTGGCAGCAGCAGCGGGAGCAGCGCTCTTCGCGGATTCCGCCTATGCCGGCGATCCGTCGCCGCTTGTCTCGGTGAAGGACAAGGAGAGCTACGGAACGGGCATCATGATCATCAGGAGCCTGATGAAGCAGGGAGGCGAGCTCAACCTGGACCTCGTGGTGCAGGGTATGAAGGACGGCCTTACGGGCAACAACCTCCTCATGAGCGAAGCGGAGTGCAAAAAGGTCATGGCCGCGCTCCAGGATGAACTGGATCAACGGCAGAGGCAGGCGGCCAACAAGAGCAGCTCAACGAACGCTGCGACTGCCAACGCGGAAGCGAACGGCTCTCCGGCGATCCAGAAGGACCAGACTGCACCGAAGCAGCAGGACGACCAGGGCGGATTGCTCGCGGAGAAGGGTTCCGCAGGCGCAGCGCTGGCTTATGGTTCCACGGCGAACAACTCATCGAGTTCATCTGCAGGCGCGAAACCGAGCTCGTCAGGATCCGTAGGGAACGGCAGTTCCGCGGCGCCTGCTGCCCAGGACAATCAGACCCAGATCGCGGCCCAGTATGGAGCGCCCAGTGGAACGTTTCTTTCCAGGCGCAATCAGGCCAGACTCGATATGCAATCGTTGAAACAGGAAATGCGGGGAAAGGCAATGTCCTCAGCGCCCGTCGTGACAGAACCCGTCGTGACAGAACCGGCCGGGATGGCGCCGGCTGAAACAGAGCCGGCAGGTGCGGAACCCCCCGTGATGGAATAGGATGAAAATACGAAACTACAGTTTTGAGTTTTTAGTTTTGAGTTTTGAGTTGAGGGAGAGAGTGCAAACTACAGTTTTGAGTTTTTAGTTTTGAGTTTTGAGTTAAAAAAAGGAAAAGGAATCAATAACGATGAGTAATGTTCTGAAAGTGTATGTACTGGCCATTGTCACAGCGCTTCTGTCTAGCGGGTTGGTTGCTCCCGCCTATTGCGACGAGGCGGCGCTCAAGACCGACAAGGACAGAATGAACTACAGCATCGGCGTCGATGTCATAAAGAATTACAAGAAGCAGGGAATCGACGTTGATCTCGATCTTGTGATTAAGGGAATGAAGGACGCCCTGTCGGGAGGGAAACTCCTGCTCACCGACGCGGAGATGCGCAAGATCCTCGTTTCCGTGCAGGCCGACATTCAGCGCAGGCAGAAGATGGCGCCTGTCGTGGCCGCCCGGGAAGGGCAGATCTTCCTGGCGGAGAACAAGGAAAAGGAAGGCGTTGTCACCCTGCCGGACGGATTGCAGTACAAGATTCTTAAGGCCGGCGAGGGGAAAAAGCCGACGGCTTCAGACCAGGTTGAATGCAATTACCGCGGGACGCGCCTGGACGGTTCGGAGTTCGACCGGTCGTACGACAAGCCCGTGGTCTTCAGCGTCCAGGAGGGCGGCGGCATCCCCGGCCTGAGCGAAGCGCTGCAGCTCATGCCCGTGGGCTCCCGGTGGCAGCTCTTCATACCTCCCCAGCTCGCGTACGGCGACCGGGGAAGGGTCAGCATCATCGGTTCGCATGTGGGGCCGAACGAAACGATCCTTATGGACGTGGAACTGCTCGCGATCAAGTAGAGAACAGTTACTCAAGAGCGGCTTGCGCAAAGACGCAAAGACGCAAAGACGCCAAGACGCCAAGAAGATCTACTGCATTAATGCAGAATTTAATGGAATTTCTCTTTCTTTGCGACTTTGCGGCTTGGCGCGAAATTACTTTTTTCTTTAATGTATGAACTGGGCGCGTTAACTGCCAAAAGGAGAACCAGATATGAATAAGTTTACCCTCGTAATCATCGCCGTTATTTCCGTTTTTCTGATCGCAACGGCAAATGCCGGGCAAGCAGGCGATCCCGCAGCAGCGTCGCAGGACAAGGGCCTGGCAACCCAGGCTTCGCCGACAGCTCCGAAGAAGGCAGTCGGCTCCCGGCGCCAGAGGGCCCACCAGGAAGTCGATCAAGCCAAGATCGAGCGCAATGCCATGCAAACAGGTGTTTCCGGCACGAAGCCCGGGAAGGCCAAGCTGTCGAAGCGCAACAAGGCCATGCTCGAGCAGAAGGAGCAGAAGAAGGCCAGACAGAAAGCGATCAAGTCGGAAATGTCCGCTACAACGAAATAAGAAGGGCTCACTATTCAAGGCACAGGGAACCACGGATGAACACGGTTTAAATGAGAAGCAAGCGCTCGGGGAATCGTCGAATCTATCCAAACCGTGTTGATCCGTGGTTAAGATAAGAGCGAAAGAGTTTTAAGAGGAGGAATAAATCAAGGTATGGAAGTACAGCAGAACGGTATTGCGAGATTGGGGGCTTTTTTCAGCAGATTCAGAAGCACACACTTTTTTTTCAAGGAGGGATTTATGAACAGGCGACACATGTTGATTTTAATCAGCCTGGTACTGGCGGCAGTCATGGCATGGGGGATCTCCCCGGCCTACGCAGGACCGGGAACGCTGGCTGCGCCGGACGCGGCATACACGCCGAGCGGCGGCACGTTCTTTGCCAACAGCCCGCTGGGCTCGTATTACTACACCGGCGCAACAGGCACGGTCATCGGGCCCAGCAACTCGGGCACGCCGCTCAGGAAGTTTGTAGACAGGCTTCCGGGACTGACGTCCGCCGGGAGCAACACGCTCGGGCAGTACCTGCCGCTCGCGAACCCGAACACGTCATTGTATCCCGGCTCGGATTATTACGAGATCGGGCTCAAGGACCACCGTGAGCTGATGCATTCCGATCTGCCCCCGTTCACGGACGGGTACGGCACCGGCACAAGGATCAGGGGATATTATCAGAAAAATACCGGCGACTTGAGGGCAGGGACGGACAACTCAACGCACTATCTCGGGCCGGTGATCCTCGCCACCAAGAACAGGCCGGTGCGCATCAAGTTCATCAACGAGCTTGGCGCAGCAAACGGCGAGGGCGACCTGTTCCTCCCTGTGGACACCACGTACATGGGTGCAGGGAACGGGCCGGACGGTGCGCATGCCTACACGCAGAACCGGGCTACCCTTCATCTCCATGGCGGACACACCCCGTGGATCAGCGACGGCACCCCTCACCAGTGGACCGTGCCTGCAGTTGATTCGGGTCTGACCTATACCCGGGGCGTCAGCACCCAGAACGTACCGGATATGCCGGCCCCCGGACCGGGCGAAATGACCTTTTACTGGACCAACAACCAGAGCGGACGTTTGATGTTCTACCATGACCACGCCTACGGCATCACCCGTCTCAATGTGTACGCAGGCGAGGCCGCGGGGTACATCATCGTGGATCCGACCGAGGAAGCCTCCCTGGCGGCTGCGGGCGTGCCGGGCACGATCGTTACCGATCCGACCAGCAACGGAACAATCACCTCAGCCGACCTGGCGCACCTCATTCCCCTGGTCATCCAGGACAAGTCCTTTGTACCGCAAGATATAGCTGTTCAGGACGCAAAGTGGACAAACTCCAAATGGGGAGTCTACGGCGACCTCTGGTTCCCCCATGTGTACGAGACGAACCAGTGGCCGACCAACCCGGACCTGAGCGGCGCGAACAACTTCGGCAGATGGGACTACGGTCCGTGGTTCTGGCCCGTGTTCCCGGTTGCCATCGGCGGACTTCCGACCCTGGACGTGTCGGGCGTGCCCGAGGGCTTCATGGACACGCCGGTCGTGAACGGCACGGCCTATCCCTATGTTGATGTGGACCCGGTAGCCTACCAGCTCAGGATCCTGAATGCCTGCAACGACCGCATGCTGAACCTGTCGTTGTTCACGGCCGATACGAGCACGGCCGGTTTCTTCTCCGCGGCCCAGGGATATACGGAAGTCGCCATGGTTGCAGCGGTCCCGCGTTCGGCCTGTACCGCAACGGTCACGACGAACTGCACCTGCGACCTGGCAACGGCCAATACGCCGACAGGCTGCTTCCCGTCGACCTGGCCTACCGATGCAAGGGCCGGCGGCGTGCCGGATGCGGCTGCCATGGGCCCGTCATTCATTCAGATCCGGTCTGAAGGCGGTCTTCTGCCTGCTCCGGTTACGATCGCACCTCAGCCGGTCAACTATGAGTACAACCGCAGAAGCATCGTGGTCCTCAACGTATCAAACCACGGGCTCTTCATGGGCCCGGCGGAACGGGCCGATGTGATCGTCGACTTCTCGGCGTTCGCAGGCAAGACCGTTATCCTCTACAATGACGCACCCGCGCCGGTGCCTGCATTCGACCCGCGCTGGGATTACTACACCGGCAACCCGGACTTTACCTGGCAGGGCGGCGCTCCTTCGACCCTTCCCGGCTACGGACCGAACACGCGCACGGTCATGCAGTTCCGCGTATCATCTGCACCGTCCGTGTCCTTTAATCCGGCGGGTATGATTGCGGCATGGCCGGGCATCTACACGGCATCGCAGCCCGCGCCTGTGGTGCCGCAGACAGCCTATCCCGGTGCGTACCATGGGGCAACGGACACCTATTCCAGAATCGCGGATACGCAGCTGGTCT
The DNA here is from genome assembly GCA_963749655.1 of Nitrospirota bacterium. Taxonomy (GTDB): domain Bacteria; phylum Nitrospirota; class UBA9217; order UBA9217; family UBA9217; genus JAJYKN01. The sequence continues at coordinate 317,635 of CAVVOB010000013.1, forward strand.
ATACGAGCCTGACTACAAGCGCAACCGTGACAACGCAGATGAAGTCAAAAACTATCCAGGAGCTGTTTACTACGGATTACGGCAGGATGAACGCTACCCTGGGGACCGAGCTGCCCTTTACAACAGCTACGATCCAGACAACGATCCCGCTCGGGTACATCGATCCGGCAACAGAGTACGTGGCAAATGGTCAGCCCCAGCTCTGGAGGATCACGCACAACGGCGTGGACACACATGCCATTCACTTCCATCTCTTCGACGTGCAGGTGATCAACCGCGTCGGCTGGGATGGAGCGATCAGGCCGCCTGATGCCAATGAACTGGGTTGGAAAGACACGGTCAGGATGAACCCGCTGGAAGATATCGTCGTAGCGCTCAGGCCGACAACACCTCCGGTGCCGTTCTCTCTGCCCAACAGCGTACGCGCTCTCGACGTGACCATGCCGCTGGGAACCACGGCACAATTCACGGGAGTTGATCCCTATACGGGCAACCCGATTACCGTGACGAACGCGACTACCAACTTCGGGTGGGAGTATGTGTGGCATTGTCACCTGCTTGGTCATGAAGAGAACGACATGATGCGGCCGATTATCTTCAGACCCAACGACCGAATCGGCGTAGTCACCGGTTCTTCCTGGTACCTCGACGTAAACGGCAATGGCGTATGGAACGGTACCGTTACGGATAAGTTGATCAGTACCTTCACCGCCACTACTGGTGGGACCCCTGTATGGGGTGACTGGGATGGATCCGGAATCACCAAGATCGGTTTGTTCAAGAATGGTGTATGGTATCTCGATTTAAACGGTGATGGCGTCTGGAATTCTGCAAATGATCTGATGGCGAAGTTCGGCGTTGGTCAGGCCGGCGCAGTGCCTGTAACAGGTGACTGGACAGGAAACGGCGTTACGAAGATCGGCATCTTTGTGAACGGGAAATGGTACCTCGATCTCAACGGTAATGGCGCTTATAACGGTACACCGACGGACGCCCTCTACAACTTTGGTGGAGGTCAGGCCGGCGCAGTGCCTGTAACAGGTGACTGGACAGGAAACGGCGTTACGAAGATCGGCATCTTTGTGAACGGGAAATGGTACCTCGATCTCAACGGTAATGGCGCTTATAACGGTACACCGACGGACGCCCTCTACAACTTTGGTGGAGGTCAGGCCGGCGCAGTGCCTGTAACAGGTGACTGGACAGGAAACGGCATCACGAAGATCGGTGTCTTCGTTAACGGAAAGTGGTATCTTGATAAGAGCGGCAACGGCGCTTGGGATGGCTCAACGACCGATTCTCTCCTGACCTTTGGAGGAGGGTTGGCCAGCCCGACACCTGTGGTCGGCAAATGGTAAGTACGTAGGACCAGTCTAAGCAACTGAAGCCGAATCTGGGTGCGTCGAAGCGCGGCGCACCCAGATTTTTTTTAGCATCACGTGGCCTGGTTTTATTAAGTGGAAATGTATTTGGAATTATTGTGGAATTATCACGTTAGATGCTTTATAATGATGCTTAATCTGTTCTCATCCATGTTTGTCCATGCCTGTTATTCTTGATAATTCATGATCAAACGAAAGACGATTTTGATCTATCGGACGGGACAGCTTGGCGATACTCTCATCGCGTTGCCTGCAATTCAGGCAATCCGGCAAAAGTTCCCCGATCATCGCCTCGTACTCCTGACCGATCAACATGATAATCATTTTGTTTCCTCGTGGGATATTTTGTCCCCGACCGGGTGGTTTGACGACGTGATTTTTTACAGACCGCGGCGAGGAAATGGAGGCCAGTTACAAAACGGCCTTCGTTTGTTGAAAGCTTTACGGGCACTCGGACCCGAGTATATTTTTAACCTCTCTCCGGAAAGGTCTCTGTTCCAGCAGGCGCGGGACACATTTTTCTTCCGATATTTGAGCGGCACAGGGAACTACATATATCGCATGCACGTTGCAGACAGACTTCGCCCTGCTGGAGGCAGACTTCCTCGTGTGGAGCCGGAATGGCGTCAGTTGTTGACGATCGTCGATTCGGATGCCGTTTTTCCCCAGTTTCGCCTCATGATCCCAGAGGACTCGAAGAAATCGGCGAACGACCTCTTGTCTGCGGAAGGGATTGGGAAATCCCAAAGACTGATTGCCATGGTACCAGGTTCAAAAATGCCCTCAAAAGTCTGGCCACAGGCGCGTTTTGCCGGTTTGGGCGCCAGAATCCTCGATCAGCACCGGGACGTATCTTTGGTTGTTCTCGGAAGCAACGAAGACAGCGCCCTGGGACATCAGCTCTGCTCCGCATGGGGCCCGCGGAGCCGCAATTTCGCCGGGAAATTGGACGTCTACGCCTCGGCGGCCGTGCAAGAGTTGTGCATTGCCTACGTCGGCAATGATACCGGCGCAATGCATCTGGCGGGAATGGCGGGCGTCCCCTGCGTGGCGATCTTCAGCGCACGGGACTATCCGGGGAAATGGGATCCGTTCGGAGAAAATCACCGGATCCTGAGAAAAGACATCGACTGTGCCGGCTGCATGAGCGTTATATGTTCACGCGAAAACAGGTGCCTCGCGATGATATCCGTTGAAGATGTGTACGGGGAGTTGAAAGGATTGGTCCCCCTATGAGTTTGACCACACGCATGGCCGGATTGCGGGCGATGATGCGTTTTGACAACCGTTGGCAGCTTATTTTCAACCGGCTGTTCTTCAACAGCACGATTATGGTTTATCGATATAAGAACTGCAAGATCCTCGTAGACCATGACGGCGGAGATGCAACGGGTGTGAGGAAGTGCCTTTCTACCGATATGTATCGGCAATTCATACCGCTAATGAAACTGGATCATCCTCTGACCATTCTGGATTGCGGCGCGAACACGGGTGGTTTCCCCTTGCTTTTTCATACGGAGGGCTTCGCTCTCGCAAAGATCGTCGGCGTTGAAATGAACCCGTACACATGCACTCGACTCCGGTACAATCTGTTCACGAATCTCGAGGTGGAAATCATCTGCCTGAATGCCGTCGTGGAGGACACCACCCGCGTCCATTCCCTGTGTTTCGGGCAGGGAAGCACCGGTGATTCCTTATTCAACGAAAACAAGACGGGTAAACGGTTCCGGATACAATCGCGTTCGCTGGATGACGTCATCGCTGAACATTTCGGCGACGCCGTTGTCGACATTGTCAAAATCGATATTGAGGGCGCGGAATATATGCTGTTCGCGGGCCGGAATTTCAGACGATTGTCGCAGTGCAGACATCTTGTGATAGAGATCCACAGGCTGGAAGGCCGCAGCGAACAAGAAGTTATCAGCGCAATACAGGCCCTTGGTTTTGCTTTGATCAAGCGGCGTGCGGACGTCTTTCTCTTTTCACAATAGCCATGCGAATTCTTAAAACCACTTCCGTTTCGGCAGCCGACGTTATCAGGCAGACCATCGCTAACAAGCGACTGAGCAGCGGCCTGCTGTGGAATCTTCTCGCGACCCTCGCGGGCCGGAGCGCCGGTCTTGTTAGTGCAATCATAGTATCCCGGTCGCTCGGCAGGGAAGTGTTCGGAGAATTCAGCATCATTCAGAGCACGGTCTTTACCTTCGGCGTTTTCGCAGGGTTCGGCTCGGGACTCACGGCGACCAAGCATATCGCAGAGTCATTCAGGAGAGATCCGGACCGGGCCGGGAGGACGCTCGCCTTGTCTATGGCGCTGGCGTTTGCATTCGGCGTCGCAATGACGGCTGTGCTCATTCTGTGTTCCCCTCTCATCGCGGAGAGGATGCTCAAAGCGCCGGACCTTGCGCCGTTCCTCAGGATTGCGTCGCTGAGCCTCATTGCCAGTTCATTGAACGGCGCCCAATGCGGGGCATTGGCCGGATTCGAGGAATTCCGAAGGCTGTCGCGGGTCAACATTTATTCGGGTCTGGCGGGCATTGTGTGCGTGGCTGCCGGCGTCGCCGTTAACGGCTTACCCGGCGCGTTGTGGGGATATGCCCTTGCAACGGTCGCATCCTGTTTTGCGGCCGGCGCAGCACTCCGGGCAGTGGCGCGCGGGAAGGGCGTCATTGCCGACTACCGGCAATGCATGCAGGAGTGGCCCGTTCTCTGGCGGTTCAGCCTTCCGAACATGCTTGCAAACGCATTGGTAACACCGGCGGCGTGGCTGTGCAACGCCATGCTGGTGAGGAGGCCGGACGGTTTTGCGGAAATGGCCGTCTATAACGCCGCCAGCCAGTGGCGGCAGATCCTACTGTTCCTTCCCAGCATTGTGTCTCAGGTATTCCTGCCGATTATGTCCTCACAATCAGGGGAGCACGGGCGCGAGCCTACCAAGTCGCTCTACGCGAAAATTAACCTACTTGTTGCCACGCCTTTTCTGATTGTTTTGTCGGCCCTCAGCCCCTCCATTATGGCGCTATACGGCCGGGACTTCGACATCGCATGGAAAGTGTTTGTAGTAGTACAACTGGCGACGTTCATGCAGATAATACAAGGACCCGCCATAATCTCATGGGCGGCAGACGGCAGAATGTGGACCAACTTCATCGCCAATGCGTTTTGGGGGGCGTTCCTTGTTCTACTGAGCTGGTTGTTCATCAGTCTGGGTGCGCTTGGATTGGCCTTAGCGCTAATGGTAAGCTTCATGCTCTATTTCGCGGTAATAAAGATTGCTCAACGGGGAATCGCGGAGTGACCAGTCAAGGAATGGAACGATGCCGTCTCTGCGGCGGCTTTGCACACCGGGTCGCCGCCGACGTCCCCGGATACCAGGAGGGCCGTACCTATTCTATTTTTGAATGCGACAAGTGTTTTACCTCCTTTGCCTCTCCGTTCGTGGTAGATGACGCGCTTTATACGCGAATTTACCAACATATTCAGTGCGTGCCAGGATACAGGCGCTATCACAGTTTTGCCCGAGAGGTCATGGTTCGAAGGAAACCCCTTGACTATCTGAGTCAACAGGAAGAGTCCTATTGGGCTGTTACACGATATTTGAGAGACAAATGGGAAAATAGATCTACCGTGAATGTTCTTGATGTAGGATGTGGGCTCGGCTATTTTACTCACGCGCTGGTCCAGGATGGATATAATGCAATCGGCATAGATTTTTCCGAAAAAGCAATAGCGTGGGCACGTAAACACTTTGGTCCATATTACGAAACTGCAGCGCTTCGTGACCTGCACAACCTCGGAATGAGTTATGATGTCATAGTGATGAATCAATTCTTGGAGCATTTTCCCGATGTGCACGCCATTGTATCCGAAGCTACAGAGCTTCTAGCTCCAGGCGGAGAACTTATTGTTACTACCCCGAACAAATCTGCCTATCCGGGTACGGAATGGGAAACAGATTTGCCGCCTGTACATCTGTGGTGGTTCGGAGAGGACGCCCTTAGGCACCTTGCCCGTGCGCACGGCTGCACGATTACGTTCATCAGTTTTGAAGCATTCTACCGCCTCTATCCCAGGGGCAAGGTGAAACCCACTCGGTCGGGTAAGAGGCAACCGATCTTCAATGCCGACGGAGGCCTCATGAACGGCAAACCAATTCCGCATCGTCGGATGATCTCCAGAGTGGCGGAGTCGACGGGCCTCCTACCCTGGTTGCAAAGGGTAAAGATTCTGCTGAATGGAAGCGAACGCTGGCGTGGGCCGCGAGGGCCCATTTGCGCCGCGGTATTCAAGCGTATCGAGGAATGATATGATGGCATGCAGGGCCTGCGGGAACAGGGACGATAACCGGCTCCACGTGTTCAAGGAACAACACCTGGGACTGGGGGAGGAGTTCGAGTATATTGAGTGTGCCGTCTGCAAAAGTCTATCGATTATGAACATTCCGGTGAGCATGGAGAAGTATTACCCATCGTCGTACTACTCGTTCGCGGCAAGGCCCTATAGCCAGCTACTTGGGTTCCTGAAAAGGGAACGGGACCTTGCCTTTCTCGGGAAAAAGAACATCATCGGCATCTTCCTCTCCCTGTTTCTGCCCACCCCGCTCTATATACCGTGGCTTCAAAAGCTGGGCTTGCCGGGAGGTGCGAGCATTCTCGATGTTGGAAGCGGCGCAGGAAATCTTGTCGTGAATCTCAGGGATGCGGGTTTCCGCGCAACCGGCATTGATCCTTTTATCGACGTTGAAATTTCTTATGTAAACGGTGCACGGGTTCTGAAACAGACCTTGGAAGAAACAATCGGCGCATTCGATTGCATCATGCTGCATCACTGCATCGAACACATGCCTGAGCCCCGGGAAGCCATGATGAAGATCGCTTCGCTGCTAAAACCCGGCGGTAAGGTGCTGATTAGGACACCAGTGGCAGGTATGCATGCATGGAAAATCTACGGAAGCAACTGGTTTCAGCTCGATGCCCCGCGACATTTTGTAATATTTTCAGAGCAGGGGCTCCGGATGGCGGCCGAGAAAAGCGGATTAAAAAATATCGGAGTTGTTTACGATTCAAAAGCAAACCAATTTTGGGCAAGCGAACAATACAATCGCGGCATCCCGCTGGCACACGAGAGCTCCCACGCAGTCAATCCGAATAGCTCGATGTTTTCGCGGGCGCAGATACAGGAGTACGAGAGGCAGGCCAGGCTTCTGAATGCCCACGGAGATGGAGACCAGGCAGCTTTTTATTTTGAGAAGGTGAAAGAAAATGCCTGATCAATTTGAAGTCAGTCCCTGCGACATGGGATCTCCCGGCGCTGCCGGGGGGGAATTGCGGGAAAGTCGTGGGAGGTTGCGTTCTTCGGAGGAGCTATCGGTTCCTGCCGTTGAGAGCTCCACTAAACGCGACGTCGGCGTTGTTCTGATCAACTGGAACGGCGCCGAGGACACGGTTCCCTGCATTGAGTCGCTCCTTGCTGGTTCCGTCAAACCGGACGCGATTGTGGTCGTCGACAACGCGTCACGCGATGATTCCGCAGACCTCATATCGCAAAAGTTTCCCGATGTGAAATTAATACGGAACCGGGAAAACACGGGCTTCACCGGCGCGAACAATCAGGGTATAAACTTGCTCATTGAACAGGGATATCGATATATATGGGTACTCAACAATGATACGATTGTGGACACGGGATGCCTGGCCTCACTTAAGGATCACATGGAACACTATTCCGATGTGGCAGCTTGTACGGCAAAAATCTTGTATGCGGACGGAGCGCGCTTGATCTGGTACGGCGGCGCGGTCTTCAACAAGTGGACAGTCCAGATAACGCACCGCGGCGCGGGCGAGAAAGATAAGGGACAATTTGATTCCGTTGAGGATGTCCCCTTTATTTCGGGTTGCTGCCTGTTTGTCCGCCGGGACGCTTTTCACCGCGTCGGGCTGTTTGACGAACATTTTTTTGCCTATGCCGAGGACGGGGACTGGTGTTTCCGCGCACGGAAAAAGAATTTGAAACTGCAGTATGTTCCGAAGGCAGTAATCTGGCATAAAGTGTCTGCAGCAATGAGAAAAATAAAAAAGCGATCAACGAAAGGCATGACATCTCCGTTCGTTGTATACATAACAAGTCGAAATCGAGTCTTTTTAGTAAGAAAACACTGTCAAAACGTTCTTCAATTATTGACTGCGTCACTGTCATCTGCTGTTTGGTTTGTCTATTATGGTTGCATCTTGTTGTTACTTGCTCGTTTTGATAAATTTCGCGCCCTTTGCACGGCTATTTATGATGGCATCACAGTATCTCTGAATGTGGAGAGCAAGCCATTTCATCGTTATTTACCATAGGTTACTGTGTTCGTTCTTAGTTTAGCTATTCCACATATCTCTATCGGATTGAGACGATTTAATTCGGAATGCCAAAAAGGGTAGGTTTATGTCAAAATGTCTCATATGTGCAGAGCCGGCGCCTTTAGTATTTAACGGAAAGTATTATGTGAATGTTTGTTCGAACCGAAAATGCAATTTCATCAGGTTAAAGACTGATAGGGGAGTTTCCTCTCTCGACCATCCTGATTATTATCCGGATATTGAGGGATTGCAGATAGATAGTAAACGTCCCTTCATTTCCGTCCGAGCAGAAATTGTGGCACGATTTGTAAAGAGCGGCGGAAGTATTGCGGATTTAGGGTGCGGACTGGGAGAAACAGCAATAAATCTTGCTATGAAAGGGTTTAGAGTCTGGGGTGTTGATGAATCGAAAAACGCAATTGCATTTCTCCAAACATATTATCCAGATGTATTTTGGGCCCCCAATACGGTTTCTGACTTCTTAACCGGGCAAAAAATGAATTTTGATGCAATTACCTTATTTCACGTTTTGGAGCACGTACACGATCCCAAACTGACCATCAGTCAAATAAAAGAAGGTCTGAATCCCGGCGGCATTGTATTGATCGAAGTCCCTGATGTAAGAGGAGGGCTTGCTCGTTTCCAAGGAGTCAATTGGGAGTATTGGCTAGACCATCACTTGAATTATTTTTCCCTGAAATCCTTGTACAGACTTATGGAACCGCTTGGGTTTAAGATCATTTATTCGCAAAGAATGTATCATTTTGGGTACCCTCAAGGGATTTTATTAAAAGACCTGATTCATGCGTCACTCGCAATGATAGGCTTTCACAGCATAATAAGAACTGTGTGGAAATATCCCGCATGAAATTACATTTTCAGTTGCAAATAAGCCCTTATAATGAACACAACCGTTGATTCCCATATTTTTGGCTCGGAAAGAACGCAGGCTAAACCTTTGTTTCAGGAGCCGTGGTTCAGGAATTTGTTGTCGGTTTGTGTTTTGGCTTCAATTGCGGTTGGCCTGATAACCGGCGCTTCGGCCCTCTATATGCTTGGACAATTGAGTCTGAGCCTCAGCGTTTTTTTCTCCATGATAATATTGGGAGACAGGCCGCTATTCAATCCCGTCCAGGCGTTCGTCGCGATTTTTTACTGGTGGTTCGGAATTGCGCCTGTTGCCATAGGCGGATTTAAATGGCTTGCAGGCTCTCCTGACGAAGCCCTCGACGCGCAATCGATGGGGGAACAGGCCCTATGGATGGTTGCCCTCGGGCTGCCTTTATACGCGCTTGCCGCACGAAACATTCTTGATTGGCTCGCT
>CAVVOB010000014.1:0-231451 GCA_963749655.1 Nitrospirota bacterium
TGCTCATGTTGCTTCGACTAGAGTACGTATTGCCGACAGGCAGAGCGGACAGAACGAAGTTGTGCCTGCATCGGGAAAAACGCTGTATACGGCGAATAATATCATCGCACTGACACAGTGAATCCTCTCATGAAAGCACTCGTTCATAATGATCGTGGCGTTTTTCCGAAAATCTGAAACAGCGCCTGGCCGTCCATCGGACCACAGGCCGCATTGAAGCGGCAGAGAGTCAAAGCAAAAATAAGAAACTCTTGCAGGTTTTTTCAGGCACAACAGTCCGCACCCCCCCTCCCCCCGGGCTGTTGTGCTTTTTCTTTTTTCCGCTTCATACCGAATGATCGCATGACCGATAATTGACTCTGTTCTCCAACGCCCTTGCCTCACAGCATCCCGTCTCCCGGAGACCACTCAGCTGACTCACCGCTTAATAAGTATCTTAAAAACACCAGCATCTCCCTGACTATCCACATTTTAATCAATTTTACAGACGTTTACTGGCGTGCCCTTTATGACTATTTTTTACTGTTTGTACTAATTTTACTTGACAATCGGTCATCGTAAACAGTAAAATATTGTAAAAACAATAATTAATAGTAACTCAGGGATTCCGGCGTTTGCCGTCGCTCTTCAAGGAGGTGCCTCATAATGACAAGTTTGGCGGAGATGATGGTGAAAAACAGCAAATCTAAGGTGCCGATCGGGACGCTGCTGGTCGTTGATGAGCTGATCCTTCCCCAGGACCTTGATTTCGCCCTCGATCACCAGCGACACAGCAGAGAACTTATCGGGGAGATTCTGGTTCGCATCGGAGCCCTGAATCCTGACGACCTGGACAAGGTTTTGAAGCTCCAAGAGGAGAAATCAAGCTCACACTAAAACGGGCAACAGGGCTTGTGCTCGTTTGCCGGCCTGAGCTGAAAGCTCCGCTCCCCGTCCAGATGCATAGGCCTGACCATGCCGGGCGGATAGAACAATTTTTTCAGAGGGGTGGATTTTTTTTCGGTGCTGCTATTTGAGCTGCGCCGTTTTTTTTGTTTCGGTCCGGTCGCTGATTCTACCGGTCCCGGCCTTTTGTCCTGCGCGTGGGGACGGCATTCCACGGGTCGTCGGGCCAGGGATGCCTGGGGTAGCGGCCTTTCAGGTCTTTTTTCACGTCCTGGTAGGCGCTGTTCCAGAAACCCCTTAGGTCCTGGGTGATCTGCACCGGCCGGCGCGCCGGTGAGAGCAGATGGAGCAGTACCTTTACCCTGCCGGCCGCGATCAAGGGCGTATCAGCAAGCCCGAACATTTCCTGCAGCTTCACGGAGAGGACCGGTTGGTCGCCCGACGTGTAGTCGAGGGTAATGCGGCTGCCGCTCGGCACAAGAATGGCGAGAGGCGCCCGTTCATCAAGCCGCCGCTGCTGTTCCCAGCTGAGCCTTCCCCGGAGCGCAGGCAGAAGGTCCAGTGCGCCGAGGTCCTGGCTGCTGCGCACGGCGCCCAGCCAGGGAGGAAGCCACTCTTCCGGATGACTGAACAGGAATCCGTCCGAGACGTCCGGCCACGCTTCCTCGGGAAACGCTCTTTTTATGAGTGCGACCCTGGCCTGATACTGCCTGGCTTCCCTGCTGAACGCAACCATTCCGGGACTCGTCCGGACCACTTCGCACAGAAGCGGAGCGACCTCTTCATCAGCCGGAGAAAACGGTCTTTTCGACAGAAGTAAGGCGCCAAGCCGATCCTCAACGGCTGCAACGATCCTGTTTTCCCTCCGGTCCCACTCCACCCTCCTTATCCTGGCGATACGCTCGCCGCATTCGCTCCTGATAAGGTCCTCGGTCACCGGCGCGGCGATATGGATATACCCCTCGGTCTTTTCTCCCGCATCCACCGTTACTGCGATGATGTAGGGGCTGTCTCCCAGGTAGCTGTCCCGTGTCAGCCTCACGCCCCTGCCCTGGACATGGACAAAGCGGCCGCCGCCTTCTTCGCGACGCTTGCAGATCCGGTCCGGAAAGGCGCTGAGCAGAAGCTTGGAAATGTTCTCGCGGTCCCCTGCCCTTTGTCCCGAAGAGGCGCTTCCGGGGATCAAACGCAGAAGCTGCCTGGCCGTTCTTTCCACGGCCCGCATTGCCGACGGATCGATGCTTCTGCCGGTGTCCCCGCCCTCGCGATGACGACGGAGTGCGTCCACCCGCTCGGAAATATCGGGGTCCTCGGCCGCGCCGCCCGATCCGCCGTGCCGGAACAGGTCCCGCTCCGTCAGGAGGGCCGCCAGCTCGGCGCCGAGCCGGATGCATCCCAGTTCCCCGGAGCGTATCATGAGACGTCCGAGGCGGGGGTGAAGCGGAAGGCGCGCCATGGCCCGTCCGGCGGCTGTGGCTGAGCCGGATTGGTCGATCGCACCCAGATCGCGAAGCAGCCGGGTTGCAGCATCCCATGCAGCAGCGGGCGGCGCATCGAGCCACGAAAGGCTAGCCGGATCGCGCACACCCCAGACAGCCAGTTCAAGCGCCAGCTGGGAAAGCTCGGACTGGAGGATCTCAGGCTGGGAGAAAGCGGGCTGTCCCTGGAGATAATGTTTTCCGTAGAGACGATAGCAGACGCCCGGGCCGAGCCGGCCTGCCCGACCCTTGCGCTGTTCGGCTGAGGCCCTGCTTGCGGGCCCCGTGACGAGCCGGTTCATTCCCGTGGATGGATCGAAGCGGAGCATGCGGGTCAGGCCGCTGTCGATCACCACGCGGACACCCTCGATGGTCAGGCTCGTTTCGGCGATGTTCGTGGCAAGGACGATCTTGCGCCGGTCCTTCGCGGGCATGATGGCCCGCTCCTGCTCTTCAAAGGGCAGATCGCCGAACAACGGATGGAGCGACAGGCGCTCTTCTTCGCAATTGAGCGAGTCCTGCAGCTCCCGCGAAGCGGAGCGTATCTCGCCGGAGCCCGGCAGAAAGACGAGGAGGTCGCCCTCGGTCTCCCGCAGCGCAGTCTTCACAACGCCGGCGATGCGGCCGGGAAGAAGCGCGGGCCGGTCATCAAGGTAACGCTCCTCCACGGGAAAGGATTTTCCTTCCGAGCTGACGACGGCTGCTTTTCCGAGAAGCGCCGCGATCGGTCCGGAGTCGAGCGTTGCCGACATGACGAGTATTTTCAGGTCTTCGCGCAGCCCCTTGCGTACATCGAGGCAGAGCGCAAGCGCCAGATCGGCATGAATGCTCCGCTCGTGGAATTCATCGAAAATGACCATGGCAACGCCTTCGAGGCCCGGATCGGCCTGAAGACGTCGGGTCAGGATGCCCTCGGTGACGACCTCTATGCGCGTTTTCGCAGAAGACTTTGCATCGAACCGTATGGCATACCCCACGGTTTCCCCGGCTTCTTCACCAAGGGATGCCGCCATCCACCGCGCAGCGGAGACTGCCGCGATCCTGCGCGGTTCGAGCATGACTATCCTGCCCTGTTCCGGCGGGATGACGTCGAGCAGGGCAAGCGGTACGCGGGTCGTTTTGCCCGCACCCGGCGGCGCATGGACGATGACCGACGCATTGCCCGCCACTGCTGATTTGAGCGCAGGAAGTATTTGATCTATGGGATAGGCGTTCATGCTGGTATTCTAAAAAGATTCTACCAAAGCTCTCTGCCATGGGGAGCCGATTACAGCGACGGTTAAACGGAGTTCCTGAATTCCCTGTGTCGGCAGTGGACTGAGATGAAAGTACAATAAGCATCATGAAATTACAAGTGCCATTGTTTCAAACCTCGTACGCAGGACTTATGGCTTACAACTCAGGTCAGCAAACCGCGATGGAACGGGTGTGTTAGAATACTTAAAGAGGATCATGCCGGAACCAAGGGAGGCAGAACGATGGTCTTAAAGAAAAAACCAAAGAAAGACCAGGCCGTTTGGGCATTAATTCACGAGACCTATTCGATCCTGCGAGATCACAACGCGAACGATGCAGAGACCATCCTTCTGCGCAAGGTCATTCAGCTCCGCTATCCTGACTGGACCAGGGCGCAAATCGACACGTTCCTCGACGACATCCCCAATATCGACATCCTGGCCAACCAGATCGTTTACCGTGAATCGGGCTTGTTCAAGGCAGGGAAACGGAGAAATCCTGCGGATTCTCCTTCTACGGTCAGAAAAACGGAATTGCGCGAGGAAAAAATAGGCCACGTGCTCCATTATTATCCCCACCTTGCCGTTGCCGTTATCGAGCTCGAAAAAGGAGCGATCAGGGAGGGCGACGTCGTCCATCTCAAGGGACCGGGCTCCGACCTCATGCAGGAGGTCGGCCTTATGGAATCGGACAACCAATTCCTCATCGAGGCCAGGAGCGGCCAGACCATCGGGCTCAGGATCGAAGGCAAGGTCCAGGAGCACGACGCGGTCTATAAAGTGAGAAACAGGCGGGGCAGCGCTGCCGGTCCACCGCCCTGATTGTTGCGACACAATCTATATAATCTAAAAAAGTATCCGCAGTTTTCCTTATCCGTCATGCCGGACTTGATCCGGCATCCAGAGATTTAGAAAAGACTGGATTCCCGCCTTCGCGGGAATGACGACCTTTTGGTTTGGCAGTTCGATATTGCGCACGGAACATTTGAACTTTCTTCCCTTCCGCAAGCATCACTCCCCGAGCACAATACTCTTCAGCTTTTCAGCAGCCACCTCGGGACTGATCGTATTCACGAACAAACCTGACCCCAGTTCGAATCCGGTAGGAATGCTCGTGCGCGGGCAGATCTCGATGTGCCAGTGGAACGACGGAGCGCTCTCGCTATACTCTTCGCCGTGCGGGAGGGAATGGAAGAAGAAATTGTACTGGACTCCGCCGAGCACGGCATTGAGCCGCGCCATGGTCCTGCGGAAGATCCGGGCGAGATCCGCAAGGTCTTCGGCAGTTGCCTCAAGAAAGTCTGCGCGGTGTTCGAGGGGAAGGATGTGGACCTCCCACTCATAACGGCTGGCAAAAGGTTTGATGGCCACGAAGCGCTTCGATCGCTCGATTACGAACTGTCCCACGTTGATCTTCCGCCGGATCTCACCCGAGGCGCGGTCGTAGAGCGTTGCCTCGAAGGTGAGCGCCTCGTCGATGAGACTGCAGAAAATGCAGTGATGCCGCGTCTGGTAAAAGGCATGGCCGCTCCTGACCTCTGCCTGGACGTTATCGGGCACTACGGGCATGGCGATGATCTGGCTGTGCGTATGTCCGATGCTGGCGCCGGCTGCTGGTCCGAAATTCTTGAACACGAGCACATACTTGAGGCGAGCGTCAGAATGATAGAGCTCATCCATCCTGTGCTGGTATGTTGAGAGGAGCAGCGTCAGGTGTTCCTCGGTCATCTCGTTGAATCGTATCCCGTGGGAGGAGTGGTCGATCACGACTTCGTGCCTTCCGTATCCGTCGATGGACTGTTGCAGCCCGTAGGCGAACTGCGGGTTCTCACGGTCATTGCCAAGTACAGGATAGAGGTTTTCCACGATCCGCAGCTTCCAAGCTCCTTCAGAAGGAACCCGGGCTATCGGCGGCGGAGTTTTCGACTCATTCCCTTGGCAGAAAGGACAGGTATCCACGAGGGCCCGGTTGTCATGCGGCGCAGGCGGTTCTTCCTTCTTGGGCCGCATGCTGCGAGCCGTTGCAATGAGCACTGATTCGCTCGGCACCACGGGATTGATCCGTATTTCGCGGACGATGTTCGGCTGTCCAATTGATACGTTAGATTGTTCTGTCATGATAATTCTCCAACAAAGATAAGTATTACGTACTCAATATTGATCCGAGAGATCATTTTTGATGGCCGTAAAGATAGAGCAAAATGCTAAAAAGGATAATGATCCCTCCTGTGACTTTCAAAACCTTTGAACTAATTACCTCACCTGCTGCCGCGGAAATCCCGTTTGCAAATATGATCATGCAAAAGCCGAAAATCAATAGCGGGAAGATATGGTCGAAGAGAACTATATTGAGGTTATCATTCGCCATTACTAAATTTGTCAACCTATGAGATAGGGTTCACTTCTGAAACAAACTCGGGAAGTTAGTTTTATTGCCCGGCTAATAATGGCTGGACCTACAACGTTATCTCAACGCCCGGTTCCGCGGCGAAGCATTCCAGCGATGACCGCTTCTCCTTTACGATCCTGCGGCAGTCCGTGACGAGGCGATCGAGCTCGGCATCGGTCCGTTCCTGGTTGTGATGAAACAGGCCGAACTGTTTGACGCGGGCGCCAAGGGCCAGACGAAGCGCATCAGTGTACACGGTATGGCCCCATCCCTTTGTCATGTTGTACTGCTCGGCCGTGTACTCGGCGTCATGGAGGAGCAGGTCTGCGCCTTCGGAAAACTGGACATAGTCCTTGAATTCCTTTCCTCCGGGATGAATGTGCGTCAGTTCATTGTCGGTCAGGAAAACGAAGGTTTTCCCGCCTTCGGAAAACTTGTAGCCCTGCCCCTGGTTGGGATGGCTCAGGGGGATCGGGGTCACGCGAATTGGTCCGATCTCGAACCCTCCGTCGCAGGAACTGTGCGGGACGATCTCGGAGGGGACCTGGTTAAATTCAACGGGGAAGTAGGGCGCTGCCATGGTCTTTGCCAGGATCTGGCTGATGGACTGCTGCACCGAGGGGCAGCCGTAGAGATTGAGCTTCATGCCCTTCATGTACAGGGGTTTGAAAAAGGGGAATCCCAACAAGTGGTCCCAATGGGCATGGGTAAAGAGGATATTGAAGGTCCGCCGGTCCGATGCAATGAGCTTGTTCCCGAGTTTCCTGATGCCCGAACCCGCGTCGATGATGATGACGTCGTTGTCCCTGCTTCTGACTTCGACACAGGCCGTGTCTCCGCCGTATTTGATGAAGTCGCTGCCCGAAACCGGAATGGACCCTCGTGCTCCCCAGCAGGTAATCTTCATGTCTCAGGCTCCTTCTCGCACGGAACGGATCACTTCACGCCCCACTGCTCGCGGTAACAGATCTCTGCAAGCGGCTTGCGGGGAGGCCCTTCCTTCTTTTCCTCGGTCGGATATCCCAGGGGGAAGAGTCCGACGATCCTGATCTCAGCGGGAATATTCAGAAGCGTTTTCAGCTTCTCTTCGTCGTAGATCCCCACAAACACCGAGCCCAGCCCGAGGCCGCAGGCCGCAAGCATCAGATTTTGCGCCGCAATGCCGCAGTCTGCGAGATAGTAATTCTGCCCCCAGATGACGCCGGACTGTGCGGGGTCGGCGCACAGGATGATGACGACAGGCGCTTCGGCAAGGGCTTTTTTCGAGGGATTCGACTTGTACCCCTTGGTCGCGAAAAAAGACTCCACATAGGAAAGCTCGCTGATCTTCGCTTTCATCTCCCCGTTCCGCACGACCACCAGGCGCCAGCACTGATAGTTTGCCCACGAAGGCGCCTGGCGCACTGCTTCGAGCACGGTCTGGAGCTTGTCCTCCTCCACCGCCTTATCGGAGAACTTGCGAACGCTTCTCCTTGTTTTAATCGCCTCGAACAGCTCCATGATATTCTCCTCTCAAATAAGGGAGGTCGTTGAAAACCCTTTGGAATCAGGCGTCTCGTTTACGATAGTAGTATAAAAAACCGACAAAGGCAAGTGCTTTGAAAGGGTATTTTCAGGGTAGACGACGGGCAGGCGCAGGCAGGTATCATACAGGAAAATGGAATCTTTGCAGACAGCCTCCCCATCGCACGGAGTTTGCTACAATACAGGAATATGGAGGGTAAGAAATGATCACAGACATCGTCATTATCGGGGGAGGCTTCGGCGGGCTCGAGGCGGCCTTTACTCTCAAGGAGCAGTTGGGCGACCGCGGCAAGATCACCGTGGTCGACAAAAGCCGCTTTCACGCCTTTCTCCCCTCCATCCATGAAATAAGCTCCGGAAAGATATCGAGCCACAGCATTCAAATCCCGCTCGAGACCATCCTTAAGCCCGCCGGGATGAGCTTTGTGAACGACCGCGTCTCGCGAATCGAGCCGAGAGAGCATAAGGTCGTGCTCGACGGAAACGAAGCGCTCCATTACGATTATCTCGTCCTATCCTCCGGTGCGGAGAACGACTTTTTCAATATCGCAGGCGCGCAGAAGTACTCATGCCACTTCCGGACGATTGCAGATGCGGAGTGCATCCGCGACAACATCGCGGAACTTCTTGCCAATCAACCCCGGCCGCTCCACGTGGTCCTGGCAGGCGGAGGCACGGAAGGCGTTGAAGTGGCGGGAGAGGTGCTGGATAGGATCATTGAGAGCGGACATGAATTCGAGCTTGCTTCAGGCGACATCACGATCAGCCTTATCGAAGGCCGGGAGCAGATCCTGCCGGGGTTTCCGCCTGCGGTGCGTGATTATGCAGCCCACTACCTCGCAAAGCGCAGGGTGAAGCTCATAACCGGCCAGCGGATAACGGACGTGAAACAGGGCTCGCTCGTCCTCGGCGCGGACGGGAAGATTCCTTTTTCGTTGCTTATCTGGACAGGAGGCATCAAACCATCGCGTCTGATCAGGGAGCTCCCCCTGCCGAAAGACAAGGACGGCTGGCTCGTCGTGACGCCGCAACTCAACTCACCCGACGACGAAGCAGTCTACGGCGTGGGTGATGTCGTCAGCATCGTGGGCAGCGACGGGACAGTGCCGCTGCAGCGGCTTGCCTACCATGCTCAGGACCAGGCAATTGTCGCGGCCCTGAACATCGTTGCCCGTACTCAGGGCGGGAAACTGATCTCCTATGCGCCGCGGAGCAAGCCGCGGATGATTTCGATCGGAAGGGGCATGGGTCTCTTTGTGCAGGACGACAAATTCCGTGCGGGCTCCTGGGTCGTTGCACTCAAAAAGGCCGTGGAGCGGAAACATCTGCTGACCTGCGTAAGCAGGCCCCTTCTCTCGCGTGTACTGCCAAGCATCCCCGGGATGAGCCTCATCAGTCGAGGCCGCATGCTCCTGCCCTTCTGAAGGATTCAAAATATCGGTTCAGCGTTCTTACAACTGGCCACCCCGCTCGAAAGACAGCACAAGACCAATCCTCCTTGAAAATAAACCGGCACGGAAAGGATATTTCCGTGCCGGTCTCCAGCACAATAGTTACCGACCATCTCTGCCGCTCTCACGCGGCTTTCGACATTACCAGCTTCGACTCGAGCCTGACATCCACGCCGGTCAATGCCATGGACACAGGACAGGTCTTTTTCGCCTGTTCCGCTTTCTCCCGGAATTCCCGTTCACTAATCCCCGGGACCTTCCCTTCCGTTGACAGCTCTATGGTCTTGATCTTGAATCCCTCGCCTTCCTTGTCCATTATCACCCTGGCACTCGTGTGGACATGTTCCACCCTGAATCCCGCCAGTTCCAGGAGCGCAGCCAGCTGCATGCTGAAGCATCCGGCATGCGCTGCCCCTATGAGCTCTTCCGGGTTGGTCCCTGAACCTTGTTCGAACCGAGATCCGAAGGAATAAGCGCTTTCGAACCTGCCGCTGCCGAGCGTAACCTTTCCCTTTCCGCCTTTCAAACCCCCTTCCCACTGGGCTTCTGATGTGCGCACTATCATGACAACCTCCTCGCGAGGACTGTCTTCTGAAGTATCAGGCAGTCCGTCGGCTTTTCTGCACTAATTGTATCACCGCGGACATGCCGAGGACATCAGACAAAAGTATCTTCAGACTCGTTGTCGACGAAGTGAGACCCGCCGGCGGTTGTTTTATTTTTTATCAAGCCTGTGATATACTGATCTGGATTGTACTGTAATGAAGAGGGAAGGGGTCTTCCATGCCGAATACTTCCGTGCTCCTGCGCTGCAGATCGTGCAGAACACTGAACCGGGTGCCCGCGGACAAGCTGGAAAGCGGACCGCGCTGCGGCCAGTGCAGCACTCCCCTCGAATTTCCCCATGCGCCCATCCATGTGACCGCGGCAAGCTACGATCAGCAGATCAAGGACTGGCCCGAGGTTGTCCTGGCGGAATTCTGGGCAAAGTGGTGCGGCTACTGCCGCGCCATTGAGCCCTTTTTGAACGATCTGGCAATACGACGGGCGGGACGCCTCAAGATCATCAGGATCGACGTCGACGCCGAACAGGCCCTTGCCCGCCGCTTCACCACCAAGGCCACTCCTACCTTCATCCTCTATCGAAACGGGGAGCAGATCGCGCGCTTCGACGGCGCTCCGGTCCAGAACAGGGAGCTGGAATACTGGATCGACCGCTCCCTGCAGCAGCCACCTCAGTCCTGAATACCGCGGCGTCCGACGCACATCCCCTTTTCCTGATGAACCGCTGAAACCACTTTACAAACCACGATCTTAAATTTTGAGCCAAAGTTCTTTACGTCAAGTCAAAACCAAATTTTCGCGCGAAGGCGCCAAGACGCAAAGAAAGGCAGCTCACTCGACCCGATGTAAGCTTTACTTCGCGCCTTTGCGGCTTTGCGCGAGATGCTTTTGATTTTTGTCTTGCTTCATTGGTCTGAGGCGGAGCCTCGCTCATGCTTTTCTCGGCGTCTCTGCGCCTCTGCGGTAGATTTAGATCTCGTCGAAAGCAACACGAGGAAAGGGAATAAACCTGAGGAAAAACGGAGGGAACGTCAGCGGTTGTGCCTCAGTCCGGCGATCTCCATCATGCGGACCTCGGCCTCATGTGCTTTTCCCCGGCGAAGCAGATCGATGGCATCGGAATCGATGATGGCCTGAAAGATCCTTCGCCGCTGCTGCTCATCTGCCACCTCTTCCAGCACGCGCTTCCGGATCATGGCCAGCTTTTCGAGGAAGCGCTCATACTCGCCGCCGTACCGCGCTTCAAGCTCCCCGCGGATCTTCCGGGAAAGCGCCGGGCTCACGCCGTTCGTGGATATGGCGATCAAAAGGTCTCCACGCTCCACGACCGACGGCACAATGAAGGTGCTTTCTTCAGGGGGAACGGCCACGTTCACGAGCATGTGCATCCTTTTGGCGGCCCGCGCCGCAAGCCTGTTCACCTCGGGCGAATCGGTCGCAACGATGACGAGAAACTCCCCTGCCAGGTCCTGTTCTGCAAAGTTTTTTTGACGATGGGAAATCTTTTCTGAATCGGCGAGTTCCCGGAGTCTCGGGGTGAGCTCGGGACTGATGATCGTTACGTTCGCTCCTGCTTCCAGGAGGGAAAGCGCCTTTCGTTCGGCCACTGCGCCGCCCCCCACGACCAGACAGGACCGGTCGCGCAGGTCGAGATAGGCGGGATAGTATTTCATGGCATCTGGAGCTTTTTGATCTGGGCGAGCGCGGTCGTCTTCATGGCAGGATACTTCTGGGTCAGCTTTTCGAATGCGGCCCGGGCCCTGGCCTTCTCCCCCAGCTCGGCGTAGGACATGCCTGCGTAATAGAGGGCGTCCTTTTCCGCGGGAGTCTCCGGGAAGTCCTTCAGCAGTTTTTCGCATCTGCCGACCACCGCCTGGTAGGCTTCCTGTTTATAATAGAACCGGGCAACGTACAGCTCGTAATCAGAGATCCATTCCCGGCAGATGGCGATATATTTCCGGGCCTGGTCTTCGTAGCCGCTCCGGGGATATTTTTCCAGGAGCCTGTTCATCTCCTTGACCACGGCATAGGCCGGCGCAGGGTCGCGGTCGATGGTAGACAGGTCATTGTAGCTGCACATTGCGATCTGATACTGGGCATAGGCGGCGTCCCGGTGCACGGGATGATAATTCAGAAAGGCCCGGTACTCCACCGCCGCTTCACTGTATTTTTCCTCGCCGAAATACGTGTCAGCGACGCGCAGCATCAAAAAGGCGTCGTAGCTCTTATCCGGCGACTTTTCCTGGATCTCCTGGTATTGTTTGCGCGCCTTTTCGAAGGATTCCCGCTGCATGTTCTCTTCCGCTTCTTTGAACACGCGGTCGAATTCGAACGGGGGCTCCTTGCTGGCGCAGGCACTGAGCTGCACGGTAAGGATCAGGAGGAGAATGGAGATGATTTTTTTCATAAGAGGGGGTGAACCCTGGAACTCACGCGGAAGCCGCGCTCCGGTGCGGCGCGGTTAGTCTGCTTATCATCGCGGCAAACGAAGGAGCAGCGCTTACGAATACAGACATGGTGCCGAAGGGGGGACTCGAACCCCCACGGGATTGCTCCCACGGCGCCCTGAACGCCGCGCGTCTACCAGTTCCACCACTTCGGCACGAGTGCATAATATAAAGAGAAAAGCCGCTGTTGTCAAGGATGTTTTTCTAAAACAGCGCGAGAGAAGGCAGCCGCTGCGTCAGCGCGATAGGGACCTCCCCCGCGGAAAGATCGTTTCGTGCGAACAGGAACCGTCACCGCTCCCGCGAATCGAGCCAGATCGTCACCGGGCCATCATTGACGAGCGAGACCGCCATCATGGCGCCGAAAACGCCGGTACGGACCAGGATGCCCGTGTCGCCGAGGCGGCGGGCAAAGGTTTCGTACAGGCTTTTCGCGATCCCGGGGTCCTCCGCGTTTTCAAAAGAAGGCCGGTTGCCTTTGCGCGTGGACGCTGCCAGCGTAAACTGGGACACGACGAGGATCGCACCTTTGATGTCCGCAACCGAAAGGTTCATCTTGCCCCCGCTGTCTTCGAATATACGGAGGTTCACGGTTTTTTTCACGAGATAGTCGAGGTCTTCCTCGTCGTCTCCCTTAACCGCACACAGAAGAACCAGGAGGCCCTTCCCGATTTCCGAGATCGTCCTGCCCTCGACCGCGACCTGCGCCGACGATACTCTCTGAAGCAATGCTTTCATGAGCTGATATGTAGCATGGACACGAGAGGGCTGTCAACGCATTTCAGCAAAAGAACTTGCATTCTCGCGCCCACCTGATTAATATCCAGAATCGACGCGCGTGCGGTGTCTGCAAACGAAGGCGCGCAATTTCCCCATGACGAAGACGAATACAACGCATCCGCTCACCGATCTCAAGGCCCTTACGCCCCGTGAGATCGACCGCTTCTGCAAAGAACAGCTCGGACAGAAGCCCGGCCAGGGCACCCGCGTGTCAGTTCTGCTCTACCGGCGGCATGTCGAATCCATAGACGCCATGACAGACCTCAACAGGCCGTTCCGCGCTCAGCTGAAACACAACTGTACGATCTCCGCGATCACGGCGGAACAGTGCAGCGTGTCGGAGGACGGGACGGAAAAACTGCTCTATCGTCTGGACGACGGCAATGCAGTTGAAGGCGTGCTGATTCCCGGCCCCGGCGGCAGGCTGACCCTGTGCGTCTCGTCGCAGGTGGGATGCGCGTCAGGTTGCAAATTCTGTCTTACCGGATCCGGAGGCCTGGTGCGCAATCTGACCGCGGCCGAGATCGTCAACCAGGTGTTCGCTGCGCGCAGGCAGGCCGGTGAACGGACGATCTCGAACATCGTGCTCATGGGGACCGGCGAGCCGCTCAGCAATTACGATGCGGTCAAAACGTTTATCGAGACGGCAACGGACCGGGACGGGATGGGTTTTTCACCGCGGAAGGTGACGCTCTCGACCTGCGGGCTGGCGCCCATGATAGAAAAGCTCGCCGACGACAAGGTAGATGTGAGCCTGGCCGTATCGCTCAATGCGACGACGAATGAGGTCCGGGACCGGATCATGCAGGTGAACAAAATTTACCCGATCGAGCGGCTGCTGCTGACGCTTCATTATTACACGGAAAAGACCGGCAGGACCGTGACGATCGAATACGTGCTGTTCAAGGACGTCAACGATTCCCTGGAGGACGTGAAGCGGCTCATGGACCTGCTTCGCGATCTGCCGTGCATGATAAATATCCTGCTGTTCAATCCCTTCCCCGGCAGCGCCTACGAACGCCCCGACGAACAGCGTGCCTTCCTGTTCAGGGACATGCTGGTGACCAGCGGCTTCGTAACCGTGGTCAGGAACAGCCGGGGACGTGACATCCATGCCGCCTGCGGGCAGTTGCGGGCTTCAGGCAAACACTAGCACGGCAATCCCTGGACCTTAAAAAGTAAAGTTTCATCTTCTAACCGCGAAGACGCGAAGAACGCGCAAGAAAAACGCAGAGTATACTTATCAGATTTCCTTCGCGCCCTTTGCGCCTTGGCGGTGAAAGATTCATTCTTCTTCTTCTTCTTCTTCTTTGGAAGACATAAAAAAAGCAGCCCGAAGGCTGCCTTGTCTTGCAATACGAAGCAGGTATCGCTAATACGCGTCAACAGCTCCGCCGGAATCGATGATCTCCTTCACGATGTCCGTACGCCTGATCACGAGCGACGTTTTTCTCCATGTCGCCTGGTACCGGCCGTTTTCGGCAGTCAGGGCGGCTGAATCAGGGGTTTCATCCTCCATGGCCTGGCAGACGCCGCTCAGGCAGAAAAGCAGGTCCCGTTTGCTGGTGCCGGCCGGCGTCATGCCGTTGAAAACGGTCTGTTTCCACGTGAGGCTGAAGGTCTCGTTCGCTCCCTGTTCGTCGGTATAGACAAAGGAAGCGGACCACTGCTGTACGCAGGGGCCCTTGTCGCAGAGAAGCAGGTCTTTCTTGGTCCGGTAGTACGTTCCGGTGCGGCTTTTCTTCTCCTGGTACCGGTTCGTGGCCTTGGGGTTGGCTTTGTAGCTGAAGCGCACGTCGTCGGTATCGATATCGTCGAAAAACACTTTGATGATGTTCAAATAGGTGGCACGCCGTTCCTCGACGGGATTCTTCTTCTCTTCCCTCTTTGCCTCGACGACGGCCTTTTTCGGAGGCTGCGGCTTCGGGGTCTCCGCCTTGTGCTTCTTTTCCGGCTCCGCCTTCACCGGAGCTTCCACTTTCTCGGTTTTTTCGACTTCTTTCCGCTCTATGACGGGCGCAAGCTTCCCGCTGTCGTAATGGGCCTCGAGCTTGAGGATCTCGTCCTTTTTGATCTGGAACATGCCGGTTGCGGACTGCGTGTCGGTGCGGCAGGAAATAGTATGGTCGCCGACGATGACGTTCTCGATGACCGTGTCCGCGGGGCCTTTGTAGCTGTCATCGATGTACACCTTAGCTTCGGGAACCGGACTCTTGACGGTGACTTTCCCGTACTTGACGATTACAAATTGATCCTCCTGCGCCGAAGCGCGCGAAGGACCCGTCATACTTACAGCCAACAGGACAACCAGCGGCAACAACAGACTGCTCTGTTTACCCATGTTTTTCTCCCGGCTCCATGCTTCGATGTAGTGTAGTTTTTATGAGAACAAGTAAATATATAGCAGGTATCCGGAAAAAATCAAGGTAAAATTGAGGGGATTGCAGAGTTGCGCCGATATTGAATGCTTTTACAACCGGCTGGCCTCCTGTTGCGCCGTTCCGGACGGGAAAAGACCGTCACAGGCGGTCCCGGGACCTTCTCAGCTTTTCTATGACCTCGGACATGTCCGGCGGGGGGGGGACCGTGAACGTCATGGGCGTCCCGGTATCGGGATGCAGCAGCGACAAGGTCTCGGCGTGCAGCATCTGGCGAACGATCGTGCTCTCGCCGTACTGCGCGGCCCTGTTCCCGTATACCCGGTCTCCGAGCACGGGGTGGCCTATGTGGGCCATATGGACCCGGATCTGGTGCGTCCGCCCCGTCTTGATCTCCACCTCAACGAGCGTAGCCTTGTCGTAGCGCTCCCGTACCGTAAAGAGCGTGACCGCCTCTCTCGCCTTATTCGTATGCACGCTGATCTTCTTCCTGTCCTTTACATGCCTGCCGAGTCCGGCCTCGATGGAGCCCGAGCCCTTTTTGATCACGCCGGCGACGAGGGCCAGGTATTTCTTTCTGACGACCCTGTCCTTGAACTGCGACGACAGCGATCGGAGCGCCGCCTGGGTACGCGCAACGACCATCACACCCGATGTGTCCTTGTCCAGCCGGTGTACGATGCCGGCCCGCTCGCGTTCCTTGCCGGGCCCTTCCGATGAAGGCAGGCTTCCATAATGGTACAGCAGCGCGTTCACGAGGGTCCCCGTATAGTTTCCCGGCGCCGGATGCACCACCAGCCCCGCAGGCTTGTTCACGACGACGATGTGCGCATCTTCATAGATGACCGAGAGGGGGACGGGTTCAGGCAGCGTTTCATGGAACTGGCGCTCCGGCAGATCGAGGTCGACGCGCTCGTCGAGCTTGACCTTGTACCCGGGCTTTTCCGTTTTTCCGTTGACCCGCGCAAGGCCTTCCCGGATCATCGCCTGGATGCGGCTGCGCGACACGTGCGGCTCATAATGGGCGATGAAGATGTCGAGGCGTTTGCCTATGTGTTTTTCCGTAACGATGTGGGTGATGAGAGGCATGATGAGGAAGACGGCCCGATCAGAGTGCAATCTTGATGAAATCGTAAAAACAAATTTTACCGCAGAGCGCGCAGAGAACGCAGAGGAAGTCCTTATAAATTCCTACTAAATTTCTCTGCGACCTCTGCGTTCTCTGCGGTGAAAAGCCTTTTTCTGAAGGTATTCAATTTGCTTTGTGCCTTTGTGTGGATATTTTACTTCTTACGCGATGAGGGGTTACCGCCTGTCCCCGTTCTCTGTGTTGCCGGATCGTTCTTCGCGAGCGGTCTTTTCCTAAGCCGCCACAGCATGAGGCCGGACAACAGGAACATCCCGATGGCAATGATTTGTGAAGTCGAAATGACGTTGCCGAAATACAGACCCCTAACCGCGTCGCCGCGGAAGAACTCGATGATGAACCGCAGGACCGCATACATGAGGATATACAGCCAGAAGAGCTGGCCGTCGAACCGCTTGCCGCGCCTCAGCAGAAGGAGCGCGCCGAAGATCATCAATGCCCCCGCCGACTCCATGAGCTGGGTCGGGAAAAGAGGAACGCCCAGCGGCGCCAGGGACAGCGGATTCGAGAAGGTAACGCTGAGCCATCCGGAGCTCGGCGCTCCGTAGCAGCAACCCGCGGAGAAGCATCCGAGCCTGCCGAAAGCCTGGCCGAGGGCGATGGACGGCGCCATGATGTCGGCAGATTTCCAGACCGGAAGCCGGTGCCGTTTGACGTACCAGATGCCGATCGGCACGGCCGCGAGCAATCCGCCGTAGAATACGAGACCGCCTTTCCAGAGGGCGAAGGCATCGAAGGGCTTTTGCGCGAAATCACGGAGGTTGGTCAATACGAACAGCAGGCGCGATCCCACGATCGCCGAAAGCAGGAGGTAGACGCCCAGGTCCATAATGCGGTCCGGGTTGATGCCCTCCTTTTTCGCCTGCCGCGCCGCAAGAAGGATGGCGAGGATGAAACCCAGACCGATCATCAGGCCGTACAGTCTGATCGGGATGGGGCCGATGACCCACTGCAGGAACTCGATACGGGGGATTTCGAACAATATGGGATGCATTGTTTCAACCTCGTTAAACGGCAGCCACGAATTTCACGAATGAACACGAATTAAAAAAGGGTTCGCCGGTATTAAGGGAAAAGGCTAAAAGAACCATGTCCTTCATTTTGTGTCAATTCGTGAAATTCGCGGCTGCACTACTGTGTTGGATTTTTTTCTGCTTTTCGGGAAAACACCATATCGATTGCCAGGAGCGCCACGCCGATCGAGATGGCGGAATCGGCCACGTTGAAGGAGGGCCAGTACCAGGACTTGACGTACCACTGGATGAAATCGACGACCTCGCCGTACCGTACCCGATCGATGAGGTTTCCGACCGCACCGCCGGCGATCAGCGAAAATGACACGACGAGCAGCCGCTCTGGGTCTTCCTGATGACCCCGCCGATCACGACCAGGGCGATGACGGTCACGGAAATGAAGAAGACGCTCCGCAACGCGCCGGAGGCGTTCGAAAAAAGGCTGAAAGCCGCGCCCTTGTTCCGGACATGGGTGAGGTTGAAGAACCCCGGCACGACGGTGATGATATCGTACAGGCGAACCCGCGTCTCGATGAGGTACTTCGTGACCTGGTCGAGAACGAGCACGACGGCGATGATCGATACCAACCCAGGGGTATTTATTCTTCAAGCTCGCTCCCTTGTTCCATATTTGTAAATATTCCGCATTCCGAATTCCACATTCCGCATTTGTTACAGGTTCCCCGCGCACCGGCCGCAGACCTCCGGGTGGTCCTTCACGGTGCCCGACGGTTTCGTTGTACATCCAGCACCGGCCGCACTTCACGCCCCCGGCGGGACCGGCCGTGATCCTGAGCCCCTTCACGATCTCGCTCGGAATATGCGTCTGCCGGAGCATCCGGCTCGTTCGCGATTTCGACCTGTCAGAAACGATGAAGATAAAGGCCAGATCCTTCTCGTAGCCCTTCAGGAAGTCGGGAGCTCCGGCGCTGCATAGAGCGTGACCGCGGCATCGAGTGAATGGCCGATCTTCTTGTCGCTCCGGAGCGCTTCGAGCACCTTGGCAGCCTCGCCGCGCACCGCGAGGATCTGGTCCCAGCGCTCTGCAAGCGCACCGTCCAGGTACTTTTCCTCAACCGTGGGAAAGGCCGCCAGAAACACGCTCTTTGGCTTTTGCGCTCTCCTTCATATAGCTCCAGACCTCATCGGCCGTGAACGAAAGGACCGGCGCCATGAGCCGCACCATGGACGAAAGAATCGCGTGCATCGCGGTCTGGCCCGAGCGCCGCTCAACGGACTTCGTCTTTGCCGTATACAGCCGGTCCTTCAGGATGTCGAGGTAGAACGCGCTCATATCCACGGCGCAGAAATTATGGAGCGAGTGGAACACGACGTGGAACTCGAAATCGTCGTAGGCCTTTTCCACGCGCTGGATGAGCATCTGGAGCCGGTGCAGCTGGCCCAGCGGTCGATCTCAAGCAGGTCCTTGTCAGCGACCGTGTCCCTGGCGGGATCGAAATCGGAGAGGTTCCCGAGCAGATAGCGGCAGGTGTTCCTGATCCGGCGGTAGGCCTCGGCCAGATGCGTCAGGATCTCCTTGGAGATGCGCATCGTCGTCGCGGTAGTCTGCCGCCGACACCCAGAGCCGGAGCACCTCGGCGCCGTACTTGTCGATCACTTCCTGCGGGGCGACGCTGTTTCCCGCGGACTTGCTCATCTTCCTGCCCTGCGCCGTCCACGGTGAAGCCGTGCGTCAGCACGGTACGGTAGGGCGCCTGACCGGTGGTGGCAACCGAGGTGAGAAGCGACGACTGGAACCAGCCCCGGTGCTGGTCGCTGCCTTCGAGGTACATATCCGCAGGCCAGGAGAGCTCCGCCGCGCTGCCGCAGCACCGCCGCATGGAGCACGCCGGAATCGAACCACACGTCGAGAATGTCCATCTCCTTGGCGAGGTTCTTTGCTGCCGCACTTTTTGCATGTGGTGCCTGCAGGAAGGAGTTCAGCCGCGTGTCCGGACGAACCAGGCATCGGCCCCTTCCTTCTCGACAATGTCCGCCACGTGGTCCACGACCTTCTGGTCGAGCAGGAGCTCGCTGCACTCGGTGCAGGTAAAAGCGATGATCGGCACTCCCCAGGCCCGCTGGCGCGAGATGCACCAGTCGGGCCGGTTCTCCATCATGCCGAGAATGCGGTCCTTGCCCCAGGACGGCACCCAGTTCACCTTCTGGATGTTCTCCACGGTCTTCTTGAGGAGATCGTTCGTCTTCATGGAGATGAACCACTGCTCCGTGGCGCGGAAGATCACCGGGTTCTTGCAGCGCCAGCAGTGCGGATAGGAGTGGATGATCTTCTCCTCCGCCAGGAGCGCGTTCTTGCTCTTCAGCAGTTCGATGATGCCCTTGTTCGCCTTGAACACGTACTGTCCCGCGAAACTCGCCCGCTTCTTTCGTGAACACGTCCTTTATGGTCGACCGGCGCGTAGATCTCGAGGCCGTACTTCAGCCCGACCTCGTAGTCTTCCTGGCCGTGGCCCGGCGCCGTATGCACCGCGCCCGTCCCGGCTTCAAGGGTCACATGATCGCCCATGATCACCAGGGAATCGCGGTCGATGAAGGGATGGCGCGCTTTCAGGCCTTCGAGCTTTTTGCCTTTGAACTTCTCGATGACCGTGTGGCTTCGTGATGCCGAACTTTTCGAGCGACTGCTTCGAGCAGCCCTTCGGCAAGGATCAGCACCTGATCCATCGGCCTCGACGGCAACGTAGTCGAATTCGGGATGGAGCGCGACCGCCAGGTTCGCGATCAGGGTCCAGGGCGTCGTGGTCCAGATGACGATGGAGACCTTCTTCCCCTTGAGCGACGGCAGCGCCTTCTCCGCCTCGGGCAGATCGAAACGCACGTAGACCGACGGCGACTCGTGGTCCGCGTACTCCACCTCGGCCTCGGCCAGCGCGGTCTCGCAGGACCCGCACCAGTAGACCGGCTTCTTTCCTTTGTAGACGCCCCTGTTGCCCACGAACTTGCCGAACTCGCGCACGATCGCGGCCTCGTAGGGATAGTTCATCGTGAGGTAGGGATTGTCCCAGTCGCCGAACACGCCGAGCCGCTTGAACTCCTCGCGCTGGATGTCGATGAACTTCTCGGCATATTCGCGGCAGAGCTTGCGGATCTCGTTCTGGCTCATGCCTTCTTTTTTGGACCCGAGGTTCTTCAGCACCTGGTGCTCGATCGGCAGACCGTGACAGTCCCAGCCCGGCACATAGGGGCTCTTGAAGCCGCTCATGGACTTGAACTTGACGATGATGTCCTTCAGGATCTTGTTCAGCGCATGGCCGATGTGGATATGGCCGTTGGCGTAGGGCGGCCCGTCGTGCAGGATGTAGGTTTTTTTGGCCTTCAGCCTGCTCCAGCATGAGGTCGTAGATCTTTTCCTGCTGCCACTTCCCGATCATGCGCGGCTCAAGGTCCTTGAGGTTCGCCTTCATCGGAAAATCGGTCTTCGGCAAGTTCAGTGTTGTCTTATAATCCATGTTTGAATGTTCTCTCCCAATCGAAACTTTGCGGCAGCATGTCATGTGATGAACCACGGGCGGCTTCGCCGCACACGGTTCCGTGGGTGCAGTTCTTCAAGCTCTACGATATTACTTATGCCTTGATCGGCGTGTTCCGACGCAGTCGGAATCCGTGGTTACAACAGCACTTTCTAATCCGAAATTTCATCCGGGTTGATTTTCTGCTTCGGCGCTTCCGCAGCCCCCTGATCGAGGAAGTAGAACTGGCCGGCTTCTGGCATCGTTCACGTCCGCATACTGCGTCGGTTCCGTGCCCTTGCGGAACACATCGATGATGGCATCCGGAGCGCCTTCACGCGCCAGCAGTCCGCTCGCGGGATCGATTTTCACGAACACCACGTCTCGGGCGCGACAAAATCCTCGGCCGGCTTGTCCGCCAGCGCCCGGGCCATGACCGGGATCCAGATCGGAAGCGCCGCGCGAGCGCCGGTCTCCTTGTCGCCGAGCGACGCCTGGGAATTGTCATACCCGACCCACACGCCGGTCACCATGCTCGGCGCGTAGCCCACGAACCAGGCATCGACATAGTTGTTCGTGGTGCCGGTCTTGCCGGCCAGCGGCTTTCCCAGCGCTTTCGCCCCGCGCCCCGTGCCCTCTTCCACCACGCTCTTCAGGAGGCTCGTGACCAGGTAGGCCGTGGTCGGGTCAATGGCCTCCTTCGGCTCGGGCTGGTAGCTCTCGAGCACCACGCCCTTCCCGTCGACGATGCTCTTGATGATGATCGGTTCCGTGCGCACGCCCTGGGAAGCGAAGGTCGCATAGGCCGAGGTCAGCTCCAGCGGCGTCACGGCCGAGGAACCGAGGGCGGTCGTGTAGTCGTAGCTGATCGAGCTCTTGATGCCGGCCTTCCGGGCGAACTCAATGGTCTTGTCCAGCCCGATCTTCTCAAGCAGGCCCGACGGTCACGGCGTTCCGCGACAGGGCCAGCGCGGTTCGAAGCCGCATGGGGCCCAGGAACCGCTCGTCGTAGTTCGTCGGCTTCCAGGTCTTCTTCTCGAATTCGCTCTTCTCGTGGATCACCGGCAGGTCCATGAGGATCGACGCCGGCGTGAACCCGTTCTCGAGCGCAGCACCGTAGATGAACGGCTTGAAGGATGAGCCGGGCTGCCGCTGCGCCTCGGTGGCGTGGTTGAAGCCGCCTTCCACGAAATCATACCCGCCGACCAGGGCCCGCACGTAGCCGGTAAAGGGCTCGATCGGACACCACGGCGCCCTCAACGAGCGGCGACTGGTCGAGAAGGAACGTTGCCAGCTGCTTCTTCTTGTCAAAGTCCTTCAGCCGGACCTTGATGATGTCCCCGGGCTGAACGATCTCCGACGGGCTTCTTGAATTCGTCGGGATCGTCCTTGTTCTTCTTCGGTTTGATGAGCGCCCAGGCCATGCCGTCCTGCATGATGTAGCCGATCATGCCGCGGCCCTTGACCGTGATGTAGTAATCGCCGACGTCGAGCACATGGGCGTTGAAGATCTCGCCGGGCTTCACCATCACCCGGAGCGAGCTCATCTGGATCGGCGTGGATTTGAGCTGCCTTGAAGCCGACCTTGCCGCGGAAGCCCTGCCGTTTGTCGAGCGCGCGCAGACCTTCCTGGAGCGAGGTCACGGCCGGGCGCTGCAGGTCCATGTCAATGGTGGTATAGACCTTGAGTCCCGCCCTCGTAGAGCATGTCGGGGCCGTACTTCTTCTCGACGTACTTGCGGACGTAGTCCACGATGTGCGGGGCCAGCTCCTCCTGGGGACCGGAGATTCTCCAGGTTCAGCGGCTGGTTGTAGATTTTCGTGCTCTGCTCCTCCGTGAGGTACTTCTCGTCGACCATGCGCTGCAGCACCTGCCACTGCCGCAGTTTGGTCAGGTCGATGTCGCTGTAGGGCGAGTAGACCATGGGCGACTTGGGCAGGCCGGCGAGGAGCGCGGCCTCGGCCTGGTTGATCTCCCAGATGTTCTTGCCGAAATAGGTCTTGGCAGCCATCTGCACGCCGTAGGCGCCGTGGCCGAAATAGATCTTGTTGAGATAGAGCTCGAGGATCTCGTCCTTGGTCAGCTCCTTCTCCAGCCGCCGGGCGAGAATGATTTCCTTGATCTTGCGCGTGAACTTCCGCTCCGAGGAGAGAAACACCACCTTGGTCAGCTGCTGCGTGATGGTGCTGCCGCCCTGTTTGAGCTGCACCGCGATGATGTCCTTGAGCGCGGCCCGCAGGATGCCGCGGTAGTCGATGCCCGTGTGCTGGTAGAAGCGCGGGTCCTCGGTGGCAAGGAGCGCGTCCTTCAGGAACTTCGGGATGCGCGTGAGCGGCACGTAGATGCCCTTCTCGATCTTGATCTGGCCGAGCACCCGGCCGTCCTCGGCCAGGATGATGGTGCCGGGGCTCGGCTTGTAGTCCTTGAGCGATTCCACGGTCGGAAGACCGAAGGACAGGATAAAGAACAGCAAGGCGACCAGCAGCACACCGGCGACAAAAGCGATCGCGAGGAGCTTGAGGGCTTTTTTCGGGGTGAGGGCATTGAGCCAGGGCACGGCCATGGTGAACCAAAACATTTTGAACTTCTCCCAAAGAGAACGGGAGAGCCTGGTGAGCAATTCAACGATCGATCGAAACTTCTTCATCATATTCAATTTTTCAGGGGAACCTCGGGATATTCCGTCGTTTTTTGGCGGTCTGAAAATAATAACATCACCATGGGATAAAATCAAACGAAAAGTTTTTTACACGGCAACCGCTGTTTTGCTTGTGTCGTACGCCGGCCGGCGAATGAATCAAAACAGTGGCAAGGACTTTGTCTTCAGCTGCCCCCCCTGCGACCTGAAAGGGCCGCGAGTCCTTGACAGTAGAACACCGAGAAAACATGGAAATTTTTGCAATTTTCTGCCAAAGCAACACACACGTTTTTTATGGTAATAAATTATTTTTATGGTATATTATTAACTGAATGCATGACTTCCCGGGGAGCTGGTTGCACAGGAAACAAGCGCACTCCGGAATTTAACCCGAAGCCGCAAAGGAGGCGGGCAATGCCGAAACTGAAGGGCGGCAAAAAGGCGGAGATCGTCCCGGCCCCTCCCCCGCGCGACTACAAGCCTTTTTTCTACAGCAGGCTCACCGAGGCCCACCTCTTTTGCGAAGTGGGCCGCATCATCGCCTCGGAGCTGGAACCCGTCGAGCTCATTCAGAAAATCATGATCTCCATCGGCAAGGCGATCAGCTTTGAAGAAGCCTCGGTCTATGTCGTCAAGAAGGACCTCACCGGCCTGGTGCCTATCTATTTTTCCCTCCCCCACCTGCGGGAGAGAATGTCCGAGGCGATCTACTTCGACTACGGCGCGCCGGGCGGGATCGCCGCGAGCGGCGAGCCGCTCTTTCTGGCCGATACCGCCGCCTATGAATCCTTTCTTCATCATCCCGATGAGCCCCGGAAACTGGGAAGCTATATCGGCGTGCCCCTCCAGAACGACAACCGCATGGTCGGCGTCATGGGCTTCAGCCGCAGCAAGCCGGCCGCGTTCCGCGTCGAGGACTTCGACCTCCTGCGGACCCTGTCCCACACCATCTCCGCAGGTCTTGAAAAGGCGGAGCTCTTCAAGAGAACGCTCGAAATCGCCCGCACCGACGAACTGACCGGCTTGCTCAACTACCGGGTGCTTCTGGAGAAGCTCGATGAAGAGTTCGGCAGGCAGGTGCGGACGGGAAGAGAGCTCTCCGTCATCATGATCGACATCGACGATTTCAAACGCGTCAACGACCGTTACGGCCACCTGGAAGGCAGCAGGGTGCTCGCTCAGATAGGGCCGCTTCTTCGCGAGGCCTGCAGAACAGGAAGCACGGACACCTGCTTCCGGTACGGCGGCGAGGAGTTCACGATCCTGCTGTCGGAAACCGGCGCCGACGAGGCCCTGGCGATTGCCGAGCGCGTACGAAAATCAATTGAGGATTACCCCTTTACGCTCAAAGCCGCGCACCCCTCGGAGGTACTGACCGTGAGCCTCGGCGTTTCGACCAAACGCAAAAGGGACGAGAAGACCATCCCGGCCCTTATCCAGGAGGCTGACGTGGCGCTCTACCGGTCCAAGGCCACCGGTAAAAACCGCGCCAACGGCTACGACGCTTCCATGACCATGCCCGGCGAAAAAGGGAGCACGGGGCTGCATTAGAATCAGAAAGAGCGCTCATCTGAAGCAATGCAAATTTGTTTGTGTCCGGGACAAAAGCCGGTATAATGACCGGAGCGGGAGCATATCGAAACGAACGGACTTTTGACGGGTCCTTCCGAGCTCATGCCTGTGAATTTCTCCACAACGAATTGAAATCCTCCCGTTTGTCACGCGTGCACGGCGCTCTATCTCCTTTATAAATATCCCATGACTACCTGGCGTTATATCGACAGCGGCAGCAATATTGCCGCCTACAACATGGCCGTTGACGAGGAACTGCTCGCCCGCGCGCAGGCGGGGGGAAAAACACCGGTGCTCCGTTTCTACGGGTGGGACCCGCCGGCCGTCTCTCTGGGCATGTTTCAGAAGATCGAGGGAGCGGTGAACATCGAAGCCTGCAGGAGCAAGGGCTTCGACATCGTCAAGCGCATCACCGGCGGCAGGGCCGTACTTCATTACAAGGAACTGACCTACTGCATCATTGCGCGGACGGACAATCCCCTTTTCCCCTCAGAGGTGCACGGCTCGTATAAGGTCATCGCTGCCGCGCTGCTCGCCGGTCTCGGGAACCTGGGGATCGCCGCTGAAATGGTCGCGCGGGGCGGACGCCATGCCGAACTCGTAATAAAGAAAGACCCGAACCCGTCGTGCTTCGCCTCGCCTTCGTGGTATGAAATCGTTGTGCACGGAAGAAAACTAATCGGCAGCGCCCAGCGTCGGCTCTCCGGAGCATTCCTGCAACACGGTTCGATCCTGATCGATTACGATCCTGATCTGGAAGCTGAAGTGATCCCCGGGGGCGGCGCATCGACATGCATCACCTGCATTAACCGGGAAACCGCGCAAGCAGTCGATCTGAGCACGTTGAAGTCCGCCTTCCGCAATGGTTTTGAAAAGGCCCTCGGCATAATACTGCAGTCATAAGTAATGTCCCGCCCCTGCGTCTGCAGAACAGGCAGCCCATTCAAAATGAACGGACCATTTTGTTCTAAATATTTTCCCCGATTCCATCCTCTCGGCAAAACTATCTGATTTGTAAACGCATAATTCCTGACGGACTCGTGGCACGCCTCTTGCTTTTTCATGCTATGCTATGGATACATACCGTGCATGTGCACTATTTACGGGTTCAGGAGTGAAAATTATGAATTGTCTCTATCTTGCAGGAAACTATTTCAAATCCTGTTCCGTGAGCAGGGAAGCATACGTGCCCAGTGCCTTCGAAATGGAGGAATACTGCACTTCGAGCCGCCACTCATTGTGTCCTTTCTACGCGAAACGGCAGTCCGAATATCCGGCGCTGGAGCGGGAACCCATGCGGGTCCTGGCCAAGAGGTCTGCCTAGCACATAAAACGCGGCAAAAAAATGAGACTTTGCCCTCTGCCGCCGCTCTCGGCAGAAGTAAGATGCCGGCATTTCGAGTCCATGAATCTCTATTTTTTCCGCCTCTTTATTGATTTCCTCATCTGTTTCCGATAGAATTGGAATAGTTTGATGCGCCATTCGTTTCTTTCCTCGAAATCGTTAATCATAACATACGATACCGCTTGAATATATAAGCGATTTTTTTGTTTTATATCCATGTTCACAATCACGGCATCCCGCCGGTCCGAACATTTTTTTTCGGCCCCGACGCCGGATAACGTTCACTGATTCGCAAAACCGTTCTCCATACCCGCCGCCGAGGAGCGCAGATGACCGGAAGTAAGCCGGGTAGCCCGAAAAAAAACGTGCAGAAAAAAAAAGCATCCGGACAAAAGCGTGTATCAAAAATTGCCGTTCCTCCGGCTCCGACGACGGAAAAACCTCAGCCCCGGCGCGCTGGTCCGCTGACCGAGGAGAGGCTTGCCGACGCCGGGCGCTCACTGGAGCGCGAGAGGAACATCCTGCAGGCAGTCATGAACGGTGCAATGAACTTCCACCTTGTGTATCTCGACCGGGACTTCAACTTCGTCCGCGTCAACGAGACCTATGCAGCCACCTGCGGCTACCGGCCCGAGGAGATGATCGGCAAGAACCATTTCGCTCTCTATCCGAACGCCGAGAACGAGGCGATCTTTGCCCGCGTGCGTGATACGGGCGAGCCGGTGGTACACCACGACAAACCTTTCGCGTTTCCCGACCAGCCCGAGCGAGGCGTTACCTACTGGGACTGGACCCTCGCCCCGGTCAAGGAAGCAAACGGCCGGGTCGCGGGCCTGGTCTTCTCGCTGTATGAAACGACCGGTCGCAAGATGACAGAGACGATACTGCATGAACAGGAATTAAAGGCGAGAGCGCTCATTAATGCAGCAGACGAGTCCATCCTGCTGTTCGGCCTTCAGGGAGAAATCCTCATCGCCAATACTACCGCTGCCCGGCGGCTGGGTATGAGTGTCGATGAAATAGTCGGAAAAAAATGGCCCGGTCCTCTCCCCTCGGCGCTGGCGGCATCGCGCAAATTAAAACTCGACGAAGTCGTTCGAACCGGCAATCCGGTGCGCTTCCAGGACGAGCGGGCAGGAATGATGTTTGACAACAGCCTCTATCCCGTGCGCAATGAAGCGGGGCAGCTCGCGGCGCTCGCCCTCTTCAGCCGCGATATCACCGGGCAGAGGTGGGCTGAAGATGCGCTCAGGAAGAGCGAGGAGCTCTTCCGCACGCTTACCGAGAGCAGTCCTGATTCCATCGCCCTGCACGATCGCGAATTGCGCCATCTCTATGTAAGTCCCGCGATCGCCCGCATGGCAGGCAAGCCTCAGCAGGCCTTTGTGGGACGGACAGTCCGTGAAGTAGGTCTGGCCCCCGCGGTCGCCGACACGCTGGACACTCTGCTGCAACGCACCCTGGATACAAGACGCGCGGTTAACGGAGATTTGACCGTCCCCCTGGACAGCGGGCCGCGTTACTTCCTTTGGCGCTCCGTGCCCATGCTCGAACCGGACGGTTCCGTAAGAGCGATAATAGCGATTGCCAGTGATATTACCGAACGCAAACGAACCGAGGAAGCGTTGAAAACCGCGCACGAGGAGCTGAAGCGGAGGGCATACGAGCTCGAAGCCGTGAACCGGGAGCTGGAGGACTTTTCCTTTACCGTGTCTCATGATCTGAAGACGCCGCTCCGAAGCATGGAGGGGTTCGCCGCGGCGCTCCTGGAGGACTACGCGGACAAGCTTGACGAAACAGGTATGGATTACCTTACCCGGGTGCACTCTGCGAGCGAGCGGATGATCCAGCTCATAGACTCCCTGCTGCACATGGCGCGCTTGACGCGCGGAGCGCTCCGCGAAAAAACCGTGGACCTCAGCTCACTGGCGCAGATCGCCTCGCACAATCTCCGAAAGCAGGATCCCGAGCGCGGAGCGAAATTCATAATTGCCGAAAAAATCACGGCGAGCGCCGACCAGGACATGATGATGATCGTGATCCAGAACCTGTTCGACAACGCCTGGAAGTTCACCAGCAAGCATCCTGCCGCGACAATAGAATTCGGCGCTGTAGCCATGGAGGGGAAGACCGTTTATTTCGTGCGCGACGACGGCGCCGGCTTCGACATGCAGTATGCCCAGAAACTCTTTTTGCCCTTCATCCGGCTCCACAAGGAATCGGAGTTCCCCGGGCTCGGCATCGGCCTCGCTGTCGCCCATCGCATCATCATGCGCCACTGTGGAAGGCTCTGGGCCGAAGCTGCCGTTGAAAAGGGCGCGACGTTCTTCTTTACGCTCTGATGAAAATGGACGGGCAAGAGAGGGGGCTCGGCCGAATCCGGCCCCCGGCTCTCGACCCTCTGCCTGCAACAGAACATGATTTTTTTCTTTGTTTCCTATTGACAGCATTATATAATCGACCATTCATCATCGCCCGCGTCTTCTACGATTATTCCACAGCATCTCAAAGCCTTGTTGGAGCGTTTCATAATGGACCGAAACTATACGAGCGATCTGCTGGTACAGCGGGGCCTTCCCGTGCTGATCGGGATACCCGTCGTCGCCGGCCTCTATGCGAGCAGCCTCTACAGCTACCTCCTTTTTCACAGCCTCATCGAGCTGTTCAGCATCGTCACCGGTTTCGTCATTTTCGTCATTGCCTGGCATACGCGCCGCATCCAGGACAACCGGTATCTGCTCCTGGTCGGCATTGCGTCCCTCTCCACCTCTGCTATCGAACTTCTCCACATGCTCGCCTACAAGGGCATGAACATCTTTCCCGGCTTTTCCGCGGACCTGCCGACTCAGCTCTGGATCGCTTTCCGGTACGTCTTCAGCATTTCTTTCCTCCTCGCGCCGTTTTTCATCAAACGCAGCTTCAGCGCGGTGAACGTCCTTGTCCTGTACGGCATTATCACGATCTCGGCGCTCTCCGCGATTTTCACCGGCCTGTTCCCGACCTGTTTTATCGAAGGCTCGGGCCTGACGTCCTTCAAGATCTACAGCGAATATGTAATCGCCCTCATCTTCGCGGCCGGCCTCGGTCTTTTGATACAAAACCGCAAAAACTTCGACCGGACCGTCTTCGGCCTGATAGCGGCGGCGATCGCTTCTTCCATAGCATCGGAGCTGGCCTTCACCAAATACGTGAGCGTTTTCGGCCCTGCCAACATGCTCGGACACTTTTTCCTGCTTGCCTCCATGGTGCTCATCTACCGCGCACTCGTCATTACCGGCATCGTCGAGCCTTCCGACCTCCTGTTCCGGGACCTGAAAAAGAGCGAGGCGGCCATCCGCGAGAGTGAAGAGCGGTACCGCGGCCTCGTCGAGCTGTCCCCCGATCCGGTCACGGTCCACAGCCGCGGTGTCTGGCAGTACGTCAACCGCGCGGGACTCACGCTCTTCGGGGCTTCGTCTCCCGGGGAAATCATCGGAACGCCGGTACTCGACCGCATCCACCCCGATGACCGCCCCCTGGTCGCCGAACGGATCCGGCACGTGGAACAGGGCAACGGCCTGGCAGGGCTGAGGGAGATCAGGATGGTGCGCATGGACGGCACCGTTCTTGACGTCGAGTCGACGGCTGCGCGGGCATCATACAACGGCAGTCCCGCCGTGCAGGTCATCATGCGTGACGTTACGGAGCGAAAAAAGAACGAGCGCGCGCTGGAACGATTCCGGGCTGAGCTTTCCGCCATGTTCGCGAAAGTTCCGATCGTGACGCTGCTCGTTGACCGTGAGCGTCGCGTGTGCAAGGCCAATATCGCAGCAGCTGCCTTTACCGACCGCTCAGAGGCAGAGATGACCGGCATCAGGGCGGGCGAAGCAATTCACTGCATCCACTCCCTCGATGATCCCCGGGGATGCGGCTTCGGGCCGTCATGCACCGCCTGCACGGTGCGCTCCGCGATCCGGGACGCCTTTGAACAAGGCGCCCATCTCCAGGGCCGCGAGGCCTGCCTTTCGGTCGTCCGCAGGGGGGAAAGGGAGGACCGGGCCGTGCTCCTCACCACGACGCCGGTCACCATCGAGAGCGAGCAGCTGACGCTCATCTGCATCGAGGACATTACGGAGCGAAAGACAGCCGAGGAGTCACTGCGCAAGAGCCTGCGGCGATTCGAGCTGCTGTCCCGGACGGCGGAACAGCTGTTGCAGGCGCCTGAAACGCAGACCGTGGTGAACACGCTCTGCAGCAAGGTGATGGAACACCTCGATTGCCACGCTTTTTTCAATTATCTCGTCGACGAGAACGCAGGAAGGCTCCGTCTGAATGCGAGCGCCGGCATTCCGAAAGAGGAAGCGCGGAAGATCGAATGGCTCGACTACGGCGTCGCGGTCTGCGGCTGCGTGGCACGCGACGGCGCCCGGATCATCGCCGAGCACATCCCTTCGACAGCCGACGAACGAACGGACCTGGTCAGATCCTACGGCATCAGGGCCTACGCCTGCCACCCGATCGTCGGGCCCTCGGGAAAGGTCATCGGCACGCTCTCTTTCGGCACGCGGAGCCGCGAGACCTTTGCCGACGACGACCTGTCCCTCATGAAGGCCGTAACGAACCAGGTGGCCATTGCCATGACGCGCATGCATTCCGAGCAGGAGATCCGGGACCTGAACAGCGAGCTGCAGGATAACGTGCAGATGCTCAAAGCCGCCAACCGGGAGCTCGAGGCGTTCGCCTACTCGGTGTCCCACGATCTCCGGACGCCGCTCCGGAGCATCGACGGGTTCACCTACGCCCTCCTGGAGGATTACGCCGACCGCCTCGACGACGCGGGCAGAGACTACCTCGTTCGTGTGCGCGCCTCCACGGCAAAGATGGGCCAGCTCATCGACGCGCTGCTCCAGCTTTCGCGGCTCACGCGCGGAGAGCTGAACCGGTCCACGGTTGACCTGACCTCCCTCGCCCGGTCCGCAGCAGAAGATCTGAAGAAACAGGAGCCCGGCCGCGCGGCCGAATTCGTCATCCCCGACGGCATCACGGCTGAGGCAGATCCCGCCATGCTTCATGCCGTTGTCGAAAACCTCCTGACGAATGCCTGGAAGTTCACTGGCAGGACCGTACACGCCAGAATCGAATTCGGCGTTTTCGAGTCTCGAGTCTCAAGTTTCAAGTCTCAAGTTTCAAGTCTCAAGTCTCAAGATTCTAAGGCTTCCGGTCCTGAACCTGAAACTCAAAACTTGAAACATGAAACTGTTTTTTTCGTAAAGGACAACGGCGCGGGCTTCGATATGGCTTATGCCAAAAAGCTTTTCACGGCGTTTCAACGGCTCCATTCCACAGAAGAGTTCCCCGGCATCGGCATCGGCCTCGCGACAGTGCAGCGCATCATTCACCGCCACGGCGGCGAGATCCGGGCCGAGGGGGAGCCGGGGAAAGGGGCGGCGTTCTATTTTACGTTATAAAAAAGTTTCGAGTTTCGGGTTTATAGTTTCGAGAGAGTCAAAGGAGCGATCATGCCGACATTCCAGAAATTCGAAGATATCGGAGCATGGCAAAAAGCAAGAGAACTGACAAAAGAAGTTTATCGGATTTCCAAACACGGCTCCTTTCTGAAAGACTTTGGCCTTCGCGACCAGATTCATAAAGCGAGCGTTTCGGTGATGTCCAACATCGCTGAAGGATTCGAGAGGAACGGCACCGGAGAATTCACACAATTTCTTTCTATGGCGAAAGGTTCGGCAGGCGAAGTGAAATCGCAACTTTATATAGCGCTTGACCAGAAATATATCGACAGGAAAAAATTCGATCGCTTATTCATGCTTTCCGCCGAAGTCGGCAAGATGATCGGAGGTTTGATGAGTTACCTGCGCAAGACGACTATGAAGGGGACAAAGTATAAAACAGCTCCAAGTAAATAAAGTTTCATGTTTCTAGTTATTACAAGCTCGAAACGAGAAACTCGAGACTCGAAACGTAGTTTTTGTCGGAGCTGAAGACGCTATGGCAATAGCCAATAATCATGGTAAAGGGTTTTTAATTGTAGCCATCGGCGCATCCGCTGGCGGGCTCGAAGCGCTCCAGCACTTTCTCGACGCGCTTCCCCGGGAATTCAACTTCGCGCTGGTCTTTATCCAGCATCTTTCGTCGAAGCACAAGAGCCTGCTCCAGGAGCTTCTCTCCGCCCGGCGTCCCTCGCTCGTTATCCAGCAGATCACGGACGGCCTGAAGATCCAGCCGGGGCGGCTGTACCTCGCTCCTCCGGGCAAGGAAGTCCGTCTGCGTAACGGCCTCTTCCAGACGACCGAACACCCCGAGGGACTCCTCCATCTGCCCATAGATGAATTTCTCGGATCCCTTGCCGAAGATGCAGGGGATCGCTCCATTGCCGTGATCTTCTCCGGCGCGGGCACGGACGGCGCCCGTGGGTGCCAGGCGGTCCGGGGCGCGGGAGGCACCGTCTATGTGCAGGACCCGCAGACCGCGGAATACAACAGCATGCCCCATGCAGCCATCGCAACCGGCCAGGCCGATGCCGTGCTCCCTCCTGAAGGCATTGTCGCCGAGCTCCTGAGGCTCCAGGGCATCGGCCAGGCGACCGTCGTCGAGTATCCCAACTCGCAGGAGGAATTTACCGACTTCTTCCGGGTCCTCCAGGAGAAGACCGGTTCACGCTTCAACCATTACAAGAAAAGCGTGGTCAGCCGCAGGATCAGCAGGCGCATGTACCTGCACGGGCTTTCCACGGTCAGAGAGTATTTGGACCTCGTCTCGTCCGGCGATTCCGAGGCCGCGCTGCTCGCATCGGACCTCATGATCGGCGTCACGTCGTTCTTCCGCGACCGGGTGGCATGGAAGGCGCTGAACATGGAGGCGGTCCGGAAGATCACTGCCGAAAACAGCACCCTCCCCGTTCGCGTCTGGACCCCTGCGAGCGCCACCGGCGAGGAGGCCTATTCCATCGCCATGATGCTGCTGCACGAGCTCGCTCTCGCCGGGAAAAAACGGGATGTCCAGGTCTTTGCCACGGACGTGAACGACCGCGCGCTGGAGCGGGCGCGCGCAGGGCAGGTATCCGGCGAGCATCACTGCGGATGTGCCGCAGGAGTACATCGAAAAGTATTTTACTGCGACCGATGACGGCAACGTTCTGGTCATCAATAAGGAGGTCCGGGAAAGCGTCGTCTTCGCCAGACAGGACCTTTTGACCGATCCGCCCTTCTCAAAGCTCGACCTCATCATCTGCCGGAACTTCCTCATCTATCTGGAGCCCGAGGCCCAGGAAAAATGCATCAGGCTCTTCCATTACGCGCTGAACCCCGGGGGGTACCTCTTTCTCGGGAACGCCGAGACCGTGGGCAGAAGAAGCTTGCTCTTCAAGAGCATCGGCCACAAACAATGCCGGATCTACCAGAAGCTGGAAGCAAAGCCGACATCCCGGATCCCCCTGTCGGTCCCCTACGCGGCCGAACGGCAGGCGCCGCCGGCACGGCAGGCAGTCATGACCGAACAGACCCGCTCCACCATCGAGATCATCCAGGAAAAGTTGCTCGAAGAATACGGTCCCGCTTCCGTGGCCGTGGACCAGAACCTGGAGATCATCTATCACAACGGCGCCACGAACCGCTATCTCCGCCAGCCCCGCGGCGTGCCCACGCAGAACCTGCTGGAGCTTCTGCCGGAGAACCTCCGAAGCAGGATGCGCGGCGCCCTGTACCGGTCCGGCCGCGAAGAGCGGCCCGTGGTAATAAGAACGACCGTGGCCGGAGACGACAACCGGAAAAGACAGGTGACGCTCCGGATCACCCGGGTCGCCGAGAACCTGTCCATCGTCGTCTTTCTGGAAAAAACGGCGATCTCGAAAAAAGAAGCGGTCGAGCAGATCGATGCCTCGGTCATCGAGGAGACGGCGATCCATCAGCTCGAAAGCGAGCTCTCCGCCACCCGCGCGGACCTTCAGACCCATATCGAACAGCTGAAGAGCATGAACGAGGAGTTCCAGTCCTCGAACGAGGAATTGCAGGCCGCGAACGAAGAGCTCGAGACCTCCCGCGAGGAGCTCCAGTCCCTGAATGAAGAGCTGCTCACCGTGAACTCCCAGCTCCAGGGAAAGATCGAGGAGCAGGATGCCACGAACAACGACCTGAACAATTTCCTGGCGAGCACGAACATTCCAACGATCTTTCTGGACACGCAGTTCAAGGTCAAGCGCTTCACCCCTGCCATGCTCAGGCTCATCAAGCTCCTCCCCTCCGACGTGGGCAGGCCCATCGTCGACATGTCCCAGGAAAACCTCGGCCCGGACCTTATTCCCGAGGCGCAGGCTGTCCTGGCCAGCCTCGTGCCGGTGCGGAGGGAGATCGAGGACAACGGCGCCTGGTACATCCGCACCACGCTCCCCTACCGGACCTCGGACAGCCGCATCGAGGGCGTGGTAGTCACCTATACGGACATTACGGAGCGCAAGCGGGACGAAGAGATCAAGAGCCACC
This sequence comes from Nitrospirota bacterium, assembly GCA_963749655.1. Lineage (GTDB taxonomy): Bacteria > Nitrospirota > UBA9217 > UBA9217 > UBA9217 > JAJYKN01. Next base: position 34,792 of record CAVVOB010000014.1, read on the forward strand.
TGTCGGCCATTATCGAGAACGCCGACGAAGCCATCATCAGCAAGGACCTGGACGGCATGGTCCGGACCTGGAATGCCGGAGCGGAGAAGATCTTCGGGTATTCGGCCCAGGACGCGATCGGCAGGAACATCTCCTTCCTCGTACCCCCCGGGCACGTGGACGAGGTCCCCGATATCCTCAAGAAGATCGCGCAGGGCGAGCACATCGAACACTTCGAGACCGTGCGCATGCGGAAAGACGGAACGATCGTCCCCGTCTCGCTCACCTTCTCCCCGATACGGGACGCAAACGGCAGGGTCACCGGCGCCTCGAAGATCAGTCACGATATCAGCGCAAGGCTGAAGGCTGAAGAGCGGATAAAACATCTCGCCTCCTTCCCGCAGCTGAACCCGAACCCCGTCTGCGAGGTCGACCCCCAGGGCAACGTCATCTTCTGCAACCCTGCGACGCTGAAGATCCTGAAGGACCTGGGAAAGGGGGAAGGAGACGTCGCTCTGTTTCTGCCGGCCGACATTAACGAAATTCTCACGGGCCTGGACAAGAAGAAGGAAGCGCTATTTCACCGCGAAATCACGATCAAAGACCGGTTCTTCGGCGAGACCGTGCATCTCGCCCCCCAATTCAACGTCGCCCGCATTTATGCCTACGACATCACCAAGCGCAAACGGGCCGAGGAAGAGCTCCAAAAAAGCGAGGAGTTGTTCCGCCTGGCAATGGACAATATGCCCGATGCCATCGCCATCTACGACGCGGAACGACGGTACGAGTTCGTGAATGCAGCGGGCCTTCGGCGCGTGGGGAAGCCGCTCGAAGCGCTGGTCGGGCGCAGGATCGACGACATATACGACGAGGAAGCGCGGAGCGCCTTCTGGCCTGCACTCATGCGCACCTATGAAACAGGCGTTCCGCAAACTGTCGAGACCGCGCTCATCCTGCCCACCGGGCAGTATGATCTTATCATCACCTTTGTTCCCATGCCGAAGGACGGGAAGGTGCACCGAGTATTAAACTTTACCTTCGATATCACCGAGCGCAAACGGGCGGAAGAGGAAACCCGGAGACTGCTGCATGTGGTTCAGGAGGAAAAAGACAGGCTGTCGGCGCTTATCAACAGCATTAGCGACGAGATCTGGTTTGCCGACGCAGAGAGTAAATTCACGCTGGCGAATCCTCCGGCTTTGCGGGAGTTCGGCATCGGCGCCGGCGACACGATAGATGTGGAAAAACTCGCCGCAAACCTGGAAGTGTACCGCCAAGATGGCAGCCCTCGCCCTGTCGAGGAAGCGCCGCCCCTGCGCGCCCTTCAGGGAGAGGTAGTTACAAACCAGGAAGAAATCATCCGTACTCCCGGCACCGGGGAGTTGCGGCATCGCCAGGTCAGTTCAGCCCCGGTTCGGGATGCCGGCGGCAAAATAATCGGGTCGGTATCCGTTGTCCATGACATCACCGAGCGAAAAATACACGAACAGGAAATCCTGAAGCTCTCCGAGGACTTGGCGGCCCGGAACGCGGAACTTGAGGCACTCAACAAGGAACTCGAAGCCTTCAACTATTCCATTTCACACGACCTGCGCGCTCCGCTACGGAGCATGTCGGGATTTATCAAGATCATCCTGGAGGACTATGCTGAAAAACTGGATGACCAGGGCAAGGACTATCTAACCCGCATCCGAAAGGGCTCCGAAAAGCTGGAGCGCCTCATCGACGACCTGCTGCGGTTGTCGAAGGTCTCGCGACAGGCGATCGACCGAATGGATTATGATCTGACAAAGCTGGCCGAATCGATCATCAGCAACCTGCGCGAATCATCGGCAGGAAGAAACGTGGAGGTGGTCATCCGGGCGGGGGCCAGAGCTTCGGTGGACCCGAATCTCATGAGGGTAGCCATGACAAACCTTCTCGACAACGCGTGGAAATTCACCGAAAAGACGGAAAACGCGCGAGTGGAATTCGGGGCCTTTGACAGGGACGGGGAGGCCGTTTATTTTGTCCGCGATAACGGCGCCGGATTCGACCAGCAGTATGCCTATAAGATGTTCTGGCCGTTCCACCGGCTGCACAGCGACGCGGAATTCTCCGGCACCGGCATCGGCCTCGCCATCACGGATCGCATCATCCGCCGCCACGGAGGGAAGATCTGGGCAGAGGCGGAGATCGACAAAGGGGCAACGTTCTACTTTACGTTATCATCGTAGCCGCGGACTTCAGTCCGCGTTTGGTTGGGAGCTATTTATGCGCAGGCCAAGACAGCAACTCATCGGAGAGAAAGCATGATGTCTGAGGTTAAAGCACCTGACAGGATATTCAATGTCATGGCAAGCCCGGCTGGTATCCTGTTCGTGCTCGTGGCCCTCGGAACATTCGTGGCGTGCTCACGGACGGAGCAGAAGCCCGGCGCTGCACCGGAAAAGATCACGATCGCCTATGCCGCATCGCCGGATTCCGCTCTTACCCAGGCCGCGCAGGCATTGGGTTATTATTCCGAGGAGGGGCTGGAAGCCGTTCCGCAGATTTATCCTTACGGGAAAATGGCACTCCGGGCGGTCCTCGAGGGCAAGGCGGATTTCGCCACTGCAGCGGAAACGCCGATCATGTTTGCGATCATGCGGGGCGAGAAGATAGTCATCCTTGCCACAATCGCCACGTCGCGGAAAAACAACGCTATCATAGCGAGAAAAGACAAAGGAATCCGGGTTCCCGGCGACCTGAAGGGCAAAAGAATAGCCGCGACCTTCGGTACCATCAGCGAGTTCTTCATGGATGCCTTTCTCGTGACGCATGGGATTTCCCGGAAGAATATGAAGGTGGTCAACCTGGACCCCGAGCAGGAGATGGAGGCTCTTGTACGGGGCGACGTTGACGCCATCTCCGCGTTTACGCCCTTCACGATCGAGGTCCAGCGCCGAATGGGCGATGCAGTGGTCACGTTTCATGACGAAGAGATCTACCAGCAGACCTTCAATGTCGTGGCGACACAGGAATTCGTCCGCGCAAACCCGGAGAAAGTGCGAAAATTGCTCATGGCCCTCGTAAAAGCCCAAGAATACGTCAAAGCACGACCGGAGGAGGCAAAAAGAATGGTCGCCGAATTCAGCGGGATAGACGAGACGATCGTCGACGGCGTGTGGGCCGATGAGATTTTTGACGTGACGCTCGATCAGTCCCTGCTGCTGGCGATGGAAGACGAATCGCAATGGGCCATAAAAAACAGGCTCGTCAGTCAAACCAGAATGCCCAATTATCTCGGCTTTATCTACCTCGACGGGCTGGAATCGGTGAAGCCGAAAGCAGTGAGGATCCTGCGTTAACAGGGGAAATATGAATATCAGGAAAAGACTGCAAATCAACGTCGCCACGTCCGCCATGGCGGCTGGCATTATTCTGGCCGTGCTCGTGACCGCGGCGTACCGCGTGTTCAATGCTGCGGAAGCGTCGCATATCGCCAACGATCTGGTGAGCAATGTATACCAGCGAAGCGAGTTCAGAAGCGACTATATGCAGTCGACGAACGAAAGGACACGCATCCAATGGTTCGCCACGCACGAGCGGATCGACAGGCTCCTCGCGCTTGCTGCTGAAAAATTCACGAATTCCGAAGACAAGGCCGTCCTCGAGAAAATGGCGGAAGACCAGGAGTCGATCAGGAACCTGTTCGCAAAAATCGTGGCAAACCGAGAGGGCCCGCTTTCCGACGCCCTGATCTCGCACGAGATAGAAGACCGGCTGACCAGCCAGCTGACCATGAGAAGACAGAGTGCGATCCTGAATTCGCGCATATTGCAGGAAGCGGCGGCCGGCCGGCTGTTTCAGTCCCTCAGGACGGTCGGTTGGAGCATCCTTCTCACCGTTCTCATAATAGCAGGTGTGATCACGGTCAATTCGTGGATCATGGGCCGGGTTTTTACCGACCGCATCGCCAGACTCCGGAACGGCGCCTCGATCATCGGTGACGGCAACCTTGACCATCGCATCGACATCAAAGGCGACGACGAGTTTGCCGAGCTTTCCCGGGCTTTCAACGCGATGACCGATAAACTGCGGAGCTCCTATGCGTCTCTGGAACAGGAGATCAACGAGCGGACCCGGGCGGAACATGCCCTGCGGGAAAACGAGGCGCGGCTGCAATTCTCACTCGAAACCAGCCACATCGGCGCATGGGACCTTGATCTGGTCGATCACTCCGCCTTTCGCTCGCCGGAGCACGACCGTATTTTCGGCTACCCGCACCTGCTCCCGCAATGGACATTCGATATGTTCCTGGAACATATACTGCCCGAAGACCGCCCCGCGGTCGCGGCCCAGTTCCAGGAGGCCGTCGCCACGCAGGGGGACTGGAGCATCGAGTGCCGCATCCGCCGTGTCGACGGTGAGGTCCGGTGGATCTGGGCAGCCGGCCGCCATCGACCCGATGAAACAGGGCGGGTACGCAGAATGGCGGGGATCGTCCAGGACATCACTGAACGCAAAAGAGTCGAAGAACTGCGCCAGTCCAGCGCCTATCACCGGAGCCTCCTGGAGGCAAGCCTCGACCCGCTGGTGACCATCGATGCAAACGGCAAGATCACCGACGTGAACGCCGCCACGGAAAAGGTGACCGGACGAAAACGCGATGAGCTGATCGGTACCGATTTCTCCGACTATTTCACCGAGCCGGAAAGGGCGCGCACCGGATACCAGCAGGTCTTCCGGGAAGGTTCGGTCATGGATTACGCGCTCGAGATCAGGCATCGCGATGGAAGCGTCACGCCGGTCCTTTACAATGCCTCGGTGTACCGTGACGAAGCAGGAGATGTCGTCGGAGTATTTGCGGCAGCCCGCGACATCACCGAACGAAAGAAGGCGGAGGAGATCGCTCGACTCGACGAGGCGCGCACTGACAGTATCTTAAGGATTTCGCAATATTCCGCGGATTCGTTACGCATGCTGCTGGATTTCGCTCTTGAGGAGGCGATTGCTTTTTCCGGCAGTAAATTCGGCTATCTCTATTTCTACTATGAAGACACACAGGATTTTGTCCTTCACGCCTGGTCAAAGGATGTCATGTCCGAGTGCACGATCGCCGACCCGCAGACGAATTACAAGCTGGACAAGACTGGCATCTGGGGCGAAGTCGTCAGGCAGCGCAAGCCGATCATCGTTAATGATTTTTCAGCTCCCCATCCCCTAAAAAAAGGTTATCCGGAAGGCCACGCTCATCTTACCCGCTTCTTCAGCGTTCCCGTTTTCAGCGAAGGCCGCATCGTTGCCGTCACCGGCTTTGCCAACAGGTCAGTTGATTACAACGACCGGGATGTCAGCCAAATGACCCTTTTGATGGATTCGGTCTGGAAAATCGTTGGGCGCAAAAAAGCGGAAGAACAATTGAAGCTCGCGAACGCTTACAACCGGAGCCTGCTGGAAGCAAGTCTGGATCCCCTCGTGACCATCGACGCAGGCGGCAAGATAACCGACGTGAACATTGCGACGGAAAAAGTGACGGGCCGCTCCCGCGCCGAACTGATCGGCACAGATTTTTCCGATTACTTTGTGGAACCATCGAAGGCCAAGGCCGGGTATCAGCAGGTCTTCGAAGAAGGTTTTGTGATGGATTATGCGCTCGAGATCAGGAACCAGGACGGTCACATTACGCCGGTCTTGTATAATGCCGCGGTGTACAGCAACGATGCCGGAAACATCATCGGCGTCTTTGCCGCGGCCCGCGACGTGACCGAGCGGAAAAAAGCGGAAGAGGAAATCAGAAAATTGAACACCGAGCTCGAGGCGCGCGTCGTCGAACGCACTGCCCAGCTCGAGACCTCGAACCGGGAGCTGGAGGCTTTCGCCTATTCCGTGTCGCACGACCTGCGCTCCCCGCTTCGCAGCATCGAGGGCTTCAGCCTTGCTCTTCTCGAGGACTACTCAGGCGGCCTCGATGACCAGGGAAAAGACTACCTGAACCGCGTCCGGAACGCGACGATACGGATGGGGCACCTCATCGACGATCTGCTGAAGCTTTCCCGCGTCACGCGCAGCGAAATGAGCCGGGAAGCGGTCGACCTGAGCTCCATCGTCCGTGCAATAGCCGACAACCTCGCGAAACAGGCTCCGGAGCGCCCGGCGCGGTTCATTATTGCCGACGGGCTTTCCGCAAACGGCGACCCGCGCCTCCTGACCGTGATGCTCGAAAACCTGATCTCCAACGCGTGGAAATTTAGTGAAAAATCCGCCCCGAGTGTGATAAAATTCAGCACCGTCGACAAAAACGGGACCCGCGCCTTCTTCGTGCAGGACAACGGCGTCGGGTTTCGAAATGGCCTATGCGGACAAACTGTTCAGCCCCTTTCAGCGGCTGCACAGAATCTGAGGATTTTCCCGGCACCGGCATCGGCCTGGCCACGGTCAAACGCATCGTCAACCGCCACGGGGGGCAGGTCTGGATCGAAGGAGAGGTCGGGAAAGGGACGGTGGTGTATTTTACGCTGTAAGCTTTGGTAGCCGCAGGCTTCAGCCTGCGCGGATTGAAAGCTTTTGTCTATTTGAGCGCCGGGAACTGATGGTAATCAGAGAAAAAAAGCATAGACTCCCCTCGGAGTATTATCGGGGTGAATCTTCAGTTGCCTATACTTTATGCTTCAAGGAACGCAAAGAGGTATTCATTCATCGAGAAATAATAGATATATTTACCGATCATCTTCATGCTGTTGTCCGAAACTCTGATTGCATTATTCCGGTCTATTGCTTTATGCCTGATCACCAGCATATCATAGTCAACCGGGACAAAGGATCAAGCCGACACATGGAAGACCATAGTGCGGTATAAACAAAAAACCGGTTACTGGATGAGCAAAAACCTGCCTGATCGAGAATGGCAGAAAGACTTTTATGACCATGTTATTAAAAAGAAAGACGACCTGGCACGCCAGGTGAGATACGTACCCGATAATCCCGTCAGAAAAGGATTGGTAGACTCATGGTTCGACTATCCAAGGGCTCAATCGGGTGTGATTTAACGGTTATTCTTGAGGGTTTGCATTGATCATGTCTCTCGTCGGACCAAATATGAACGCAGGCTGAAGCCTGCGGCTACAAAATACACGGAGGCACCATGAAATCGAAAATCATTCTTTTCGTCGAAGACAATCCCGATGACGTGCAGCTCACGCTCCGGGCGCTCAAGAAGAGCAAGATCATGAACGAGGTCGTCGTGGCGCAGGACGGCGTCGAGGCCCTGGACTACCTGTTCGGCACGGGCAAATACGCGGGCCGCGACACAGAAGATGAAACCCCAGGTGGTGCTGCTGGACCTCAAGATGCCGAAAATGGACGGGCTCGAAGTGCTCCAGCGCATACGGAAGGACGAGCGGACGAGGCTCCTGCCCGTCGTGGTACTGACGACCTCGAGCGAGGACCGGGACCGGGTCGAGAGCTACAAGCTCGGCGCGAACAGCTACGTCCGCAAGCCCGTGGACTTCAACCAGTTCGTCGACGCCGTACACCAGCTGGGCCTGTACTGGCTGGTGTTGAACGAAACGCCGTGATGGAACCAGTTTCGAGTATAAGAAGTCTTGAGTTTCGCGTTGGAACCAAGAAACGAGAGCCGTAAACTCGAAACTATGAACTCGAAATCCGAAACTCATTTATGACCACCCCCTTACACATACTGATCGTCGAGGATTCCGAGGACGACACCCTGCTCCTGCTGCGCGAGCTGCGAAGCGGCGGCTATGAACCCGTGTTCTGAACGCGTCGACACGCCTGAGGCCATGAAGCAGGCGCTTGCGACGCACGGCGCTGGGACATCATCCTTTCGGACTACCTCATGCCGAAATTCAGCGGCCTTGCCGCGCTCGCGCTGTTGCAGGAGAGCGGGCTCGACCTTCCCTTCATCATCGTTTCGGGCAACATCGGCGAGGACATCGCCGTGCGGCGCGATGAGGGCCGGGGCGAACGATTACATCATCAAGGGCAACCTGACCAGGCTCGTCCCGGCCGTGGAACGGGAGCTGCGCGACGTCAGAGGTCCGGCGCGAGCGGGAGCCAGACCGAGGACCAGCTCAACGAATCGAGACAGCGGCTCTTCGAGACGCTCGAGAACATGAACGAAGGGTTCTTCACGCTCGACCATGAATGGCGGTTCACCTATGTGAACACGGAAGCGTCGAAGCTCTGGCGGAAGAGACCGCGAAGAACTGATCGGACAGAAGCCTCTGGGACGTGGCGCCCGGCGGCCGTGGGCACGATCTTCGGCAGCGAGTACCACCGGGCCGTGCAGGGAGCAGACAACCGGTCAGCTTCGAAGCCCTCTCGCCCTGCTCAGGGTATCTGGGTCGAGGTGCGGGCCTATCCGAGCGACGACGGCCTGGTCGTTTATTTCCACGACATCACCGACCGCAAAAAGTCGCAGGAGCAGATCACCCGGTTGACGCGGCTGTATTCCGTGCTCAGCAAGGTCAACGAGGCCATCATCCGCATCCACGAGCCGGAAGACACTGTACCAGCGGGTCTGCCGCATCGCCGTCGAGGACGGCGGCTTCAAGATGGCCTGGATCGGCCTGACCGATCCCGACGACGCGCGAAGTGCGGCCCGGTCGCCAGTTACGGGGATAGCGGCGGATATCTGGACGACATTAAGGTCTATCGCCGCTGGACGTTCCGGAGGGCAAGGGCCCCACGGGCAGGGCGGTCTCCGAGGGAAACAATGTCATCTGCGCGACATCGAACACGATCCGATCATGCGTCCCTGGCGCGACAAGGCCCTGCGGCACGGTTTCCGGTCCTCCGCGGCCTTCCCCCTGCCGGTCCGGCCCGACGGTCATCGGCGCTATTCACCATCTATGGCGCGAACCCGCAGTTCTTTACCGACGAGGAAACGACCCTGCTCACGTCCCTGGCCGAGGACGTCTCCTTTGCCCTCGATGCCATGGCCAACGAAAAAAAGCGGAAAGCGGCCGAACAACGCACCGAGCTCATGAACGCGCTGCTGGGCTTGTTCACGCGCAAAGTCACGCGCCACGAGTACCTCGACGCGGCCTGCACCATGATCCGCGACTGGAGCGGCTTCCAGCATGTGGGCATCCGCATCGAGGACCCCGACCGCCGGATCCCTTTCGAATCCTGCGAGGGATACAACGAAGCGTTTCTGGAAGAGGAAGGGAACCTTTCTCTGGCCCACGACCACTGCATCTGCACCCGCGTCATCGCGGGAACGCCTGAGCCGCCCGACCGCGCAGCCATGACGCCGAACGGGTCCTTTTACTCGGGCGATACGACTGCGTTCCTGTCGTGCCTGGACCAGGAGCAGCGGACGCGGTACCGCGGCGTCTGCATGCGGTACGGATTCAACTCCCTTGCCGTGGTCCCGATCCGCTACCGGGAAACCCCGATCGGCGCGATCCATCTCGCCGACGAACGGCAGGGTCTGGCTCCCCGGACCTCGGTCGTGTTCCTCGAACAGCTGGCGCACATCATCGGCGAGGCCGTCTTCCGCTTCGGGATCGAGGACGAGCTCCGGGCCAATTATGCCAGTCTCCAGAAGACCTCAGAACTCCTGGAGAAGATCTTCTCTACGACCCACATGCTCGTGGTCTACCTCGACCGTGACTTCAACTTCATTCGCGTCAACCGCGCCTATGCCAAGGCCGAGAACAACGAACCGGGTTACTTCATCGGCCGGAACTATTTCGACCTCTGTCCCGACGAGGCGTTGAAAGGGGTGTTCCGCCAGGTCGTTGAGACCGGCGAGCCCTACTTCGCGACGGAGCGGCCCTTCGAATACGCCGGCAGTCACCCGGGCAGGACGTCGTACTGGGACTGGAGTCTCCTGCCGGTGCGGGAAGCCGACGGCATGGTGAGCGGCCTGGTGTTCACCCTCGTCGACGTGACGGACCGCAGGTCTGCCGAGGAAAAACTGCGCGAGGCGAACGCCTATAACCGGAACCTGATCGAATCGAGCCTGGACCCCCTCGTCACCATCGGCTCCGACGGAACGATCACCGACGTCAATGCCGCCACCGAGATGGCGACGGGCTTTCTGCGCGAGGAGCTCATCGGCACCGACTTTTCCGAATATTTCACCGAACCGGACAAGGCCCGCGCAGGCTACCAGCAGGTCTTCCGCGAGGGCAAGGTCATGGACTACGCCCTGGAGATCCGGCACCGCAGCGGCGGACAACGCCGGTACTGTACAACGCGTCGGTGTACCGCGACGACACGGGGCAGGTCATCGGCATGTTCGCCGCCGCCCGCGACATCACGGCGCTGAAAAAAACGCAGGAAGAGCGGGCCCGCCTGGCCTCGGCGGTGGAATCCACGGCCGACGCCGTGGTGATCACCGACGGCGATACGGGACGGATCCAGTACGTGAACCCCGCCTTCGAGCAGATCACGGGATACCCGGGAAGAGGCGCTGGGCCGCAGCATCCATATCCTCGACAGCGGCAAGCACGACGCGGACTTCTACGGGAAGCTCCGGGAGACGCTCGGCACCAACGGCGTCTGGCGGGGCCAGCTCGTGAGCAAGAAAAAGGACGGCACCCTCTACTTCGAGGACTGCACCTTCTCGCCGGTCCGGGACGAAGCGGGCGAGATCATCAACTTCATCTCGGTGAAGCGCGACGTGACGGAGAAGCTCCGGCTCGAATCCATCGCCGAGTCCGTGAACACCATGAACAACATCGGCTATGTGTTCTCCGGCGTGCGGCACGAGATCGGCAACCCCATCAATTCGGCCAAGATGAGCCTGAGCGTCCTGCAGCACAAGCTGGACACCGCCTCCGAAGGAGGCCGTCAAGGACTACGTGGACAGGGCGCTGGGCGAGATCGGCCGGGTGGAGCATGCTGCTCAAGAACCTGAGGAACTACAACCTCTACGAAAAGCCGGAGCTCGAAGAATCTGAACGATGGCACTTTCTTGCGAGAATTCCTGCAGCCTGGTCACGGAGGATTTCAGAAAAAAGGCATTGCGATCAGCCATGACGTCCACCCCGGCGCCGAGTGGGCGATGGCGGACCCGCGCGCGCTGCAGCAGGTGCTGCTGAACCTCATGACGAACGCGGCCGACGCCTTGCGGGCAGGCGCCGACCCGGCGATCACCGTCGCGCTCGAGCAGAAAGTACGGCAGGGTCCTGCTCCAGATCTCGGACAACGGCTGCGGCATGACGGAAAAACAGCAGCAGGACCTGTTCAAGCCCTTTTACACTTCCAAAAAGCACGGAACAGGGCTCGGCCTGGTGATCGTCAAAAAGATGCTGAGCCGGATGAACGGCGAGATCGAGATCACGAGCATGAAGGACCAGGGAACGACCGTAGACATCTCTTTGCCGGAGGGGACACATGCGCCACAACCGTAGGAAGACGCTCCTGGTCATCGACGACGAAAAGGTGTTCTGCAACACCGTGCGGGACTATCTCGAAAACGAGCAGCCTCGAGGTCCTGACGGCGCATACCGGCGCGGACGGGCTCACGCTCTGCGCGGGCAGGAAGGTCGACGTCGTGCTCCTGGACCAGAAGCTCCCCGACGGCGAAGGCCACGCCCTGGCCGCCAGCCATCCTCGAAAAGAACGACCAGACCAAGATCATTTTCATCACCGCCTTCCCGAGCTTCGAGAACGCCGTCACCGCCGTGCGCCTGGGCGCCCATGATTATCTGTCGAAGCCCTTCGATCTCGAAGAGCTGAAGCTCACGGTCGAGAACGCCCTCCGGACCCTGGACCTGGAGCGGGTCGAGCAGGTCCAGAACTACGCGCGCGAAAAGGACCGCGATGCAGCCAGTCATCGTCGGCAACAGCGGCGCCTTTGCCGAGGTCGTCCGGCTCGTGGACATGGCGGCGGCCATGGACGGGCCGGTGCTGATCACCGGCGAGACCGGCACGGGAAAGAACCTCATCGCCAAGACGATCCACTTACAAGAGCCCGCTCGCGCGGGCGGCCTTCATCAGCATCAACTGCGCGGCCCTGCCGGAAAACCTGATCGAGGCCGAGCTCTTCGGCCACGAAAAAGGGGCCTTTACCGGCGCGGCAGGCGCAAAAAAGGGCCTCTTCGAGATCGCCGACGGCGGCACGGTCTTCCTCGACGAGATCGGCGACATGCCGCTCCATCTCCAGACCAAGCTCCTGAGCGTGCTCGAGGACAAGACCGTACGCCGCATCGGCAGCACCACGGTGACGCCGGTGCAGCGTCCGGATCATCGCCGCGACGAACGCCGAACTGGAACATGCCCTCGGAAAGACCTTCCGCAAGGACCTGTACTACCGGCTGAGCGTGGTCCGCATCCACATCCCGCCGCTGCGGGAGCACTGCGAGGACGTTCGCTCAGCTCTGCGACTATCTCCTTCTCCACATATGCGAAAGGGCCGTTCCGTTGAGCTGCCTGACGAAGAAATCGACAGGCTGATGAGACCTACGACTGGCCCGGCAACGTGCGCGAGCTGCGCAACATTCTGGAGCGCGCCGTGTTTCTCCAGAAGGATTCGGTGCTGCGACCCTCGGGGCTGATCGAGAAGCAGGGCAATGCGGCAAAGCCGGCCGTAACCGGCGACCGTCGAGCCCGGCGGAATCAAGACCCTGGCCCAGGCAGAGCGGGACCTGATCGAGGGCGCCCTCAAAACACTGAACAACAACCTCACCCAGACCGCAAAGACACTCGAAATTTCCCTCTCGACCCTGAAGAGAAAACTGAAGGAATACAGCCTGAAATAATCGACCGTCCAAAATGACCCGTCCAGAATGAGCACAATTTCACTCCTCTTTCAATCCGCCGTTTTTAACACTTTGATTTAACGCGCCATTTTTTTTGCCCTTTTCTGGCATTTTCCTTGCTTAATAGATACTTAATTAATGCGCAAAAAGGGGCAAACATCATGATAGATGTGCTGTTGATCGACGACGAAAAACATTTTCTCCGGGACCTCGCCGAGGGGCTCCGTATCCATTCAAAAAAATTGAACGTCATTACCGCGGAAAACGGGGCAACAGCGCTCGAAATGCTGAAGACCGTTGTGGTGGACGTTGTCGTGACGGACCTGAACATGCCGGGCATGGACGGCTATGAGCTTATGCAACGGCTGCAGAAGCTCCGCCCGTCGGTGCCCGTCATCGTCATGTCAGCTTATGCCCGATCGAGCGTTGACCAGCGGCTGCAGGGTATTCGCCTTGCCGAGTATATCGAGAAACCGCTGGACCTCGAGCAGGGTCGCAGAAGCGATCCTCGCCGCTGCCTGAAGGAAACAGAACAAGGGACGCGCCGGTCAGGCAGGTCCGGGAAAGAACGACACGATCCCGGACACCGACGACTGACGCCTCGGCGGTTCTGCAGCGGCACCTAATGCTGTACCAAGGAGGAACCATGATGACCAGAACGGCACTAGCATATGATGAAGAACAGGCACAGGACCAGTTCAGCACCGACGAATGGCTCGATGCCGATGAGCTTGAATACGTCCGCCGACGCTGACGACGATTCACACCATGAGAATGCGGCACCGGTTCATGCCCGCCGCAGCCGCGAGAATGCATCGGAAGATCTCGATACGATCAAGATGTACCTGAAGGAAATCCGTATTTCGAAGCTCCTTTCCTTTGAAGAGGAACAGGCCCTGGCCAAACGCGTCCAGGCAGGCGACCCGGAAGCGCGCAAACACATGATCGAGTCGAACCTCCGGCTCGTGGTGGCCATCGGCAAGCGCTACATCAACCGGGGCCTTCCCTTTTCCGACATTATCGAGGAAGGGAACCTCGGCCTCATCAGGGCCGTCGAAAAGTTCGAGTATCAGCGGGGCTTCAAATTCAGCACCTATGCCTCCTGGTGGATCAGGCAGGCCATCGAACGCGCCATCGCGAACCAGGTCCGCATCATCCGTCTGCCGGTCCATGTGGCCGAGCGGGCCAACTCCTACCTGCGCACGGTCAGGAAGACTGACGCAGCTCCTGGGTCGCGAGCCCTCCAACGAGGAGATCGCAAAAAAGATGCGCCTCAGCGTACAGCGCGTCCGGGCGCTCTCCCAGGTGACGCGGGACACCTATTCACTCGACATGCTCATCAGCAGCGAGGGCGAGGACACGCTGCAGGACGTGCTCAAGGACGAAAACACCCCCGATCCTTCCACGTCGATCAACGATCGCCTGCGGCGCCAGCACCTGAACAACTGGATAGCCGAGCTTCCGCTGCCGGAACGCAATATAATCGCAATGCGCTACGGCCTGGACAATCGGCCGCCCCGCACCCTGGACAATATCGGCAGGCAGTTCGGCATTACGCGCGAGCGGGTGAGGCAGATCGAGAGTCAGGCCATCCGCAAGCTCCGGGAGTATACGCGGATCAGGAACATCGATATGAGCGATATGCTGTAATTTCCTTGCGCACGTCCGGACGCATCGGCGACGGAGACATCATGAAAAGCCAACTTCTTGAAGAGCGCACAGCGCCGGAAGCATACAGAAAATTCGAAAAAACCGTTCTCGTCGTCGACGACAACGACGTCTTTCGGTCCATTCTGGCCGAATGGCTCAAGCTCATCGACGCTGAGCTCACGGTTCTTACGGCGGAGAACGGCAGCCAGGCGGTTTCGGTGCTGAACACCGCGGAGGTGGACCTGGTCATAACCGATCTGCGGATGCCGGTCATGGACGGATCGGAGCTCACGCTCTGGCTGTCCGAATCAAAGCCGGCAACGCCGGTCATCGTCATGAGCGCCTTCTCCGACTTCGACACCCTCCTCCGTCTTGAATCGCAGGGGAGTTATTTTTTCGACAAACCGCTGGATTATCGCAGCCTCGCGAACACGGTCCGCGCCCTCCTTGACTGAGGGCGCGGTCAAGCGTTGAAGCCAGCGAACAGCGAAGGAGCCCAGGATCACACGTGCCAAGTGGTTCCTGGTCTTGATTTACGCTTGGACGTATCCGTGTTCATCCGTGGTCAAATCGCTTTTCGTCTGTCGTTCCCACTGCCGTTTATGCCGAAAGGACCGGACATGAAGAACATCCTCCTTGCCGAAGACAACGTGCTTGTTCGAGAAACCCTGGCGTATGCAATGCAGGTCAGCGTACCGGAATGCGCGATCCTCAAGGCCACGAACGGCCGCGAAGGCATGGACATCCTGGAGCGAGGGCATGTGGACCTCGTGCTGACGGACCTCGAGATGCCCGGCGCAGACGGCTATGAGCTTATCGCCTACCGGAACACGCACTGCCCCGCCGTTCCCCTCCTGGTCATGACCTGCGATACCTCCCCGGCCGTTCTCAGAAAACTGAGCGCTCTGGGCGTGACCGAGTGTCTTGAAAAACCGTTCAACTATGAGTCGACCTTTCGCCTGATCGCAAACAAGCTCTGTCGCCGTGATCAGACCGCAGCCGGGCAGCCCCCGGAGCCGTGCGCCAACGCCTGAAAACCCCGTCTTTGAAACCTCCTCCCCCGGCCCCCCCTTCCGGAAATAGCTTACCTCGCCTGCGCTCTTCTGATATAATGAAGGCACGTTGAATTTAAGACGTCCTGCGCCGCCGTCCGCCGGCAATCATGCTGCAGAAGAAATCACCTGTCCAGGAGTTCTCATGTCCGAATCACAGATGCAAAAAAAACACACAACGATCTTGTTGAAGGACTACCGCATTCCCGACTATCGCATCGAGACCGTGAACCTCGAGTTCGAGCTCGACGAAACGCGGACCCGCGTCACGATCGCTCCTGACCGTGGTCTGCAACCAGAGCGCCTGCGAGGGCATCCACCCCCTGGTCCTGAACGGCAGGGACCTGAAGCTCACGGCCGATCAAGCTCGACGGCCAGCCGCTGCGCGAGCAGGACTACCGGCTCGATGCGGAGTCGCTCACGATCCTGCCCGTGCCCGACCGGTTCATCCTCGAGATCGAGACCGAGATCAATCCCGCCGCGAACACGGAGCTGTCCGGCCTCTATCTTTCGGGCGGCAACTTCTGCACCCAGTGCGAGGCCGAGGGCTTCCGCAAGATCACCTATTATCCCGACCGGCCCGATGTCATGGCGCGCTTCTTCACCACCATCATTGCCGACAAGAAGAAGTATCCCGTGCTGCTCTCGAACGGCGAACCTCATCGATTCGGGCGACCTCAAGGACGGGCAGGCATTTCGCCAAGTGGCACGACCCGTTTCCCAAGCCCGCATACCTCTTTGCGCTCGTGGCAGGCGACCTGGCGCGCATCCGCGATTCCTTTACGACCATGTCCGGAAGGAACGGTGGACCTGAACATCTATCGTCCAGCACCACAACAAGGACAAGTGCGGCCATGCCATGGAGTCGCTCAAGCTGGCCATGAAATGGGACGAGGAGACCTACGGCAGGGAGTACGACCTCGACACCTTCATGATCGTGGCGGTGGACGATTTCAACATGGGCGCCATGGAGAACAAGGGCCTGAACGTCTTCAACTCGAAATACATCCTCGCCAGACCCGAGACCGCCACGGACGGCGACTACCAGGGCATCATGGGCGTGGTGGGCCACGAGTATTTCCACAACTGGTCCGGCGACCGCGTCACCTGCCGCGACTGGTTCCAGCTTTCGCTCAAGGAAGGCTTTACCGTGTTCCGGGACCAGCACTTCATGGAGGACATGACCTCGCGCGGGCGTGAAGCGCATCAGCGACGTGAACATCCTGCGCACCCACCAGTTCCGCGAGGACGCGGGCCCCATGGCGCACCCGGTGCGGCCCGAATCCTACGTCGAGATCAACAATTTCTACACGCTGACGGTCTACAACAAGGGCGCCGAAGTGATCCGCATGCTGAGGACCATCCTCGGCCCCCAGGGCTTCCGCAAGGGCACGGACCTCTACTTTTCCCGCCACGACGGACAGGCGGTCACGACCGACGATTTCGTGAAGGCCATGGAGGACGCGACGCGGCGCCGATCTCACCCAGTTCAAGCTCTGGTACTCCCAGGCAGGCACGCCGGAGCTGTCGGTGACGCGGCGCTACGACCCGAAGGCGAAGGACCTACACGCTGACCTTCCAGCAGACCTGTCCTCCCACGCCGGGCCAGCCTGGAAAAGAAGCCGATGCACATCCCCGTTGCCGTCGGCCTGCTCGGGAAGGACGGGAAGGACCTGTGAGTTGAAAATCGACAAAGGGACGGGGGTACAGGGCGATGGGGGGACGAAAGTGCTGGAGCTGAAAGAGGCTGAACGAGACTTTTGTGTTCATCGATGTCCCGCACGAACCGGTCCCGTCGATCCTGCGGCACTTCTCTGCCCCGGTCAAAGTGAAGCTCGACCTGACCGACGAAGACCGGCTGTTCCTCATGGCCAATGACTCCGACGAATTCAACCGCTGGGACGCGGGCCAGCAGCTTGCGGTCAGACTGATCCTCGACCTGGTGAAGGACTATCAAGAAGGGAAGCAGCTTGCACTCGACAATCTCTTTATCGACGCCTTCAGGAAAACGCTCGAAAGCAACATGGAGGACCAGGCGTTCCAGGCCTTTGCGCTCGCCCTTCCGGCGGAGAGCTATCTTGTCCGATTTCATGGAGGTGATCGACCCGACGGCGATCCATGAGGCGAAAAAATTCGTCCAGCAGACGCTGGCTGTCGCCCTGAAGGAATCCTTCCTTGCCGTATACCGGGCGAATGCCGACAACGGACCCTACCGGCCCGACCAGGTGTCCGTCGGCAAGCGCAGCCTCAAGAACACCTGCCTCGCCTACCTGAGCGAGCTCGAGGACGCCGATGTGCGCGAGCTCTGCGTGAAACAGTTCAGGAGCGGCGGAAACATGACCGACGTCATGTCGGCGCTGGTGAGCCTTGCGAACGCGGAATGCCGCGAGCGGGAGGACGCCCTCGCCTCGTTTTACAAGCAATGGAAGGACGATCCCCTCGTCATGGACAAGTGGCTCGCGATCCAGGCCACCTCGCGGCTCGAGAATACGCTCGATACGGTGAAGAAGCTCACGAGCCATCCGGCGTTCAATATCAAGAATCCGAACAAGGTCCGCTCCCTCATCGGCGCCTTTGCCTCGAACGCGGTCCGGTTCCACGATCCCCGGGGCGCGGGCTACGCCTTCCTGGCGGACCACGTGCTCGCGATCGATGCCTTCAACCCCCAGATCGCGGCGCGGCTGGTGTCAGTCTTTCACGATGTGGAAGCGGTACGACGAGAAGCGGAAAAAGCTCATGAAGGAGCAGCTCGATCGCATGATGAAGGCGCCGAAGCTCTCGAAGGACGTCTACGAGGTCGTGTCGAAAAGCCTGGCGTAAGCAGCCGTGCAAAAAATCGTCATTCCCCACTCCTTGTGAAAGATTATGATGCTGGGCAAACTGCCGGCCTGCCCCGACCTGTCGGGGGAATAGTAGTGGAGCCCCCTCCGGCATCCCGACCTGTCGGGACTAAAATTGACGCGACCTCCCGCCTGCACCCGGCGTTTACGAGTGCGGATGCAAGGAGTGCCAGGTGGAACTGCTCACTCGCGCATGCGTGACACGTTCGTGTCACGCGCGAGTGAGCGCTTTCCACCCCCGGCAGGAGCCGGGGGATGCCAAGGCGCGGGATTGCCGCATAACGCCCTGCAAATGATGATTCCCGGCAAGCGGGAATGACGTCAAAAACTGCAATCACGACATTTTACGGAGCCACAGGTATTAGTTGCTTCAACAGAGATAATCCATCCTTCTCTC
Source organism: Nitrospirota bacterium (assembly GCA_963749655.1). Lineage (GTDB taxonomy): Bacteria > Nitrospirota > UBA9217 > UBA9217 > UBA9217 > JAJYKN01. Next base: position 53,408 of record CAVVOB010000014.1, read on the forward strand.
AATCTCCCCCTTGAAGGCGGTGAAGCATTTTCCCTCCGGCGACAAAACCCCTCAACCTTGTTCTTCATTGGCTCTTGCCGTCCTCGGAAACGAACCGGAAGGAGTTCATGAACCTGTCGTCATCGGCCGTAAACATCATATTCTTGGGGCCGACGGCCGCTACCTTGTAAACACGGCCGTCCTTCAGATACATTCTGAGCCTCATGACTGATTCTGCGTTCTCGATGTGCAGCTCTCTTGCGGGACAGGGCGCGCTGGTCAGGGTCGCCCGGCTCGCGAGCGTTCCCTTGAAATTTTCAATGTCCGCCGAGCCCGCGCTGTCCAAAACGACATCAGGCGTTTTCATTTTCTCCAGAAGCTTCGCCGGGTAATCGGCGTACTGCACGGAGTAGTGTTCCTTTACATCGTCGCGTTTGAGTTCGAAACGGTACACAATCATGTTGCCCGCGCTGGTCTGGGCGTTTTCCTGAGAGGCTGCCGGCGTACCGGGCAGTTGGACACTGAAACGCGCTCCCGGCGGCGTGATATCCAGCCACGCTGCAACAGTGTCGCGAGCGGCGATAATTTGTCCGTCAGACGTTGTCAGTTTGAAGGATGAAAGGAACCGCTCCACGTCATCGCTCTGAATCTGTCCCTTCTGCCGGTTGGCGATCATGTGATAGAAACGACCGTTTACCAGGAACATAACGGCCCGGAAGGCGTCCTGATCATTTTCAGCGTGAACCTCTTTGCCGGGCCAGCTTCCCAAAAAAATAACCTTTTCGCTCACCAGCTTCCCTTTGAGATCGGCGACCCCTGAATCGGTAACTCTTTGGTAGAGGGTATAAACGTCCGCACTGCCGCTTACAGCCTCCGGCAGGTCGTAGTAGAGAACGGCATAGCTGATTTTCGATGACATTTGAACGCTGTAGGATTGTACCTGTATAGTTCCGGCTCCGCCCTCCAGAGAAATCGTCTTTGAATTCCTGACCGGTTCGCCGGGCATCGAAATTCGGAAACCGGCGCCATCAGGCGCGACATCCCGCCAGTCAGCGGCCTTGGCAATGTCCGCTGCGGGAAAAAGATTCGTCTGGCCTTTCTTGCCTATGAAGATCAGCGCTGTCAGAGCTCCGGCAACAAGACATGCGGCAACGACAGGCTTCCAGGCAAGCCCGTCGCCGTCGGTCTCCTTGTCCTTATGATAGGCGAATGTGCCCCTTACGCCATTGAACAGGAAGTAGCCGAAGATCGCTGCCGCGCCTAATCCCGTATATTTACCCGTTTCTATTGTCATGAGGATCTTGCTGATGATGAAGTAGAAAAACAGCAGCAAGGCAGCAGTCCTGTTCTTTTTGTAGACACCGAACGAAAGAAGAAAAATGAAGGCCACGTCGAGGAGGTCCCAGGCCGTATGACTCAGGACCGGATAGCCCCACAGTGCGGCGATCACAAAGGCCAGGGTGACAAAACCAATGAATGTTCCCAGCTGCCAGGCCTGCCGGATGGCTTTTTCCGTTGCCTCCGAGTCGCCGTCGTCCGTGGACTGCTCGTCAGCGGGCAGGTCCGGCTGTTTTGAGGGCGTCTCTCTGGACCGGGACATCCGTTCGGCTTTCCAGCGTTCGTATTCATCACGGCTGTTGAATTGGGACATTGTAAGTCCTCCGGGTATGGATGGAGCGACCCTGCCGCTGCAGGCGGCACAAGGAACTAGGGCTTATCGTGTTATTTCGATGTTACGCCATGATCGCCCAGAATTTTCCGTATCGCGTTGCTTATGGATTTTGTCTCTGTTCCCTCAAGGATCAGGAACGTCACTCTCTTATCGCCGCGAAACATCGGCAGCGTCACGGGTTGCGTGTGAATCTGCCTGGTGGAACCTGGGTCATGGATATCTATGTAAAACCAGATCCCGTCTGCGTCAGGATTGGGAACGCCGGAAACCCATCCGCCCCGACGTTTTGGCTCATGAGTTTTGAACTCATAGGAAATGCACAACCGGGCAGCGTCTGCGTTGTCCTTCACGGAAAAATTCTGCAATTGCGGGTACCGGTCCTTCAAAGCCTCGATATCCCGTCCGATGCCGAGGATCGCGTTTTCATGCGTTTCCTGCGCTCCAGCGAAAACACCGGAAGACAACAGCAGTGCGAAAACACATGCTGTCCCGGCGAAGGTGAACCTATCTGCAGCCATGAAGATCTCCTGGCGAAGGCGGAGGCGAGGCACGCTTTTCGTGTCAGTCTCGACCTGCACGCTAATGGTTTAGAACATGCTGCCGGTAAGAATTGATTTCCGGTATATAGAAACCTGCCACATCTTTTGCTGTGTCCCAGGATTTTACTTTAGAGGAGCCCGGGCCGATGCCGGGACTCCAGCCGGGTTCATAGGTGTTAACAAAACATCGCCACAACTATATGCCTGTCATAGATGCCTGTCAATAATGACAAAAGGGTATTTTTAGGGTAGATAATGGTATGCCGGGGACATCGAAGCATGTCTGCGGGTCGTGTCAAAAACTGCTGTAAGCGGACAATCAGGCCGTGGCGCCGCGGCAAAAGACCCCGGTCCTGCCCAAAATCTTCTAAAATCCTTTATACTTGAAGTGAACCCTCCGCGACTGCAAGCGGAGCGCTGGTGTTCGCGAAGGGGGACGGATTTCCTCCACGGGGAACCTGCCCAAGGACACAGCCATGAGCGATCAGCTGATCCGGAACCTCGATTTTCTTCACATTCTTCTGGAAGCAGTCCCCTCCTGCCTTTTTGTCATGGATTCGGACCTTCGCGTACTGCACCTGAATTCGGCTGCTGCGCGTATGGCGGGCTCGGATCAAACAGTGTTCATGCACCGGGGCGGCGAAGTGCTGCACTGCATCCACGCTTCGGAGACGCCCGGCGGGTGCGGTCAGGCGGTGCTCTGCCGCGAGTGCCTTATCCGCAACAGCGTGCGCAAGGCTGTAACTGGAAGCCGGATACACCGCGAAACCACGAAAATGAAGTTCATCACGCCGGAGGGCGCGTCCGAAGTTCACCTCCAGATCACCTCGTCCCCCATCATGTACGAAGGAAACAGCTATGCGCTTCTCGTCATCGAAGACATCAGCGAGCTCATGAAGATCCAGGAGGCGCTCCAGGACAGCGAGGTCAGACTGCGGAACATTTCGTCCGTGCTCGGAGAAGGGGTCTATGTCCTTGACCGGAACAATTGCCTGACCTTCATGAATCCGGAGGCCGAGAAGCTGCTGGGCTGGACCGAAGCGGAGCTCCTGGGAAAAAAGTGCACGACGTCTTTCACCATCAGCGGGCCGACGGCACGAGCCTGCCCGCGGCCGAATGCCCGGTGCACAATACCGTCCTGACCGGCGACACATACCGCTCCGAGGACAACACGTTCCGGCACAAGAACGGAACGCTGTTCCCGGCTGCCGTTGTCGCAACGCCGCTCCTGGAGCACGGTCGGATTCTCCGGCTCCGTGACCGTGTTCCACGACATAACCGAGCGCAAGCACGCTGCCGATCAGCTACGGCAGCTCAACGAGCTCCTCGCGCGTCAGGCGACCACCGACCCGCTTACGGGCATCGCGAACCGGCTCAAGCTCAACGACATGCTGTCCTCTGAAATTCGCCGTTCGCGGCGCTACCATCTGCCGCTCTCGCTGATCATGTTCGACATCGACCGGTTCAAACGGATCAACGACACTTACGGACACCACACGGGCGATTGCGTGCTGAAGAAAATCGCCGGCCTGGTGACGAAGATCGTACGGATCCACGACCTCTTTGCCCGCTGGGGAGGCGAGGAATTCATGATCATGGTGACAAACTCTCCGCTGGAGAACGCCCGTCTGTTTGCTGAAAAGCTGCGGACCCGGATGGAAGAACACGCTTTCCCCGGCGTCGGCCGGGTGACCTGCAGCTTCGGCGTGGCTCAGTTCGTCTGCGACGAAACCGACGACCTGTTCACCCGGCGCGTGGACGAAGCCCTCTACCGGGCAAAGGCCCAGGGGGGAAACCGGGTCCAGACCGGGTAAAGTCCTGCCATCCCTTCCCCCTTCCCCAAGAACGTTTGACAGACTCCGTTAGAGCTATACTTTAAACAGGCAGAAGTTGCGGGGAGGTAAACGTGAAACCAACAGGGGCGATAGGGGTGGCTATTCTTCTCTCCCTCCTCTTTATCTCGTCCTGCGGAGGGAACGGGGGCGGAAAAACGCCGGTGATAATTGTTAACCAGCTGGCCGTGGGTGCATCTGTGCGGGACACGGTTCCGCAGGGAGGGATCAACTATTACGCCGCAGCAGTCGTACCGGGAGCGCTGTACAAGATCAGCATCACCGAACTGATCGACGACTCCGACCTGCTCGTCTTCGGAGCCGATGCCTCCCTGTCGCACCTCGCAACCTGCTCCATCGATACGACGCGCGTTTCCGGCACGACAACGCCGGAGGATTGCGTCATCGTTGCTTCCGCCAGTATGCTCTACTTCGGCGTTGATGGCACATATCTGACGACTGCGGGAGGGACCTATACGGTCGACATCGAGCGCCCGGGCCTTACCGGCGTCAACGCCTCCATCCCTCTCGCGGACACCGCAACGAGGACCGGACTGGGAATATACGCAGCGCCGGTCGTCCCCGGCCAGTCCTATACCATAGCAGTCACCGGACTGAACGACGATGCGGACCTTCACGTCTTCGGCGCCGACGGATCGTTCATGTCCCAGGCGTCCTGCTCCAGCGCCAACACGCAGATCATCGGGACCGCGCCGGAAGACTGCACGATCACGGCCACCGGAAGCACCCTCTATTTTGTGGTCGACGGTCTGTTCAGCTCCGCCTCGACCGTGTCCTACACCGCCATCGTTGCGTCTGCGCCGTCCGTTGCCGTTCCTGCAAATCAGGGTTCTATTGTCTCGCCCTCCAGCGTAGCCGTTGATGCTCCTCTCACCACCGGACAGGTCGGCTCGGCAGGAGACAGCTTCTACATTGTGTCCGGCCTGACATCGGGAGCGCGGTACACGGTCACGATAGCAGGCCTGACAGGCACCGCCAACCTCACCCTGTTCGGTAGCGACAGTACCTTTACAACGCCTGCCGCGTGCCTGATCGACAACACCTTCCTGGCAGGCACCTCGCCCGAGGCATGCACCCTTACTACAACAGGCGCGCTGTACTTTACCGTAGCGGCAGGTCCGAACAGCTCGGCCTATGTCGTTCTTGTTTCCCCGGGGCACTGACCACGACAGGCTGGAACAAAAAAGAAACTGTGGAGTTTTTTACGGTCTTTACCCCGATATCGTCCAGGTACAGGATGGGATAAACTTCTTCAAGCGGCCGGTTCTGCTACAGCGTAATCTCCTCAGTGACTGCATCGGTGACCTGAGCGATATGAGTGGACAAACCTGCAAAGGCTATCCCGACTTCCCAAAAGGACATACCGGATATCTGCACACGTCGCATTTCAGGCAGAGCCCGCCATGGCCAAGCTCAGCCAACTCGCGACGTCCGATTTTTTCTCCCGCAAGGATTCGCGGCAACAGGAGATCGAAAATCGTAGTCTTTGCGTACATGCCGCAGGCCGGAAGGCCGAGAATAGGAACGTCAACAGAGGGCAGAGTGCATGGCGCAGAGGGCATGCTCCCTATGCTCTCTGCACTATGCGCTTTGCTCAGATACCCCACCAGGACCATGGCCCCCGGCAGGACCGCCGAGCCATAGGTAATGTCCGTTGCACCCAGCTCGCGGATCGCGAACCGCGTGACGTCATCGGGGTCCACGGACATTCCGCCCGTGGTGATCAGCAGATCGGCCCCGGCCTTCAGCAGCTCCCGCAGCCTGTCCGCGATGAACGCCCTGTCATCGGGAGCGTAGTAGACTCCGACGATTTCCCCGCCGATATCCTCCATCTTTTTCGCAATGACCGGAGCGAAGGCGTCTTTGATCCTGCCGTTGTATACCTCATTTCCCGTGATCACGACGCCGGCACGGGGCCTGCGGATTTTCTTTACTTGAATTGTTCGCCCATTCCGCACTCCGCATTCCGCATTCCGCACGGCCTCTTCTACGATGCTTTTCTTCACCACCAGCGGAATGGCCCTCGCTCCCGCGACGGTCTGGCCTTTTTTGACAAGCGTATTTGTGTGAAGCGTTGCAGCCATGACCTCGCCCAGCATATTGAATGCAAGCAGCGCGTCACCATCTATCTTGAGGAGTCCGTCGCGCTCGGCAACAATGCTGATTTTGCCTTCCTTGGGCTCGCCTTTTATCGCGACACCTTCTCCCATGAGCGCGGTCGCGAGTGCAAAGGCCGCATCGTTTTCGTGCATCTCGTCCTCGGCGACCTGAAGCACGTAGAGATGCTCCTTGCCGAGACGCTGAAGATGACAGACGTCTTCTTCTCGGATAAGATGGCCTTTCTTGAAGGCGCGCCCCTTGAATTCGCCGGGCCTGATCTCGGTTATATCATGCGCAAGGACCGTGCCGACTGCCTGCGTTACCGGAATAGTTTTTATTGTCGAGCCATGGGCTTCATGCGTCTCGTCACACATGGAGGCCTCCCGTTCGGAGAAGTTTCAAATATCAAAGCGCAAATTTCAAAATAACAGCCAAATCCCGGGGTGAAGCGCCCAATGTCCGGTAATCCCCTTTTGGTATTCGAGATTTCCGTGCGATTTGTCTTTTATTCTTCGACTAATCGAAGAATATCTCCCTGAACTTCCTGTCCACTATCTTTTGTATACCTCTCTCCAGCGCTCCGTATTTTTTCAAAAATTTTCGTGCTTCTTCGGTCAGCACTGCGCCGCCGCCGTTCTTTCCGCCTGCCTGCCGTTCGACAAGCTTCACGCCCAGCCGCTCTTCCATGGCCTTGATGTGGCTCCAGGCCTTGCGGAAGGATACATCGACTTCCTTCGCCGCCTGGTTGATCGATCCGTGAGTGTCGATCGCTTCGAGCAGGAACCGCCGTCCCCGTCCAAACACGGGTTCCCCGCCTGCTTCGATCCATATTTTCGATCTGATGTCCAGCCCGTTATGACTTTTCTGCATAGCGCACCTCTTTAAAAAAAACGCCCGTCTCCTTTGTCCGCTCCCCTGAGGGAAGCCGGGGGGGAGCCGGAGACATATAGTATCCGCCATTGGCGCAGGGCGCGCACAGGACCTTCCCCTCCTGATGGATCTCTCTTCTGTCCTGGACCTGCTCGCCGCAGGAGTCGCACCGCACTCTTTGCAGGGGCCTGCCCGGCATGTCCTCGGGACGCATTTTGACGACGACCGCCATCATTTCGAAAAGCTCTGCGTCGTCCATGACCTTGTACGCTTCGAGTTGTCCCGCATATTTGCTCTCAACGTCGGGGAAGTATTTCTTCGCCTTCTCCCGTGACTCCTCCCTGGCGACAATTCTGATTGCTTTGTCTGTTTTGAGATTCAGAAAGGTGGCTGCCATCTTGCCGTAGTCCATGAACTTCATGGTTCTGCGGCCGAGACTGCAGCCGGTCACCGACTGGACCGCGTCTGTGGCACACCGGTCCATCTCAACAAAGACAATGATGTTCTTCCGGTCCTTTCCTTTCGGGTCTAGAATGCCGGTTTCCCGAAGGCCAAGCATGGACATTCGGACGCCGAGCACCTGGCCCGCGCAGAGGTGGCCGTGTATTCTGACGGATTCCGACAAGAGTCGTTGAAAATCCGGCAACCGGGTATGCAAGGGTGTCGTCTGCATCAGTAATCTCCCGGTGATACCTATTTCTGTTTATCGATGATGATTGAAACCTGCGGGAAATGCAAATTCATGATTGCACCAGCCTGTGTGAGCTTACCGGTCGACGCAGCCTCCCGGGTGGAACATCAGGTTCGGACCGCCTCGTGTCATGCCCGCTTCATTCATCAGCATGTCCAGGGGGAGCGTGGCCAGGTCGTCCGCCATGACTTCCATCTGCGGGTCTTTTCCCAGGTAGAGCAATTTCAGGTAGGTATGACAGTCTCCGCAGCTCTCGATCTTGACCGCGCCGTTCGAGCCTTCCAGGATATGGTAGTCGATCCCGCTGGTGGATTCGCAGGAGCTGCATTTGAGCCGCACCATGTGCCACTGCGAGGAGCAGAGGGAGCAGGACAAATAGCGCAGGCCCTGTTCGTTCCCGCCGCCCCGCACGATGCCTACGCTCGGCTGTGAACCGCACACGGGGCACAACCCGCCTTGTTCCAGTCTGTTGAACAAATCTTCTTTTAGCAGCGATGACGCCATATGCACCCAGTAAACCTGCAGTGCTGCTGCGACGAACGGCAGTTCCTGCGGAGAAACAGCAACCATATCTCCTGCCGATATCCGGTCTGCCGTATTCTCCAACACGGCTTCACTCGCCTGCGTCAAGCCGGCTACGGTTTCCTGTGCAGCCGACGGCAGGGCAACCTCTTTCATCAGCCACAGGATTGTCGTAAACGCCGTACGCCAGGCCGGATCCCGGCTCCAGGACCGTGCAGACAAGAGCGCCGCGCCGCGCTCGCGGCAGAGCTTCCTCTCATCAGGACCAGGCAGAGGCGTGGCGGGAAAGAGATTCAAGGCCTCCTGCTGCGCCTCGGCAAGATGCGCCAGAAAAGCCAGGTAATCCCCCAGCGGATGATCTTTGGACAAAGATCGAAGGCGCTCGGCGCGACGGCTGAACAGATCCCGGTGCGGGAGGAAGAGATAACGGATCTCTCCCCTGGGTGTTTCCAGCTGTCCGGGCTCGATGATGCGGGCCTCAGCGTTCACTTCCCGCCTCCGGTCATCTCCCGGTACCATGCCGGGTGGTGCTGTTTAGCCCAGGCGCGCCTGACGTAGCCGTACAGCATGGCAGCTATGCTCTCCTTCATCCAGATGGCTGCATAGATGTGGAAGATGATCAGGCCGATTATGATTGCCCCGGCAGCCGCGTGCACGACTGAAGCGAAGCGGATGAGCCCGACCGGGAAGAGGAACGAGAAATAGGCGCGCCACATGACAATGCCGGACAGGATGAGCACGGCCATGCTGATAGACAGCGCCCAGAACAGGAGCTTCTGGCCGCCGTTGAACTTGCCGGCTTCCGGCATGTGACCGTCATCGCCGCCCACCAGATCGCGCACATGGTTCACCCATTCCCAATCAATCGGAGTCATGACATTCAACTGCCGGTAATTGAAGTACTCGATGCCGAAGGAAATCGCCATCAACACCCCGATGAAAGGGTGGAGGATGCGCGTCCACGTGCCGCCGCCGAACAACTGGCTCAAGGGAAAGAAGGCCGGATGAAAGAACGAGAGCCCGGACAGCGCAAGCAGAATAAAGGTTATTGCCGTCAGCCAATGATTGGCGCGCTCAGAAGAGGTATACCTGAGTATTTTATTCGGGTCATTTCTCATTTTTAAACTCCTTCTCGATCTCTTCGGAGACCTCATTGGGACCCTTGGTTACATAGTGGATGAAGGCACCGAGTACACCCGCGGCAAGAGCAAAGGTGGCCAGCTGCTTGGCGCCGTCTTTCCACAGAGAGACCATCGCGCTGATGGAGGGATCTTTGGCGAGACCGCTGTAGTATTCCGGCTTGTCGGCATGGTTCAGCACGTACATCACATGGGTGCCGCCGACGCCCTGGGGGTTATAGATTCCCGCCTTGTCGAACCCCCGGCTTTTCAGATCAGCGATCCGCTCCTCGGCATGCTGCTGCATATCATCCTTTGTCCCGAATACGATCGCGCCCGTAGGGCAGGTCTTGACGCAGGCCGGCTCCAGCCCGACAGCCACGCGGTCGGAGCAGAGGGTACACTTGTAAACCTTGTTGTCCTTTTTCGACAGGCGCGGGATGTTGAACGGGCAGCCGGTGATGCAGTAGCCGCAGCCGATGCAGTTCTCCTCATGGAAATCCACTATGCCGTTGCTGTACTGGACGATGGCGCCCGGCGCGGGGCAGGCCTTGAGGCAGCCCGGGTCTGCGCAGTGCATGCAGCCGTCCTTGCGGATCAGCCACTCAAGGCCGCGCTCGGTTTTTACTTCGCTGTAGCGCATCACGGTCCAGGAGTTCTCCGTCAGGTCCGCCGGGTTATCGTACACGCCGTGGTTCGTGCCGACGGCGTCGCGGGTGTCGTTCCACTCCATGCACGCCACCTGGCAGGCTTTGCAGCCGATGCACTTGGAGACGTCGATCAGCTTGACCACTTCCTGGGTCTGGCGCTGGCCCGGCGAGGGGGTGGATGTGGCGGAACGACGGATGATATCAAGCGATTGAAGTGCCATGATCCGCCTCCTATGCCTTCTCGATGTTGACGAGGAAGGATTTGAACTCCGGTGTCTGCACGTTGGCATCTCCGACGAACGGCGTCAGGGTGTTGGCGATGTAGCCGTTCTTGGCAATGCCCTTAAAACCCCAGTGGATCGGGATGCCTACATGATGAACGGTCTTGCCGTTCACCTGGAGCGACATAAGCCGCTTGGTCACCAGCGCCTTTGCCTTGACGAAGCCCCGCATGGACCACACCTTGATGAGGTCGCCGTGCTTGATGCCCTTCTCTTTGGCCAGCTCCTCGCCGATCTCCACGAACTGCTCGGGCTGCAGGATGGACGAGAGCTGCGTATGTTTCGTCCAGAAGTGGAAGTGCTCGGTCAGACGGTACGTGGTGGCCGCATAAGGATAGTCCTTGCTCTTGCCGAGCATTTCCAGATCGTCCTTGAACACCCGCGCAGCCGGGTTGCTGATCACCTTGGGATGGAGCGGGTTCGTGTCGATGGGCGTCTCGAAAGGCTCATAATGCTCGGCGAACGGACCTTCCGCCATCTTATCCACGGCAAACAGCCTCGCCACGCCTTCGGGGTTCATGATGAAGGGGTTCATGGGATCGCCGGGCGGGACATCCGGTTTGAAGTCCGGCACGTCCACGCCGCCCCAGGCGGTCCCGTTCCAGCTGATGAGCTTCCGCTTCGGGTCCCACGGTTTCCCGGACGGGTCGTTCGAGGCGCGGTTGTACAGGATGCGCCGGTTGGCGGGCCAGGAGAACGCCCAGTTCAGCGTGTTGCCCAGGCCGGAGGGGTCCGAGTTGTCCCGCCGCGCCATCATGTTGCCCTTTTCCGTCCAGGAGCCCGAGAACAACCAGCAGCCGCAGCTGGTTGTGCCGTCGTCCCTGAGCTGGGCAAAGCCGTCCAGCTGCTGCCCCTTCTTTACGAGGACCTTTGTCTTGTCCTTGGGATCGGTTACGTCCTCCAGCGCCTTGCCGTTGTACTCCATCGCCAACTCCTCGGGCGCAGGCGAAAGCGGGATCTTATGGTTCCAGGTAAGGTTCAGGATCGGGTCGGGGAACGCGCCTCCCTCTTTTTTATAAAGCTCGCGCAGCTTCAGGAAGATGCCGGCGATGATGTCGGCATCGACCTTTGCTTCTCCCGGAGGATTGGCGCCCTTGTAGTGCCACTGCAGCCAGCGGCCGGAGTTGGTGAGCGACCCGTTCTCTTCGGCGAAGCAGGTCGAGGGGAGCCTGAACACTTCGGTCTGGATCTTGGCTGGGTCCACGTTGTTGTGCTCGCCGTGGTTCTCCCAGAAGCACGAGGTTTCCGTTGCCAGGGGATCGATCACGACCAGGTACTTGAGCTTGGCCAGGGACCCGCCTACCTTGGCCTTGCAGGGGAAGGCTGCGAGGGGGTTAAAGCCCTGACAGAAGTAGCCGTTTACTTTCCCCTGGTTCATCAGCTCGAAGGTCTGGAGCACGTCGTATCCCTTGTCCAGCTTCGGTAGCCAGTCGAAGCACCAGTTGTTCTTTTTCGTTGCAGCATCGCCGAACCAGGCCTTCATCAGGCTGACATGGAACTTTTCGTAATTCTGCCAATAGGACATCTGGCCTGGGCGCAGGGGCTTGAAGGCCCGTTTGCTGATATAGGTCTGGTAGTCTGTTTCTTTTTCGCCGGGAAGGGTGAGGTAGCCCGGCAAGAGGTTCGACAGGAGGCCAAGGTCAGTGAGACCCTGGATATTGGAGTGGCCCCTGAGCGCGTTCATGCCTCCGCCTGCCATGCCGATGTTGCCGAGCAGGAGCTGCATCATTGCCGCAGTGCGGATCATCTGCGAGCCCACGGAGTGTTGGGTCCAGCCCAGTGCGTACATGATGGTCAAGGTCCTGTCCGGCACCGACGTGGTTGCGATGATTTCTGCCACCTTGAGGAAGGTTTCCTTGGGCGTGCCGCAGATATTGCTCACCGCTTCCGGCGTGTACCGGACATAGTGTTTCTTCAGCAGTTGGAACACGCATCGGGGATGTTTGAGGGTGGGGTCGACCTTTGCAAAGCCGTCAGCACCCATTTCGTACATCCAGCTTGCTTTATCATAGGACCGTTTTTCGGCGTTGTAACCGGAGAACAAGCCGTCATCGAAATGATAATCCTCGCGCACGATGAAGCTTGCGTCCGTGTAGGATTTCACGTATTCGTGCTGGATTTTGTCGCTACTGAGAAGGTAGTTGACCAGGCCGCCCAGGAAGGCGATGTCCGTGCCCGTGCGGAGGGGTGCATAAAGGTCTGCAATCGCCGCCGAACGGGTGAAGCGGGGGTCTACTACGATGAATGTGGCTTTGTTATGGGCCTTGGCCTCGGTCACCCATTTGAAGCCGCAGGGGTGGGCCTCGGCGGCGTTCCCGCCCATGACGAGGATGACGTTGGCGTTCTTGATGTCAACCCAGTGGTTGGTCATCGCGCCGCGGCCGAACGTAGGGGCCAAACTGGCCACCGTGGGGCCGTGTCAAACTCGTGCCTGATTGTCGAAGGCCAGGATGCCGGTGCTGCGGACCGCCTTGTGGGTGATGTAGCCGGTTTCGTTGCTCGACGCGGAGGCTGCCAAAAATCCCGTGGTCAGCCAGCGGTTGACCGTGGCGCCGGCGGCGTTCTTCTTGATGAAGTTCTTGTCCCGGTCGTCTTTCATCAGGCGCGCGATCTTGCTGAAGGCTTCGTCCCAGGTTATGCGCTTCCATTCATTCGTCCCGGGGGCTCGGTATTCCGGGTATTTGAGCCGGTTCGGGCTGTGAACAAAGTCCACCAGCCCTGCGCCCTTCGGGCAGAGGGTGCCGCGGTTCACGGGATGGTCCGGGTCGCCCTCGATGTGAAAGATCGATGACTCGGCGTTCTTCGCCCTGTCCCCCATGCTGTGCATGATCAGGCCGCAGCTCACCGAGCAGTAGGGGCAGGTATTGCGGGTCTCGGTGCTGCGGGTAAGCTTGAACTCGCGCACCTCAGCCTCCGCCTCGCGCGGGGAAAAGCCGAGGGCCGCAACGCTGGAAGCCCCCAGTCCTGCGGCAGAAACCTTGAAAAACTGTCTCCGTGTCACCTGCATTTTCATACCTCCAGGGTTTGCATAAATGGCAATATTATTAATGTGGTGTAGATTTTCGGCGTGTGCCTTTTTCCCGGGTCCGATCGGCAGATGCGCCCTCCCGGTTCCGATGAAAACAGTATAAAAAAACCATAGCGCGCTGAAAATGCGATGTCAAATTTCGTCATACTTTTTTATGCCAACCAAAGTAGCATTGGCTGCACTATATATCGGAAGAGAACAAAAAATTTTATCCGATCGGACAAGCCGGGACCAAATACATTGAACTGCGAGGGCGCAAAGGTCGAGAGGAAGGCAAAGACTTCTTTGGCAAGATCCACGATCTACGCGCTTTCCTCGCGGCCCTCGCGGCTTTGCGGCAGAAACCCTCTATCTTTTAAAACGAATATATTTTTACCGGACCAAAAGGGTTGGACAGTATTTTTTCCGCTGCGCGAAAAGGCCTTATTGTTTCGATGATGCGGGGAAATAGAGAGTAAAGGAGGTTCCTGTTCCCAACGTGCTGTCAACGTCGATGAATCCGCCGTGCCCTTCGACGACCTTCTTGGTGATCGAAAGTCCGAGCCCCGTTCCCTTCAGGATCAGCTTGGTCGTGAAAAAGGGCTCGAAGATCCTGTTTAAATTCTCCGCTGAGATCCCGGATCCCGTGTCCTGCACGGTTACCGCCGCATAGGTCCTTCCGCGCACCTGCTCCGGGTGCGTGCTGATCGTGAGCGTGCCGCCGCCGGTCATCGCGTCGACGGCATTGGAAAGAAGATTTTCCACGGCCTGCAGCATCTGCTCCCTGTTGCCGGCAACGGCGGGAACGTCGCCAGCCCTGCTTATAACTGCTACGGACCGCTCCCTGCAGACATCCTCGTACATGATCAGCGCCTTCTCGACGATCTCTCGCAGGCTGCATGCCATCCGCACGTCGGCGTCCCTGCGCGAAAAGAGCAGGACGTTCTGCAGGACGTTTTCCAGCCGGACGGACTCCTCGAAAATGAGGCCCGCGTATTTCTTCTCCTTGGTGCCCTCCGGCATCATGTCGAAGAGCCTGTTCGCGAACCCGCCGATCGCCATCAACGGGTTTTTGATCGTATGGGACACGTTCGCCGCTATGCGGCCCAGGGCCGCGAGTCTTTCCGATTCGATCAATTGCTCCCTGAGCCGGTTCTTCTCCACTTCGGCCTGGCGGCGCACGATGAGGCCGGCAAGAGCATTGGCGATGGCGACGAGAAACTCCTCCTCTTCAGAAAGGCGCTGGTGGCTGCCCGCTACCGCCACGTTGATGATGCCCAGCGCTTGATCGCCAAACAGGATCGGCACGCAATACAACCCTCCCGCGACTGAAGCCGTATACGTATACTGGATTTCCCGCGGAATTTCGAGACAACTCGTAGCCACGATCTGGCAGGATTCCTCGTCGTGCGGGGACATGCCCTGACCGAGAGGCACGGTCTTGCAGGAGGCCACCTGGGCCACGGTAAACCCGTGCATGGCCCTGAGCATAAGCACCCCGGGGGCCTGCTCGGCAAGATAGATGCTTCCCCGTGCGCGCATCGCAAAGCTCGGGATGGTCAGGACCAGATCGAGGACGCGGCTCAACTGCTCGTCAAGGGTATCGGGCTCAAGGGATATCCGGAGCACGGAGCTGACGGCTTTCTGGATCCGGTAGTTGAGATCGATCGAGAGCTCGATGTTCTTTCGCTGCGAAACGTCCCGGACCACGGCCATGGCTACGATCTCGCCGGCTGCCGGCAGGTAGCTCAGACTGATATCAAGGGAAAATTCCGTGCCGTCCTTTCTCAAGCCGAACAGGTCGAGCCCGCTCCCCATGGGCCGGATGTGGGGATCGGCCATGAAATCCGACACATGACCGCGATGACGGGCGCGGAAACGCTCCGGCATCAGGGTTTCCACGCTCTTCCCGAGCAATTCTTCCTTCCGGTAGCCGAACAAGGCCTCGAGCTGAGCATTGACTTGTACTATTTTGCCCCGGCGATCGATGAGCACCAGCCCGTTCGGGAGCGACTGCAGGACGCGGTCGTACTGTTCCAGCGACGGAATGAATTCAGGATCGCCCCGCCCCTCGGTCCGTACGCGGCCCCGACCTGCGTACTCCCGCTCTTCGGTATAATATTCCAAGTCTTTTCGCCGTGCCTTCATTGTTCCTGACCCGCTCCCGCGCCCGAACAGCCCCTGACCATAATTTACCACCTTTTTGGTCCTCTTTAACCACCATCCCGACACTCTTTCCGCTTCATTGTGAAAAAAAAAGAGCGGGACCGGATCATGTCCGGCCCCGCTCTGCAATGTCGAATAGAGATCGGCCTGTAGCGCGTCGGTTCGACGGTCTACTTCAGTTCCCCGCGGATCTCCCCGCTCGGATACTTGTCCGTATGAACGTTCACGTAGGCGTCGCCGTCCTTGATCATCTTCAGAAGATCGTCAACCGTTTTCCCGGCAAGGGGGCCGACCAGGTCCTTATCCGTAATGGTTCCTTTTGCCAGCAATCCGCTGAACTTCCCTTCCTTCTTCGGCCCTGCAAAAAGTCCGACTACCGGCGGGCCTTCCACGCCTCTTTTGCCTGCATGGATATGGGCTGCCTTGGCATCTGCCAGATTTTTCACCTTGAGCTCATAAGTCAGCTCCTTGCCGTCCTTGCTCAGGGTAAGGATCTCCTCGCCGCTTGCCTTCGTCTTCACTGCCGGAACTTCCTCCTTGCCCGTCAATTTGGTCTTGAAATGACCGCCTGCTGCAGCCATTCCGAGCGACGTGGTAACGATTACCGCAAATAGGGCAAATAGCACTGCTTTAATGGTTTTCATATGATGTTCCTCCTTCATGGCAGAACGTACACTCCTGACGAATGCACTAAAACCCGCTGACCGCGCCGACGTCACGCGACTTTTTTCCGTCTTCGTCAAAAGTGGATATTCTGTTCTAACTATATCTCGCCAGAAAATCATGTCAAGTTTGTCCTGTTTTGGTCGGATACAAAAGGCTTAGATGGCCATCCCTCTCCCCCAAAAATACCCTGTCGATTTTCTTGACAAAATCATCACTGTCTATATAATCGAGGCAGTTCGATTTAATGATCGTTTCCTCACCGTATAGGTCCAACGGGACCGCGCCCGGCTTCGCGACAATCTCCGTCGCAGGTCCCGTATCTTTTCTGAAGTGCATCCTGTTCCCCTCAGCGTGCGTCTAACTCGCCATAAACAGCAATGCGCGCTTGCGCGCTACTCGACAGGAGAACATCGCATGAGGACCGAAAATTATTCACGGCGGGAATTCTTAAAGACCTTCGCGCTGATATCGTCGGCGCCGCTCCTGGTCAACGTGCTTGCCGCGTGCAGTGATCCCGTGGCCGGTGCCGCATACGGACCCCCGCCGTACACCCAGGTCTCAGTGACCGGAATATACTTTCTCGACGCGCAGTCACATACCGTGAAGCTTGCGGACAATCAGAACGTGCCTGCCCACACGTCCTTTACCATCCAGTTCAACACTGCGATGAACATGGATTCCGTTCTTACCGCGATAACGTTCGTTGACTCAGGCAACACTCCTGTTGCATTTGCCGCACTTGCGCAGGACGAGCGGACCATGGGGCTGACTCCGTCTGCCGATCTCGCGCACAACAGCACCTATACGCTGAGTGTGAACAATAACGCCGTGGATGCGAGTGGGAACTCACGGCTTCTTGTTGACGCGAATGCAACGGCAACGTTCAAGACCGGGGTCTGAAAGGACGGCGAGAGAAAACGTGTTGGTGTCTGCGACATCTGCGTAATCTGCGGAACAATATTTTCATGTTTTTCTGCAGTCCGCCGGCGCAAAAGTGACGTTGTTCAAATCGAACAGGGAGAGGCGATACCCGTGAACTCCATCGAGAAAAAAGTGCAGGCCCTTGAATCCTTCATCGAGCGCAAGGAGCAGCTCAAGAAGGACACTTCCCTGCGCTATCTTTTCTGGGAATCCACGCTCCGCTGCAATCTGAGCTGCCTCCACTGCGGCAGCGACTGCGTCCGCGACGACGCGAGCCAGGCAGCCGAGCTCGACGGGGAGACGATCAAACGCGAGCTCCACTCCATCGCCGGCCATTACGATCCGCGCCTGTGCACCTTTGCGATCATCGGGGGCGAACCCCTTCTGCGCGACGACATCATCGGCGTGGGGGCCTTTGCAGCGGAGCTGGGATACAACTGGGGCATCACGACGAACGGCATGCTCCTGAGCCGCGACAAGATCAGGCAGTTGAAGGACGCGAAGCTCCGGACGATCTCGGTGAGCCTGGACGGCCTTCCGTCTGACCATGACCGTCTGCGCTCCTGCAATGGCTCCTGGGATATCGTCACAACGGCGATCAAAAACCTTCTGGCGGACCGGTTCTTCTCCGTCTTCGACGTCATTTGCTGCGTCAGCAAGATCAACATCAACCGGCTCGGACCTTTTGTCGAAAGCCTGATCCAACTCGGCGTCCCGGCGGTCCGGTTCACACCCGTGTTCTCCCGCGGCAGAGCGGGCAGGAACAGGGACCTCATGCTGAGCAAAGATGATTACCAGAAACTGCTCCGCTTCATCGCGGAGCAGCGCGCGAAGCAGTCCGCGATTCGGATCACCCTGAGCGAGGAAGGTTACTGGGGCCCGGAATGGGAATGCGTGGTGCGCGATGAATTCCACTATTGCGGGTCGGGGATCATGATCGGCTCCATCCTGCACGACGGCCGCGTCACCGGCTGCCCAAGCGTTTCCCGGAAGTTCATCGAGGGAAACATCAGGGAAACTCCCTTCGTGGATGTCTGGAAAAACCGCTTCACCAGGTACCGGAAGGACCGCAAGGAAACCTTCTCCGGTCTCTGCGGAAACTGCGAGCACTGGGACCTCTGCGAAGGCGGCGGGTTCCATCTTCTGGACCAGGACAATGCCGCAGAGAGCTTTTGCTGCCTTGAAAAAATCGGCCAAAGGAGAAGATCGCATGAATAGCGAAAATTATTCTCGGCGGGAGTTCCTCAGGACCTTCGCAATGATGTCGTCGGCGCCGCTCCTCGCAAGCATTCTTTCCGGGTGCGGTTCTTCCACCACCACGAATGAGAACAAAGTAATGTATGGTCCTTCACCTGTTCAGCCGGTTCTGGTAGTGGTAATGTCTTTCCTCGACGCGCAGTCATCTCCCGTTGAACTGTCGGGCAGCCGGAACGTGCCCGTTCATACGTCCTTTATCATCCAGTTCAACACGGCAATGGACATGAATTCCGTCGCAGCGGCAATTTCTTTCGTTGACTCAGGTAGTAGCCCCGTCGTTTTTACTGCAAGCCCGCAGAGCGACTGGAGCATACAGGTTACCCCTTCTTCTGATCTGGCAAGCAACAGCGATTACACCCTGAGCGTGAATAATAACGCCATGAGCTCCGGCGGCAGCGGCCTCACGGTTGACGCAAAGTCAACCGCGACGTTCAAGACCGGGGCTTAAGAGGCAAAATCATATTTTATGAAGGCGACCATCATAACGGTCATGCTTGGTATACTGCTTTCGCTGCCGGCCCTTCTCTCTGCAGCCGGCGAAACTGCCGTCGAAGCAGCGCCCCCGGTCGAGCTCTTCATCGCCGACTGGTGTCCCAACTGCCGCAAGGCCATGGACTTTTTGCGCTCGCACGGCATCGAGTTCGTCGCCTATGACGTTGAAAAGAACGAGACGGCCGCTCGCAGGAAGAAGCAGCTCGACAAACGCCGGCTGGTGCCTTTTGCGATCATCAACGGAAAAAAAGTCAGCGGGTTTTCCGAGAATGAATACCTGAAGGCGCTGGGGATTAATGAAACTCCTCAAAAGAGATAAGTCCGCCCTGACTGAAACCTGGATTCCTGCCGTCGCAGGAATGAAAAGCTGATGGTGTACCCCGGCTTGTCACGTATGATTCGTTTTTGTTTCGTTTTATTGAGGCGAGTCGGTCATTTCAGTGTTTTATGCTAACCGTTCTTATAAGAAAACAGCGTTTCCTGTCCGCACTCTGCGCACTCTCACTCCTGCTCCTGACCGTGGGAACCGCAGCGGCAGACAGTCTGCGCGCCTTCACGAGCGACGGCTGCAGCCTGTTCCCTGACGGAGAACTGAAGGACCGGGCGCAGTGGTGTGATTGCTGCCTGATCCATGACATCGCCTACTGGCAGGGCGGCACCAGCGAGGACCGCCAACGGGCCGATGAAGCGCTCCGGAAGTGCGTGATCGATCGCACCAAGAGCGAAGCCCTGGCGGACCTGATGTACGACGGGGTCCGGGCAGGCGGGCACCCTGCTTTCCCCACCTGGTATCGCTGGGCATACGGATGGCCGTATGGCAGGGGATACAAACAGCTGACTGAACAGGAACAGACGCAGGTCCGGGAGAAGATCGATGCCTATCAACGCGATCATCCTGATGGGTATTGCATCGAGCAGCACAAAACGACAAAGTAACGGGCGGCCTGTCAACCGCAGGAGGAAAAAGAATGAACAGACTCTGTATGACCATACACGCGAACCGGTATCGGGCCGCGATCATCGCGCTGTCGGCGCTCTTCTTGTGCGCTGCCTTCAGCTCCGGCGTATATGCAGACGCGGCGGGTGCAAACCGCCCTGCGACATGGGCTGCGCCGGTTTCCGTAAAAGGCGCGCCGAACCTGCACAAGGTTAACGACGGACTCTACCGCAGCGCACAGCCCACAAAAGAGGGAATGAAAAACCTGGAGAGGCTGGGCATCCGCACGGTCATCAACCTCCGCGCTTTCCATTCAGACTCAGATGAGCTCAAAGGGACAACACTGTTGAACTCGGAGTTGAGCATCAAGACCTGGCACATCGAGGATGAGGATGTCGTCAAGGTCCTTCGGATCCTTGCGCACAAGGAAAACGGCCCCTTTCTGATCCACTGCCAGCACGGCGCCGACCGGACCGGCGTCATGTCCGCGATGTACCGGATCGTGGTCCAGGGCTGGTCCAAGGAGGACGCGATCGACGAAATGGTGAATGGTGGATACGGGTTCCATTCCGTCTGGTCGAACGTGATCGACTATGTGCGCAAGGTTGATATCGACAGGATCAAAAAGCAAACAGAATAGCCGCAGCTTCGGCTGTCTGCACGCCCGCCATCTTATAAGGGCCCATGACTCGGTTTATCGAATAACCGGATTGAACAAATAAGGGAGGAGACGGGAGGTGGTTGGTACCTCAATTTTTGGACGAGGGTTTGTATTTTTTCTATGGGAAAACGATAGAGACAGCAATTTTTTTTATTTCAAACAGGAGGAATTCTCATGAAAAGACTTTTGACGGCAATGCTGACGGTGGTGATGTTCGGCGCGCTCACAGCGAATGCATCTGCGGCGAACGGCCTCAAAGCTGGCGCATTTTCCTTTGGCGTGAACGTGAATGATGATTTTGTGCTTTCAGGCAAGTATTTTGTCGCGAATGACCTTGCAATTCTTGCGCTCTTCGGCCTCGGTCAGAAGGGAGGCGACGCCTCGGGCACCGACCTCGGAATCGGCGCAGGCATCAGGAAGTATCTCTCCACCGAGGACTTCGCGCCCTTTTTCGGCGGCGTCGTATCCTACCGGAGCACGCGGGACGGCGACCTGAAGGAGACAAGTATTATGGGACTGTTCGGCGCTGAATACTTTTTTGAGAAACGCTTCAGTGTGGAAGGAAACGTGGGCTTCGGATACACCTCAACGGACACCACCACGGGGCCGACCACGGTGACGGAGAACACCCTCGGCACCCAGCGGTTCGGTTTGAACCTGAACTTTTATTTCTGACGAACAGACACTTTTCATCGAGTCCCCGGCGCCGTCTGCGCCGGGGACTTTTTTGCGGAGGGCCCGGCACCTTGCGCTTTTTACGCCAATCGATTATCATGGCTGCGGGAGATAAAAACCATGTTCAGGAACAACACTCCGGCAGCCTTGATCGTTCTGCTCTTCTCAGCTCTCGCCCTGTCGGGCTGCGCGCGACTTCCGATCCCTGCGCCGTCGGCGCCGATCGCACCCATGGCCGAGCCCTCAGTCCCCGACTCCACGATCACCATCCCGGTCGCGATCGAGGTGCCTCCGCTTGCAGCTGACCCCGACAGGGAGAATGCCTTTGCCGGAGCGATCAGAAATTTCATCGGGAGGCAGGCGGCGAAATTGGCAACCAGCGATCTTACAGGCAATCCGTTCCTTCGCCGGCAGATCGAAAAAGTATGGGACGCGCTCCAGGCCCCCTTGCCCCTCTCTGACGGCGTTTCGCTTCTTCTCGATCCGCAATCCCTCACCGCGGCGCCCCTGGAAGGGACCGGCGCGCGGACAGGGGTCGTCGTGTCGATCACTGCGCGGCCGCGGCTTATGGCGGGCGCCCTGCCGCCCCGGACCGCTTCGCGGCTGCCGTCCTTCTCCGTAGCGACGGCTGCGCCGGAAAAGGGTTTTCACCTCGCGCTGCAGACCGAGTTGTCCTTCGACTACCTGGGAAATGAATTGACAAAAAAGCTGGGAGGCACGACCTACCAGGTCAAGGGTGCGTCCTTCACTGTCGGGAAAGTGGGGGTCTTCGGCTCCGGCTGTTCGATTGTCCTGGCAGTCGGCATCAAGGGATCAGTCGGCGGCACGGTCTACCTGACCGGCACGCCCGTCTATGACGAAGCCACGAGGTCCTTTGTCGTTCGGGATGTCGAGTATACCCTGGAAACAACGCAGGTCCTTGCAAAACTGGCCGACTGGGTGCTTCACAGCGGGCTTCGCGACAATCTCGCCGGCCGCGCAACCTGGCCGATGGGAGACAGGATCGATCAGGCAAGAGAACGCCTCTCCCGTGCGCTGAACCGTGAGATCAATCCTCATGTGCGCATGCAGGGAGAGATCACCTCTCTCGCGACGATCGCGGTCGGGTTGACGCCCTCCTCCGTCAAGGCAGTTCTCCTGGCCGACGGAGTGGTCGAAGTGAACGTACATTAATCTAGCATAGTGCATAGAGCATGGCGCAGAGGGGAAGATCTCTCTGCTCTCTGCTCTCTGCTCTCTGCTCTCTGCTCTCTGCTCTCTGCTCTCTGCTCTCTGCTCTCTGCCTTACCTGTCGTCGCGATCATGACCGCGTCCGCGATTGCCCCGCCCTTTTCCGCGCCCTTCGTCCTGCCCTTCTCCGCGCTTGTCCCAGTGCCGGTCCTTCTCCCAGGCGCGCCAGTTCCTCCTTACATCGCCATAGGGTACGCGTTCGTACTGAGACGGCGCCCCACGATAATGAGCAGGCACTGTCCGCACCGCGTGAGGAACTTTTTTAACGGCTTTCCAGGGGCCGTTGTACTCCGCAGAGATGAACCACCTGCTGCGGTACGAGCGGTACCAGTAGCCGTGGTAGAACAGGATGTCGGCATCCACGTCAGGCGGATAATAGACATAAGTCCCGGGTATGACGATCAAAAAAGGTGCGGCCGGGATGACCAGGCGCGGCAGGGGAACACCGACGTGAATGTCGACATCCACGCCTGCGTCGGCCGCCGGAGCGGCGGCCATAAAAGTAAACCACGCTGCGACTGCTGCCAGTGATGCCAGAAATCTGTTGATCATGATGATACCTCCTTCTTTTGCCGGACGATCCGGGCAGTCATGTAACTATTCTGCCACGTCCTTTCCATAAAATCAAGGTTCTCTCCTTCTGCCCCTCCTGTTTGTCATAACCGGGCTACTTAGGTATGAAGAGTAAAGCAGCAAAGACTTTCCACGATCCTTCCCTGTCATGAGAGCCGCAAGGCGCAAATATCTGCTATCATTTTGTCATGGGGTCCTGCGTGGGAAAGCGACGGTAAGGCGACGATGATTCGACGAGAAGCGATATGACCCGCTCAGAGTCGACTGCTGTTTGTTGTCGATTCTTGTCAGCGTTCAAGGCGTCGCCCTTTTGAGTGCAGGACAGACGGAAAGGAGCACACCATGCGTTATCGATTATTCGGCAACACCGGTATTTATATATCCGAGCTGACGCTCGGCACCATGACCTTCGGCGGAAAGGGCTACTGGGAGGCGATCGGACGGCTCACCCCGGCGGAAGCGGAGGCGCTCATCGGCACGGCGCTTGACGCGGGCGTGAATGCAATCGACACGGCGGACGTCTACTCCGAAGGCGAAGCCGAGAAGCACGTCGGCGCCGCCCTCGCGTCGCTGAACCGTCCGCGCCACCGGATCATCGTCGCGACAAAAGCGCGCGGCAGGACCGGCCCCGGTCCGAACGACATCGGCCTGTCTCGCGGCCATATCCTATCGGCCGTTGACGCCAGCCTGAAGCGCCTGCGGCTCGACTACATCGATCTGTACCAGATCCACGGCACGGACCTCGATACGCCGATCGAGGAGACCATGCGCGCCCTGGACGACGTGGTCCGTGCGGGCAAGGTCCGCTACATCGGATACTGCAACCTTCCGGCCTGGCATGCGATGAAGGCGAATGCCTATGCCGAAGCGCGCGGCCTCACCCGCTTCGTGAGCGCCCAGATGTACTACTCGATAGCGGGCAGGGACATCGAGCGCGAAGTCGTGCCCTTTGCCGCGGACCAGGGCCTTGCCATTCTTCCCTGGAGCCCGCTCGCAGGCGGCCTGCTCTCGGGCAAGTTCGACCTCGAGAAGCCGGGGCCCGAGGGCGCCAGGAGAACGTCTTTCGATTTCCCGCCTGTTGACCGAGAGCGGGCGAAGAACGTGCTTGGCGTGATGCGCCCCATTGCCGCGAGCCTGGGGGTTTCGGTGGCGCGGGTGGCCCTGGCCTGGATGCTGACGCGGCCCTTTGTCACGAGCATCATCATCGGCGCGAAAACAAAGGAGCAGCTCATGGACAACCTCGCAGCCGGCGATTTGCAGCTTTCCGCGGAGCAGGTGGCCCGCCTCGACGAAGCGGGCGCGCTCCCGAAAGAGTATCCCGGCTGGATGGTAGAGCGCCAGGACCGCGACCGCAGGCCCGTGGCGGAAGCAAACAAGGAGCCGGCAATCAAGAAGGCGGCGTAAACTCGGGTCAAGCTCTGATCAAACGAGAGACAAATTTTCGCGCAGAGACGCCGGGACGCTGAGAGAAAGTGCGCGTGCCTTTCCAGAGCATCTCCCTCCGCGCCTCTGCGTCTCCGCGCGGGACTAATTTTAATCCTGCTGCATGTTAATCAATATTGTTCTATCGTTCTGATCCAGGAAGGAGCAGCATCCATGAAAGCCATCAAAATTTCTAAGAACGGCGATGCCGACGTTCTGACTTTCACCGACAAGGAACCAAAACCTGTTCCGGGCAGGGGCCAGGCCCTGGTAAAGATCCACACCGCAGGCGTGAACTTTGTCGACATCTACCAGAGGCGGGGCATGTACCCCGTAAAACTTCCCTATATCCCCGGCCTGGAGGCTGCGGGTGTGGTCGAGGAGACGGGCGAAGCCGTTGCCGATCTGCATCCGGGCGACCGGGTCTCCTATACCGGTCATCTCGGCAGCTACAGCGAGTATACGGCGATCGATGCCGAACGCCTGATCCCGCTGCCCGAGGGAATAACATTTTCGCAGGGGGCCGCATTCCCCCTGCAGGCCATGACCGCCCACTACCTGCTCCATGATTTCTATAAACCCGGCTCCGGCGACACGGTCGTGATCCATGCCGCAGCCGGAGGAGTCGGCCTTCTTCTCGTACAGTGGGCCAAACACCTGGGCGCCGTGGTCATCGGGACCGTGTCCTCGGAGGAAAAAGCCCGTGCGGCCCGGGCCGCGGGCGCCGATCATGTTGTCCTCTACACGTCCCAGGATTTTGTGAGCGAGACCAAACGCCTGACGCACGGACGGGGCGCGCAGCTCATCCTGGACGGCGTAGCGAAGACCACATTCACCGGCGATCTCGAGGCGGCCGCCGTCCGAGGCCATATCGTGGTTTTCGGGTCCGCAAGCGGGCCTGCTGATCCCGTCCTGCCCAACAGCCTGGGAGCGAAATCGCTGACCATCTCGGGCGGAAGCCTGGGTAATCACATTGCCGCGCGCGAAGACCTGGTCCGCCGGTCCCGTGCCGTTCTGGGCGGCATCAAGGACGGCTGGCTCAAACTCCACATCGGCCGCGAGTTCCCGCTGTCCGAAGCGAGGGAGGCGCACCGTCTCCTGGAAAATCGCCAGAGCACGGGCAAGATCATTCTGAAGGTGGTCTAGGCACAATCGTCCTCTCCACCTATTTCCCGGCATTGCTGTACCATATGATAAAATGAAAAGATTTTTTACCGCAGAAAACGCAGAGCACGCAGAACACAACTGAGGGGACGACGCTTCGGGCCCTGAATTGGATTGGAAAGGACAAAAAACCATCTCGCGCCAAGACGCAAAGACGCAAAAAAAGATTTTGAACCCGGAATCAAGTCTTAAGAACTTCTTGCCTTTCTTGGCGGCTTTGCGCCTTTGCGCGAAAATAGTTTTCGCTTCTTCGTTTCGATTCTATTCGAACAATCAGGCTTTCAAGACAGGAGAGGAGAAAAAACGTGACCAATTTCAAAAAGACCGAACCGGAACAGCTCACGGACAATCCCTTCAAGCTCATCGGCAAGGACTGGATGCTCATCACCGCAGGCACGACCGATTCGTTCAATACGATGACCGCAAGCTGGGGAGGGCTCGGAGTCCTGTGGGAAAAGAAAATTGCCGTCTGCTTCATCCGGCCTACACGGTACACCTTTGAATTCATGGAGCGGTCGGGAAGCTACACGCTTTCCTTCTTTGCCGAACGCCACCGCAAGGCACTTGCTTACTGCGGCAGCCATTCCGGTCGTGATGAGAACAAGATTGCAAAAGCGGGCCTGACGCCGGTTTCGGACAAGGACGTTGTGTATTTCAAAGAAGCCAGGCTTGTACTGGTCTGCAGAAAACTGTATTCTCAGGACATCGACCCCAAACGCTTCCTCGATCCGGCGATCGAAAATATGTATCCGCAGAAGGATTATCACCGGATGTATGTGGGCGAGATCGTGTCGGTACGGAGCTCGGAGCAATAACTGTAATGCAAGCCTGACATCTTTTACCACAGAGAACATCAGGAGAAGGCAAACACCAAAACTTTTTAAATCTTTTCTCTGTGTTCTCTGTGACCTCTGTGGCAAAGCATTTATGAGTTTTTTCTGGATTCCCGGTTTAGCCTGCATTACAACTATTCCGCCTTAATTGCGCGAGGAAGACTTGCAGAAAGGCCCTCATGTGCGGACGATTCGAAATCCACAGCGCCATCGAGATCATCGCCCGGATCTTCCAGATCGACGACATCTCCTTCGATATCAGGCCGAGCTACAATGTCGCGCCGGGCCAGGATGTCGTCACCGTCGTCTTCAATGACGGAATAAACCGGCTCATGACCTGCCGGTGGGGATTCGTGCCGCCGTGGTCAAAGGACCTGAAGAGCGGTTACCGGATGATCAATGCCCGTGAGGAGAATATCGCCGCGAGTCGCGCGTTCAGGCCGGCCTATGAACGCAGGCGCGGCATCGTCGTCGCCGACGGTTTCTTCGAGTGGAACCGGGAAAAGAAGCCCTTCTACATCCGGCTGAAGTCCGGGGCCCCCATGGGCTTTGCCGGCCTGTACAGCGTCTGGACCTCGCCCGAGGGAGAGGCTGTCCGCACCTGCGCCGTCATCACCACCAATGCCAACGAGCTCGTCGCTCCCCTTCATGACCGTATGCCTGTGATCATGTCGGCGGATAAATACGGCCAATGGCTCGATCCGGACATGCACGACCCGGAAAAGCTTCGAAGCCTGCTCAGGCCCTGCCCCGCCAAGGAGATCGAGCTCTACCCCGTGACCTCCCGTGTGAATTCCTTCAAGAACAACGATCCGGAAAATATCAGGCCGCTGCGGGAAACGGCTTGAGACAACCTCACCACCGCGTTCTCTCCTCGCAAACAGGGTAACGACTGTTGTAGAATGTCAGTGTGAAGCACATTTATAGGAGGGCACATGAAAACAATCCTCATTGCAACCGCACTGCTGTCGCTGATCATTGCTGTACCTGCATTCGCTGCTGACGACGCTCTGGCGACTGATACTCAAAGCCAGGCCGTTGTGATCTTTGAGCAGGGAAGCAGCTTCCTTCTGGACAAGAAGTATGAAGAAGCTAAAAAAGCTTTCCGCGAAGCGATCGCTCTGGACCCGAACTACGTGGAGGCATACGATAGCCTGGGGAAGATTCTGGTGCAGCAGCAGAAGTACAACGAAGCGGTAAAAGAGTTCTCCAAGGCCCTCGAGCTTTCGTCCGGTGACTTCACGGCGTACTTTAACCGCGGTGTCGCCTTGTATCACCTGGGGAAGCTGGACGACGCGATCCGTGATTTCACCGAGGTCATTCGAGTCTACCCGAAGAACCAGGCTGCGTACAATATCCGCGGCATTGCCAAGTTCGAGCAGGGGAAGATCAACGAGGCGATCGAAGACTACACGAAGGCCATCCAGCTCAATCCTGGTTACGCCAAGGCATTCAACAACCGGGCGATCGCCTATCTGAAACAGGGCATGAACGCCGAAGCGGCGCGTGATTTCGCCAAGTCCGGACAGGCCATGCCCGAATCTACGGAAAAACGTCCCAGCCAGTGTGCCTTTTAAATGGAGGACTAGGACCGGCGTTTCGGGCCTGAGGCGCAGGGCGCTGCGAATTTTCCGCACATTCCCGCATGAAAACGCTCTCCGGTTGCCAAATAGTGCGTTTTGTAAACGAATTGCAAAAAGCTTTGCTATACTATAGTCACAGGTTCGCATTCACTGCTGAAAGGCGCACAAAAAAACTGTCCGCAACTTGGATGAGGCGATGATTTCGTCACGAGAGACCGAGGAGGGACTATGAAACATTTCATGTTTATCGAGGACTTGTTCTCCAAACGGCTTGAACCCGTGCAGGAAGAGACTGATTTTCTCGGGTTTGAGGCTTTTTCGAGGCCGAACGAGAGGAACGACAGCTCGACGACGACCTCCGCTCCCGACAATAAAGAGATTTCGAAGGCAGCCTGATTTCCCGCTTCTACGGCAGGTTTCTGATCAATCACCGCCCAACGTGTTTGCTATTGTTTTTCCTCTCCATTTTCCAAGCCTTTCCCGCAGCCGCAACATCCAAACACAAATTTCAGTTGTACTTGAGCCCGACAAGGTACGTACCGTCTGCCAGCCTGCTTACCCAGCGGACCGCTGCGGCGGGAGAGGCGATGGACAATTTCGTATGCACCCGTATTTGCTGCTCAGTCAGGAGCGGCATGGCAAGCTTGAGGCACAGTCCGGACCTGCTGCTGTTGACGGCGGTAACATCCATGATCTTGTCGCCCAGAAGGACGAGACAGGGAATTTCCTGAGAGTAGACATACCGTTCTTCTTTCCGCGGCGCGGCAAGCGGCCGCGACAGGTCCGTTCTTTGTTCGCATTCCGCGATCCATTCCTCGAGATCGTCTCTGTCCACAGGCTTTTCGAAAAAGGCGCATCCCAGTTCGAGCGCCTTTTGCCTGACCTTTTCCTGCCCTGATATCAACGCTTTATTTTTCATCGGCAGGCTGCACCCGTGCCCGCTTTGCGCTCTGAGCAGGTCCAGGCCGTTCATGCGGGGCATTGTGTAATCGGTGATCAGGATGTCGGCGCACGGGTCAAGTCCCGTGGCTGCTTCCGCGTTCTCGGCATGGATCGGACAGATGACGGGTTCGGAATAAGCGAGCACGTCATATCCTTTCGACAGGAACAGGTCTGAATAGAGGCGCAGCTGAAGCGCTTCGTCCTCGAAAATAATGGCTCTTCGCTTTCTCATAGTTGTTCTCCCGTTCTTTGATCGCGACCGCCGCTTGCAGCACTATTTAAACTATAGAGCCCGCCTGGATGTCAGTCAAGTGGACACTTTGTTTCTAAAAATTCCAGCGACTATCATGATATTTAAATCCGGCCGCGTCTGCACTTCGCCCCTCTCGAATACATTCGTTTTGTCGCCTTAATGCGCCTCGGGCACAAAGTATCTCCTTGATTTTACAAACACAATAATGGTAAGATCATCCCAGTCGACGCAATTGCCTCGGGGGGGGCGAGATGCACAATGACCACGATCGCCGGAAAACCGGCTGCATGCCGGGCCTTATGAACCGCCTCCACGTCCGCGCTCTCGCCATACTCATCATCCTCTGCTTCAGCATCCCGCAGGCAGCACCAGCAGCAGAACACCTCACCGCAAGCGGCTGTTCCGTCAGCAATGTAGGATACCTTACAGCGCTCGCCCAGGAATACGAGCGTCGCACCGGCGTGAAGATCTTCGTCCGGGGGGGCGGCAGCGTCGTGGGAATCGAGGACCTGCGCAGCGGCAAGGTCGACTTCGCCGCAGCCTGCCGGCCCCGGGGCGCAGGCGACCCGCAGGAGATCGAGTTCGTTCAGGTCGCCTGGGACGCCCTCGTGTTCATCGTCCATACATCAAATCCCGTCACCAACATTACCCTCGATAACGTCCGGTCGATCTACGCCGGCAGGATCACCGACTGGCGGGAGCTCGGCGGCCCCGCCGCGCCGATCAAAGTCTTCGTTTCCCGGACGAGGCAGGGTCTTTCGGGCGTTGAAGCGTCCACCAAAGCCCTCGTATTGAAGGGTGAAGATCCCGTCGAGTCGCCGAACATGCTCTTTGCAGCGTCCTCGGGCATTGTCGAGCAGCTGGTAGAGGAGACCCCTGCCGGTTTTGCGACGACGGGGATCACGCAGCGCACGGAAGCGGAAGGTCGCCATGCTGAAGGTGAACGGCGTCGCCCCCACGAACAAGGCCATTATCCGCGACCGCTATCCGATGAAGCGGCCGCTTTTCCTGCTGGTCCCGAAAAAGGCAAAGCCGGAAGTGAAGCGCTTCGTCGATTTCGCCCTGAGCGGCGAAGGCCAGAAATATCTCCGTTCCCTCAATGTCATCTCGCTCCGGGACATTCCATGAAAGCGTCTCTCCAGACAAAGGTCTCCGTCTTCGTCACGCTGACCATTCTCTTCATCAGCTCTTTCGGCACCTACCTCTTCACCTCGGCCCACCACCGGAGCAAAGAGCGTGAATTCACCGTGCGGGGATCGGCGCTCGCGTACGCGCTCTCCAAGGCTGCCGAGGAAGGCCTTATCAAGGAAGACCTCAACCTCATTAAAAAAGCGTCGTCGGTCATCAAGGCGCCCGACGTCACACGGGCGCAGGTCTATTCGAACATCTGGGATGCCGTGGATGCATTCCCCCTGGTGGAGCTGAAAACGCCGCCGGCGCCCGAAGCGATCCGGCATTTCCAGAACTCCACCGAGCCCTTCGTCAGGGTGATCGCCCATGGCTATGACTTCTACCAGCCCATCTTTTTCAGGGCCTTTGACAATTCCGAGCCCACCACCATCGGGTTCGTCCGCATCACCCTGTCGTCGTCCTCTTTCGAGCAGGAGCTGAACAACATCGCCGTCACCAACATCACGGCTTCCCTAGCCATGACGCTCTTGGCGATCCTTGCGATCAACCTGCTGATCCGGCGACTCGTGGTCCGGCCCATCATGTCCCTCCATCAATCCGTCGCGCAGTTCAAGGATGGAAACGCTCCCGGGGAAGAGGCCCTGGTCCCGGAATCGACGCGCGAGCTCCAGGAGCTGGCCGATGCGTTCCGCGCGATGTTCATATCGGTCAGGGAAAACGAATCGAAGCTCATCGAATCGGACCGCAGGATCCGGTCGCTCTTTGAACGGGTGGAGCACGCGATCTTCCGGATCGACGAAAACGGCGCGATCCGTGAATCCAACGGCCGGTTCGGGCAGCATGTTCGGCGGCGTGACCGAGCTGTGCGACATCCTGATCGGCGACATGAGCGCCTCCACTTGCCTCAAGCGGGCCGCGGAAACGAACCTGCATATCGAGGACAAGGCCATTACGCGGAACGGCGAGGAGATCGTCATCTCGTTCTCCCTGTACGCGGAACGCAACGACGCGAAGGAAATCGTCGGCTTTGACGGCTATATCATCGACATCACGGACAAGAAGAGGCTGGAAGAGCGGCTGATGCGCTCGCAGAAGCTCGAAGCGGTCGGCACCCTTGCCGCCGGCATGGCCCATGACTTCAATAATCTGCTGACGGCGATCCTCGGCTATTCCGGCATCATGCTCAAGGTGACGAAGGAGGACGACGCCTTCCACCGGCCCATCACCGTGATCCACGAGGCCGCAAAGCGCGGCGCCGCGCTGGGGAAAAAGATCCTCACCATCACCCGCAAAGAGAAGATGGAAGCAAAGCCCGTGGACATCAACGACATCGTCCGAAACGCCGTGGACCTGCTTCAGTCGAGCATGCCGAGGAACATCGAGATCGTGATGCGGCTCGACGACGTCGCTTCCCCGGACGACGGCGGACCCGTCGCAGCTGCACCAGGTCGTCATCAACCTCGCGGTGAACGCGCGCGACGCCATGCCCGACGGCGGGAAGCTGACCCTGGAAACGTCGCTCGCCAATCCGGCGAACGGCCTGAGCGGCATCGTCCCTCCCGGAGGTCCGGGCTTCATCAAGTTCTCGGTCTCCGACACCGGTATGGGCATCGACACCACGATGCAATCCAAGATCTTCGACCCTTTCTTCACGACCAAGGACGTGGGCAAGGGCACCGGACTGGGCCTGTACATCGTCCATTCCATCGTGAGCAACCACGGCGGCTACATCAACGTCTACAGCGAAAGGAAACAGGGGACGCGCTTCAACATCTACCTGCCGATCACGGCGGGCGCTGCCGCTGAAGCGCAGCCCGAGACCATGGACATCGCGGGCACGGAAACGATCCTCGTGATCGACGACGAGCCTGATGTCAGGGAACTGTGCAAGGACATGCTGACGCCGCTGGGCTACACGGTCCTGCTCGCGGAATCAGGCAGCGTGGGCATCAACCTCTACCGCGAGAAGCGCAGCGAGATCGCCCTCGTCATCCTGGACATGATCATGCCCAGGATGGGTGGGAACGAAGTCTTCCACGCCCTGCGGACGATCAAGCGTGACGCCTGCGTCCTCCTCTACTCCGGCTACAGCCACAGCAATTTCGCCGGCATCAGCGACCTGATGCAGAGCGGCGCCTCGGGCTTCGTCCAAAAACCCTTCTCCCTCCAGGACCTCGGCGTGGCCGTGCGAAAAGCCATTGCCGGCCGCCCGGCGGGAGCGTAAGCCCCGGGCAGGATCCCATGGCTCGCAAGGAATTGCAGAGACATTTAACGAAAGACCGGATGGAGCATCAAAATTCTCCCGACATGAATTTGGCAGGCCCCTGCGGGTTTTATTGCGGTACCTGCAGACATTACCTCGCACGAGCAAAAGGATTGTTAAAGGAAAAGAATCTCAAGCACGGCTGTAAAGGCTGCCGAGTACAGGATAAAAACTGCGCATGGATCAAAAGAGACTGCGCATCCGTAAGAAGGAAGCAAATAGAGTTTTGTTTTGAATGCGGAAATTTCCCCTGTGCCAATCTCAAAAAACTCGACCAACGTCATCGTCACGACGATAACGTAAGCCTTATTGACAATCTGCTGCGGATAAAATTGGTCGGCGCAAGGCAATGGCTCAAGGAGCAGGAAGACAAATGGAGGTGCTCCCGATGCGGAGGAAGCATATGCATCATAGACAGGGAGTGTTATGATTGCGGAAATAAGATCGATTAAAAAAGGGGGCAGTCAGTTACGCTGAGCGCGTAGAGCGTGAACCCCGGCATGGTTGACGAGGGGCCGTACGGCGGCAAAACGCGACCCGACCTGCCGGCTGCCGACCCCTATTCCCCCAAAAATACCAGGTTGCAGTCTGATTTGAATTCCCCGCAATACCCTTAAAATACCCCATCAAGGACGTTGACATTTTCTCAGGCCGCGCCTATATTCGACCCGATACCGCAGGTGATTCCTAGACCCTTTGGATAATGTGCAGCACTTCGAGAATAGCATGACGAAGCCGACTATTGCAAAAATCACCCGCCCGCGTCCTGCCAGATTGTTCCTGCGCAGGCGTCTCTTCCGCCAAATCGACAGGGAGCGGGACCGGCCGATCGTCTGGGTGGCCGCGCCTGCGGGATCAGGCAAGACCACGCTCGTCACGAGCTGGCTCGACGAGCGTAAAATGCCCTGTCTGTGGTACCAGGTGGACGCAGGCGACGGCGATCTTGCCTCGTTTTTCTACTACCTGAACAAAGCCGTAAACAAAGCGGCCCCGCGTCACAGAAAAGCGCTGCCCCTCCTCACGCCGGAATACCTGCAAGCTCTCCCTCTCTTTACGAAACGCTATTTCGAAGAAGCATTCCACCGCCTCAAGTCCCCTGCCGCGGTCGTATTCGACAACTTCCAGGATGCGCCGCAGGAGTCCGGCTTTCACGAGATGCTCGCCCATGCGCTTGAATCCGTTCCCCCCGGCGTAACGGTCTTTATCCTGAGCCGTAGCAGTCCTTCCCCGCAGTTTGCGCGGCTGCAGGCAAACAACAGACTGCAGGTGCTGGGATGGGACGAAATCCGTTTTACTCTCCAAGAAACGAAGGCGTTGGTGAAAATCGGGGGGCGAACGCGCCTGTCCGGCGAATCCCTCGCCCTTCTTCATAAAAAATTCGAGGGGTGGGCAGCCGGGCTGGTACTGCTTATCGCGGGAAAAAAATTCAAAGCGCTCGGGCAAGACCTTGAAGAAAGCTTCGAACCGGCGAACGTGTTCGATTATTTCGCGAGCGAGATCTTCGAAAAGACCGATGAAACGGTCCGGTCTTTTCTCCTCAGAACCTCGTTCCTGTCCAGGATCGGAGCGGAGATTGCCGGACGTCTGACCGGCAACAACCAGGCCGCGCAGGTCCTGGACAGGCTCAGCCGCAATCATTTTTTCACCAACAAGCACCGTGACGGCGCCGCGGTGTTTTACCAATATCATCCGCTCTTCAGGGAATTCCTGCAGGCCAGGGCCGAGGCGGTTTTTCCCCCGGAGGAAATCAATGCCGTCCGCATGCACGCCGCTCTAATCATTGCTGATTCCGGGCAAACCGACGAGGCAATCGACCTCCTGCTTCTTTCCGGCCGATGGGACGAAGCCACCAGGCTGATCCTGGCAAACGCTCAGGCGGTCACCGCGCAGGGCAGAAACAAAACTCTCGAAGGATGGCTCAGGCGGCTGCCAGCCGAGCGCGTGATGCAAGACCCATGGTTGGGTTACTGGCTTGCTCTGTGTCGGATGCTCTTCAATCCGATCGAGGCTCGCCTGCTCCTCGAAAAGGCATTTACGCAGTACAACGAACATGACGACGCCATGGGCTTGTATCTGACCTGGGCCGGGATCGTCGATACGTATTTTCTTGCCTGGAATGGGTTCAGCCCGCTTGCGGAGCGCTGGATTCCCGAGTTCGAGACGTTGTCCAAAAGACATCCCTCCTTCCCGTCGTTGGAAATGGAGGCGCGTGTGACACTCAGTTTCTTCATGGCGCTGTTCTACGCGAACCCGCAGTATTCCGATCTGCCGAAGCTGGCGAAGCGCCTCACCCAGATCATGCTCGACAGCGACACCCATTCTTTGCGATTTGCTATCGGGAGCAACCTCGTCATGTATCACGCCTGGATGGGGCCCAGTGCCGGCGCTGAGTTCATCATTGACCTTCTGCAACCGGCCGTCCGGCGCTCCGACATCGACCCGCTGGCATTGCATTACTGGTTCGGCATGACGGCGGTATATGCGTCGCTTTCCGGCGACCACGAGGCCTGTCTCGCGAGCATCGCCCGGGGCATCGCGCTCGGCGAGAAAACGGGCGTGCGTCCGTTCGAGCATACCCTCTGTGCACAGGGCGCCTTCTGCGCCATGACACAGGGGGACATGGCGGAAGCGGACCGTTTTATTGCAAAAGTCGCAGCCATTGATTCACCCCGCAGCCTGGACAAGGCCCTTTATCATCACCTCGTCGCCCTGGCGGCATGGCATCGGGGCGATTGGAAGAGCGCGGCCGAACATGGCGAACGGGCATTGCGTTTATCCGAGAAGGACGCTTTTCCCATAACGATTGCGTTTACGCGCCTCGATCTCGCCGTCACCTGGTTCGAGATGGGGCGCATATCGGAGGCGGAGCAGGCTCTGGCGCGCGCGCTTACGGAAAGCATCGGCATTATGCGCGTGGAATTCGCCTGCCGGCTGTTCCAGTCCTGGTTTGCGTTTGAACAGGGCGATGAAGCGCGCGGTATTGCTTCGCTGCGGCAGGCGCTTGCCATCGGCGCCAAGCAGGGCTTTGTCAGCTTCTGGCGCTGGCACCCGAAGATCATGTCGCGCATCTGCGCACGGGCGTTGGAGGAGGGCATCGAGACGGACTACGTCAGGGATCTGATTCGCAGACGCAGTCTTCTTCCCGAAGGACTGCTGACGGACGGCGAACAATGGCCCTGGCCCGTGAAGATCAATACGCTCGGCCGCTTTGAGATATTCAAGGACGGGAAGCCCTTCCGCTTTTCCCGGAAGGCGCCCAAAAAGCCCATCGAGCTGCTCAAGACGCTCATTGCGTTCGGCGGACGAAACGTAAGTGAAACCAGGTTGAACGACACGCTCTGGCCCGACGCGGCCGGCGACGCGTCGCACCGGGCGTTCAATATCACCCTCATCCGTCTCAGGGAGTTGCTCGGTCTGAAGGAAGCGATCCTTCTCAGGGACGGGTGCGTTACGCTCGACGAGCGGTATTTTTGGATCGACGTCCGGGTGTTCGAGAGCCTGCTGAATGAAGCGGTCGAAAAAGCGGAACGCGAGCGGTCCTCAGCCGTCAGGCGTTCATTCGAGAGCGGACGCCGGAGTGTGAAACCCGAACAGGGTCCCGGCTTTTTGCGCAAAGCCTTCAACATCTACAAAGGACCGTTTCTTCCCGATGAGAAGGGGCTGTGGGCGATATCCCTGCGCGAAAGACTGAGGGGCAAGTTTCTCGCCCTGATCGAGAAATCAGGCCGCTCCTGGGAAGACCAAAGGAAATTTCCGAAAGCGCTCGAGTGCTACCAAAAGGGGCTCGAATGCGACGACTTGTTCGAGGAATTCTATAAACGGACCATGATCTGCTACCTGCGACTGGGCCGCAAGGCGGAAGCCGTCTCCACCTACCGCAGATGCAAAAAAACGCTCGGCGCCCACGGTCTCGACCCGTCTCTTGAAGCTGAAACAATCTACAACAAGCTGATTTCTGAGAAAAAATAGCCTTATCTCCAAGTCCCCCCGTCAGTTCGATTCTCCCCCAATCCGTATACGATCCGTATATTCCTCCGGGGTACACTGTGTGAAAGTTCCACTGCCTGCGGAGGAATGCCTTGGAAAGCTACATCGTGCGCATTTACCGGAATGCCCCGAAAAACTTGCGCGACATTGTCGGCGTCGTGGAAATTGTTGGCGCTGAAGAAAAAAAGGGATTTACGAACATAGACGAGTTGTGGGGCATCATCAACCCGCGCAAAAAAGGAAGACGCCGGGTGAAGACCGGGCGCGGAAAACCGAGGAGGTGATGATCAGCCGATTGTTCGAACAGTGCGGCACCTGTACATGACAGGTTCCACTTTACCACTTCAGTCTGTGGAAAAATAATCGTTTTGAATGTGCGGTAAGCTGCCGGAAATGGGCTATCAGCAGTACGATGAAAAGTGAAGCATTTCTGCCACGAATTTCACGAATTGACACGAATTAAATGAATCAAAAGCAAAAGAGAATACAAAATTGCAGAAGCCATCTTTCGCAACTCATTCGTGAAAATTCGTGTTAATTCGTGGCAGGATATGATTGAGGGTTTTTATGAAGATCATCGATTCGCAGCAAGCCGTTTAATCCCGTTCTTTCAACGGGAAACTTTAAAACAGGGAGGAAGAGCATGAAAA
The DNA here is from genome assembly GCA_963749655.1 of Nitrospirota bacterium. GTDB lineage: Bacteria > Nitrospirota > UBA9217 > UBA9217 > UBA9217 > JAJYKN01. The sequence continues at coordinate 90,496 of CAVVOB010000014.1, forward strand.
AGATCATGGCAATAGCAAGCATTGTGTTCGCGGTCGCGGCTCTGCTGTTCGTCGCATGCAGCAGCGGCGACAGCAGCAGCGACAGCAGCGAATCCGACTACCACGAGGAATTACCTGGGCACCCAGAGCCCGGGCGACGTGTGGTCCTGGACGATCATCACGGACGCGAAGCGGCAACGGAACGTTCACGGCTACGAATGAGACGCTTAGCAAGGACTACTCAGGAACCGTTTCCACACTGCCGAACAAGTTTCTGAAACTGCTCGTGACCGTGACCACGGACACTCCGTAACGGTGCCGGCCCCGGTCTATGCCCTGGAGGTGCCGGATACGGTGCTTGTCGTGAAACCGGCGAAGGAAGACAGCAACGTTATTGTTGCTGTCGCACTGGGCAATTGCCCGACGCAGCCGGCGACATACAACATGGTTGAAATGACAATGCCCGCATGGAGCGCCACGGTGAATTCCTCGTATTCCGTCGCCACGACCACAAACTTCAGCGGTTCCGTGTTCGATGTCGATGTGCAGTCATATCTCCTGAGCGGGGCCACGGATACGACAAAAACGATAACGGGTTTTTCCTGTTCGAACGGCCGGATCACCAACCCCGATGGGGGGACGATGACGATCACGCCCTCGGGCATGGTCATCAACGATAACGGACCCGGACAGGGCGGCGCGTCCGGCATGCAGTCGCCCGCAGCGAACGTCGATCTGAACGACGTGGTCCTGTCGGGGCGCGAGTACCGCGCCGTGTCGTTCGTAAACGCGAATGTCTCCGGCACCGAAGATGTCAAGCCCCATTGGGCGAGGTCGAACGGAACGGGCGGGATGACCGGAGGCGATTATTCCGATTTCGAGGCGGGTATCGAGGACGACTTGTCAACGACCTCTACGATCACGTTCGGCGCTCAGAGCCACCCCGGAGTCGTGAACGGCACGTTCACGGAATCAAGCGGAAACACAACGAACGGCGTGTTCATGATGAACAGGATCAACGGCAAATATTTCGTTTATGGGATCAAAGAAGAAAGCAACGGCATGGCCGGGATATTCATCGCGATAGAGCAGTAGTTTCAATAATCCGGGAGCGGGCTTGCGGGCCTGCTCCCGGATTTCTCCAACCGTATTTGTAGCTTACAACGAGTGAATCGCGCTGCTGATTCAGACTTGCAGTCTGAACCACCCTTTAAAGTTTGGTTCAGTCTGCAAGATTGAACCAGCGCAGGGACTATGAAACCGGGTTCTGATACGAACAGCGCTTTTCGAACAAAACTCACCATTTTCGAAAGGAGTGATTATTATGAGAAGACCGATCAAGGTTCGTATGCAGGGAAGCGCGAGCAATCTATGGCTGTTCTTGATTGTTTTGTTGCTGTCGGCCATGACCGCATGCAGCAGCGGCTCCTCGGGAGGCCAGGAAAGCACCACCTCCGCAACTGTTGCGATTTCCATTGATTCATCGTCTCAAGCAGGAAAACTTTCGCCTTTTCTCGGCACTATCGACGACATCACGTCCATTACCGTGGATGTTGCGAACGGAGGCGTCTCCGTCATTAGCGACCAGCAGTTGACCTACAGCGGCGGCGTCTGGAGCGGCGCCCTGCAAGGCCTGCCGATCGGTCCGTCCCTGACTTTTACCGGCCATGCGTACAATGCCTCGGCTGTTGAAATATTCACTGGCACCACGGTACAAACAATGACCGGAAGCGGCGATGCAGTCAGCATCATCATGACGCCGGTTTCGAACGGGACCGCCCAGATGTATCCCAGGATAACCAGGATCGTTGTTCCTTCGCAAATTTTGACATCAAATACCGTGACCGTCGGCATATCTCTGGAAGGAAACGACGGAGAGACACTTACTTATGCAACAGCGGCCGCGAACCTGGGAGGCAGCTTCAGCCCGTCAACCGGCACGATCGACCTGAGCGGGACCGCCGCCACCCTTGTCCTCAGCTATACCGCTCCGTCCACGGCCGGGACCTATACCCACTCCATCCGGGTGACAAACAGCCAGGCGAACTGGGTGGAGACGGGCTTCAGTACGGTGGTTTCAGCCACCGCCAATCCATCCCCGACCGTGCAGTTTGCTCCCGTGATCACGGCGCTGGGCGCCGGCAGAAGCGGGTCCCGCGTGACCTTTACCGCGGAAATCAGCGATGCAGGGCCGCTGAATGAGCTGACCTATTCGTGGGTGTTCGACGGCGGACTAGCCTTCGTCAACAACGCCGCAAACCCCGCCGTGCTGCAGGGATACGATGAAACAAAATCAGGGACCGTGACCTTGACCGTCGCGAACGGCGCGGGAGGCACAACCACGGTCTCATCCTTTCTCGCGCCGGGACTTTTCCCGGACACGGTGGTTGTAATCCATTCACAGAAAGGAGGGGCGATCCAGGGGAATAATCTGGACCTCAGCGCGGTGGTTTCGACCTTGACAGGTTCGCCGTCGCAAGTGGGGTGGGCCGACGGAACCGGAGCCGCGGCGAGATTCTACTACCCCGCCGGTATAACAACGGACGGAACTAATCTTTATGTCGCGGATTCATCCACTTCGGTCATCCGGAAGATCGTCATTTCCACGGGTGAAGTTACGACCCTGGCGGGCACTTCGCAAGTGTACGGTTCTGATGACGGGACCGGAGCAGCGGCGCTCTTTTATACTCCCTATGGCATCACGACGGACGGCGCGAATCTTTATGTTGCCGATTCCGGCAATCACACCATCCGGAAGATAGTCATTGCCACGGGAGCGGTCACGACTCTGGCAGGGGCTGCGGGCAGTCCGGGTTGGGCTGATGGGACCGGGGCGGAAGCGCGTTTTGACTTTCCTTATGGAATCACCACGGATGGGACCAATCTTTATGTTGCCGATTCCACGAACAGAGTCATCCGCAAGATCGTGATTGCCACCGGAGCGGTTACAACCTTGGCAGGGACCGCAGGCAGTTCGGGCTGGTCAGACGGGACCGGGCCAATGGCGTGCTTCAGCGTGCCTGCAGCCGTGACATCGGATGGAACTTATCTGTATGTGGTCGACAGCGGCAATCACACCATCCGGAAGATCGTGATTTCCACGGGTGAGGTTACGACCCTGGCAGGGACTGGAGGCGTGTCGGGTTCGACTGACGGAACTGGAGCGGCGGCGCTCTTTAATACGCCCTATGGCATCACGATGGACGGCACGAATCTTTATATTGCCGACAGCGGCAACTTTACCGTCCGGAAGATCGTCATCTCCACGGGAGCGGTCACGACCCTGGCAGGGACTGCCGGCGTGCATGGTCCGGTCGACGGGACCGGAGCAGCGGCAAGCTTCTACTCCCCCTGGGGCATCACCACGGATGGAATCGACCTTTATGTTACGGACTATCTCAACAGCACGATCCGGAAAATAAAATAATATCCCGCAACGAGGGAGCAGGCTTGACGTCCCTGCTCCCTCGCTATATCCGCATGAGACAAAACTGCACCGAAGAGATATTCCTCAGGAATCCGCGACACTGAATGCCGGGCATTCTGGGGCCAGATCCTTACTAAAATTGTTAAAGCTGCATTTCCTTGGAATGCATCAAGTTGCGTTCGGCTCTCTTTTACCGTGCTCGCTGGTTCATCGATGGCAATTCGCTGATGGTGAAAAACGAATTGACTTGACGAACCGCTTAACGTATACTAAACGAACAAAAACGGGCAATCATGGTATATACGCCGAAATATAAAATTACGTCCCGTCTGGCAGGCCTGCTTGAGAAGATCGCCGAGCTGCGGACGAAGGTCGAATTATCACCAATTTCCGTCCAGTGGATGCCGCGTTTGGAAAGAGACGCATTCGCCCGCCTTGCCCATACCTCGACTGCCATTGAAGGCAATCCCTTAACGCTCAAGGATGTGGAGATCCTGTCACAGGGAGTAGACCTCCCGATGGTTCAGCGCCGGTTCAAAAACGAGGTGCTTAACTATCTTGCCGCGCTCCGGCATATCACCGATCATTCCGGAAAGCGGACTATTGCCGTGAAGGACGTTCTCCGGCTGCACAGCATAGTAGGCAAGGATGCGCTCGAACGGGAGCCGATCGGGGCATTCCGGGACTATCAGGTGGTAATCCGACAGCATAAACCGCCGAGATATCAGGATGTAATGCGTCTGGTCACTGAGCTTATGGACTGGCTTAATTCCGAGGCGCGGGATCTACCCGCCGTCATATCCTCGGCCATCCTGCACTACCAGTTCGAGCATATTCACCCCTTCGGCGACGGAAACGGCAGGGTGGGCCGGCTTCTATCCACATGGGAGCTATACCGCAGGAAGATCGACACCTATCACATCTTTTCCATTGACGAGGTCTATTGGGAAAAACGCGAGAAATATTTCTCCGCGATTCGTTCTGTCCAGGAGACGGGAGGAGATTTAACCGGATGGATCGAGTTTGTCGCAGATGCTGTCGTAGTTTCACTGGAAAAGGCATGGAAAAGAATAGAGGTGATCCGGGGCGACACCGCGGCGGACGCGGAAGAGCTGATTTTGACGCCGAAACAGGAGAGACTCCTGACTCTCCTTCGTCACGCGCCGCTCGGGATCAACGATATTATGAAGGAGCTTCGCGTTAAAACGCGGGCTGGGGCACACTATATAATTAAACCGCTTATTGAACATAAACTAGTGGCAAGAAAGGGAGGCCATAAAACAGGCAGATACATTATCGCATAGATACTGTGAGGAAATTCTGCGTCTCGCCGTCACTGCTTTTTCACTCATTCGTCCAAATCTGAAACTACTTCCTGTAGTCAACGATTTCGTTCCCCTCAAGAATATTGCATTGTTCACTCCGTAACTGATAACCGCCTCTGTCGCTCCATCTCCTGTTGCCCTCTCCTTTTCAATTCAGGCCGACTATACTGTGAAATATATGAGCTTCTCCCTTTCTTGAAACCCCAGAGGCAGTTCCGTAAAGGAGGATCATTATGAATATGACAGAAGCTATCCATGTTTTTAAGCAGCAGCATTTAATCGCGCTAAAAAACCGCACGGGAATAAGTTATGCATCCATCTTGGAACGTCTCCAGAAAGATTTTGCTGATCGTCCTGTTGAATCAATAAAGCCGGATGATATCGTCCACTTCCTTGATTTGTTCACTTCCGGACGGCCAAGAGCACACGCCGATTAAGGTATGCTCAGACCAAGGCATTCTTTAATTTCATTATTAATGAATGCGAAGTGGACCTGAAGAATCCCTCGCCTACCCTTTGATCGCTAAACAGTTCAAGAATCCCAAACAAGCAGCACGAAAGATCCTGGACAAGGAGGTCGTTGATGAAATAATCTATAGCGCAAGATCACCGAGGGACAGGCTGATCCTGGAACTTCAGGCATGATGCGGTCTCAGAATAGGCGAGGTGTTGAAGTTAAAAGCATCAGACGTTTCGGACAGAAAACTTACGATCCAGGAGCCTAAATCCGGAAAGGAGAGCGAGCTTACTTTTATGCCGGAGCAAATCGCAAAACGCTTATCCGAGTATATTACCGCGACCAGCATTGGGCCAGAGGAGAGGCTATTTCCGATTTGCTATTCAACTGTACGAGCGTTAATAAAAAAAACTTTCGGACAAATTCCGAATAAACATTTCCCCTCACGACTTCAGGCGCCATTCAGCAACATATGCCAGCCGCAATGGGTGCCATTGGAAATCGTCTCGAAAGTACTTTTGAGACATAACGATCTAAAAACAACCCAAGTTTATTCTGGGCAAGATCACTGATTCTGAAGCAATCCGCTGGCTTGATATATTGCACGGGAAATAGATTGATGGAGGACAGAACAACGCCTCTGGGTTTATTATGCCTTTTTATCATCGTTAAGAATATTTCGCACTCTCGTATTAGATTCGCAATAGCAAATATTGTGCAAAATAGTGTGATTTTTTTCTTTAAAGTATGATTTTATACCCCAAAAATACCCCGCCTAGGCCATTGACAGGAATTCCATATTACTATATTAATGCTTCATCGTAACGCGACATGTCTGAACTGACCCCCTCCGTTTGGACAGTCGTATGCCCTAATCTCTCTGAGTCCAATTATCCTAGAAAAAAAGAAACAATACGTGTGGACTTTTTAGGGAGCTGTATTTACGGCGGGTCAATATTATGGCTGCGCCTCAGGAGGATGAAAATGAGTTTACGTCTATTTTCAGTCACGCGTATTTTTCTTTTTTCCGTCTTTATAACCGCGGCAGCTGCCTCGCCGGCGCTCTCTTTTGATACGGTCAAAGTAGTGCAAGCAGACGGATTCTTCACATTCCTGAATGCCAGGCAAATCGTCCGGACATCCTCAGGAAGAATCTACTATTTCACTGGAAGCGGAGCTGGAACGGGTCGCAGCGGATGGATTATGGTGAATACCTCGGTTGATGGCCAGACGTGGAATCTGCTTGAAAATCATTCATCATGGTATGAGCCTTCCGGCGTCGGTGTCGGCGTGGACAGTCGAAATATCATACATATGATAGCGTTTGACGGAACCAAAATACCTTATTACCAGAAATACAACACATTGGACAGCCCCAAGGGCGACGGTTCCTGGGAACCGGTTGAACCACTGGAGAGTACTGCTGCTCTCTACGGCGCCTGGCAATGCGCTCTCGCATTGGATGCGAACGATGTCCCGCATGTCGTATATCAGTTGTCTGAAAGATACAAGGGAGAGTATAGAGGGGTCGTCTATTATGCAAACAAGGTCGGCGGAACATGGCATAAGACTGCGATTTGGCCGAAAGAGATTGGCAGCTTTGTGGACAGCGCCACCATCGCCGTGGGGCCGGACAATATTCCTTATGTTCTCATGGGTACAAAGATCCTGAAAGGAAACGCGAACGACCCGACCGTTTTCGAATCTCAAGATCTCGGAGGCGGCAATTCTTTCGTGATCCACCAGAACGGAGATGTCAGAGTGGCATTGACGTTGAATGGTAACTATGCCAATTATCTTCACGACAACACGCAGGCGTGGACTTCAGGGTGGACAATGTCCGATTCCGGATCCCCGGACGCAGGCGGGCCGCTGATTCTGGTTGACGACGTTCCCTATGAAATAGAACTTCTCAGCGACGGCATCTGGCTGCGGAAGGAATTCGAAGCTCCTTTTCTTTTTTCAGCGAGAACAGGATATTCTAACTGGTGGAGCGTGACCACGAGATGGAGCTTCTATAATCACTATGACCCCGGAATGATTGATATCGGAACTCTTGGTCAGGACTCCTATAACTTGGGTTATTTCTATTTGTATGCGAACAATGTCCAGGTTACGCCTCCCGATCCCCCTCCGGTGCCGACGGTGATTGATTTCAGCGGAGCCCCCTTGAAGTGGGTTACACCGGTCTATGCTGTATTCGCGGATAAGTCGACTTTTCCGGCCGGCAGAACCGCTGTCTCTTGGGCATGGGACTTTGAAAACGATGGGACTGTGGATTCCACAGTGCAGAATCCCACGCACGTCTATACGACACCCGGAACCTATTCCGTCAAGCTGACGGTAACCGATTCGAGTGGAGAGGTGAACTCGAAGGTGAAGGCCGACTATATCGTGGTCGAGACAGATACAGACGGTGACCGCTACGGCGATTCGCAGGACAATTGCCCGACCGTTTACAATCCCGATCAGTCTGACATGGACAACGACGGTATCGGCGACGCCTGCGATCAAAACCAGGACCTCGTGAAACAAGCGGTTTACCGCACCGGGCTCAAGAAGGAGACTGCGAGCGAGGGTGCCGGAACCGACGTTGCCGCGATCATGATAGACGGGCTGTACACTGTCGCGAAGCGAATTCAGAAATCCACGGCAGGATACGACATACTGAGCTTCCGGTCCGATCTGGAGTCATCTCGTCTTGCCCAGTGCAAGATAAAGCTTTATGTAAACGCCCTCTACAACAATGCTCCCCAGACGGTCCATGTTTATGCATACGCATCTGATGGTCTCGCGGTCCAGACGGGCACGGTGCTTAATTTCACTCTTTCCCCGGGCTGGAATACCCTAGATTTGAAGTCCCTTCTGGCGTCTATGGATGGTTTCGGCTTCATGAAATTCCGCGTTGCAGCGCCGGCGAACTGGATCGATATTTCGGAAGGGTCGATAGCGGCCGCGTATAGAGACACATGGGAAATGTCCGTTTCGCCCACGAGCATTGACTTCGGGAGCATCGAAACTGTCGGCTCCCAGGCGCGCAGGGTCATCGTGAAAAACGTCGGTACGGGGGACCTCATCGTCGGATCCTTTCCATCGCTGGCGGCGCCTTTTTACCTCAAGTCTGATGAGTGTTCGGGCATGACGCTCGGATCGGGTTTATCGTGCAAGGTATTCGTCAAGTTCGCGCCCACATCGAACGGAACGTACACGGCTTCCTTGACCGTTACTTCGAATGATGCCGATCATCCGGAGATCGGGATTTCGCTGACAGGGACGGCGGTCAGCGGATCCGGCATTACGGGCACGGTCGCGGACGCATCCACAGGCCTCCCCCTGTCCCAGGCCGATATCACTTTCACGATGAAAAGACCGGGAAGTTCGAATCCGGATGACTACTATTACATGTATGGTAACGCGGTGTCCGCCATTGATCCGGACACTGATCTGGGGTTGTCTTTCACCGCAACGGAGGCCGGCGCTGTTCAGAAAAATGATGAGAGCAAGGTCGTCATCGATGGCTCGTTGCTGCTTAAATTCAGAAATCCCTACAACGTCTCCGACCGGGTGAAGTTGACCTGGAACGGACTGGGGGGATATCATGCCAGCGAGGTAACGGGCCAGAGCTTTGTGTCGGGCATGACGGGAACGCTCACCAAGGTAAGTATTCCTCTCCTACGTAATTTCAGCGTCGACTCCCTGACCGGTACGGTCGTCCTCTATCTCAAGTCCGCCCTAGGCGCGGAGCAGTCCGCGATCCTCGCGGCAAGCGACCCCGTCGATGTCAACGAACTGTCTGACAGCGTTCCCGCGTGGTTCGACTTCACGTTCTCAACACCCGCACGCGTTACGAGCGGACAACCTTATTACCTGGAGTTGTACGATACAGGCAGGTACTGGGGAACGGGCAGCGCTTTTGATTACGCCAAAGTCTCCTGGCCCTATGCCTATCCCAGTCCCTACCGGAACGGGCGGGGCTACATTCGAACGGACGGACTGTGGAACACGACCTACGGGTCCATGACCGATTGGTCCTTTGCCTTCAAAACGTATGTCGATTTCCAGCTCGATCAGGATCAAGCATCGTTCTGCTGCCAGGATATGTACGTCCAGGGGGTGGAAGGGCAGGAGTATGTACTGGCAAGATTCAACCGGCCTGCGGCAGGATGGGAATGGGCTGCATGGACCAATTCGGCAAACGGTTATGATGATACGACCTTGGAAACAACGTTGAGCGGGAACATGGGGAACTATTATAACGTAGACGGGTGGATCTCTGCGCGTGTGTACAACTACCAACCTTACATCTCAGGATCGATATATACACCGTATCTTGCAACTGATCAATTCAGCGTCGAATTCGAAGGAGACAGGACGGTCCGCACAGACGGCGCAGGAGCTTTTTCCCTGTCATCCCTGCCGAGCGGGACCTACTCGGCCGTCGTGTCTGCACCAGGCTACGCTCCGCAGACGGTAAGCGGCACCCTGGTCCCGGGCCAGACCCAGGTCCTGAGCGTGAGGCTCACTCCCAATCCGCAGCTCCTGCTCGAGATCACCTCTCCGGCCAACGGAGCCATGCTAAGCGGGACCTTCGTCCAGGTGACGGGCAGGGTGACCAATGACGCGTCCGTTACCGTGAATGGCACAGCGGCTTCCGTGTCGAATGGATCATTTGCGGTGGTTATCTATCCCGTCGACGGACAGAATACGATCACGGTCAATGCCCTGGATCAGTACGGCCAGACGGCAACGCAGACCCTGACCATAACGTGCAGCACCACGTCGAGGATGCTCCTGAACTACACGCTGCTCGATTTCGGCAAGATAACGAGCGGAACCACGAGCACTCGCGACATAACGGTAGAGAACAACAGTACAACCGCACTCTCCCTCGGCACGGTATCCCGGCCGGCTGATCCTTTCTGGGTCATCGCAGACACCTGCTCCGGTAAGCTCATTTCTCCGGCCGCAACCTGTACAATCAGCGTTGAGTTTGCCCCCACTTCGGATGGAACCTGGTACGGGACCCTCACCATTCCGTCAAACGACAGCAACCAGCTTCCCGTGAGCGTAGCTCTGCAGGGGGAAGGGGCGGCTTTTAGCGGCTACTATCTGCCTGACACGGGCGAACAGAACAATTACCACACCATGAATCCCATGGCCTTTGTCACGACTGCGGTCTCGGCATCTGACAGGAACACGGGGCTCACGTGGCAGCGGCAGGACGATGCTTCACTCAGGATCTGGACCGAGGCCCAGGGCTACTGCGACAACATGGTCCTGGATGGCTTCGACGACTGGAGGCTTCCTACTGCCCTTGAACTGACCACGATCGTTGATTACGGAAAGACGGGAACAGTCATCGATGGACAGGTCTTTCCGAATGCTCATGCTGCGGACTATTGGACCGTCATTTCCCAGACCGATACTGCCTGGGCAGTGAACTTCAGCCTGGGCACCGGGTCCGCGATCTCGTCGTCATCCAAAGCCTATACCCGCTGTGTCCGCGGCACGCGGCTGTCCCAAGGGTACTTCGAGAACTATGGCAACGGCATAAGGCAAGACAGTTATTCCGGGCTCATGTGGCTCGAGACCTACTTGACCGCGGGAGACAATTCGATTTCAACGGCACTGAGCACCTGCGACGCCGTCACCTACGGCGAATATTCGGACTGGCGTCTTCCGAATATCAAGGAACTCATCTCCAACACCTATACGGCCTGCTATCTCAACGATTGTGCCAACTGGTCCTCAACGACGGTGCAGGCGGATACCAACAAGGGCTATACGTATAACGGCTTTGCAGGGACGGACAACAAAAGCGCTTCGCATGTTTTCCGGTGCGTGCGCGGAGGGAACGTTCGGCCCGCGGATGAACAGGCCCTTGCCCTCACCCCCGCGGTTGCCGACTTCGGGTCTATTGAGACCGGTTCGGCTGGGTCAGTAAGTGTTACCCTGACGAACAAGGGAACAGCCTCGCTCGTCATCGGTTCGCTTTCTGCGCCAGTATCACCATTCACGATGATGTCCGACGGATGCTCAGGTCGCATGCTCGCTGCGAACGGATTCTGTTCGTTCACGCTGGGCTTTGCTCCCACTGTAGCCGGCGTCGTTTCAGCGACTGTTACCGTACCGTCAAACGACACAGACAATCCGTCAGAGGCCTATTCTTTGATCGGTACCGGCACTTCGCCCAATGCCGTTCTCCAGGGCACGATCACAGACGCCCGAACGGGGGCTGCCGTGGACTCTGCGCTCCTTTCCCTGACCGACGGACATTCGACGGTCCATTCTGCAACAACATTATCAAATGGAACTTTCTCCCTGGGGAGCATTGCCGCAGGAGCATATACCGGCAGCGTATCAAAAGATGGATATGCCCAGTACACCTTCTCGGGAATTATGGCTTCCGGCCAGACAGTCGTGATGAACATGCTGTTAACGCCGCTCCCGCCGGTCATAAGCAGCGTCGTTGCGAGCAACCCGACTACTACTTCCGTTGTCATCACCTGGACCACGGACAAGGCTGCGAACAGCACTGTGGATTACGGCACAACGACTGAATACGGAAGTACGGTGACTGATACGGCTTACGTCACGAGCCACAGTGTTGCAATATCCGGCCTGACACCGTCAACAGCCTACCACTTCAGGGTCACCTCAACCGAGCTGAGCGGCCTCACAACCACGTCGACGGACAACACCTTCTCGACCTTGAACCCGATTTCTATTACAATACAAACACCCCAGAACAATGGCACAATATCCCGGCCCGATGTCATGGTGACGGGAACCATAACGAACAGCACCGGAAATGAGACTGGGATCACGGTGAACGGCATGGTAGCGACAATGGAAGGAAATCAATTCATCATAAACCACGTGCCATTGACCGAGGGCGCGAATACCATATCCGTCACGGCAACGGACACAGCCAGATACACAACAACTTCGTCGATTACCGTTAATGCGATCACGAGTGGGAAGTATATCACCTTGATCCCGAACATCGCCTCGGGAACGTCGCCGCTCGATGTAACGTTCAGGATCGACGGGTCATTCACGATAACGAATTCGAATCTCTCCCTGACCGGACCCGGGCCGGTTGAGTATCTGCCGGGTGACGCAGTAGACATTTATACTGTCAAGATGACGACGGAGGGAACGTATTATTTCACTGCAGAGGTGACCGATGACAAGAATAACGTATACACAGATGCCGTTGTCATAGTCGTTCAAAACAAGGCAGCGCTGGATGCGTTGCTGCAAGCGAAATGGAACGGGATGAAGACGGCGCTGGAAGGTAGTGGCATAGAAACCGCTTCCAATTTTTTTACAGAAGGTTCAAAAGAGATCTTTAAACAAAATTTCACAGCACTCGCTCAATATCTGCCCCAGATAGTTTCAGGTATGGGAAATTTCCAGCTTGTCAAAGTAACTGAGCGTGTTGCAGAGTGTGACATGAGGTCAGTCAAAAACGGAGTGACGTATTCGTTCCAAGTGATATTTATTCAGGAACCCAACGGGAAATGGGGGATACGAAGTTTCTAATCGGGCGCGGAACGTCCAACATTTGGGAGAGTAATATATGACTAAATATCGAATGTTTACTGTTTTATTTTTACTTCTATTATTGTCCGGCTGCTATCTACCCATAACAGGCCGGGTAATCGACGAGGAAACCCAGCAGCCCATCGAAGGGGCTGTCGTGCTTGTGGAATGGACCAAAACGCACGGCTTTGGAGAATACTGGACCGAGTCGTACAAGGTCGTCGAGACGTTATCCGACAACAACGGAAATATTAAGATTGCTGGTTGCAACAGCCCTTTTGTTAATCCACCTGATGTCACGGTTTATAAGGCGGGCTATGTTGCTTGGAATAACAAGCGCATTTTCCCAACATATGATAAAAGAACCGACTTTGAGTGGCGAAACGGTTCGGTGTTCAAACTGGAAAAATTTTTGCATAGCTACAGCTATCTTGAGCATAGGTTATTTATTGCACCGCTTCTCTCAAATTCCGATAAAAAACCTTTATTTGAAAACCTGTATTATGAGGGTGAAGGTTCGCAGGTTTTGAAGGAGCAAAGGGTGAAAGATAAAGCTCAAGGGGGACCCAGATAATGAAAGATCACATAATAAAAATAACGACTCTTGTGATGGTATGGATTTTCATTTCTGTTCAGGCCAAGGGATACGATGAAGAAAATACTCATCCAAGAATGACGGAAAGCGCGATTCAATCTTCAAAACTAAATAATTATCTAATGCAAAACTTGGGGTTCAGTGAAGGTTATAACACTCCATTTACAAAAGTACTTAATTCAAATAGCATTAATAAACGGATTTTGCAATGGCTAAGTGACGGTTCGAAAGAAGAGGACGCTCCTCTCGGTCGCGCATCGAATCACTTTCACAACCCGCTTAAGCCATGGGACCAGTCTTATGTAACCGACTCAGCCTTGCAGTCTATTTACAGCACGTTGACGGGCTGGACCCCTCTGTATTCGAATATCACTTGGGCGACGGGATATAAATCGCAGACTGAGAAGGCAAACATGGATAATGCCTATAATCCATACTTGGATCCGCCAGCCCCGAACAACTGGGATAACGCACGTATCTACTACTTCAAGGCATTGACGCGCATTTCTCCCACTGGGGCTACCGGGAGGGAGACAGCTTTTGCTCAGACTTTTCAGGCGCTCGGACAGGTTATTCACCTGTTGGAGGACATGGCGGTGCCGGCGCACGTGAGAAATGATTTTAAGTCCCATTTAACGTTTGATCCGCGTGTATACGGCTCACTCTGGCCGTACAACCCTTTTGAGTTTTACGTGAAGACGCACGATGACCTTATTACCGGAGTAACATCTACCAGCCCAACTTTTGCCAATCTGCACCTCACCGATTTCTGGGATACCGAACAGTATACACCACAAATGAATCCTTCACATTTGACGAATCCAGGTCTGGCAGAATATACCAACGCCAACTTCGTAAGCGACTATACGTTCTCATCGACGCAAGGGGCAACTGTAACGCCGGAACACTATTTTGATTTTCCAAGCGTCATTTCAAGCGTCAGCAGAACGACCGCGAATATTAACGATCCAGTTCATCCCGGCACCCATGTTCCTAGGGAATATTGGGAAAAAACTGCTGATGGAGACACCGGCTATCTGCTTGCCGGTGTCGATTATCTGAGGTTCCGGGTGGAAGTAGTAAATCCGGTTAACCCCGAAGAAACCCTTTCAAACATTATCACGATCTCTCCTATGGATGACAATGTCCATAAAGGTTATGCCGATCGTCTCCTCTCCCGCGCCGTGGGCTACTCTGCCGCACTCTTGAACTACTTCTTCCGCGGCACGCTGGAGATATCCGCCCCCAGCACCACTGTCTACTCTGTTATAGACGGCAGTGTGGCACCCCAGCAGTTCACCAAAATCAAGGCAAAGGTGAAGAATACTACGCTGAATGAGAACATAGGCACAGGTACCCTTCAGGCCGTGGCCAGGTATAAGATCATTCCTAACTACGTCTCCGACTTATCAAACTACCCTCCGGACGGGGCTGTCATGACTGCATTGACCTATTCCTATTCCGTATCCACATCGATTCCGATAACATCACTTAGTTCAGCCGACCCCGAAGAATTCACCTTCGTTTTATCGAGCAGCCCCATCCCCGCAGGCATCACAGACCTCACCCTCCAGGTCGTGTTCAAAGGCACGCTCGGGAATGAAATTGATAATTCAATCGCAGTTGGCATGAAAGATCTACTGGAGCCGACTCATCTATCTTTTTGGAACCTGACAGAAATGTTTTCGCTCGATTATCACCTCTATCTGGCCTCCATGATCACCTCCAGTTCGGTACTTTCAGCCAGGGTGGACTTAAACAACAACCAGATATTTGGAGAAGAAGGGGAACCATATATTTATCCTTATCCCATAACGTTCAATGTCGCCTTCTCCAACTTCCAGCCCACGGCACTGCTTCCTTCAGCAGCAACGGCAACTGTCCCGGCAGGCCGTTATATCAGACTGATAGCTCTCGTCGACGGACAGACCACGAACTATGTGCAGCTTGCGTGGGACGACATAGTGGACTCGGACTCGTATGCCGAATCGTTTGTCGGCGGTCTGAACCAATCTGACGAGTACGGCAATTGGTTAACGCCGACACCGAGTGACCCCTTCCGATACAGTCTCGCTGCGGATGGTGTTACCCGGATCCCCATCGTTCAACATCATTATATCGGTGTTCTTAGCTGCGAACCCGCATCCGTAGATGAAGCCGGAAACAGCTATTGTTCTTATCCTGAGGAAGAGTCCGTTCCTGCGGACGTAACTCCTTATCCTGCAACAATTAATTTTCCATGACAGCAGCTGACAGCGAGAGCCCCATTTTCACCTTTGGGGCTCTCGTTTTTTCGTCAGTATAAGGATCGCATGGGATCGTACATAGGAAATTAGGCATATGCGATTTACATCCTGTATTTAATGACTGTTTCACTCAATCGAAATTATAGATTTGTAGGTGTACCTCTCATTTTCGGCCGGAAAGACGCTCTCAATCTCAAACGTTTTAAATACCCTTAACGGACATGAACGGGCGCCGTCTCTGCGCTGACGATCCCCGTTTTCGTCTAAGCCCAATCCCAAAAACCTCTTCTGCCCCGTGATCTTCTGGATCGTTATGATGTCCTGGCTCACTTCCAGCAGCTCCCACTCTTTTCTGCATGGTACCGCACCTCAAAAAAACGAATACGGATTACTCTCAACGAGCATCTGACAACAATTTCTCAGATCACGCAGCGTTTATCCTGCCTGAAGCATTCTCAAATATTCTCTGATTCTTGCTTTGCGTTTAATATTTTACAGCTTGATCGCAATGCATGAAAGACTGTCAAATAGTGTCGCATTTAAGCGCAACATATCGCACATTTCTGCTTTTTTTATCGGTAAGTTGGTAGGTCCTGTTTCAGACAGGCAGTTTGTTCTCAATTCTTATATTCATAAAACTGAATTTTGTTCAGTCCCTACCCTAAAAATACCCCATTTAAAATCTTGCAAACTATCCGGACTTATAGTACAGTCGCGTCACTTCCACGATACACACTTCTTAGATCTCGCCTTAATCAGTACACAATTCTTTACAAAACTTTTTGCATTAATAAAGTTTCCGAGCAGGCCGGGCCAGTTCAACGTATTTGACCAATGACCGCATATTGGAGCGAAACTGCTTATTTTGCTCCAATGACAGTGCTTCTATAACACAGTGAGAGCTATCGGACGATGAATCGTCAATGAATATTTGGCCTGCAGCCATGACTGTGTTGCTGCCGAACACCTCTCAAAATATCTGTGCAGGAGTGTTAAAAGTCTACCAGCGGAGCGAATCGAGAAATCTGCATACCGCTCGAAAGGGCGCAACTTGTCCCGGGAAGGAGGAAAGAGATATTATTACGGCATTTTCTGAGGCACCTGGTCATGAATGATGACCAGCAATCTTTTAAAAGGAGACTTTACGAATGATGAAAAAATTGCTTTCATTGGCTGTCTCGGTTTTACTGCTTACCGCGCTGTCTGCATGCAACGGAGGATCTTCGAGCGGCAATTCCTCGGGTAATAACGCATCTGCAGCACTCGAAGTCGATTTTAATTCCGCTTCAGGCAACACGAACGCGAAGGCCGCGAAGGCTCTGGCAAGTGCCATTTCCGACATCGCAATGATTACCGTTGATGTCATAGACGGCTCCACCTATCTCGCCAACGGGAAGCAACTTACCAACACAGGAGGCATCTGGAGCACGACGATCAGCAATCTTCCCACGGGGGTGCAGCTCACCGTATTAGCTCATGCCTATGACGGCGCGGCCGCGGAAATATTTACCGGGACCACCTACAAGACGTTGACAGGTGATGATGACCACATCGAGATCGTCATGGATTCCGTCGCAAACGCGGCGTCGCAGCAGTTCCCGAAGATCACGCTGATCAGCTCGCCCGCTCAGATCGCTCTGTCGAGCGCTGTTCCCGTCAGTTTCGTGATGCAGGGAAATTCGGGAGAAGTCCTGGCCTATGAGATTACCGCGGCTGCGTCCAACGGATCGTTCAGCCCTACAAGCGGGAATGTAACGGTAGGCGTTTCAACTGTCTCGCTGGTGACCGTGTATACGGCACCGACGGCAACAGGGACCTATACGCACCGGATCAAGGTTACGAACAGCCAGGGCAACATCGTCGAAACAAGCTTCACCACGAACGTCGAGAATCTTTCCAGCTCCGATGTAATCGTGCTATTCAACCCTGCGATCACGAGCGTGTCTGCCAGCCGTAGCGGTTCGGAAGTAACATTTCTGGCGGGCGTCAGCGACTCCGGACCTTCGAATCAGCTGACATATAATTGGTCCTTCGACGGCGGACTTTCCTTCACGAACTCCGCCGCTAATCCCGCGGTGCTGCAGGGATATGATGAAAACGTTGCGGGGACCCTGTCCTTGACAGTGGCGAATGGCTCGGGACGGAGTACCACCGTGTCGTTTGCGATCACCCCGGGACAATTTCCCAACAGCGCTGCAACCAATCTTATGTATATACCCCAAACGATCAACACCACCGGCAGAGCAGCCTGGGGCGACACCTCTGTGAGCGGAAGCATCATTACCATGGCCATGAACGAAAGCGGTGACCAGCAAGACTACAACAACGACGGCGACATGGATGACAATGTGCTCGGCTACTACAACGTCAGCACAGGAGCGACGGTGAACACGGGCATCTCGGCGGAATTTGCCTCCATCGGCGGTGACATCATAGCCTTCCTGAATTCGGACACCGGAACCCTCGGCTACTATTCCATCAGCGCAAATACGTGGACTGATACTGAGATACCCCTTTCTCAGTTCAGCAGCGGGGACAGCAATCATTTCGTCAGCAACGGGAAGATCGTGTATGTCAGCGCGACGAGAGATTTGAACGGCGACACGGTTCCTGACCTGGAGCTGAACATCTACGACACAAATACGGACCTGAACTCTCAGACGGGCGTGCCGGCGGCAAACGAATGGGATGTTCATCCGTCATTCAACGGCAATATCGTCTCCTTCCAGAACATTAACGGGAACATCAGCTATTACAATGTAGGCACCGGCCAGACGACCGATACCGGCATTGCCGGGTGGGAGCCCGCCATTGATAACGGCACCATCGTTTTCAATTCAACCTCCGGGTTTGTGGCCTATTATGTTATCGGAACGGGGAAATATGTTCTTACTCCCATTTTTTCCGATGGCCCGATGCCCAGCATAAGCAACGGCATCATAGCGGTTGCAGCCAGTGAATGGGTTTGGGGAAAAGATCTGAATGGAGACGGAGACCTCGACGAGCCGGTTGTCGTGCTCTACGATATCCCGACGGGCAGGATGATAAACACCGGACTGGTGAAACACCACTGGGGCGAGATATCGAATGAGATGATCGAGTACCGCGCGCATGAAAGCGATCTACAGACCGACCTGAATGGTGACGGTGATCTGGATGATCCGGTGCATGTATACGTCTTCTTGAACGATCTGGCAAAAAGTTATTTCAGCAGATAGATCAAATTTTTATTAATGGGCCCTTCACTGCGGATTTCAATCCCGCGTGAAGGGCCATTTTTTTCGCCGCCAAATTCAGCAGATTCATCTGAGAACGTCAATCATATTTGCTGAAAGCTGCAGCGAACATGAACGGGCACCGTCCCTCAACGAGACGATGCCCGTTTATTCGTCTAGTCCCAGTCCAGCAGTCTCTTCTGCCCCGTGATCTTCTGGATCGCCGTAATGTCCTGGCTCACTTCCAGACAGCCCCGGTACTTGCCCGCCTGGTCGCGGACCGCGAAATATCGGATGTAGATCACTTTCCCTCGCATCTGGATCCAGAACTCTGCAGTGTCCCGGGTCCCTTCCTTGAACGTCGAGAGAATCTTCTCCACCATGCCCACGCTCTTGGGCGGATGGCAGTTGCGGACATTCCGGCCGATCACGCCCGGGCTGCGCGGAAACAGGCGGTCCGGCGTTGCTGAATAATAGACCACTTCGTCCTGTTCGTTCACGAAGGAAATGTCCACCGGCAGGTGCGTGAGCAAGAGGTTCACCTGCTCGGCCGTGAGTTGTCCCGTGTCGAGATTCAAGCTCCCCACCTTTTCCGCGAGCAGTTCCTGCTGAAACGAGCCCGCTGCGGGCTTCCACTGCGTCTCCGGCTTGATCCAGGCATAACCGATCTCTTCCTCGCCTTTTCTCACCTTTGCCCACTCCTCCTCGGAAAGCGTTTCGAGCGCCATGGGAAAGAGGATATGCTCCTCCTTGTAGATCATGTCGTTGACCATCTTGACCATGGCCTCGAGGGCGACCTTCTCCATCTTCCCGTCGACTACGCGCTTCCGCACGTCCTTGATGAACCCGCGGATATCGTCATGGAGCGCCCACATGACCTTGGACGGCCCGGTGATGCCCTTGGTTTCGATGATCGGGAAAAGCTGATTCTCCTTGCGGAGGAAATGCTTGTCAAGCTGCCCTAGACGGTCGAGGATTCCCAGGAGCTTCTCCTTATCCTTCACAAAGTCCGTGACAGCCTCCGCTTCCTTCAGGATTCCTTCGCAGGCGCGGTTTTCGAGCATGAACGTATGGACCGGATGGCCTGCAGGAAGTCCGGGCACGGTCTTGTGCTCCAGCGCCTCCTGGAAAACCTTTACGTGGACTTCGCAGAGGTTCTTGATCTCCGTTTCCGGCATGCCTTCGGCGATGAGCTTCTGCTCCATCTGCGCGATCTCCCAGGGAGCCACATCCTTGATCAGGTCCTCGAACTTCTTCTTCTGCGACTCCGCGTCCTTTCCCGCATGGAGTTCCTTGATGATCTCCTTCATCTTGTCGATCTTCAGGTCCTGCTCGTCGGGTCCGCCCTCGCCGTAGGACACGGTCACCGCTTCGCCCGTCTGTTTCTTGATCTCGGCCGCGACATCGTCGATCAGCTTCTTCGCGTCCATGCCGCCGATCATGGCGGCCTTGCCCAGGGAGGCGATCCTGCCTACGGTCCTTCGCAGGAAGGGATTGTCGAGCATCTTGAATTCGGGGTTCAGCCTGATCAGAAAATCCTTGAGAAAGGGGTACCGGGAAATAAGGTCGTTCACTTTGGTCTTCGGGCTCAGGTCCATGGGCGGCCTCCTTGTCGGAATCGATATCTTGATCGATTATAGCAGGCCGGCATGGCGAAGCGTATGATGTGGGTCATGATGTCCGAAATTTACAAAGAATGAAATCCCATCGGCCGTCATTCCTGCGAAAGCAGGAATCCAGAAGTTTTTGAAAAGTCGCTGGATTCCGGATCAAGTCCGGAATGACGGAATGAGGCTTTAACAAATAACCACCTTATCAATAAGGACTTTTGTCTGCTCTCTTTCTCTGCGCCTCCGCGTCTCCGCGTGAACAAGTCTTTTCCTGCAATCAGGATCCTGCAGCATTGTCTCATCACCGGAAAAGAATAAAAAAAAGCCGGACGCGCTTTTCGCAGCACGCCCGGCTTTCCAGAACTGACTTCTCTTTACGACATTTACTTCTTCGCCGCAATCCCCTTCTTGATCGCATTCACGACGCCGTCGCTCGAGGCTTCCTTGATGGTGAGCAGCAGGCCCTTCTTGTCGTAGTAGCCGATGAGCGGCGCGGTCTTCTCGTTGTAGACATCGAGCCGTTTGGAGATGGCCTCCACGGTCTCGTCCGCACGCTGGATCGTCGGGCTGCCGCACTTCTTGCACTTGTCGCCGGGGGCCGGAGGATTGCTCTTGATGTTGTAGATCTCCTGGCACGACGTGTTGGAGCAGGTCCTGCGCGTGGTAAGGCGGTCGAGGATCACGTCGCGGGGAACGTCGATGTTCGCCACGAGATCAAGCTTGATGTTGAGCTTCGTGAGCAGCTTGCCCAGCTCGTCGGCCTGCGGTATGGTGCGCGGGAACCCGTCGAGCAGGAATCCGCTCTGACAGTCCTTTTCCTGAAGCCGCTGCTCCATGATGCCCATGATGAGCGAATCCGGCACCAGGCCGCCGCTGTCCATGTGTCCTTTTGCTTCCTTGCCCAGCGGCGTGCCGGCCTTGACCGCGCCGCGGAGAATGTCGCCGGTCGAGATCTGCACCGAGCCGTCCAGTGCCGTCAACAGTTTCGCTACCGTGCCCTTGCCTGCGCCCGGTGCGCCCAAAAGAATGATACGCATTACGAAAATCCTCCTTAGAAAAATGTACGTGCCCCGAAGGACAACTGGTCCGGCTGACAAGTCTGCAAACTGACAGGCCATCAAGCCTTGTTCAAGTCGGCCATTATCGTACGAACGGGATTAAAAATCAAGGAAAATGTCTCCCGCCCCGCGCGGGCGGTCGCTTTCAGGCTGGGGGCGCTGGTTTAAGGCCGGGCAGCGGCAGGGTAAAGGTGAAGACACTGCCCTTCCCCTCCGAGCTCTTCGCCCAGATCCTTCCGCCGTGGTGTTCGACGATCTGGCGCGCGATGGCGAGGCCGAGGCCGGTCCCTTCGACCGTACTGGAGAGCTGGTCCCCGGCGCGGTGGAATTTTTCGAAGATCAGCTCGATCTCCGCAGGCGGTATGCCCACGCCCGTGTCCGAGATCTCCACGACGATCTGCGGCAGCGGCGCGGACTCCTGCCGCGCTTCGATGCGGACAGCTCCGCCGGGCCGCGTATATTTCACTGCATTCGACAGGATGTTCATCACGACCTGAATGAGGCGGTCCCGGTCTCCCGAAAGCCGGGGGAGCGGGGAGTTCACGGCCGTGGTCAGGCGCAAACCCTTGTTGTCGAAGAGCGGGGCCATGCCCGATGCGCAGTCGGCAATGACTTCTTCCACGGACACGTCGGAGACCCGCCACTGCATGGACCCGGCCTCGATCCGGGCGAGATCGAGAAGGTCGGTGAGCAGACGCGTGAGGCGGTCCGTCTCGGCGTTGATGGCGTTCATGAACCGCGCGCGCTGCTTTTCAGGCATCCCCGGCTTCATAATGATCAGCTCGGCGCAGGCCTTGACGCTCGTCAGGGGCGTTCGAAACTCGTGGGACACAACGGAGATGAAGTCCGATTTCATCCGGTCGATCTCCCGCAGCTTCGCGTTCGCCTCCTGCAGCTGCTCGTTGAACGTCCTTAGCTCCGCGGTGCGCCTGACGAAATAGACCACGGTCGTCGCCACGATCAACGGAACAACCATGGCGTCGATGGCGCCGATGATCAGCGTTTCCCTCGATACCGCCCCCCACCAGACGCGCCCCTGGATAGTGCTCAGGACATAGGTGATCAGCTCCGAACTGACGATCGATATCCAGATGAAATGCCAGGGGCTCACGCTCTGCAATTTATCGATGGTTTTCGATATCATGGAACCAGGGACACCTCTTTGTATCGTCGACCGGCTCAGCTCCTGCCTTGTTCAAGAAACACAGATGCTTAGACATTACTGAACCTTTGCACTAAAGTCAAGGTCGGTACGGAGACAATTTCATTCTGCAGGCAAATAAAAAGCCCTGTCCCCGAAGATGCGGGACAGGGCGAAGGGACAATGAATATTGATTAGAAATGATAGGCCAGCCCGGCCTGGAGGGTGAAATAGTTGTCCGTGATCAGGTGCCACCGCGCGTCGGCAACAAAGCCGAGCTGCTGGTTGATCGGAAGCTCGATGCCGGCGCCGGGGACGATGCCGAAATTGATATCGCTCTCCGAAGCCGTGTTGTGCCGGCCGAAGGGCCGCCCGGGAAGAGCGACTTCCACCTCGTCGAAGCTCAATTCCACCAGTCCCTGGACATAGACCTTCAGGGGGCTATTGCGGACCGGGAGAAAGAACCTTCCCCCTGCGCCGACGGCATGCGCTTATAGGTAACGTCAATGCCGAAGGTCCGATGCGCTCCAGGTAAAGTAGGAAAACTCGACCCTTCCCTGAAGGTCCTTGTTCATCTGCGGAAGCGGGACACCTGCCCCGATGTTGATGCCGAATCCGGAATCGAAGCCCGATGCAGGCGCCGTGGCCAGCACGAGCGACGCGTCGACTTCCGCGCCGGAAGTTTTTGCGAAGGCCGTTGTGGTCATAACGAACAATGAAAGTACTGCAATTGATAGAAGTGCGATTTTTTTCATGATGTCTCCTGAATAGATATTTAGTAGGAATTACTCTGGGTCGTTAGGTTCATGCTGTACTGCTGAAGCGTCGGCAGCGTCCACGGCTGCAAATCTTCTGCTGTGGCAACGCCCCTTTACGTCACGGGCGTCCGCGTCTCACCTCCCCCCCCTCGCTTTATACTGCATGCAACCGCGCAAAGCCGCAATGCCTCTTCGCATAGCCTTATATCCTATTTTAGTTGCAGTTGTCAAGATATATGCTGAGTGAGAAAAGGGCGGGATGGTGCGATGGGGGGTGCGGGCGCAGGTGTGAACTCCTGACCGGCTGCACCCGGGCCCGGTCATTCGCAGTCTCAAACGATGTTTGGAAGGAGCGCTCGGCGCAACTTCACTGCCCGGCGTGAGCCTGCGGCCGGCCCTTGCCGTTCTTGATGATGCCGTCCAGCACGCGACCGAGTTCATCGATCGAATAGGGTTTGGCGATGATGCCCGTAAACCCGTACTCGCGGTAGCAGGATACGAGCGGCCCCTCCAGATACCCGCTCGACAGGACGACGCGGGCGGAGGGGTCCATGGCGAGAAATTTCCCGATCGCATCCTTGCCGCCCATGCCGCCGGGGACCGTCAGGTCCATGATGACCGCATCGAATGGACGGCCTTCGCTCCCGGCGCGCTCGTACAGCCGGAGGGCCTCTGTTCCGTCCGAGGCGCTGTCGACGGCGTAGCCGAGGGCCTGCGCCATCTCGCCGATCGCGGTCCTCACCACTTCATCGTCGTCCGTGACAAGGATGCGTCCGTGTCCGGTGCCGGGCTCGACCGCTTTCTCTTCAGGCACGACCCGGTGCGTCGACGCAGGAAGAAAGATGTCGAAGACCGTGCCGACGCCGGCATTCGACCGGACCGCGATGTGGCCGCCGTGCTTGCTGATGATGGAATAGACCGTGGCCAGTCCAAGTCCGTTTCCCGTCGTCTTCGTGGTAAAGTAGGGATCGAAGATCATGGGAAGGTGTTCCTGCCGGATGCCGGAGCCGCTGTCCGCGACCGTTATCTTGACGTGGTGCCCGGGCGAAAGCGGCATGTCCCCGGGATCGGTTATGGCGATGTTTTGCGCCGAGATGGTCAGGATGCCGCCTTCGGGCATCGACTCCTTTGCATTGATCACCAGGTTGTGTATCGCCTGGGTGAACTGTCCTTCGTCGACTTCCACGTTCCAGAGGTCGGGCGCCCGGTTGAAATCGCATTTCACGGCAGAGCCGCTCAGGGCGAACTGCGACGACTCCGCGATCAGGTCCGAGATGGACGTCGACTTCTTGATCGGCCAGCTGCCGTTGGAGAACGTCAGCAGCTGCGAGGTCAGGTTCTTGGCGCGGACAGCCGCCTTTTCCGCCTTGCCCAGGACCTCATGGACCTTCTTGTCCTGCCGGGAGTAAAGCCGGCCCAGGGAAAGAAAGCCCATGATGCCCGCCAGAATATTATTGAAATCGTGCGCAATGCCGCCCGCCAGGACGCCGAGCGACTCCAGCTTCGCCATTCTGAGGAGTTCCGTCTCCATGCGGTTCGTTTCGGTCATGTCGCGAAAAACCAGCACCACGCCGATCATGGCCCCCTGGCGGTCGCGGATGGGAGCGCCGTTGCTCGCAATGGTCCGCTCAGCTCCGTTCCGCGTGATGAGACGCGTGCGGTTGCAGAGGGGGACGGCGGCATCGGTCCTGATCACCTTCTGAACAGGGTCCTCGCAGCGTCTGAGCGTCCGGTCGTCGTAGGCGAGGAACACTTCGGAGAGGAGCTTTCCCGCTGCCTCGTCCTGGGACCACCCGGTCAGGGTCTCCGCCACCGCATTCATGAGCACGATCCGGCCCGTCATGTCGGTCGTGATGACGCCGTCGCCGATGCTGCGGAGGGTCACGGCAAGGTGCTCCTTCTCGGCTGCCAGCGCCTCCTCCATCCTCCGGCGTTCGTCCAGGTTCTTCCATCGCTCGATCTCGAGGCCGACCCGCTGGGCCAGGATCCCCAGAAGATCGCGGTCCTCCTCGGAGAAGTCATGGGGTTCGCCGTCCAGTGCGCAGACGACGGCGATCACCTTGCCGGCGCTGTCGAACGCCGGCAGGCCGCAGTAGGAAAAAGCGTTGAACTGTCTGAGGAAGGGCGCTTCGGGAAATTTCGTGGCCACATCGTGGTAGACCCGGAGCTCACGGGAGTCCCGCACCGTGGCGCAGGGCGTGTTCTGCAAACCGCAGGACCCGCCGGCGATGATGACGCCCCGTTCGTCGTAGGTGCCGAGAAAAAACAGCTCGTCGCCGCGGACCTCGGAGAGGACCACCACCGGAACGGCAAGGAGCTCGCCGATGAGCAGCGATATATGGCGGATCACATCGACGGGATCGCCGGTCAGGATGAGGCCGAGTTCAGCCAGCCGTTTCAGGCGGCTGCAACGTCCCGCGGCATCACGCTCGGCCCGGCTGTACCACTTGACCCGCAGTTCCGATTCTGCGAACCGCCGGTTCAGGTCCCCGAGCTCGCGCTTGAGCCTGTCTTCCGCTCCCTTTTCCTTGGTCACTCGGTCAGCTCCTTCAGGCCGTCCGCGTAATATCGCGGGAGGGCGTGTTCCCGAACCTTTTGCGTCACGTACCCGCGGCCCGGAGGTTTCCGTTCCGCGGAGTCCTCCGGCATCCGTCATGCCGGGGAAAAATAACCGGACTGAGATTCGTAAAAGTTCTTCTTTAGCCGCAGAGATCGCCGAGGACCCGGAGACATACCACATTCTCTGTAAAGATTTTTCCGTGATCTCTGTGTACTCTGCGGCATATCCCTAACCCGGACAAGCCGGAAACAAAAAGGCGTCTCGCGCAAAGCCGCAAAGCGCGCAAAGAAAACCTTTAAGTCTATGGTTTAAAACCAGAAGCCTGAGCCTCTCTTTGCGCCTTTCTTGGCGCCTTTGCGGCTTTGCGCGAAAATATTCTTGCCATTTTCCGTGATCTCTGTGTACTCTGCGGCATATCCCTGAAAATAATCCGCAGACGGCGAAGACCTGCGCCACCGGGCTCCGGATCAGTGTGCGTTTGCCAGGTAATGCCGCAGATGGGATTTCAGCTCTTGAATTTCGTTCCGTGCGAAACAGGTGTCGGCGCCGGCGTTGATGAAGGAAGGCGCCTCATCCCGTGCGTCATAATCGGAAAAAAAGATAATGTGAGAGGAGGGATTGCTCCGTTTGATGCCTTTGAGCCTGTTGAACACGTCCAGAGACGGCACCAGCATGCCGAGAATGACGACCGAATAACCGGGTGAAAGCGACGAAAGGCCGCGCTGCCTTATGAGGTCGGCGGAAAATCCTTCATCTTCGAGCTCCTGCTTCAGGATTGCCCCGAAGTTCTTGTCCACATCAGCAATAAGGATCCGGGTCATGTTCTCCTTTTCCCCCGCCGGAGGAGGCACCCGCGAAGTCTCTTCCGCGGACGAAGGCCCCCGCGTTCAGACCGGTTCGTGTCCGTCTCTCTCAAGGCTGTTTCTGGCTTCCTTGACCCTGCCCTCAAGCTCCCAATACCGGTCCTTCAGGTTCCGAATCGCGGCCGCGGACTGCGGGCCGAAGGGCATCCTGCTCTCGATCTCCGCCAGCTCCGAGAGAAGGGTGCGGACGCTCGTGATCGACACTGACAGCTTCCGGGCGTCCTCGAAGGTGAACTGCCGGGCCGCAAGCATGCGCTGCGACCGGCGGTAAAGCTCTTCGAGCGTGTTGAAGAGATCTTCCCGTTCGCGGTCCGCCTCATGCCCGCGACGTATCGCTTGATCCTGCAGCATGGCTTTTCTCCTCGGGAAACAACTGTCGATCAGCGCGCTGCAACGGGAACGGCCGCCGGAGCGCTCTTTTTCAGCCTGTCCAGAAGCATGACGGACAGCTGGTAGCGCATTCCCTCCTCCTGCCGGACCGCCTTGTAGAAATCGCACTGTTCACAGTTCTTGTACTTTGCTCCGAAGGTCCCCTGGATCTGTCCGCCGCACAGGGT
Organism: Nitrospirota bacterium; assembly: GCA_963749655.1. Classification (GTDB taxonomy): domain Bacteria; phylum Nitrospirota; class UBA9217; order UBA9217; family UBA9217; genus JAJYKN01. The sequence goes on from CAVVOB010000014.1 coordinate 117,835, forward strand.
CCCCGCGATCATCCAGCATGTCCTGCCGCTGTTCCTGCCGCCGTGCACCCCGTTGAGGCGGCTGTCGGTTGTTGCCGGACAGACGCCCCGGCTGGAAATATTTCTGCCGCCCGCTTCCCGTCCGCACTTCATGAATTCCCAGCAATTCAGCTTCATGCGACCATCCTTAAAGATATTTTACAAACCGAGATGTTGAATTCTGAGTCAAGTTTCAACGAAAAAAATTACAATCTTTTACCGCCAAGGCGCAAAGGAAATCCGCCCCGCAGATTCTCCGTTTTTCCTGGCAAACTTCGCGCCTTCGCGGTTCAGAAGAAGTTGTTCTTTAATCGTCCGAGGATGACCTCGTTAATGTTTTTCCTTGTTGTTGACAACGGCTGCTGCCGATGATGTCATCGGGGCCTTCAGTTTCTCCATTGCCCGTTCCATGCCGAGACGCGTGGCCGAGAACCCGAAGGGAGTCGGTTCTTCCTCTTTCTTCACCAGGTTCATGAAATCGCATCGCCAGCAGTTGTGCAGCTTCTGGGCATAGGTCCCCTGGATCTTTCCGCCGCAGAGCGAGCCCGCAACAGCCCAGCATGCGCGTCCTGCATGCTGTCCGCCGTGGGCGCCCTGAAGGTCCTGCGAGACCGTGACCGGACAGATGCCCAGTTCCTGTGCTTTATGGCCGCCCGGCTGCCTGCCGCATTTTTTATGCTCCCAACAGTTGAGTTTCATGAAGAACTTCACCTCCTGCCGTGGTATTTTCTTGATATTACTAGCAAGACCCTTGCCAGGCTTATACGATTGTTTTTTCAGTGAATAAATTCTCGCTGCGACTGAAACCTCGGGCATAATGCAAGGGGGGGTCAGGCAGAAAGCCCGATCGTCTGAAAAGCACGGCTTTTCGCAGGCTAAAGCCTGCGGCTACCAGAGAATATGCGTTGATTTGTTTCACGGTAGCCGCACCCTTCAGGGTGCGTTGATGCAGTTCGATGTCTTCTACAACAGGCTGCCAAGAGCGGCAATGCGAAGAGAACGTCAAAAGGAGAGGGGCCTGACAGAGTGTGGAAAGGAACGGAAAACCGTGAGGAATCGATTGCGAATGAAGCCCCGGGGAGGAGGGGGTCGGTCTTTCTTGCGACTGGGATTGCTGTGATTACGACACCGGCAGGGATATGGTGAGCGTCGCACCCGTTCCCTCTTCAGCAGATGCATGGATGTCGCCGCTGTGGCCCAGAACAATCTTTCTGGCAATGGCAAGACCGAGGCCGGTCCCGCCCTGGTCGGCCCTCGTGGTAAAGAAGGGATCGAAGATCCTGTTGATATTGTCCTGCGATATGCCCTGCCCCGTATCGCCGATGGTAACGGTGATCCTTCCGTTTTCCGCGATCGTGTCGATCGTCAGCGATCCCTTCTCGTTCATGGCGTCCAGCGCATTGGTGATCACGGCCAGGAACACCTGGATCAGTTCTCCGTCGCTGCCGAACACGGCATGATCCGCCGGCGCGAACCGTTTTTCGACCTGGACCTCCTTCAGCCGGCCCTGGAACCCGACGATCTCGAGGGCCCGGTCGATGAGGGAGCGGAGATCGACGGCTTTTCTCTCAGGCGAGCTCTTCCGGACAAAGGACAGCATGCCCGTGGTGATCCGCTTGCACCGCGCGATTTCCTCCTCGACGATCTTCAGATAATTCCGGAACAAGGTGGGGTCGTACCGGGAGCTGTTCACGCGGTTCAGGAGCCCCTCTGCGCACCCCAGGATCGCGGCGAGGGGGTTATTGATCTCATGGGCTATGCTGGCGGCCATCTGTCCCAGGGAAGCAAGACGCTCGTTCATGATATAGCGCATCTCCTTTTCCCGGTCCTGCGTCATGTCCCGGACGATGCTGATGCAGCCGCCGAACTGCCCGTCCGGGCCCAGGTAGGGAAAGTGGGACACAATGAGGGTCCGCTTGCTTTTCGGCTCGACGAATTCGACGTCCGCGGGGTTTCCCGTGCTCCTGATCGCCTGGTGCGGACAGTTCGCAAAAGGGACCGGCGTCTGGTGAATGAGTTCGTGGCACTTCAGGCCGAGGATCTCGGGAAAGGACTTGCCGAGGAATTCAACGAAGGCGCGGTTCGCCTTGGTGATCTTGTACTCGGCGTCGGTGATGAAGATCGGGTCCTGGATGCCGTCAAAGGTGTTCTGCCATTCCTTGTGGGAGCGGCTGACCGTGGCGATGAGCGCCTGCAGATCATGGATCAGGTTTTCCCGCTCGCGCTCCATGCGTTTGCGTTCGATGCCGAGCGCGATCTCGTCGGCAACGGATGAAAGCGCCTGCACCGTGGCCTCGGAAAAAGCCTCTTTGGAAAATACGCCCAGAACGCCGACGAGCCGGTCCTCGACAACGAGCGGGTAGCCGGCGAATGCGGAGACGCCTTCCCGCAGAGCCCAGTCCCGGTCCCTGATGAGCGGATCGCCGGGGGCATGGTTGGTCAGGTAGGGTTTCCGTTCCTTGGCGATCCGTCCGATCTCGAAATCGCCGTCCTCAACGGGCAGGCGGCCCGCGCCGGGTTGCGCGCCGGCGCCCGCGCTCGTCCGGAGCTCAAGCATGATGCTGTCGGGATCGAGCGTCCAGATGCGCGCGCTGTGAGCGTCGAGGTGCCTGACAATCGCCTCGGCGCACGATTGCAGCGTAGGCTGAAGTTCGTTCTCCCGGGTCAGCGCGGCGCCGATGTCCGAACCGAGCATCGCGTGCCGCGACCGCTCGATCACCGCCTGCTCGGTCTGTTTCCGGGCAGTGATGTCCCTCACCGCTTCTATGCCCGCGATGATCTTGCCCGAGGCGTCCCGCAAGGGAGACGCGCTGACTTCGACGTAGATCTTTCTGCCGGGAACGGTGCTGGACCGCTCGACGGTGTGGACGTTGCCGTCCCGGAAGGACAGGGCGACGGGGCAGCCGTCGCAGGTTTTCTCCTTGTTCTGATAGGCCTCGTAGCAGTACTCGCCGATATGGTTGCCGATGATGTTCCGGTGGCGCTGGTTCTGATAGACGACCTTGAAATCCAGGTCCTGGATGCTGATGCCGTCTCCGATGGCGGAGACGATGGCCTCGAACTTGTTCTTCTCCTCTTCGGCCCTCAGCAGCGCGGTCTGGACCGACTGCTCCGCCTCCTTGCGCGCCGTTATGTCCTCGACGATGCCGATGCCGCCGATGATAACGCCCTTCGGTCCGTACAGGGGGGTGGTGCGCAGAGAGATCCAGATGGCCGCGTTGCTCGTCGTGGCGCGATAGGGTCCCTCGTAAATGCCCTCCCTGCCCTCCAGTGACGCCCGGTGGGCCGGCAGCACGCTCTGGTCCTCCAGCCCGTTCATGTTCAGCCCGATCAGCCTGTCGCGGGTTGACCGGAGGATGGAGACAAAGCTGTCGTTGCAGTCCGTTATGATCAGGCGCGTGTCGTAATTGAAGATCCCGATCGGTGTGCGGTGAAAAAGGAGTCGATACCGCTCTTCGCGGTCCTGGAGTGATTCTTCGGTTATTCTTCTGCCCGTGATGTCGATCCCCGTGGCAATGACGTATTCCACAGCGCCGCTGCGGTCGAGGAGCACCGTGTTCGACCAGTCGATCAGTTTCCTGCCCCCGTCCTTTGCGACCCAGTAGTTCTCATACCTGCTCGGCAGCTGGCCCGCCGTAAGGTTGCGGAAAACTTCCTGCACGGGCGCCACCTGCTCCGGGGGCAGCAGGAAGTCCCAGACGCGACGCCCCTGCGCCTCGTCAAAGGAGTATCCCGACACTTCCTCGCAGGACCGGTTGAAGCGCACGATCCTTCCCTCGCGGTCCAGGACCAGAACCATGGCCCCGACCGTGTCGAGAACTGTGGAGATGAAGCGGCTCTCTTTGAGCAGCGCTTCCTCGGCCCGTTTCTGCTCCGTCACGTCCCGCGTGATCGCCAGCAGTGCGATGATCTCATTGTTCTTGCCGCGGAGAGGCACGGCGTGGGTGTCGAGCCACAGGCGCCGTCCGCGGAGCCCGGCCATCTCGAAGGTCAGCGTCGCCTGTTTGCCCAGGAAGACCTTGCCGGTCATGCGCTTGAAATCGTCACGGTAAGGCGGAAGAATGAGGGGAAAGAGGGGTTTATTTTTTACTTCGTCGAAGGAGCCGGCCTGGATCATCGCGAGGCCGGCGCGGTTCATCATGATCAGCGTCCCGTCGGACGAAAGCAGCTTGACGCACTCCGGCTCCGAGTCGATGATGGTCTGGAGGAATTGCCGGCTTTCGCGAAGGTCGGCCTCGACGCGCTCCCGGTCGTCGATCTCCCGGGCCAGCTCGCTGTTGGCCTTCATCCAGTCACGGGCGTGCTCGTTCACCAGCCGCTCGAGGTCCGCGTTCATGCCGGACCGGAGGGAAGGCGTCCCCGGCTTTCGCTCTTTCGGTTCCTTCGACCGTCCGCTCCCGGCGGCCCGCGGGCGGCTCTTCTTGGTTTCCTTTTTTTTCATTTCTTCAGATCTTGACGCCGGCTGCGCGGCCGTCCCTATTCCGCAACGCCATAGCTCGCCAGTTTGCGGTAGAGGGTCTTCGGGTCGATGCCGAGCGCCTCGGCGGCCTTGCCCCGCTGCCCGCCCGACGCGGCCAGCACGCGCAGGATATGTTCGCGTTCCATGTCTTCCAGGCGCGCGCTCCCGGAGGGCTGCTCGCGGGTGAATTCACAAGGCAGGTCCTGCGGCTGGATGACGTCGTTCTTGGACAGCAGAAGGGCGCGGTGGACGATATTCTGCAGCTCCCGTACGTTGCCCGGCCAGGGGTAGGACATGAGGATCGCCAGCGCCTCTTCGCTGAATCGTTTGTGGCGGAACTCCGTGTCGGTCCTCAGGAAATAGTCGATGAGCGCGGGGATGTCCTCGGTTCTCTCCCGCAGAGGGGCAATGTTGACCATAAGAGCGGCGATGCGGTAATAGAGGTCCTGCCGGAACGCCCCCCGGGCGATCTCTGACTTCAGGTCCTTGTTCGTTGCCGCCAGGACCCTGACGTCCACCTTCTGCTCCCGGGTGCTGCCGAGGCGGTAAAAACGCCCCGTTTCCAGGACCCGCAGCAGCTTCACCTGGAGCGCCAGCGGCATGTCCCCGATCTCGTCGAGGAACAGCGTTCCGTTGCTCGCCACCTCCAGGAGCCCCGGCTTCCGCGCGGTCGCTCCGGTGAACGCTCCCTTTTCGTAGCCGAAGAGCTCGCTTTCGATCATGTTTTCGGGGATCGCCCCGCAATTGATCGTGACGAAGGGACCGCCGGACCGCTTCGATTCGCGGTGGATGCTCGCCGCGATCAGCTCCTTGCCCACGCCGCTTTCGCCGGTGATGAGCACGGAATAATCGGACGGCGCCACCTTGCTCACCGTCTCGAGAAGGCCCCGCATGAAGGGGCTCTCCGCGACGAGATGATGTCCTTCCGTCTGGCGCCGGATCTGCGCCTTGAGCAGGAGGTTCTCGCTGCGGAGCAGCTTTTTCTCGCAGGCCTTGTCGATGATCGAGGAAAGCTCCTCCAGCCGGAACGGCTTGGTCAGATAATCGTAGGCGCTGAGCTTCATGGCCTCGACGGCGGTGGAGACCGTGGCGTTGGCGGTGAGGATGATGACTTCCGTGGGGATGTCGAGGGCCTTCATCTTCTTGAGCACCTCGATGCCCGGGATGCGGGGCATGTTCAGGTCGAGCAAAAGAACGTCATACTCGTTCTGCTCGAGCATCTCCAGAGCGCGCTCCCCGTCCTCCGCCTCATCGACGTCGATGCGCTCCGTCGCCAGCTCGTTCCTCAGGACTTCCCGGATGTTTTTCTCGTCATCAGCGATCAGCAGTCTCACGGCAAGGGGTCCTCCGGAACAGCAGGATGCGACGGCCGGCGCGCGCCCCGGGGGGCCGGACGTCCCGATCATACTATACTGCGGGCGGCGTTGAAGGCAAGACATTTTGCAGCGTCAGCACATAGAGTGGCGCTGCCTGACTGGGGAAAACTATAGCACATACGGGAAAAGTGTCAACAGGCAAGGTCTGCGGCACCCGGCCCTGTGGTCCGGCCGGGTTTGTGAGGAGGACTGGGACTACCGGGAGACGCGGTCCGGAAATCCCTCGAGGACCGTGTGCACTGCTTCCAGCAGCTCGTTCTTGGAGAACGGTTTTCCCAGGAAGAATTGGCCGTTCCGGAGCAGGCCTTTCTCGCGGATCACGTCCTCCTGATACCCGCTGGTAAAGAGGGCCTTCAAGCCGGGCTGCCGTCTTATAATGGTCTTGTAGGCGTCGTTCCCGGTCATTTTCGGCATGATGACGTCGAGGATGGCGAGGTCGACCGCGCCCCGGTGCGCCGTGAACCTGGAGCATGCATCCTCGCCGTCGCATGCTTCGATGACCGTGTACCCGTGGCCTTCGAGCACGGCCTTCACGAACTCCCTGACATCCTCTTCATTCTCGGCCACCAGGATCGTCCTGCCGCCCCGCGGGCCGCGCAGGGGCGGGGGTGCCAAGGCGGCCGCAGTCGACGCAGCCGCGGCCTGTTCCCGCGCCAGCGGCAGGTAGACCGTGAACGTCGATCCTTTGCCCGGCTCGCTGTCCACGGTGATGTAGCCGCGGTGTTCCTTGACGATATCGTAGACGATGGATAGCCCGAAGCCCGTTCCCTTGTCCAGCCCTTTGGTCGTGAAGAAGGGCTCGAAGATCTTTTCACGGACCGCGGCCGTCATACCGATGCCGGTGTCGGCAACGGACATCATGGCGTAGACGCCCGGCTTGCCGTAGCCGTAGGTCGTAATGAAATCGCCGGTCAGCTCCTCCGTACCCGTCCTTATGGCGATCAGGCCCCCCGAAGGCATGGCGTCCCGCGCGTTCACCAGCAGGTTCATGATGATCCGTTCGATCTGGCTGCAATCCGCAAGAATGGGCAGCGGTTTTTCCTGCGGGCTGATGGACAACTGGACTCCCTCGCGAAGCAGGCCGGCAAGAAGCTTCTCCATGCGCTGCACGATGTCACCCAGGTCGGCGGAGGCAAGGCTTACGACCTGCTTCTTGCCGAAAGCGAGCAGCGTCTGGGTCATGTTCGCGGCGCGCTCGGTCGCGGCAAGGATCTGATCCACCTGGTCGCGCAGCGGGTCGCTCCGCTTGATCTTCATGTGCATAAGGTTCGCGTATCCGACAATGGTGGTGAGGACATTATTGAAGTCGTGCGCCACACCTCCCGCAAGCTTCCCGATCGCCTCCATCTTCTGGGCGTACCGGAGCCGGCCTTCGAGCGCCTTGCGCTCCGTGATGTCGACGAGCGTTCCGATCACCGCCGGCTCCCCCTCGTAATCGAGGCGGGCCGCGGTCATGAGTGCCCAGCGCTCAGCGCCGTCCTTCCGGATCACCTTGAACTCATACTGGGTCGGCGCCGGGTCGGCGTGCAGCCGAAGTAGTCCGCGCGACCGCACCAGCTCCCGGTAATCGGGATGCACCATGTCCCAGAAGTGCATGGTGCGGAACTCGTCGTGGGTATAGCCGGACATGCTCTCCGCGGTCCGGTTCGTAAACAGCAGCCTGCCGCCCCGGTGTATGAAAATGGCCGCGGGCGTCGTCTGAGCAAGGGTGCGGAACTTCAGCTCGCTCTCCTCAAGGGACTCTCTCGCGAAGCGGGCCTCTTCGTACAGAAGGGCATTTTCGATCGCCACGGCCGCCTGAACAGCCAGTGTTTCGAGGAGCTCGATGTCGCCGGGCGCGTAGGGAGCGCCGCCGCCCTTTTGTCCGAGGGTCAGAATCCCCCGCAGCGTTCCCTTGGATATGAGGGGGATGGCCGCCTCGGCGCCCGTTTTTTTCATCCACCCGTTCATTGCGCCGAATTCGGCCTCCGGCTTTTCCTCCAGCTCCTCCCGGATCATCACGACGCCGCTCTGATCGATCCCTGCAACGACGGCCGGGGGCACTGCCCCTTCTTCGCACTCATCAGCGGCCTCCGCATGGCCCCTTCGCCGCCGGTAGCGCCCGTCTCCGTCCCTGAGGTACAGGCATACCCGGTTGACGCTGAGGCTGGTCCGTATGCTGTTGATGATGAAGTCCAGCAATTCAGGAAGACTGAGGATGGCACCGATGGCCCTGATCGACTCCCCCATAACCCGTTGATAGTCGAACCGCGCCGGAAAGAACATGCTCCGAAGGCGTGCCTGGATCTTCTTATTGATCGATGCGCCGGTCAGGAAAAGGACCCCGATGCACGGCAGGGACACGGCGATGGCTGTGGCGTCTCCCATCACCGGCTCAAGAAGTCTGAACAGGACCGTCTGGAGAAAAATGAGCACGATCGACGAGAGCGCGACCGTCAAGGTCTGGGAAATGACGCTCCCGACGTCGAAAAGGCGATGGTGCGTCATGGCATAGAACGTGAGCAGCACCCAGGGAAGGCTGAAATAAGAGCCGAGGCAGGGATCGAATCCGAACCCGCCGAAAAGCTGCAGGACTCCCTCGACAAAAGCTCCTCCGATGATGAAGATCAGAAGTCCGTAGGTGAAATAATTCAACTGGGCCCTTCGCAACCCCGTCATCTGCCGCCTCAGCCGGAATATTTCCACGATCACCCACGATACCTGGATGATCCCCGCGATCCGGAGGGGCTTTCCCAGAATACCGGACCGGTCGATATGGGGCAGCAGCGAGTAGTGGCCATGTTCGATCAGGCCGGTTGAAAGGCTGACAGCGAGGACAACGCACCAGAAGGGATACAGCACCCGTCCGGCGATCCGGGCGGTCCGGCTGTCCTCGTCGCGGAGATAAAAGACGAACTGGACGGCCGCGGGGATCATCAGCCAGCCGATCCAGCTGGCGCGGGCAAGTGTGGTGACGTCCCGCCCCCTCGACGCGAGAACATACATAAGCGCCGTGGTCAAGGCAAAGGCGGCTGCGAAGAAGGAGAAGGCGGCAACGGATTTATTCACCCGGCTGTTGCGCGGGTTGTTGACGAGAAGCAGCATCCCCAGGACCATCTCGAGGAGCGCTACGATAAAGAGCGGATAACCGATGAGCGACAGGACATTCGTATGCATGAAATTCCGGGTGCGTGCTTTTTCCGAGGTTTTCCTTCGTCAGGCGCGATTGACGAGTACGATTGTGAACAGGGGGGAAGAAGCCGCGTGCGTTTGACCAGGCGAAACGACGGCGCTGAGGCACTTGTCCCAGAGGGACAAAAGCCGGGAAAAAATGGGAATCCCCGATGTTTTCAGTCGGAACTATACGGGATTACGACCGGGAAAGACCATACCCGAGGCAGGGTATTTTTAGGGTAGGTCGGGATTGCTACGGTAAACGGGCGATCACGGCTTGCCGGTAAGCTCGTACAGGACCTGGGTATGGGGCATTCCCTCATCGACTTCCGCCCGAAGGACCTGGGCAAAAGACGCCGGAATTTCAGGGAAAAAGGCATCTCCGCTGAAGGACTGGCGGATGACGGTCAGATAAATGCGGTCCACCAGGTGCATCGTCTCGCGAAAAACCTCCGCGCCGCCGCAGACAAAGGCCTCGTCCGCGTCCGCGCAGGCAGCGAGCGCCGATGCGATGTCATGGACGATGAGGCAGCCTTCCGTCCGGAAGTCCGGCTGCCGCGTGAGCACGATGTTGGTCCTGCGCGAGAGGGGCCTGCCGATGCTTTCGAACGTTTTCCGTCCCATGATGACCGGATGCCCGCGCGTGATCGCGTGGAACCGCTTGCGGTCCGGCGGCAGGTCCCAGGGCATCCGGTTGTCCCGCCCGATCACCCGGTTTTCCGCCATGGCAGCTATGATGGAGAGGATCATTGAAATAGCCCGGATACCTGCGGGTCGAGCAACGACAATAAAATTTACCGCGAAAGCGCGAAGTGCGCAAGGAGATCGAAATGCTTTTTTACCGCAGATATCTTTTGCCTTCCTCGCGTCCCTCGCGCCCCGGCGGTTCAAGGTCGTTGATTCCGCGGTCACATTTTCCCGTTCAGGTATTTTTTTCTCTTCGCAGCCGGAAACCGCTCGATCGCATACCGGAGCATGGTGCGGGGCATTTTTTTGTAATGCCGCAGCAGGAACTTCTCCTCCGCCGCAGCCGACCGCTTGCCCACTTCGCGCAGCATCCAGCCCACGGCCTTGTGGATCAGATCGTGCTCATCGGACAGGAGCATGCCGGCGATCTTCAGCGTGTCCGCAAAATCGTTCTGCCTGATGAAACTAAGCGTGGAGAGGATGGCGATGCGCCGCTGCCACAGGTCCCGCGACCGAGCAAGAGTATACAGCCTGCTGCGGCCGCTGCCCGAAAGGTGCTTTCCGACGATGTGCGGAGCGCTGAGGTCGACGAGGTCCCAGTTGTTGATGTGCCTGGTGTTCCGGAGGTACAGGCCGAAGATCTTCTCCCTGGACGCATCATCGCCGGCGCGGTATGCACGCACGAGCATAATGAGCGCAAGGAGCCGCTCCTCGTGGATTGGCGAGGCGAGAAGCTTCATAATGTCCGACAAGGTGGCTGCGGAGAATTCCCTGGCGACCTTCCGGATGTCGGGGACCATGACCCCGACGAACGCGTCCCCTTCTCCGTATTCTCCCGGACCGGTCTTGAAAAAGCGGCGCAGGACCGCAGCTTTCTCACTGCTCGCGTATGTTCGCAACTTGCTTCGGATCTCGCTGACGCTCATGGAAAGAACTCTCGCCGTATCGCTGTAAAATCGTTTTTGCGCGGAGACGCCGGGGCGCTGAGAAAGGACTGGCCTGAAGCGAAAATAGTTTTTGGTTCGGATAGTTCTAAATTGACGGTTTCGTAAAATACCGGAAATCGCCGACTGTCCGGAATGTCGCATGACCCATTTGAAATGGAACGATCCCGGAGTGGCGTCAAAGGCGTACAACCCGGCTTTTTCGACGTCACTATAATTGTTTCGGTTATGGCTTTCTTTGCGCCTTTGCGGCTTTGCGCGAGACAGCTTTTTGTTCCATCATCCCGCCTGGGCCAGCTTTATTTTTTCGATGACCGCCTTCAGGATGTCGGCCCTCGTCAGGATGCCGATGAGAATACCCTGGTCGTCGACGACGGTCAGCCGCCGGATCCTCCGCTCGTCCATCATGCGCACGGCCTCGGCGATATTCGAGTCGGGATGGATGGTAAGGGCCGGCGTCGTCATGATGTCCCCCACGTGGTCGCCCAACCTGCGCTCGGGAAGCTTCTCGCCGAGCATATACTTGAGCAGGTCTTTGAACGTGTGCTCCCGGCCCACTCCCACCATGGACAGGATGTCGGCCTGCGTGATGATGCCGACGACCTTGTTTTCCTTGTCCACCACCGGAAGGCCGCTGATGTTCTTTTCCGTCAGGATGTTGGCCACCTTCATGATGCTTTCGAACTTCGTGATGGAAAGTACATTTTTCGTCATCACATCACGGACCCGCATCTCGAGCCCGATCGACGACCGTAAATGTCCCTCCGTCCTGCTGCTGTCTGCGCTGTCCATAACGATCTCCATAAAACAGTGGGATTGTGCGGAAGTGCCGATGAAAAAGGACGCCCCGCGGCCGGCACCGTCTTTGCCGGGCCGGTGCGGACCGGGTAGTACTATAACATAAAAGGGCTGACAGGTGAACTGCATACTTTGGTTCGTGCTCCGGACGGATGCAGGCCTTCGGAAAAATAGGGACGCAGGCATGTGACTCCAGCCTGCGTCCGTCTGAAAGGAGCTGTGACCTACTTCAAGACTTCGCCCAGTAACTTTTTCATGGCGTCCCAGGACTCTTGGTCCGCTTTCTTGTTGTACGCGAGGGGGATCTTGAACTTTTTCCCGTATGCCGTCGCGTCGGGGTTGGTAAAGCTGTGCAGGGCGCCGGGGTAGACGATGAATTGGTAATCGGCGCCGGCCTTCGTCATCTCGTCCTTGAACGCCGCGATCTGCTCCGGCGTGGTGAACTTGTCGTCCCCGCCGTGGAGCACCAGGAGCTTCGCCTTGATCGCGCCGGGTTCGGCCGGCTTGACCGCGCCCAGCATGCCGTGGAAGCTGACGACACCCTTCAGATCCGCCCCCTGCCGCGCCATATTGAGAACAACGCCGCCGCCGAAGCAGTAGCCGATGGCCGCGATGCGGGTCGGATCAACGGTCGGCTGCTTTTTCAGGAACTCCTCGCCGGCCGCGAACCGCGCTTTTGCCGTGTCGAAGTTTTTCATTACCTCGGACGAAAACTTGCCCGCATCATCAGGGTGCGAGGCCGTCTTCCCTTCGCCGTACATGTCCACTGCCAGGGCCGTGTAACCGAGACCGGCCAGCATCCGCGCCCGTTTCCTGGCATAATCATTGAGTCCCCACCATTCATGCACGACGAGAATTCCGGGGGACTTGACCTTGATCGCGCTGTCATAGGCCAGATAGCCCTTGAGCGTGACGCCCTGGGCCGAATATTCGACATTCTTTCCCACGATCTTTGCATGGGCAGGGACAGCTGCGGCCGCCATGGCCAAAAATGCAAAGCCCGCGAGGAACAGGATAATGCGTTTCATGATAGCCTCCTTGATGTGAGAATCCTTGATGGCTGGTGCCTCCGACTTAAGATGCAGGAAGCGTTCTTCGTCCCTTGCTTGGCAAAAACGCGCCGAGAGGGCACTCAGGGCCGCATCCTGAGGCAGAGGTCGTCATGAAATAATTGTACCAGAGACGGAGGGGGGGTGCTCTAGCGGTTCCGTTCCTTTATTGCGCGCTCCACTTCGCGCTTCGATTCTTTTTCCTTGATCGTATCGCGCTTGTCAAAGGCCTTCTTGCCCTTTGCCATGCCGATCAGGACCTTGGCCTTGCCGCGCACGAAGTAGATCTTGAGCGGGATGAGGGTGTATCCCTTCTGCGTCATCTTGCCGATGAGCTTCCGGATCTCCTCCCGGTGCATCAGGAGCTTGCGGGTGCGGAGCGGATCGTGGTTCATGATGTTGCCGAAGGGATAGGGGCTGATGGTGGCGTTGAACAGGAAGACCTCGTCCTTCTTCACCAGGGCGTAGCTGTCGGTCAGGTTCGCGAGGCCCGCGCGCAGGGACTTGACCTCCGTGCCCTGGAGCACGACGCCCGCCTCGAGGGTCTCTTCGATGAAGTAGTCGTGGAACGCCTTGCGGTTCGTGGCGACTGCGGATTCCTGTTTCTTCTCGGTCATGGGGCCATGATACACGATGCTGGACCGGGAAGCAAGCGGACAGGCTATGATGCCGACGCGGAGCGCCGGATGGTCATGCGGCTTTTCTGCCCCGGGAAGCGTTCATGCGGACTTCAAGATATTCCTTCAGCGCAACGGCGTTGTTGATGCGCTCCTCTTTCGAACCGAACAGCAGGGTCACCGTGCCTTGCATCGAGTAGTTCGCGATCTGGCCGATCAGGTCTTCCTTCCCCCGCAGTTCCGTGAAGAACCGCTTTTTGAACCCGCCCCACTTGTCCGGATCATGATTGAACCAGATCCTGAGTTCGTTGCTCGGGCTGAGCTCCCTGAACCATGCATCGATTCGCGCCTCCTCTTTTCTGAGCCCTCTCGGCCAGAACCGGTCGACCAGGATACGCTTTCCGTCGTGCGGCGACGGCTCGTCATAAACGCGTTTGATCTTTATCACGACGACTCCTGTCCTTTCTGTCAATGGATGAACGGCAGAAACAATCATTGTCGCGGCCGTTCGATCCTGCGCGTCTTACAGCGTAAGGTCAGAGCTGTGCGCTCGCTTCCTCGACTTTGACGGCAAGCACTCCCCTGGCCCAGGGGAATTTTTTCTTTGCCGCCGCGAAGCGGTCCCCGGAGGTCTCGATCGTTCCCGTGCCCCTGACCCTGCATCCCTTCCCCGGCCCGTTCGCGCCCTGCACCTGCTTTGTGGCGAAGAGCAATTCTATCCTGCTGTCCGACTGAAGATTCCGTTCCGTGGCGCGGTAACCGCCGACCGGCACAAATAGCATCCCGTCATCGCCGTTGCTCAAGACCCGGATATAGTCACCCCACGTTCCCGCAAGATGAGCCCCCTCAACGCCTGACGTCGCAATCGCAACCCATTCGGCTTTTTCGATGACTGCTTTGCATGCATTTTCTATTTTTGACATAATGGATCTCCTTCTCGGTGCTGATGTCGCTCCTTCCCCTTTCATTCCCCTTCATCGGAGATGAGCCCGGCCTTCCTGAGAAGCCGGAATGTCCTTTTCCGTTCCTCCTCGGCGTTGAGCTCGAAAACATTCTCGCGGTGCTCTGCGTATCTGTCGAAGGCGAAGAGGACCATGTCGTCGATGACGGCGTCCCAGGCTGTCAGTTCCTCACTCCAGCGCGGATCGTTCACGATCGTGCTTCCCAATTCGCTTCGTACAGCCTTTTTGAGCGCGATGAAAAACTTCAGGGAGTGGGACGCTGCTATAGCGCTTGTTGCCCTGATTCCCACAATGCTGTCCAGAAACCTCGATGTGTCCTCGTCCAGAACGCCCAGAAGAAGGGCGTCGAAAAGTGCATTCAGCCCTGCTTCAAGGTCGCTGTACCGTGCCCCGGCCAGGAGAGACAGCTGCTTTTCCGCAAAATCGGGCGAGCTGCCCGCGGGGGCAGCCAGCACGGCTTCGTGCCATGCATTTACAATGGCGGATTTTCTTTCCCGCAGCAATTGTTTCAGTTCTGCATTCACCAGACTTGCCTCCCGGCCCGACCTGCCTCAGTCCCCTTTCAGCTTCAGGTACTCTCCGATCAGGATTGCTGCGGGATAAAGGACCTCTTCCTCGGTCTGTGCGTGCAGTATCAGCCTTTCAGCGAGCTGCACATATTCATCCCGTTTCTCTTCCCTCGCGGCCTCCATGAGCGCATGGAGCGCGATCACAACGGCCTTATGCTCATGGAGCATGTGTCCGAAGTCCGCTTTTAATTTGTCCGTCATGGCGATCACGCCTCCGCGGTCCGGCGGGACCTCTCCCGCCGCGAGCCCCGGCAAAAGCCCGAGCGGAGGCATGGCGTATTCCTCTTCCTTTGCAAAATGGGGATGGAGCGCCTGCGCAACTGCCTTGGCGGCAAGAGCAGTTCTGCCGCCTGCCTTCGTCGCGGCAACAAGTTCGGCATGAAGCTCTTCATGTTCACGCTTGAGCGATGCTGGTGCTATCATGGCAGATCATCCTTTCTTTCCGCTCCCGTATCCCTCTTCTCTTTCATTAAAATTCTACCACCGCTGGCCGGGCCACAACACCC
Source organism: Nitrospirota bacterium (assembly GCA_963749655.1). GTDB lineage: Bacteria > Nitrospirota > UBA9217 > UBA9217 > UBA9217 > JAJYKN01. The sequence goes on from CAVVOB010000014.1 coordinate 132,973, forward strand.
GGGAATTCCCTGTTCATCACTGTATCGCGTTCAGGTGGTCCTTGAGGTAGGCAATCTTTTGCCTCAGGCCGTATCGTACCTGCGGTTCCTTTACGCCTGTTCCGTCAAGGAGGACGGCATAGACAACCCGTGATGACCGGAGGATGAGATAAAAATAGTCGTCTGCCCGGTAGAGGTAGGTCTCATCGACTTTATAGAGAGCGGGGTCTACCGTTTCTTCCTCGCCGAAAATGCGGGGGGAGGACTCAGGAATCATCTGCTTGAAATATTCGCGCGCCTGCCCGAGCGTCGGAGGGATATTCACGAGACACAGGTATTTTACTTCCCTGCCCTGCGACCCCACCATGATCGTTCCATATACGCCGCTGAACCCGAACTGCGTGGTGTCTATTTTGAGAAAAATATACGGCACGCCCTCGGGCGTCATTTTGTGCCAGTACCGATCGATCGGGAAACTCACGATCTCCGCAGGCACAAAGAGGTACTTCCTGTCCGCAGAAGTGACTTCATGCCCTCCCGAACAGGCCGCAGCCAAAAAAACAAGCGCTGTACTCAACGCGAAGACCGGTGATCGTATCATATCGTTCCCCCCGACCGTGTTCCGGCAGAGACCGCATCAAAGGATCAAAAGACCGCCCGTTCATCCTACGTGGATGATCGCGACAGGGCAGGCATCAGCGGCCTCATTCACCTTGTCCTTCAGGGTGTCAGGAAACTGTCCGCTTGCCGGATCGCCTCCTACCTGATACTTGGGAACGACCTGGCTCCAGCTGTCCACGGAGTTCTGTTCAAAGACCTCAGGGCACATTGTCCAGCACGATTCGCAGCTGATGCACTGATCCCTGTCGATCGTCACGCCTATGTTCGCCATCACGACACCCCTCAACCTTGAATTTATTTTTTCTGGTCCTCGTCGCAAACCGGTTCTCATTCGTGGCAGCTTCCGGGGATGGCCCTTTCGTACCCGAACTCGACAAGCCGGACGTTCCTCCTGTTCTGGAAACACCCGCTTCAGTATTGATATAAATAATTATACATAAATCGGAACTGATATTCTTTTTGAACTGAGCCTCCGGGAAACTATCTCTCCCTCCTCGTTCATGCCCTTTACGTCAAAAAAAACCGGAGGTCGCCCTTCAGGGACCTCCGGTTGGGATACCTCTATTGTTCATTCATTATTCGGCATGTTTTGGTTATGCATGCTGATGGGGGCGAAGGCTGCTGAGCACCCTGCCGCTGATTGCCGTGCCGCTCATAAGGTTCGAGAGGCCGATTCCCAGCAATGCCACAAGGTTCAGGATTGCCGGGCTTAGTCCGACAATGGCGAGTATCCCGAGCGTAACCGCGGTCACGCCGAAGAGGAGGGATACACCGGCAGAAGCGGTCACCGCCTCACGTGCCACGTCCTTGTAGAGCTCGTCTTCACCCATCCTGCTGATCAGCATCTCATCGAGCCTGGCCGAAATTCCGCTGCTGAATATCAAGGTGCCGCCGAATACGATGGCTGCTGCGGGCATAAGGATTGTTGGCGATACATTGAGAAGCGTCAGAATCCCCAGGATTATGCCGGTAATACCCCCGACAACCTCGGCGGTCAGACCCGAGCCCAGACCCGACACGTCGTACCACTTCTTCGTCGCTTCGGCGAATAGCCTGGTGAAACGACGCGCCACGGCGCCTCCTTCGAACACGAAGGCGACGCCCAGGGCGATGGTCGACACCGGTATCATGTAGCTCGGCATGATGTTGGCCAGACCGATGATCGCCAGCGCCACGCCGGCGCCCCCTGCGATCCCTTCGGCTAGCGAGCCGCCCTTCATGTACCGCTCCTCTGATCCTTCATAGGTTTCTGCAGTTGTTGCCATAAACCACACTTCCTTTCTGGCAGGGCTGAGAATACATCCTGAGCCGCACCATACTTACTGCCGCTTCATAACTACCACATATATTGTATCGCTTCGGCAGCCACAGTCAATTGCACTAAAATAGTACCGTTAATGTCTGCTACCCACTTATCACACATGAAAGGATTATGAAAAGGAGGTGGTGATGGGGATGACACTGCGTGGACGGGGGATAGCTGTTTCAAATGCCCGCTATTGCGCGAACGAAAATAGCTCGGCAGGGGTTCTCTGCAGTTTTTTTTCGAAAGGAAACTACTTCCCGAGGTACCGGTTGAGCAGATCTTCCGTTCCCCTCTTGAGAAATTTCTCTCCCTCCGACCGGGCGACCGCTGCCGCGGTCTCCCGTGCCAGGGCTGCGGCAACGGTTTTGGCCACCTCATCAGGCGTTGCGCCGCCGTTCCCGCCGATGTCGTTCAGCTCTATTCTCGGGAGATCAAGCATAAGCGGCTTGTCTCCCAGTGCCGCGATGCGGGCCTCTATGTGGCCCTTTTCGATCACGAGCCGTTTGATGGAAAGCCGCGTCTCTTTGCTTTTCGTTTTCTTCGCGGCATCCCGTCGCGGCTCCTTTGCCTGGAGGTTGGCCTTGAGCGCGTCGACGTTGGACGTCTTCGCCTGCGTTATTTCGTAGAAGACCTCGGGACCGGCGACGCGGATTTCCCGGATAACGATCGGAGATTTCGTGACGGATTTCACGGCGATCTTCGTCGAGAATCTCTCCCAGGCTGAATATATGCGGGGCTGAAAAGCCGGGTGGATTCGCAACGGTCAATCCTTTGATCGATGCCTCGCCGGACGAGAGCCGGATGCTCACGGAGGAAACGCGCACCGCAGTCTTCACTGCCTGGGACCCGTACTTTTCGATGGCGCTTTTTACGATAAAGTCCAGGTTCGTAAGAACGTAGATGATCGAGCCGGTGATTACGAGCAGCACGACTGCCGCGACGATCAGAAAAGGTCTGCCCTTTTTCATAGTCCACTCCCTGTGTTTGCTTTTATTGTACCATGAATCCGGCACACGGAAACAACAGGGACTGCGAAGGCACGGGGTGTTCACGGTCTTGTTTTCTCGAGCTTTCGCGCAGCGGCGGCGGTGTGCGAGGATTCCACGACCATCATCTTTCCGTCAAACCGTGCTGCGGCGCGGAACTCGGCCTCAGCCTCGTGGGGCTTATTCAGCGCGAGGAAGACTTTGCCGAGGTTGTAATGCGCTTCCGCGAAGCCGGGCAGGAGCCTGAGCGCTGCTTCGTATTCCTGCCTGCTTTTCTCGAGCGAGCCCTGCATGAAGAAAAGGTTCCCGAGATTGTTCCTGCATGCTGCCTCCGCCGGTCGGTTCCTGTTCGTCCGCGCGTCGTCGATCTGTATCCGGAGCGCTACCTCGAAATTGTGAAACGCATCCGCGTAACCGGGCCGCAGGGCGAGAGCCGCCCGGTACTCCGGGGCCGCTTCCGCGGCCCTGCTGAGCCTGAGGAGCGCATTGCCGATATTTTAGTGGGTGACCGGATCCAGGGGATCGAGCAGTGCCGCGGCGCGGTACTCTCCGAGCGCCTTTCCGCTTCGCCGCTGATCGGAATATAACCTGCCGAGGTTGTAGTGGGGCCGCGCCTTTGCCGGGCTTTTCGCAGCGGCATCCTCCCAAAGCAGGATTGTCGAGTAATAGGCGGAGTTTCTCGCAAGAGACGCTGCTCCGAGGGCAAGCAGAATAACGACCGCGGCTGCGGCCTGAACGATGGCGATCGGGACCGCGAATTTCGTACGCTGCGGCGGATTTGCTTTTTTCATGACTGGCATGGGCGGCCTATTTTATCGCATAGAGCTTGGAATCAACCGACCCCACGTAGAGGGTCCCGTCAGCTCCGATGGCAGGGGAGGAGTAGATACCATTCCCTGTAGGGTAGCTCCACTTGAGCGTGCCCGAGGAATTCAGCGCGTAAAGTTTGCTGTCCCATGACCCTACATAAACGGTCCCGTCAGCACCGATGGCGGGAGAAGAGAAGACAGAGCTTCCGGTCGCGAAGCTCCACTTGAGGCTGCCGTCGGATTTGATTGCATACAATTTAGAGTCCTGCGACCCAACGTACACGGTTCCGTCGGCGCCGACAGCTGGGCATGACCTGACCGATTGACCCGTCACATAACTCCACTTGAGGCTGCCGTTTGGTCTGATCGCATACAGCCTGGTATCCCCCACTCCTGAACCTATATATATTGTCCCGTCTGGTCCTATGGCAGGAGAAGACCTGAGCATGGCGGAGCCGCCGGTGGCGTAGCTCCACAAGAGGCTGCCGTCTGGCCTGATCGCATACAGCTTATTATCATCCGACGCGACGTACACGGTCCCATCTGTGCCCAGGGCGGGAGAAGACCACACGATGCTGCCCGTCGCATAGCTCCACAGGAGGCTGCCGTCGGATTTAAACGCATACAATTTGTTGTCATACGATCCCGCGTACACGGTCCCGTCCGCGCCGATCACGGGAGAGGAATCGACCATGTCTCCCGTCGCATAGCTCCATTTGAGGCTGCCGTCGGACCTGATCGCATAGAGGGTTCCGTCGTCCGACCCCGCATACATGGTCCCGTCCGCGCCGACGGCAGGTGAAGAGTACACACCGCTTCCTGTTGCATAACTCCACTTGAGGTTGCCGTCGGACTTGATCGCATACAGTTTGTTGTCGGCCGATCCCGCATACACAGTCCCGTCCGCGCCGACGGCGGGTGAAGTATACACACCGCCTCCGGTCGCATAACTCCATGCAAGCGATCCGGTTGAGCTGGAAACAACAGGGCTCACGCCCGTGCCCTGAAGATCGCGCCGGAACCTGGGCCAGGGACTCAGACTCGTCACCGTCATGTCCGTGCTCAGCGACGCGGTCTCGGCGCCCGTGCTCACGACCAGGCCGACCGCGAAAATCCCCGGGATACCCTGCGAGGTCCACGTCTCGCTGCTCGCCGTGCCGATCCCGATCCCGCCCGCGGTCCACTGGTAGATCGCTGTCGCACCGGACGGCACCGACACCGATGCGGACAGGTTTGCCGTTGTCACCACCGGCTGGGGCGTGATCGTGATGCTGCTGATGGTGAGCGGCCCGGATGTACTGCCTGATGAGCCGCCGCCCCCGCCGCCGCAGGCGAACAGCACGATCAACGCAAGCATAAGGATCATGAGCCTGACAGAACTGTGTTTCATGTCGCCCCTCCTCGCAAGTGATACTCGTCAACGGCCGGAAATTACCCCGGACAAGCCCGGAACCGGAAGGCATCTCCCGCTCGGCACTGCCCGCTGCCGCGGTCGAACCCACCCTCACCCCAGCCTCTCTCCGCGGTTAAATCATTCGAGGACAGTCTCTGAGGGAGAGGTGCAGGCGGACAAAGATATTTCTATCCGCGCTGCCCTGCCTTTCTCATTTCATCGAGAACTTTTTCGAGATTGAACCGCGCCTCTGTAAACCCCGGCAGGAGCCTGAGCGCTGCTTCGTACTCGCTCCTGCTCTTTGCAAACGCTAGTTGCATGAAGAAAAGGTTCCCGAGATTGTTTCTCCATGCGGCTTCAGCCTGACGGTTCTTTCCTGCTGTCGCCTTGTCGATCTCGATCCGGATAGCGACCTCGAAGTTGTGCAGCGCATCGCGATAGTTCGGCTGCAGGGCAAGCGCTGCCCGGTACTCCGGCACCGCCTCCGTCCCCCTGCCGAGAATCAGCATCACGTTGCCGATGTTGTAGTGCGTGACCGGGTCCAGGGGATCGAGCCGCTCCGCAACCCGGTACTCTCTCAGGGCCTCGACGTTTCTCCGCTCGTCGGAATAGAGCCGGCCGAGGTTGTAATGCGGCCGCGCCTTGCCCGGGCTTTTTTCGACCGCGTCTTCCCAGAGCCCGGTTGCCGACTGGTAAACCGTGTTTCGTGCAAAGCACACGGCCATGAGCGCGAGCAGAATGCAGAGTGGAGCGACGACCTGCACTGAACTTGTTTTTTTCAAAGCGTGCATAAGCGCCCTACTTTATTGCATAGAGGTTGCCGTCATAGGAACCGACGTACACAGTCCCGTCAGAACCGATCGCGGGGGAAGATACGACAAAATCTCCCGTTACGTAACTCCACTTGAGCGAACCCGAGGGATTGATTGCATAAAGCTTTCTGTCAATCGACCCGAGGTAAACAGTTCCGTCCGCGCTGATCGCAGGTGACGACAAGAAGATTTGGTTCCCCGTGGGAAAGCTCCACTTGAGGGTGCCCGAGGAATTCAGCGCGTACAGTTTGCTGTCCGCAGACGCTATGTACACAGTTCCGTCCGGGCCGATCCCGGGGGAGGAATAGATGACAGACCCCGCGGGATAGCTCCACTTGAGCGTGCCGGAGGGGTTCAGCGCGTAAAGCTTGTAGTCCTTTGAACCCACGAACAAGGTCCCGTCAGCGCCGATCGCCGGGGGACAGACGATGAGATTTCCGGTTACAGAGCTCCACTTGAGCGCGCCCGAGGGATTGATCGCATAAAGTTTCTTGTCATTCGACCCTATATACACGGTTCCGTCTGCGCCGATCGTCGGGGAGGAATCTATCAGATTCTCCGCGGGATAACTCCATTTGAGCGTACCTGAGGAATTCAGCGCGTAAAGCTTATTGTCCTCCGACCCTACATAAATGGTCCCGTCTGCCCCGATTGCAGGGGAAGAGTAGACTGCACTCCCCGTTGGATAGCTCCACTTGAGGGTGCCGGAGGGATTGATCGCATACAGTTTAAAGTCCTCCGACCCTACATACACCGTCCCATCCGCGCCGATCGCAGGGGAGGACTCGACTTTATTCCCTGTGAGGTAGCTCCACTCGATCGTGCCAGAGGGATTGATCGCATAAAGCTTAGAGTCATCCGATCCTACGTACACGGTCCCATCCGCGCCGATCGCGGGAGAGGACCAGATTTTGCTCCCCGTTGGGTAGCTCCACAAGAGCGATCCGGTCGCGCTCGAAACAACGGGGCTGAGACCGGTCCCCTGAGCATCGCGCCGGAACTTCGGCCACGGGCTTTCGCTTGTCACGGTTATGTCCGTGCTAAGCGACGCGGTCTCGGCACCCGTGCTCACGACCAGTCCGACCGTGTATCTGCCCGGGATACCCGGCGACGTCCATGTCTCGCTGCTTGCTGTGCCCGCTTCGATTCCACCCACGGTCCAGCCGTAACTCGCAGTCGAACCCGCCGGGACGGAGACCGATGCGGACAGGTTCGCCGTGGTCACGACCGGCTGGGGCGTGACCGTGACGCTGCTGATCGTAAACGCAGCCGGTGGTGTATCGGTCGGCGTACCACCGACTCCCCCTCCCCCGCCTCCGCCACACCCTGTTAAAAACAAAATGCATAGAACGACTGCCCATGAAATCGAAAAATGTCGGCTCTTCATAGCTGTTTTCTCCTTCAGAAAAGAAAATCCTTCTATTTTATTTCATAAAGGTTGCCGTCAGGACTTGGTCCGCTACCAGAGCGCTATGCCGAACGGCATATCCAGCCCGGTGTTCGTACCCGAAATCGTGCGCACAGGCGCGACATCGCCGTTGTCGGTCCTGTTGTAGACGGTGATCGAATTATTGTTGAAATTGGACACGAATAGCAGGTCGTTCGCCAGGTCCAGGGCTATGCCCCGCGGCATGTCCAGACCGGTACTCGCGCCGTAGATCTCCCGCACAGGCGCGACATCGCCCGTGTCGGTTATTCCATAGACCGTGATCGAGGTGCTTGCCAGGTCGGCGACCAGGATCTGGTTATTTACCGTGTCCACGGCTATGCCCGATGGATAGCTCAAGCCGGTGCTTGCGCCCGAGATGAATCGGACGGGTGCGATATCGCCGTTGTCGGTCCTGTGGTAGACGGTGATCGAACCGGGGTTGTGATTTGTCACGAAGATCTCGTTGTTCACCGGGTCCAGGGCGATGGCGGTCGCGCCGCTCAGGCTTGTGGTCGGTCCTGAGATGATCCGCGCAGGCGCAAGGTCGCCGCTGTCCGTCCTACCGTAGACGGTGATCGCGTGGCTGCCCTGGTTTGCCACGAAGATCTGGTCATGCACCGTGTCCACGGCTATGCCGGCCGGGTCGCTCAGACTGGTAGTCGGGCCTGAAATGGTCTGGACGGGACCGGCATTGCTTCCATCCGTCCTGCTGTAGACCGTGATCGCATTGTTCGAGTTGGTAACGAAGACCTGGTCATTCGCCGGGTCCACGGCAATTCCCGAGGGGTAGCCCAAACCGGAGCTTGTGCCTGAAATGGTCCGCGCGGGCGCGATATCGCCGGTGTCGGTCCTGTTGTAGCCGGTGATCGAGCTGCTGTAGAAGTTTGACGCGAAGATCTGATTCTGTATCGTGTCCAGAGCAATGCCGAGTGGGCCGTCCAGGCCCGTGCTTGGGCCCGCGATGAATCGCGCAGGCGCTACATCGCCGTTGTCGGTCCTGCCGAAGACGGCGATCGAGTTGCTGGAAACGTTGGTCACGAAGAGCTGGTTGTTGGCCGTATCCACGGCAATGCCGGCCGGGCCGTTCAGGCTTGTGGTAACGCCGGAAATGATCCGCGCGGGCGCGATATTGCCGTTGTCCGTCCTGTTGTACACGGTGATCGCGCTGCTGTAGCCGTTCGTTACGAAGATCTGATTGTTCACCGTATCCACGGCAAGGCCGCCCGGTCCGTTCAGGCTCGTGGTGGCTCCGGAAATGATCCGCACAGGCGCGACATCGCCGTTGTCCGTCCTGTTGTACACGGTGATCGCGCTGCTGTTGGAATTCGTTACAAAGAGCTGATTGTTCGCCGTGTCCACGGCTATGCCGCCCGGTCCGTTCAGGCTTGTAGTAGCTCCGGAAATGAACCGCACAGGCGCGACATCGCCGTTGTCCGTCCTGTTGTATACGGTGATCGAGTTGTTCACGTTGGCCACGAAGATCTGGTTGTTCACCGTGTCCACGGCGATGCCGGCCGGTCCGTTCAAACTGGTGGTCGGGCCCGAGATGGTCCGCAGGGGCGCGATATTGCCCGTGCCCGTTCCGCTGTATACGGTGATCGTGCTCTTGATGTAATTCGCCACAAAGAGCTGGTTGTTCACCGTGTCCACGGCTATGCCGAGGGGGTAGGATACGCCGGTCACGCTACCGAGTTTTCTCAAGGCATTCACATTCCCGCCCTGGGACGCGTCGAACACGGCAACCGTATTGTTATAGTAATTGGCCGTAAAAAGCTCTCGCGGCGGCCCGGCGACCGTCACGGTATACCGTGCTGCCGAGCCGTCCGCCGCCGTTATCGTGTATGCCACGGGAGCGGTAAAGTCGTTCGCCGTGGCGCCGCTCGTCTGAACAGCATTCCCCACCAAGACCGACGCGCCGCTCGTGGCGAAAGAGGCTACGAGCGCAGTCACGTTCGTTCCGCAGGGCACGGCGACGGCGATCGTCTTTGCGTTCTCATCGATGACCCCGGTTGCAGTGGGCTTCGTGAACGAGAACGCAGTCAGGGCCTTGGCATCGGAAGCCGGAGTTCCGCTGCCGTTGCCGCCGCCCTTGCCGCAACCCGGAAGCGCAAGGGACATTGCGAGAATAAGGACCAGGCCGCAGACAGAAGAATATCTCATCGTTCCCTCCTAATGGTTATATCGCGTCACGGCCGCGTATGCGTCCGAAAACCCCACAACAACGATCCCTGTTATGAGGAGCCTGATCGCTGCTTTTTCAGTTTCTTCCCGAGGAACAGTGCCGCGGTCCCGAGAGCGGCTGACGAGAGGGCTATTATTCCGAGGATCTCTACATCGGCGAAAAGGAGACCGGGGCCGGAGCGCGTCCGCTCTAAAAGGGACTGCAGAGACGCGAAACCGGAAAGCATCGCGATGATCACGAGGACGACGCCGACACCGGTCAACAGGTTAGCTAAAATTTGCATAAGGTATCGAGGACATTATAGCATAGCAATAGCGCACGCCGGATTGTGCAAACGCGGAAATTACGGGCATGCTCCCTTGGCGGCGGTAAAGGTATCTGTCCCGTTGCACGATCCATTACTATACGAGGTAGAGCCGGAGCCGTGCGTGGCGTCCGAGAACGTAAAGTTTGTCGTCGTCGTAAAACCGAAATTTGTCCCTGTAACAGAAGCCGTGCTGCCGCAAATGGTGCCTGAATAAGACCCCCCATTCGACGAGCCGGTTAGCGTGTTTCCGCTTTGCGTGAACACAGCGTCATAGGGAGTAGTATTGGTGTTCCCGCAGTTGCTGTTTATGTTGGTGATGCTGATGCACCAGGTTCCTGTAGCGTCCAGAGCAGGAGCGGCGCATTCCGACGAGCTTGAGCCTCCGCCTCCCCCGCAGCTGGTGAAGACAGTCACACTGATTGCGGCGATCACGACAATCAAACAGAACAGTACCCTGACCCTGGCATGCTTCTTTCTCATAGTTCCCCCGTATACCCGTATTTGACGCATATTGTTTTTGCCACTGTTTGTAAGTTTTCCGACAAAACCGCTTTCCCTCGTAGCTCAAGTTGGTAGTTGGTAGGTCGGGTAGAGCAAAGCGAAACCCGACACTTTGCTATTCATTACATCTGCAAATAATCCAGCTTACAGCGTCGGGTTTCACAGAAAACCGTTCTACCCGACCTACCCGGCTGCCGGGGCATAAGATGGAAACGCAGGTTGCCGTTGAAGGCGGCATCTATTTCTTTATCCTCTTTTTCCCAATTTTGAAGACCTCTATATCCTTCGGGAATTGGCCCCACTTATTAAAATCAGCATCAGTCATTCTGGCGTATTCAGCTGTTTTTATTGTCCGCGCGTTCCAGGCAAAATTAAGATGGTGATATGCGTGCTGGAGATTGAGATAGATCTCGGCCTCATCAGGATAATCTTTCTTTTCGATTCGTTTTTCAATCTCCGCAATCTGTTCCCGGGCTTCCCGAAGATTGCCTGCTATAACTTTCCAATTCATGCTCTTCCCCTTTTGCTCTTGTGGCTGTTAGTCCTGCTTCCAACTACGGCAGAATCGCTACGACCCGCGCAGGTCCGGCGCTGCCGCCTGCAATCTTGAGCGGGAAGCAGGAAACCTTGAACCCCTGTGGCGGCAGCGCGCCCAGGTTCACCAGCCGCTCCATATGGGCGTAGGGCAGATCAACCTGATGGGCAGTCCAGAAGGTTCCTGCCCGGCCGCTTGCCAACGCTTCTTTCGCCTGTTGATCCAGGGGCTGGTCCCAGCCCCAGGCATCGATCCCCATAACGCGGATGCCCTGGTCATAGAGCCATCGGGTTGCTTCAGGCGTGACCCCGCAGCCGCGGAAAATATAATCAGGCTGTACGTAGCAGCTGTCGCGTCCCGTCCGCACTAGGACGATGTCGAGCGGTTTCAGTGTACAGCCGATGCGCGCCAGTTCCTGCTCCGCGTCGCTCCTGCTCATCGCGTCGCCGTCGGCCTTGTGCGACATATCCAGGACAACCCCGTCGCTGTAGAACCAGTCCAGGGGCAGCTCGTCGATCGTCGCTGCGCGCTGTCCCTGGATCGTGCTGTTGTAATGCCAGGGCGCGTCGACATGGGTGGTGTCGTGCGTCCCCAGGTTGGTTATGGTCTCGGTCGCCCAGCCTTCGCTGTTGCGAAAGACCGAGGAAGGCACCTTGAGGATCGCCTGCGCCTGGGCAGCGCCGGCAGCATGAGAATGATAGGCGATGTCCGTGCGCAGGAAGGGAGGCGTGCCTTCGGGACTTGGTTTGATCAGGGCGGACAGATCAACGAGTTTCACAGGATAGGTTCTCCTTTTATAATGGTCCCTCTCCAAATCAAGTGGGTAAAATAAACTCTTTTTTGCACATCCCCTTCGCGGCCTTAATGAAAATTTTGACCCGTCTAAGGCCACGTCAGCTCGCCCGCGCAAACTCGTCCTTCGGCCTCAGACAGTGCGCGGCGCCCTTCGGGACACTTCCTTAGACCTTGACGGGTGCCCAAAATTTTCATAGGTCCGTTCCGGGGACGTGCGGGGTATGGGTAAAGATGGAAGCTTTTGAACCACCCCATGCGAAAATTTAGGCATGCGACCGAGTCCGAGAGTTAAGCATTTCGGACTGTCTGAGCCCGCAGGGCGAGTTTCCGAAATGTACCGAGGACGACCGAGCATGCTGTGAAGAATTTTCGCCGGGTGCCATTCTTTGGTTACTTTCTTCGGGCAAGCAAGAAAGTAACATGACCCACTTATTATGAAGAAGAACCTTATTAATTATGCTTCACCGTAATCACGACATTTCCGGTTTTCTGGCCTTGCTCGACGTATTTCGTTGCCTCGATGATTTGCTCCAGGGGATAACGCCTGTCGATAACGGCTTTATACTTCCCCTCTTCGATGATCTTCTTGAAAAAGAGCACGTCATCCTTGCTTTCTTTCGGGATCGGCAGCATGAGCCTCCTCTTGCCGAATTTTGCGGTCACCAGTATAAAGAAAACGTTCTGCCATAGAAATCCCAGGTCGGTCACAAGATAGATTCCGCCCGGCTTGAGAGAATTTTTACAGCGCAGATAGGAAGTCTTGCCTACAGCATCGAAAATAATGTCGTACACTTGGCCATTCTTCGCAAAATCCACTTTTGTGTAATCAATGACCCTGTCGGCTCCCAGGGATTTCACGATCGCCACATTCCGTGTATTGCACACAGCCGTAACATCTGCTCCATAGTACTTGGCAAGCTGGACGCCTGCAGTGCCGATCGACCCTGATGCCCCATAGATCAGGATCGTTTGCCCGCTCCGGATATTCGCCTTCCGCAGGTTGGTCAATGCAAGCATTGCCCCATCGCAGACTGCGGCAGCTTCCTCAAAGGTCATGTTGACCGGCTTTAATGCAATGGCCCCCTCTTCAGGCAGGCACAAATACTCGGCATGGGCTCCAAAATTGTCGCCCGTCAGTCCGAATACCTGGTCGCCTTTTTTGAAGGACTTGACGTCTTTGCCCACTGCTTCAAGTTCGCCGGAGAACTCGCTCCCGAGGATGTTCATTTTCGGCCTTGTGAGGCCGCAGAAAAACCTCACGATGAAGGGATCGGCCTTCCGAACGCCGCAATCCCCACGGGTTTCCGTTGTGGCATGAACTTTTATCAGGACTTCATTGTCCCGTGGAGAAGGCTTCTCGACTTCTTTTATCTGAAGCACATCCGGCGGTCCGTATTTTTCGCAGACGATCGCTTTCATGGGTATCCTCCCGCTTGTCATGAAGCATCATGCTTTGCCATTCAGGCAGATCCAAAAGAAGGATTGTCCGACTGTTGAGCGTTCAAGCCTTTTACCAAAAGCCATAGACCAAGTATCAGTTCCAGGAGGATGCTCGGCGTGAAGCAAATGGTTTGAATCATCATTTTCGCTGCATAGCCCGGCGCTAGAATCATTATTAAAGCATAAATTAAGACGAGTACATAGGAAAGAATACCGAAGCCTGTCAGGTTTCTCGGAACGTATCGTGACTTGAAAAATAGATACAGGAATATAGTGGAATTCAGCCCGTGAAATACCAGCCCAACGGCACCTACATAGAAATACAAGTTAACAAACAGTCCGACAAGGGCCTGTATCTGATCCGGCGCAAATACCGTCAAAGCAGCCCGTTCGTTCAGCATCAGCAAAGCAATGAAATGGCCGAGGGCGATGACAGCCAACAGGATGGCTTCTGTCATTTTGAAGCAAAAGGCAAGCAACGCGAGATTCTTGTTTACTGGTTTGAGGATTATATAGAGGGTGAGGCCGAATACTGCGGCAAGGACAGATATGATCAGCTCGCTGACAATGCCGATGCGAAACAGCAATTCATCGGCCATGATATTTCCGGCTGTGGCTATGGCATTTCCCGTTGCCATAAACTTGGAGAGCAGCAGGAAATTGATTGTCGGGAGTATAAAGGTACAGAGAAACAGGAGGCCCGCGACCCTGGCAATGCTGTTTAGAGATGGATTTGCGCTATGGTAATTCATTGCAGGACCTCCATCGGTTTAATAGAGTCTTGTTGTGGAATCTATGAACGCGGCGCTGATGCGCCGACCCTGGCGCGTCGCAGTCCAGCGTCAGGTTGGAAGTCGAGCATAGACTCTGGTCCAAGTGTCTTTGTCAGTAACTGAAATCCAACTACAAAGACATATTAAAAGTTTTTCCAGGCTTCATCAACTTTCTCAGCAACACCATTGAAAAGCGAGAGACGAAGATTAACATAGCGTTTAAACATCTTATTACAAAAGCGTACTAAACCTCTTTTATGACCTACAGGTATAAAAATAACTTCACCGAATTTCTCATCCATGAGCTGATTCTTCAATGTTGATGGATTTGATATTTTAAGAGACCTTGTTAATTTATAAATTTCTGAAAGCGGTATATTATCATCACCCCATTTAGCAAGTAATCGCAAGAATATTTCTCGCGGCTGAGAATCTCTTACAGCTTTAAAATATAAGTCGGAAAATTGATTTGCATAACGATTGTCGGCCAAACTAGACACAGACGCTTCAACATCTTTGTCCGTTATCTCTTTAACATTTTTATCAAAAGCATTTATTAATGTATCCTGTCCGATAACATGTACAAACCATGGGAAGCCCCCTGCGAGAAGCGCAAGTTTTTTCTTTGCAGAATCAGCAAAAGAAATATCAATATTATTGTCACCTAAATAAGCTTCTACCTTCGAGGTAATCTCCATTAATTCATCTTTAATCATGCCCGGAACATTCACTGGAAATAATTGCCGTTCAAGGGAACTATGGTCTGATAATAATTGCGAGATATTATCTGCTATTCCAACAAATATGAATTTAATTGATTCGGAGGAATTATTTTTTACGAAATTGGCAATGCCGGTAGATGATTCAACGCGATCAAATTCATCTAGAATAAAGAGAAACCGCGCGATGCCTTTTTGTTCTGCTTTTGTTATGGCTGAAAGAAAATCCTCCTCAACGTCTATAGCACCTATCGGTTCATTCGGTGCTACTACTGTCGTCGTCTCCTCTTCAAAAACCTTAAAATTCAGCTTAATCTTAGTTGTAGTGGTGATCGAATTGGGATTTTCGATTAAGCGATAAATGTTGCGCACAATTTTTCGTACAATGTCGTTGCTATTCTTCATTTGCTCGTTGCACGGAATCCAAAATGGTTGAAACATAGCTCTTTCTGATAAGGCATGTGATTCTAGGCCCAGAATATTCAGAAGTTCAACATCTCCGGTACCAATTCGCATCGCCTGGACCGCCAAACTGGATTTCCCAACCCCACGTTCACCGAATATAATGGGGCAAGAGCCATCAATTTGCAGGGAATCCGCTAAAGATTTAACTAAATTCCGGCGTCCTGCAAAAAGACCAGGCTCTGAAATAACGTTACTTGGAGTAAATGCATTTAAAACTGTTTTTCTCATATTCCCTCCAAAAGCCGAGCTTGATAATAAATAGTACGGGATGCCAGAAATTGTCCAGCCCCGGCTAAGTCGTAAAAAACGGATTTCCGTTCTTTACCAGCCTAGCAAGACTGATGCCCTAGCAAGGTGTTGAGCCGTTAGGCTCTTGCACTCTAATACCATTTGCTTTTCGCATGTCCGTCAGCTCCGGCGTTGTCTTCAGCCCAAAACAAGAATTTAAATTGCCTGTGAGAAAGCTTTTTTGACGAATAATTAATCAGGTCAAGCGGTCATGCAAGGGAGGAGTTGAGAAAATCGTCTAACCGCGCGTGGAAGGGCCTCCCAGGGGGAAGACATTACTATACTTCGGCGAATTAGGCAAGGGCTTCGATGGGGTATTTTTGGGGGAGGGGTTACAACAGTTACAAGTTTCGAGTTTTTAGTTTTGAGTTAAAAGTCCTGTGAAGAATTGCGGCATCATAGAACATGATTCAGAATGCGGATCGTCCAGTAACCCATTTAAATCAAATTCAGCGATCGACATCGACAAACCTCATCGCACTTCCTGCGGTACTTCTCCTCCAGGATGCTTTGGAAGTAGCGTCCCGGTGTCTTTCAATCACATCCGCCACATCGATCTTATATGCAGCCCGTCGATTTGGGAAGGCCGGCGATCTTGCACGCCTGTTTGGCCGGACCGCAGGGATAGAGCTGGTAGAGATATTTGCTGTTGCCCTTTTCGGAGCCGAGCTTATGTCCGATTTCCTTGGCCAGGATCTTGACCTGCGGAGCGACGCTATACTGCCTGTAATAGTCGCGAAGGAAATTCACGACCTCCCAGTGATGTTCGGTCATCTGGATTCCCTCGATCGCTGCTATATAGTTGGCCACATCAATGTTCCATTCGGCGGGATTTGACAGGTAACCGTTCCCATCCAATTCCAGTGTCTTTCCTTTTATTGTAATGACTTCCATCGTTGCTTACTCCTCTCGCAAAAACTGAATTTGACTGATTTTACGAAGCTTACGAGATGGAACTATAAACAACTAGCGGGTAGAAGTGAATACCCCTGGCAGGGTATTTTTGGGGTATGCCAAAAAAAATAGTATAGGGTTGAGGATTAAGTGTTGGCCTTTATCATCCTGGAAAATCAAACACTTGGATTCAGCGGTTGCGCCGGTTTTATCTGGTGCCCCGGCTGACGCAGCCTCTACATCAAATTCACCGGATCGACATCTATGATTACTTTGCACTTCCTGCCGTACTTTTCCTCCACTGCCCGCCTTCCCTCGATGGCCAGCGTCCTCATGGTCTCGCGCTTTGTCGAGAGCAGCAGCAGTTGATAGCGGTACTGTCCGCGGACGCGGAAGATCGGGGCAGGCGCGGGTCCGAGCAGCACGGTCTCTTTTCCGCGCATGAGGTTGCGGATCCGGTTCTGGGCAGTGCGGGCCGCCTCTTCGGTCCGGTCCTCGTCAGGGCTCTTCACTTCAAGCTTGATGATGCGGCCGATGGGCGGATAGCCGAGCTGGGTGCGGTACTGGATCTCCTCATTGTAGAAGCCCTCATAATCATGGGTCAAGCTGTGGCGGATGGAATAGTGGCTGGCGTTCATGGTCTGGATGAGCACCTCGCCGGGCGCTTCGCCGCGGCCCGCTCTTCCCGCTGCCTGGGTGATGAGCTGGAAGGTCTTTTCCGCGGACCGGAAGTCCGGAAGGTTCAGGCCCACATCGGCATCGACGACTCCGACAAGCGTCACGGCCGGAAAATCATGCCCCTTGGCGATCATCTGGGTGCCGAGCAGGATGTCCACCTCGCGGCGGTCCACCCGCTGCAGCAAGTTTCTCGTAGGCGTCCCTGCCCTTGACCGAGTCGCTGTCCATGCGGGAAAGCCGCGCCTGGGGGAACAGGGCAGTCAGCTCCTCCTCCACTTTCTGCGTGCCCGTGCCGAGCTGCTTGAGCTCCGCGCCGGAGCAGGAAGGGCAGGTGGCGGGCGGCTGGGTGAAGTAGCCGCAGTAGTGGCACTTGAGCTTTTGCTCGGACTTGTGGAACGTGAGCGACACGCTGCAGCTCGGACATTTTACAACCGCACCGCAGTCGCGGCAGATGAGGAGCGACGCAAATCCCCTCCGGTTCAAAAGAAGAAGCGTCTGCTCTTTGCGCTCGAGGCGCTCCCTGATGTCCTCGATGAGTCCCGGCGAATAAACAGTATTCTTCGGCAGCGCCTTCACATCGACGATCCTGACCTCGGGCATGGGCCGGTGGTCCACGCGGTTCGCGAGCCGCAGATAGCGGTACTTGTTCGAGCGCGCGTTATAGTAGCTTTCGAGCGACGGCGTGGCAGAGCCGAGCACGGCAACGGCGTTCTGGAGCTTGGCGCGCAGGACCGCCACGTCCCGGGCATGGTAGCGCAGCCCCTCGTCCTGCTTGTAGGAATTCTCGTGCTCTTCGTCCACGATGATGAGGCCGATCCGCTCGAAGGGCGCGAACACGGCGGACCGGGCGCCGATCGCCACGTCCACCTCGCAGGCCTGGATCCTCCGGTACTCGTCGGCGCGCTCGCGGTCCGTGAGGCCGCTGTGCAATACGGCGACCCGGCTGCCGAAGCGCTGCCGGAACCGCGACAGGAGCTGCGGCGTGAGCGCGATCTCGGGCACCAGGACGATGGCTCCCCTGCCCGTTCCCGCGAGCCTGCTGAGGGACTGCAGATAGACCTCGGTCTTGCCGCTGCCGGTCACGCCGTGGAGAAGGTAGACGGCGAACTCGCCGGCTGCGAGAGATCCTCCGATCCTGTTTACCGCCTCCTCCTGCTCGGGCATGGGCCTGGGCGGCGTGCTCGGGACAAAGCCCTCTTCAGCCTGAGGCGTGGGCGCATCGCGCTCCGTGACCGCGGCCATGCCTGCGGAACAAAGGGCCTTGATCGTGGCTGAAGAATACTCGTCAAGCTCTTCCACCGCGATCACCTGCCGGTCGCACAGGAGCAGCAAAAGCGAGCGCTGCTTCGGCCCCCGCACCGCGTCCAGGTCGTGGTCGCCCTCGATCAGCTCGAGAAAGCGCTTCTTCTTCGGCTTTGCCCGCGAAACCGCCCGGGGAACGACGGTCTCGATGGTCTGACCAAGAGGGTAGAGATAATAATCGGACATCCAGCGGCTGAGGGACAGGAGATCGGGAGCAAGGGGAAGTTCGGCGATCTCGATGATGTCTTTGAGCTCTCCCACTTCACCGGTCCCGGAAAATCCGACGATTGTGCCGATCATGCGCCTGCTGCCGAAGGGGACGAGCACGCGCGAACCGGGGACAAGGCGGCCCCGCAGTTCATCGGGGACATGGTAGTGGAAGGTCTTGAAAAGGGAGACGCCGACTGCTATTTCAGCGACAGGGTCGGACATGGACGGAACAGGGGACTTCACGAATCCAGCGGGAGGGACAGTTTCTCAGGCTTTGAATCTTTTTCCTCGGTCTTTTGCTTCGTTTTTTCAGCAGTGCCCTTCAGGGCTTTCAGTTCCTTGCTGCTCAGGATGTCCTTCAGCTCGTTCATGAACTCGTTGATGTCCTTGAAGGAGCGGTAGACCGACGCGAACCGGACGTAGGCGACCTCGTCGAGCTTGTGCAGGCGGTCCATCACTTCTTCGCCCACGACCGTGCTCGGGATCTCCTTGAGCCCCTTTTCCTGGAGCGACTTCTCGATCTCGTCCACGGACCGTTCGAGCATCTCCATGCTGATGGGGCGCTTTTCGCAGGCCTTCTTCAGGCCCGAGAGGATCTTCAGGCGGTCGAAGGGCTCGCGCCTGCCGTCCTTCTTGATGACCAGCGGGAGGACCTCTTCGACGCGTTCGTAGGTGGTGAAGCGGCCCTCGCACTTGAGGCACTCGCGCCTCCGGCGTATGGACTCCCCTTCCTTCCCCATCCGGGAGTCGACGACTTTGTTGTCGAGGCTGGTGCAGTAGGGACAGCGCATAGGTTAGCTCAGAAAACCAGGGTTCAGGGGCCAGGGTTCAGGGTCCGGTCGTCCGGCAAAGCCGGTTTCCACAGTTTTAGAAAAGCAGCAGTGCAGGTGCGTTTGCTGTTCATTTACACGCTTGTTGTTTTCTCTGCGATCTCTGCGTTCTCTGCGGCGAAAACTCTCTTGGCCTTTTGCTCCGTCAGGGCCGCTACGGCTTCTTGTACTGGGTGACCTTGATGCCCGATTCCTTCAGCATCTCGGCGGCCAGCTGGTCGGGATAGCCGTCCTGGAAGATGATGTGCTTCACGCCCGCGTTGATGATCATCTTGGCGCAGATGCCGCAGGGCTGGTTCGTGCAGTACAGCGTGGCGCCCTCGATGTTCGTCCCGTGTTTGGCCGCCTGGATGATGGCGTTCTGCTCGGCATGGAGGCCCCGGCAGATCTCGTGGCGCTCGCCCGAGGGGATGCCCATCTGCTCGCGCAGGCACCCGCGTTCGAGGCAATGCTGGATGCCCGACGGCGTTCCGTTGTAGCCCGTGGCAAGGATGTTCTTGTCCTTGACGAGCACGGCGCCGACCTGGCGCCTGAGGCAGGTGGCGCGCTTCTTGACCAGGTGCGCGATCTCCATGAAATATTCGTCCCAGGCAGGTCTTGTCATAGTTCTATATCTTGCCACGAATTGAACAACGGGAGCTTGTCCATCTATAAAATCAGGAATTAACACGAATTTTCACGAATTTTAAAGCCAACTCTGGGTTCCTGCGTGTATTCGTGCAGATTCGTGAAATTCGTGTTCAAATCCGATTGGTTTTGTTAGACGGTCGCTTTTTCCATCGCGAACATCGGGAACTTGCTGCAGAACGCCTTTGTCCGCTCCTTGATCGCGGAGAGCTTTTCCGGGGCGTGGCCGTTTGCCAGCGTCTCGCAGATCAGATCGCCGATGACCTTCATCTCGGGCTCGCGCATGCCGCGCGTGGTTACGATGGGCGTGCCGAGGCGGATGCCGCTCGTCGTGACCGGCGGCTTCTGGTCGAAGGGGATGCTGTTCTTGTTGCACGTGATGCCCGCGGCATCGAGCCACGTTTCCGCGTCCTTGCCGGTGATGTTCTTGGGCGTGAGGTCCACGAGCATGAGATGGTTTTCCGTGGTGCCCGAAACGATGCGGAAGCCGTCCTCGGTCAGGCGCTTGGCGAGGGCCTGGGCGTTCTTCTTCACCTGCTGCTGATACTCCTTGAACCCGGGAGCGAGGGCTTCCTTGAACGCCACCGCCTTGGCGGCGACCACATGCACCAGCGGACCGCCCTGGATGCCCGGGAAGATGACCTTGTCGACTGCCTTGCCGAATTTTTCGCGGCACATGATCATGCCGCCGCGCGGCCCCCGGAGGGTCTTGTGCGTCGTGGTCGTGACGAAGTCGGCATGGGGCACGGGGCTCGGGTGCTCGCCCGCCGCGACCAGGCCCGCGATATGGGCGATGTCGGCCATGAGATAGGCGCCGACCTTGTCCGCGATCTTCCGGAACCGGGCGAAATCGAGAATGCGCGAATAGGCGCTGTAGCCGCAGACGATCATCCTGGGCTTGTGCTCGACCGCGAGCCGCTCCACCTCGTCGTAGTCGAGGAGCTCGGTCTTTTTGTCCACGCCGTAGGAAAAGGACTTGTACAGCTGGCCCGAGAAGCTCACCGCCGCCCCGTGAGTCAGGTGACCGCCGTGGGGCAGGCCCATGCCCACGATCGTGTCACCGGGCTGAAGCACGCTGAAGTAGACCGCCATGTTGGCGGAGGACCCGGAATGGGGCTGCACATTCACGTGCTCTGCGCCGAAGAGCTGCTTGGCGCGCTCGATGGCCAGCGTTTCCACCTGGTCGGCGAATTGGC
This sequence comes from Nitrospirota bacterium, assembly GCA_963749655.1. GTDB lineage: Bacteria > Nitrospirota > UBA9217 > UBA9217 > UBA9217 > JAJYKN01. Next base: position 154,050 of record CAVVOB010000014.1, read on the forward strand.
ACCCGCCGTAATAGCGGCGGTTCGGGTAGCCCTCGGCGTACTTGTTCGTGAACACCGAGCCCTGCGCTTCGAGCACGGCCTGGCTCACATAATTTTCCGAGGCAATGAGAACGATCTTGGAGAGCTCCCGCTCCTCCTCGCCCTTGATCGCGTTGTAGACATCAATGTCTGTTTCTTTGAGTTCCGACATTCCGTTTTCCTTTTTGGTAATATCTTTCTCCGCGGCCTCCGCGGTAAAAAATCTTTATACTATTTCCCGATCAGCGATTTCTCGATCGCCGTGATCTTGTCGAGTCGCTTCTGGTGCCGCCCGCCGGCGAACTCCGTGTCGAGCCAGGTCTTCACGATTTCCAGCGCAACGCCCTTGCCGATCACCCGCTCGCCCATGACCAGGACGTTCGCGTCATTGTGCTCCCGGCTCATCTGCGCCGTGAAATGATCGTGGCAGAGCGCCGCGCGCACGCCGGGATAGCGGTTCGCCACGATCGACATGCCGATGCCGGTGCCGCAGATCAGGATGCCGCGGTCCGCGGCGCCCGAGGAAACAGACTCCGAGATCCTGGCGCCGTAATCGGGATAATCAACGGAATCCCTGCCTGCGGGGCCGAGGTCCTGGACCTGCAGATTCGCAACTGTCTTTAGGAATTTGAGGATCTCTTCCTTGAGTTCAAAGCCGCCGTGGTCGCAGCCGATCGCCAGTTTCATGCACAGCCCCGCCTTTCCAGGAGATGCTGATATTAACATCTCCGTTGATTTAGTGTCAAGAAAAATACCGGCGCAAGCGGGGTTTAGGCGATGAACTGGCGGAAATCAGGGGACCGGCCGGGGCAATCCGGAATCAGAAGCTTCGACGGGATGACAGGATAAAATCGGATGAAGGCATTTTCACATCCTGAAAATCCTGTCAAAACAGACATTGAAAAATATGTTTACCGCAGAATACGCAGAGGGACGCAGAAAGAAAACGAATTCTTTCCAGGCTGTTATCCCCTTCTGCATATTCTGCATCTTCTGCGGTTAGAGGGTTTAAAGTATTCTCAAGAGGGGAAAGGGACGTTCTGCTTGTGTTGAAACGTGAAGTTTCTGCTGATCATTCCGACTACATCGTATCGAGTCGCTTCTGCGCTACTTTGCCGCTCCCGGTCAGGCCTGCGAAGGCTTGTCGCATTCCTTCTCCCATGAGGCCGGGTCCTCGATAGACTCCAGGTGGGTGATCACTTCTACGTTGGACAGCGCACAGCGGATGTCGTATTCGATGCGCTCCACGAGATCGTGTCCCTGCTGGACCGTCCATCTGCCGGGGACGAGAACATGAAGGGAGACGAACCGGCTGGACCCCGCCTGGCGCGTGCGCAGATCGTGGTACTCGATGCCGTCCTGCCGGAGCTTGTCCAGAATATCGCAGACGACCTTCAACTCTTCTGCGGGAAGCGCCGTATCCATGAGCCCCGCCACGGAATCCTTGACAATGCGGACGCCGGTCCAGACGATGTTGACCGCTACCGCAATGGCCACCAGCGGGTCCAGGCGCTGCCAGCCCGTCACGGCCACGGCTCCGACGCCGACCACAACGCCGGCCGAAGTCCAGACGTCGGTCATGAGATGGTGGGCGTTTGCCCTGAGCGTGATGGACTCGTGCTTCCGGCTTGCGCGCAGCAGTACGAGCGCCACGCCGAGGTTTACGAGGGACGCAGCCACGGACACGGCCAGCCCCAGGCCGATCTGCTCCAGCGGTTTGGGCGTTATAAGCCGCTCGATTGCCGCCGCGGCAATGCTGATTGCGGCGATCAGGATCAGCGTCCCCTCGACGCCGCTCGAGAAGTATTCGGCCTTGCCGTGGCCGTAGGCGTGGTCCTCGTCGGCCGGGCGTGCGGCGATCGTGAGCATGGCAAGCGCCATGATTGCGCCGACAAGGTTGACCAGCGACTCTATGGCGTCCGACAGCAGCCCTACCGACCCCGTCAGAAGGTAGGCAACAGTCTTGAGCCCGATGGTAGCGATTGCGGCGGCGATGGACAGCCAGGCGAATTTCGTGAGAAAGGAACGGTTTTCTGTTGTCATGGCAGGGGCAGTGTAGCATAAACAGCTGCTTTTTGAAACGGGGAAAATGGCGTCCCGGAAAGAACCTGCAGGGGAAATTCCTGCGCTCTCCGACTGGTGACCCGCATGGCCGTTCAGCAGCGACTGATCATCTTCCCTCGTGATCAAAAGTGAATAGAGTGGTAATTTTGCTGTCGAGGACCCGGATGCATGCTGCCCGGCATCCGGACCTCGACAGCGGGGAGGACTCATTTCTACTGTTGCTTGATCGCCGCAGCCTTGACAATGCGGGCAGCCGATTCCATCTCTCCTTGAACAATCCCCTCGAAGCCAGAGTGCAGATTACTGGGCGGCGCCTCATACAGAAGAGAGACGCCGCCCATCTTTGCCCTTTCTTCTTCGCGCCGTCTACTTGGCCCGTTTCCAGACCTGGATGTTCCTTCCGCCGCCGCCGATGGAAGGGGCGTTGTTTATGACCTTCAACTCGTCTCCGTTGACGGTTATGGGCCGCTTCTGATCCTGGCCGTCCCAGTTGGGGAACGTGCTCCCCTCCATGTGCAGATTCAGCACCTGCTCCTTGTCGCCCGTCACGGTGTACGTGCCGATAGCGGCGACCGACCCCTCGACAACCGCTTTGTACTCCTCAGCGGTTCCTTTTGTGCGGACATTGGAAGCGAATTTCGGAAGGCTTGACCGCATCATGGTCATCGAAAAGCGTCCATCGGGGGTCAAAAGCATGGAGCCTCTCGGATTGGGACCGAACGGTTCCGACTTCTTGCCGTCCGTCTCGTTATAGAGCTCGACGAGAATCCAGCTTCCCTGTGCCGGACCGGCGCCCTTCTCCCCGGCATAGATCTTCGATGCGCCGGACAACGTCCCGGCAACGAGTAGAGCGACGGAACACAGGACGATTGCTGCTTCCTTTATTGACCATTTCATGGTGTTTCTCCCTTGAATGAGTTGCCTGGTTAATGCATTACTGCCCCGCATATGCGGAAATCACGGAAAAACTGTTCTCGAATTTCAGTCGTCGTAAACCTCCCTTCCTGATGAATGATATCTCTATGCGCCGAAGGTGTATTTCGTTCCGGCTGTATTGAGGGTGAACGCTTCGGGCATTTCCTTGCTGAATGCCACGAGCGATTCGAACCCGGTGCAGTGCGCCGGCATAAGGTGCTCCGGCTTCATTGCCTTGATGTCGGCTACCGTGCTCTGGATTCGTTCGGGCTTCGAGTTGATCATATGAAATCCTCCCATGATCGCATGCACCTTTTCCGTTCCGGAAGCCTTCTGTGCCTGCCTGACCGTATTCACGATGCCGGAATGGGCGCATCCGGATACGACCACCAGTCCTTTTCCTTTCACGTTGAAGAAAAGGGCCTGTTCACCGCGGAAATCGTCCTGTTCGGGTTTATCGCCGCGCTTTACCTGATTGGATGGCGGGATCTTTTCGTAGGACGTGTGGCGTTCGATGTTCCCGGTAAAGAACGCGCCCGGAATGATCTGAGTGGGATTCTTCACTTCAATCACTTTGAGACCGAGGGACTCGATGTCGGACCTCTGGAGTTGTCCCAAGTCGGCCGCTTCGGTTGTCCCGGGGCGGAGCGAATATCTGCGAAGAAACGCCTCTTCTCCCACGTAGAACGGGGTCCCCGCCGGGATCCGGGACTGGTTCTGCTTCAGGATATTGACCATGCCCATAAAATGATCATAATGTCCATGACTCAAGCTGAACGCAGCCGCCTTGCCGATGTCGATCCCCAAAAGGGCCATGTTATTCAAGACGCCGGCGGCATCGAGCCCGTAGTCGAACATACAGGCGCTTGTCTTGCCGTCCACCACAGTCTCGACATAATAGGACAGGCCATGCTCGGCATGGATCGACTTTCCGGGGACGACGCGGTAACGCTTCCCGTTCTTCCCGTCGACGATGTTGGTATCATAATAATTGTCCGTCAGCACCCAGATCGTCAGCTTGTCCACCTCGGCTGCCTTCATGGATTCATTCGCCATCACGCTTTTTATCATGCTCTCTCCCGCAGCCAACAAAACCCCTGTCGCCATGGAATACTTCAGAAAATCCCTTCTGTTCATACGCTCTTTCATGGTCCGCCTCCCTCTTTCATGAGCATGAAGCTCCCTTCCGACCTATTCCTGCGCGGCTAATTCCGCAGCAGGTTGAATATCAGGATGCACAGCCCGCCGATCGTCAGTATCATGCCGGTCCAGAACACGACGTACACGAAAACGTTATGAAGCCTGCTGTTAATGGGGCACCTCGGTAAGCCGTCCGGCAGGAGCCGGTGGCTCCTCGACAATAACAACGCGACTTCTCGCGAATTAAGACGCATTCCGCACCCGGCACGAGCCGGGGCATGCCGGGTCGCGGGACAGCTATTCGTTCTGCTTCCCGGTAGATGTTGTTTGTCTCTTCTGCGGAGTCAGCCACGCGAAAACAGCGGCGGCAATGAGCAATACCGGCACATCGCCGAACAGATGCCCGCGGTGCTCCGGGTATACGAACGCCTGGATTGCCATGATCCCTCCATGCACGATGCTTGACCAGACCGTGAACCAGATCAGGCTGAGGTGTTCGACGGGATGCTTGGCCGCAATGATCAGGAACACGCCGAGCGTCGCGTAGATCCCGGATTATCATCTGCAGATAGAGCGAATGGCCCTGCGCATGCCACGCCCATCCCGAAGGCCACAGGATCGTAAGGGGATAAACGCCGACGACGCAAAATGCTCCGACCGATACCAATGCAATTTTCAAGTACCTGAGTTGTGCTGACGTTTCCATAATGCTGCCTCCTTTCTTAATGCGAGGTTTCGGGCATTGGACAATAGGCCCCCTCAGACAAACCCGCCGGACCGCAACGAAATGCCCGGTTGAACCTCCCGCGGAAATTTGCCTGGGCTATCTCAGTGGTCAGCTCGACGAACTGTGCGTCCGTAAAATGCTTTCGCAGATCGGCGATCAATTCATCACTGACTTCCGGGGGAGTGCGTGTCATGGCAACGGCAAGATCGAGCACTACCTTTTCAACAGGACCGAATACGCTGCTTTCCCGATAGTTCGTGAGGTTCATCAGCTCCTCTTCCGCGACTCCGCTTGCCCTGCCCTCGGCAGAGCCTGAATCGATTCAGGCGCGGCAGCGATCAGCATCGCGGTCTTGATGTCGGCCAGCCTTCTGAAGCGGAGAGGGACAAGATGCGATCGATCGAGCAGCAGTTCGAAAATGCCCCGTCCCAGGTGGAGCCGGGGAACATGCGCCAGGATCCGCCAGGACTCGGGAACACGCCCCAACCTCCGCCGCACGGCAGCGAAAAGCACCCTGCTGACGAGTGAAGCATTTTCTTTCGCGACTCCCTTAATGTATGACATCGGATCGTCTCCCTGCAGGACTACACGTCCGCCGTAAGTCAGGATCACGCCGATCCGGAGCCGGATGAAACCAGTTGCGCTGAGGGTCCTGTTATGAATTGGGCACCTCCGCCGTTTTTTCACCGCGCACAGAGCAGCGGCCATTTCCCTTCACCCTGCGCGCATTGCCTATTTCTGCCTTGCCGATGACTCTGCAAACCGGTCCATGCCGTGCGGGGCCATGAGGTTTTCGGTCTGCCAGGCTTTCAGCCTCACGAGGCATTCCCTCATCTCACGCTCCTCATTTTCATCATCTCTGGCGCTTTTTTGGTGAACCTTCCGGTGGAGTCTCTCTGGAATCATTATTTTCATCATGCTATCCTCCCTTCTTTTGATGGATCATGCTACGTTCTCTGCTGCTTTCTATTTCAAGTACGATGCCAGTTCGCGGTTCGGGAGAAATGACGGGTATTTCAACAGAGTAGGGAATTATCGAAGCGGTAGTGCCTTTGGACCGTCTTTAAAAAGATGTAAATGAGGTTTACAGAAAGAGGCAGGAGAGGGGGAATGCGTTTAATTCCAGTCTGTATTCAAGCGTTCTTCTTGTCATACCGGACTCGATCAGGTATCCGGAATGTTTTGAAAAAACTGGATTCCGGTCTTCGCTGAAATGACGGTCAGTATTGTATTGACGATGACAATTGGGCGCTGGTTGCAGGAAGGGGCAACAGTGCAAACAATGTTTACACTTGGCCGCGGGTGTTTACCTTTTTGTGCCGTCATGCTTGAGAGGATGAAATTCACGAGCGCTGAGACAATATAGCCGCAGCAAGAAGAAAAATGAAGAAGGGAAAGAGTATGCAGCGTTATTGAGCGCCGGATTTTGAGGAATACGCGATCTTGTGTCGCTGGATCTTCTTGTCCAGCCCTTGCCGCGTGATGCCGAGTAGTTTCGAAGCCTGGAGCTTGTTTCCCTTGGTCCTGCGAAGCGCTTCTTTGATGCTCGTGATTTCAAGCTCGTTAACGCGTTCCGCAAGGGACAGGTCCCGCGTGCTCTCGACCAGTGCCAGCGCTCTGACGTTCCTCCCTTTCCGCAGCTCCTCGGAACAATGCTTCAGGGAGATCCGTTGACCTTCAGGCGTCAAGGCGACCATATGTTCCACCTCATGAAGGAGCTGCCGCACATTGCCCGGCCAGGGATACTCTTCGAACAGTGAAAGCAGCTCGGGCGAAGGGCCCGCGAGCTTCTTATTAAACCGTTTGCCGACCTTGTTCACGAAGAACAGCGTGAGAGGAACGATGTCTTCGCGACGATCACGGAGAGGCGGGATCGGGATCTCCACGGAAAAGATACGGTAAAAGAGGTCCTCCCTGAACCTGCCCGCCGCGACCTCCTGACGCAGGTCCTTGTTCGAGGCGCTGATGATGCGCAGGTCGTATTTGACCGGCTTCGCGCTGCCCAACCTGCTTCCTTCACCCTCCTGGATGACGCGCAGGAACTTCGGTTGGATTGCGGACGGCATGTCCCCGATCTCGTCCAGGAAAAGCGTGCCCCCGTCGGCCTGCTCGAAATATCCGCCCCGGCTCGCGATTGCCCCGGTGAACGCGCCCTTGTCGAATCCGAAGAACTCGCTCTCCATGAGGTTTTCGGGGATCGAAGCGCAGTTGACGGCAACAAAAGGCTTGTCCGACCGGTCGCTGTGAAGATGGATCAGCCGGGCGACCACTTCCTTGCCCGTGCCGCTCTCGCCGCGGATGAGCACATTGACCGGGTTCCTGCTCACCGACCGCATGATGTTGAGGACCTGCTGCATGCCGCGGCTTTCCGCGATGAGCTGGACCTCTTCCTTCAGGTTGCGGAGCTCAAGCGCTTCGCTCAGTTCCCTGAGCCGCTTGTTCTCCAGGCATGTCCTGATCCTGGCCTTCAGCAGAACATGGTTGAACGGCTTGATCAGGTAGTCTTCCGCGCCCAGCCGGATGCAGTGCACGACGCCGTCCATGTCATCAAGCGCCGAGACCACGATGACCGGGATGTCTCCATAGTCCCCGCTGTTCTTCAGCCGCTGCAGGACCTGGTAACCGCTCATGTCCGGCATCATGATGTCGAGCAGGACAAGGTCGAAGGTACGGCCCAGCAGCATATCGAGTGCCTGCTTTCCGCTCTCTGCCGTCGTCACGGTGTGGCCCTGCCGTTCGAGCTGACGGCGTATCAGGTCGCGGCTGATCTCGTTGTCATCAACAACAAGCAGGCTCCCCCGCAGGGTGGCAGAGCCGCTCCTGGTCAAGGGGCGGGATATCGTTCATGACTTCCCGGACCATGGCTCCGGACGCGGGTGACGATGCACGGGAACCCTCGTCTCCAAGTTCGGATGGAGTGAAACCGGCAAACTCCTCGATGCAGGCGAGGAAGTGGCGACCTGCCTGACGGATCTTTTCAAGGTCGGGGATGAGATCGTTCTCGCCGTCCGGAGCGGCGTCCTCGATCAGCATCTCGCTGTACCCGATGATCGCGTTCAGCGGTGTGCGAAGTTCGTGGCGAAGATTCGAGCTGAATGCCTCCCTCTCTCGCTCCGTCTTCGTGGTTACAAGTGCCGTTTCTGCCAGGCCGGCATCAACGAGTGCCAGAAGTTTTTCCCCAGGACAAATGGATCTTTGTCAGGTCTGAAGTGAGGTCGTCCCGTCCCTGCTTCTTGGCATCGTCCAGCAGCATCTCGCTGTACTCGATCACGGCATTGACGGGAACGCACAACCGGTCGCGCAAGCCTGCAAGGAATATTCGTTCACAACGATCGGTTTGCTCCTGACCGGTCCTGCATTGCTTTAGCATTGAATTTGTTCCTGTCTGTATTTTTTTGCTTTGGCAGTGTCATGGGGCAGCCTGTTTGCTCAGGAGCGTCTGCATCTTTCCGAGCAAACGCTCGAAATCGATGGGCTTGGCGTCATAGTCATCGCAGCCGGCCTCAAGCGCCTTGTCGCGGTCGCCTGCCATGACGTGCGCGGTCAGAGCGATGATCGGTATCGAGGCGGTTTCGGACAGGCCCTTGATCCGCCGTGTGGTTTCCCATCCGTCGATCTTCGGAAGGCTCATGTCCATCAGAATGAGATCGGGCTTCTCCGACGCCGCCATTTTCACGCCTTCCTCCCCGTCCACGGCGATCAGCACTTCATACCCCTTGCGCTCAAGCCGGCGGGAAAGCATGTCCCGGTTCATTTCGTTGTCTTCTACCAGGAGTATTCTGGGCATGGTTCTCCCTTTTATGAGGATTTCGGCTGCTCGCCTGTTTGCATCGGCACCGCATCCGCTTTATCGCTCGGCACCGCAAGAGGAATTTTTACCGTAAATGTCGTGCCCCTGCCGTACTCGCTCGTGACCCCGATCTCTCCACCCATCATCTCGCAGAATTGCCTGGTGATCGCCAGACCCAGCCCGGTCCCCCCGTACTTTCTCGCGGTCTGAATGTCCGCCTGCGAGAACGGCTGGAACAGCTTTGCCATCTGCTCCCCGGTCATGCCGATACCCGTATCGCTCACGATGAGAGCTAACCGTTCGGAGCCCTCCGACTTCTCCCGGGAGGCGTCCAGCAGCAATCGCTCCCTTCTCCGTGAACTTACATGCATTGCTGAGCAGGTTGAACAATATCTGCCGGACCTTCGTGATGTCAGCGTACATGGAGCCCAGGTCGTCCCGCATGGTTGATCGTGAGCAGATTCGCATTCCTGTCGATCAGGGGCTGGACCATGCTCGCCACCTCCTCGATCAGTCCGGCGATGTCAAAGGTCTCGGGCGAGAGCTCGATCTTTCCCGCTTCGATCTTGGAAAGGTCAAGGATGTCGTTGATGAGCGCAAGGAGATGCTTGCCCGAGGCCCGGATCTTCTGGAGGTCGGGAACAAAATTTTTCTGATCACGGTCCACGGCCTCCTCGGTCAGCATCTCGCTGTAGCCGATGATGGCATTCAAGGGCGTGCGCAGTTCGTGGCTCATGCTGGCCAGGAAATCGGACTTGTGGCGGCTCCCGGCTTCGATCTGCTGATACAGACTGCGGAGCTCATTGTTCATGCGGTTCAGGTTGTCCGCCAGGGTCCCGAGCTCGTCGCGGTTCGGCACCTCGACCCGCTTCGAGAAATCCCCCGATGCGATCTGCTTCAGCTGCGTGTTCATGAGGGTGACGGGGCCCATTAGGGAGGAAGAAACGGCATAGCCGAGCAGGATCGCCAGCCCGATGCTTCCCGCGGCAAAACCGATGACCACCCAGCGTGAGGTCATGTACGCCTTGTTGCTTTCGTCCACCTTTGCTTCCATGTCCGCCTCGGCCCGGTTCACCATCTCGTTGGTGAGCCGTTCGAGGCTGTCCGCAAGCGGGGCTGTCCGCGTGCGCAGTTCCTTTGCCTCGGTGAAATTCCGCTGACGGGTCAGCTCCAGGACCCTGACGATCAGCTGGTTCAACCGTTCATGTTCCGCGTTGATCTTCCTGAAAAGCTCCGCCTCATTCTTGGTCACGAACTGGAGCCGTTCCAGGTCGTACCGGTACTCATTCAGCTGACGAAGGGCGCTTTCGAGCATCCGCTCCTCCGGCGACAGCAGCGCGGAGGTGACGCTGTAGAGCTGGGAAGTGGTGTCATGCTGCAGCTGCCGGAACGCGGCGACCTTGCGGCGGAGCTGGCTCAAGTCCTCGGAGCGGCGGTTCATGCCGCTCAGGACCTGAATGACGACAACGCCGAAAATGATCAGCAGGCCCACGATGGCAAAAAAGGCGCCGATCAGCTTGGTATGGACCGTGAACGGAGCCTTGGCCACGAGCCGGGGCAGCCAGTCCTTCATGTCCGCGCGCCCTGCGTCGTCTCCGCACGACTGATCTGTCGGGAACCTACCATGTTATCCAGAACTCCTTTTTCAGCTCATTCAAGAAGCGCCAATCAGTGTGCTGCATGATGAACTCCTCGGGGGCGGTCGCGATCATTCCTGTCTCCCTCATGCGGAGCGCGTAAAAACGGATCGTGTCTTCAGGATTGTATTCCCGCCATCTGCCGTAGGGGATTTCCCTGAGCGCCCGGAGTATCGACTTATATTCCGCTTCCGGCCTGATCTTCATCGCGATCAGGGTTTTGGTCGCCAATACCGGATCGCGGGAGACGATATCGACGGCCTTCAGGATGGCGCGAAGGGCCCGTCTGGTGGCAATGGGGTTCTTCCTGATGAAATAGCTCTGCCCGGTCACCACGCAGCAGAAATACTGGGACCACGGTTTATCAACATTGGTGTCGACCAGAATATGTCCATAGCCCTGTGCGATGAGCTCATGCGGCCCCGGAGGAAACGATATGAATGCATCGATCTTGCCCTCCTTGAACAGACGCATGGCCTCGTCCTTGTTCACCCAGAGATAATTGATGTCCGTGCGCGGGTCAAGACCCACATACGCCACGATCGCGGTGAAAAAAAGGTGCGGCCCCTCGTTCTTGAGCGCCCCGGCCCAGACGGTCTTGCCCTTGAGCTCCCGTACGGACCGGACCCGTTCGCTGCCGACGAGGGCATAGCATCCCACATGCAGCCCCGAGATGATCTTGAGCGGATGCTGTTGCTGCTCCAGATTGTACATGAATCGTACTGAAAAACCCGCGCTCAGGTCGAGTGCGCCCTCCCGGCACATCTTTGCCACCTCTGATCCCTGCGCGAACACGTATTCGATGTCGGTGAAGCCTTCTTTTCGCAAAAGCGGTTCAGCCACATACATGGGCGCCCAGCACGCCGGGTCGCCTTTGTGGATACGCAGCCGCGTGGTCTCGGGCGGCGGCTCCACGGATGCCATGCTCGATTCCGGTTGCCAGCCGAGCACGGCCGCTGTTCCGGTCAGGGCAAGGCCTTCCAGAAATTCCCGCCGGCTCCAATTACGCGATTTTTGGTCTTCCATGCAACTCCTTTCGGAACGTATTCCCGGGCTTGCGACTATGACCAATGAGCAGTCAAATCAAAGCTGTTGTCCCCCGCGTTTACCAGGTGATCCCGAACTCCTTTTTCAGCTCATTCATGAAGCGCCAATCCGTATGCTGCTCGATGAACTGCTGAGGGGCCGTGGCGATCAGCCCCGTTTCTCTCATGCGCAGAGCGTAAAAACGGATCGTATCTTCGGGATTGTACTCCCGCCATGTGCCGTAGGGGATTTCCTTGAGCGCCCGAAGGATCGATTTGTATTCCGCTTCCGGCCTGATCTTCTTCTCAATGATGGTCTTTGTTGCGAACTTCGGGTCGCGGGAGACGATGTCGACCGCCTTGAGGATGGCGCGCAGGGCCCGCTTGGTTGCAACGGGATTCTTCTTGATGAAGTAGCTCTGTCCCGCCACCATGCAGCAGAAATATTGGGACCACGGTTTGTCGACATTGGTGTCGACCAGGAGATGGCCGTATCCCTCCGCGATCAGCTCGTGCGGGCCGGGCGGAAAGGATATGAAAGCGTCGAGCTTGCCCTCCCGGAACAGCCGCATGGCATCATCCTTGTTCACCCACAGATAATTGATGTCCGTTCTCGGATCGAGCCCGACGTAGGCCACGATCGCCATGAAAAAAATGTGCGGACCGTTGTTCTTGACCATCCCTGCCCAGACGGTCTTGCCCTTGAGGTCCCGCACGGAATGGACCCGTTCGCTTCCCACGAGAGCATAGCATCCCACATGAAGCCCGGAGAGGAATTTGAGCGGATGCTGCTGCTGTTCCAGATTGTACATGGACAACGCTGAAAAATCCGGGCTCAGGTCGATCGCACCTTCCCTGCACATCTTAGCCACTTCCGTCCCATGCCCGAACACGTACTCGATTTCAGTGAATCCCTCTTCGCGAAGCATGGGTTCCGCCACGTACATGGGCGCCCAGCATGCCGGGTCTCCCCTGCGGATTCGCAGCCTCGTCGTTTCAGGCGGCGGCTCGACGGCGGACGCCGCCGAATCGGGCCGCACACCAAGAGCCGCGGCAGTACCCGCCATTGCAAGCCCGCCCAGGAACTCCCGCCTGCTCCAGCCGTTAAACGCTCTATTTTTCATCGTGCACCTCCTGCTCGTTTTTCAGCGTACGGAAAAATGTACCTCCCGTGGCTGAAATGTTCGCGCTTTGATGCGATGAATATACATCGGGGAAGACGTCGGTGGGTCATCTAAAAGCAGGATGGACCTGCCTCGAGAATTCGCCTCGGGAGGAACGGGACTTGCGTTTTTGGCAGGCTGCGTCTTTCTCTGAGACAAGGTGCTCATGGCATTGTCCTCATCAAAACGAGCACGCACTGCATTACAGCACGATCGCCAAAAAAAATATGGTTGATGATCGAAGGAAGGGAGCGAAAACTCTGATGTTATTTTATCACTGTCCGGCAAACAAACAAAGCGAATAAAGCAGAAAGATGCACTTCCGCGGAACCCATCACATGCAAGGATCTCACGAAAAATACTCGTACGCGATCATGCTGAGCGTTGCCAGGGCCGCAGTCTCGGTGCGAAGGATGTTCCTGCCCAGACTGACGATATGAAATCCCCGCGCCCGTGCCAGCTCCGCCTCGCGTTCGAGAGCCCGCCTTCGGGGCCGATGAGGACGATGATGCGCTCGATATCGGTATTCTGCCCGAGTATCCTTTTGATGGGATCGGTGCCCTCTTCCCAGGGGAGGAGTAAAAGGGTCCCGGGACCGGGGGCCAGGGTCCGGAGAAAATCGCCGAACCGTTGAACAGGTTCCACCTTCGGGATGTCCGGCCGGTTGCTCTGCATGGCCGCTTCCCTCGCGATCTTCTGCCAGCGGCTGATCCGCTTTTCCTCGTCCTTGATCTTCACGATAGTCCGCTCTGTAATCAGGGGAACGATGGCTGCGGCGCCGAGCTCCGTGGCCTTCTGAACGATCAGGTCCATTTTGTCCGACTTGGGCAGACCCTGGCAGAGTGTGATGCGGGGACAGGCGGGGTCCTGCTTCAAAGTGCTCCTGATCTCGGTCGCGATCTCGGAGCGGTCGATGCGGGTAATGACAGCCGTGTAATCAATGCCCCGGCCGTCGCAGAGGAGCAGTTCGTCGCCGGCCTTCATGCGCAGAACTGCGCCGATGTGCCGCACGTCTTCGCCTGCGATGGTGATGCTCTCGCCCGAAACCTGATCAGGAGATATGAAGAAACGGGGAGGTCTTGACATGGCAAAAATCAGTTTTGAGTTTTTAGTTTAAAGTTTCGAGTTGAAGTCACAACTCTGAGTTCATAATCCGGAGTGCTGGTTCGAAAATCCGAATCAAGGTTCACCGTACCTGGCTCAAAATCAATGGCCCCGCATGAGAATACGCGCCTTTTCTGCGGTGCTGTCCCTCACGCTTTCGGCTTCGGCTCCCTGGCCCTGTCCTTCCCGCCCCGTCTCCTCCGCCTTTTTCTTCCCGGTTTGAAGCGCTTCTCCTGGCCCTTCTGCACTTCTTTTTCCTCAGCCGGCGCAAGCGGATGGGTCTTGATGAATTCCTTCCACCAGGCGCGCAGCTCCCTGTTTTCGTCCGTGGCCTCGCTCGTGAAACGAAGATACTCATAGGCGTCTTCGAAGCCGGGACGCCTCAGGAAGTAGCGGGGGTGCTTGCCTTCGCGCTTCGCGAACCGGTGCTGGTTCCAGTACATGTCGCGCATCGCAAGCCCGATCTTCTTGGGGATCATTACGCGCCGGGCCTGTTCCGTCATGGCTTCGCTGACCGCCCTGGTCACGGCATCAAGTGCCGCTGTGCCGCCCTTTTCCTGCAGCTCCGTTGCCCTCTCTTCCAGATACTGGCCGTAAAGGAGGCCGAAGAGGATATGAGGCGGAACCGTCCGCCCCGCCTGTATGTAGGTATCCACCCATTCAAGCGCCTTCCCGATCCAGGTGTGCGGGAAGCCGCCGTTCTCCGTGTCCACCCACGCATTCAGGCCCGGGAAGATCACGCCGAAGAGCCCGGTCTTCCTGAGCAGCTGGTAGGTCTTCTCGCCTTCTCCGAGCAGAAAGAGCTTGAGCACCTCTTCGTACATCCGCGCCGGAGAGGCAAGGGCCACCTTGTCCTTCAATTCCAGCATCGCATGCCACGTATCTTTTTCGATCTCGAACCCGAGCATGGCGGCAAAACGCACGGCGCGGACCATCCTGACCGGGTCCTCGGTGAACCTGACGACGGGATCGCCGATGGTGCGGATGAGGCCCTTCCGGAGGTCTTCCATGCCGCCCACGTAGTCAATGACCGAAAAGTCCGCGATGCTGTAGAAAAGGGCGTTGACGGTGAAATCGCGACGCAGGGCGTCCTCTTCGGGCGTGCCGAAAACGTTGTCGCTCAGGATCATGCCCTCTTCGGTCTTGAGCATGCGCGGCAAACGGGGCCGCCCCTTGGCTGATAGGGGGGAGATGCCGGTGCCTCTTCCCCGCCTGCAGAGGGCGCAGAAGGATCCGCGATGTCTACGACCAAAGGTTCGGCCGGCGTTGGTGCGGGCTGCTGCTCCGGCGGGGCCGCTTCCGCAACTTCCGGCGCCTCCGGCGCATTGGACCGGAACGTGGCGACTTCGATGATCTCGTTGTCGAAATGAATGTGGGCCAGGCGGAACCGCCTGCCGATGAGGCGGCAGTTGCGGAAGATCTTCTTGATCTCGTTGGGCTTCGCATCCGTGGCGATGTCGAAATCCTTGGGTTCCCGGCCGAGCAGAAGGTCGCGTACGCCGCCGCCTACAAGGTAGGCATAGTGGCCCTTCTCTTTCAGCCGGTAGAGGACGCGCACTGCATTGGGGCTGATCCACTTGCGGGAAATGCTGTGCTCGGAACGGGAAATGATCGTGGGCTGTATCGGTGTCACGGGATGATATTAACACATCTTGAAAGGAAAGGCAAAGAGACAGCATTTTTCGCGCAGGGACGCAGAGGCGCGGGAAAAACCGTCCATCGATGGACACCAGTTGACCGTACTTCTTTTTCTTTTGCCGGTTCAGGCTTGTAGCCTGAACCATGGATTAAGGTTTTGGTTCAATCTGCAAGATTGAACCAGCGCGAACTGCAAAAGATCTCGCCCTTCGGCCGAGATGACGGTGTTCTTATATTGGTACCCGGCAACCTACCTTCACCGGTTTTTCATTCCGCACTCCGCACTCCACGTTCCGCATTTGGGGTACTCCGCATTCCGCATTTAGAACAGCCCCATCTGCTTGTCCGGCCCCTTTTGCTTCTTTATTTTATCTGGGGCCATAATTTCAGAGAAAAGGCCTTCCGGGATCTCGCGCAGAAAGGGCGAGGGGGCAGGCGCAAGGCGCTGTCCGTAGAGGAAGCGGCTGCGGCCGTGAACAAGGAGCAGTTCGTCCCTGGCCCGGGTCATGCCCACATAGAACAGACGCCGCTCCTCTTCGACGTCAATGTCGTCCTGCATGATGGTGCAGGGAAGGAGGCCCTCTTCCACGCCGGCTATGAACACAACGGGAAACTCCAGCCCCTTGGCCATATGGAGCGTCATGAGCGTGACCGCGTCGGCGCGGGGGTCGAAGATGTCCGCGGGCGAAAGAAGCCTGTCTTCAGGTGAGCCCGAAGGCGGCGGTTCAGGCATCTCCCCCTCGCCGGAGAGGAATGACCGGAGATAGGCCATCGTTTCCTCTAGCTCCTTTGCCTGGACGCTGCTCCTGCGGCCGATGACCTGATAAGGAATGCCGGAGGCGCTGAAAGCGTCCTCCAGGACTTTTGCCTGTCCATTGGTCCTGAAGATGACGGCAAAATCGCCGAAGCGGCTGGCGGCAAGGCCGGTATCGGGCCCCTTTCTGCTCTGTCTCATCTGATGATGGCTCGTTCCGCCCATGCGCGCCTCGATCTCGCTCACGACCGCCGCGGCCTCGGCCCGTTCGTCCTGCACGGAGAGGATCGTTATCGCTGCGCCGCGGCCTCGCACGGGAACAAGTTCCTTTTCGATGCGCCGACTGTTGTTCCTGATCACTCCGTCCGCAGCCCGGAGGATCGTGTCGACTGAGCGGTAGTTCTCCGTCAGCGTGATCCGCGCGGCGTTCGGAAAATCATGTTCGAAATTCAGAAAATTTCCGAGGTCCGCCCCCCGGAAGGCATAGATTGCCTGGTCGGAATCGCCGACAGCGCAGACATTGGACGATCGATGGGAAAGCTTCCGGAGGAGCCGGTACTGCGCGGGGTTGATGTCCTGGTACTCGTCGATGATGATATGGGAGAACCGGTCCCGGTAGGACTGCGCAAGGTCGTCGTTCTCAAGGACGGAAACGGGTATGGTGATGAGATCGTCGAAATCGAGGGCGTTCCGCTGCCGCAGCGCGGACTGATAGGAGTCGTAAAGGGGAGTCAGTTCTTCATCAAGCCGGTCCTGAAAATTCTTTATCCTCGAGATCCGCTCGGCCGTGTTCTTCCCGTCCCTGGCCGAACCCTTCATCAGGGACCGCAGCAGCGCGATCTGTTCTTCGCGGGAATAGATGACCGGATCGTGCAGGTGATGCTGTCTGATGATCGAAAGGCCGAAGAGATGGAAGGTCCCGATGAAGACCGCGGCTGCATCCCTGTTGAGCAGGGCCGTGGTACGCTCCCGCATTTCCCGCGCCGCGCGGTTCGTAAAGGTCACGGCAAGGATGCTCTCGGGCCGCACGCCCCGGTGGATAAGCCAGGCGATCCTCCGGACGATGGTAAGCGTCTTGCCCGTGCCCGGGCCGGCGACGACCAGCAGGGGTCCGTCAGTGGTCGTGACGGCGAGCTTCTGTCGATCGTTCAGACCGTCGAGTATGGAAGAGGCGTCGTTGCTCATCACTGCCTGCGGCCGTCGTCGATCACGAGTTTGTAAGTCGTGAAGCTCTCTCTGCTGTAAATCCCCGGCATGGCGTGGTCCCCGGGGGCAAAGTTAAAATTGACGTCCTTGACCCCGGGATGCTCAGTCAGTGTGTAGGTCACCTCTGCGAGGTAATCCTGGGCGCCCGATGAACCCATGGTCCGGGTCAGGTACCGGTCGTTCAGGATTTCTATGCTTGCCGTGTGCCCTTCGATCTTCTGCAGGATGACCCTCGGGAACTCCGCTTTCATCCCGTCCCCATGCGGGTGGAGGACTTCCTCATCCTCGACGGCTTTGTTCAGGGCGATGATCAGCTTGTTCACGTCTTTTTTGACGTCATCCACGTGTCTGCCGCGGACCAGCAGATCCGCGCCGTCCTCAGGGCCGCTCTCTGTATGCCAGACGTAGTTGCTGTTGTAGACGATCGTTTCATTGGTCTTGAAAAAGGTGTACGACCGCGAAGAACGCGACGATAAAAGCCGCGCCGAGCATCAATGCAACGATGATTTTCTTGGCCATGAAAACCTCGGAAATCAGTTTAAGTTTTGAGTTTTTGTTTTTAGTTTTCTGCCGCGAACAGAACAAAGCAACAGCGAAGCTGTTTCTACAGCAGCTTCATCTGCCCCTTGATCTCCTTGCGCTCCACGTCCTCGAAGATTCTGACCTTGCCGAACTCGCCGTCGTAGCCCGGCGCGATATGGACGCTGCCGCTCCGCATGCGCGCGATCGCCTCGCGGAGCAGACGGGGTCCCGGCCCGTTCGATGTCGTCGAGGGGAGCATCCATGAGGATGCCGAATTCATTCCCGAGTTTTTCCAGGAGTGCATGGTACTGGGCCTGCACCTTCTTGGTATTCACTCCGCATTTCAGCCCCTCGGCAATGATCTCCGGAAGGGGAATGATGGAGGTGAACGGCGGCGCCCCCTCGGGTCTGAACCCCAACTCCCGGTCAGCGAGCTTCTCCACGCGATGCATCACGCCCACGGTCACTTTCCGGGAGCAGACCGGGCACAGGTAGTCGTAGTGGATGGTCTCCCCGGGCGCCAGGCTCACGCCGCAGTCCCGGTGTCCGTCGTAGTGGTACTTCCCTTCCTCGGGGAAGAACTCGATGGTCCCGGCAAATCCCTTCTTCGTTTTGATGGCCGCAACAAGGGACGGATAGGCGATGTCCGTGTTCAGGATGTTCGCTTCGCGGCCGATCTTGGCTGCCGAGTGCGCGTCGGAGTTCGAAACGAGCGTGAGGCGGTCCAGGGCCGAAAGGCGCCAGTTCATAGGCGGATCGGACGACAGGCCGGTCTCGATAGCATGGATGTGCGGGGTCAGGTCCTCGAAGCATTCCTCGAGGTGGTCGAATCCCGAGGCCGCGCCGAAGACCGAGAAATGCGGCGTCCAGGCGTGGGCCGGGATGAAGAGGGCGTCAGGGGCCGAATCGAGCGTGATCCTGAGCAGCTCCTTTGCGTCCAGTCCGAGGATCGGTCTGCCGTCGGAGTGGAGGTTGCCGATCCTGGCGAGCGCGAGATTCAGGCGCGCGGCGCTCGCGAAGTCCGGGACGAGGATGACGGAATGGATCTTGCGGGTCCTGCCGTTCTTGCTGTAGATGCAGCTGATCTCGGCCGAGAGGATGAATGATACTTCGGACCGGCAGGCTGCAGGCACGCCGTCGGCGTGAAAATTATTTTTGAGCGCGAACAGACCGTTGCCGAGCGGCTCGAGCTTGCTGTCCAGCTCCTTGAGCCATTCGGGATGGGTAAAATCTCCGGTGCCGATGACCCGTACGCCTTTGAGCTGCGCCCATTTCCAGATGCCTTCGG
This sequence comes from Nitrospirota bacterium, assembly GCA_963749655.1. Classification (GTDB taxonomy): domain Bacteria; phylum Nitrospirota; class UBA9217; order UBA9217; family UBA9217; genus JAJYKN01. Next base: position 173,041 of record CAVVOB010000014.1, read on the forward strand.
GGCACATGTCGCTGCTCGTCGCGCGCGAATAGTGGGAGTGGACATGGAGGTCGGCGATGAATTTCATGGCCGATTATACCATGAAGATTATTTTTTTAACATGGATTTGAGCGGGCAACTGATGACGGATTCACGGAACAGACATTGAATAATATTTTTACCGCAGAATTCGCAGATGGACGCAGAAAAAACAAATTCGTTCGCAAACGGTTGTCCCCTTCTGCATATTCTGCATCTTCTGCGGTCAGAAGGTTCTAAAGTTTGTGACATTTTACCGCGAAGACGCAAGGGACGCGAGGAAATCCGTGTCAGACTGAAGAATCTATTGATTTCCTAGCGACCTTCGCGCCCCTCGCGGTTCGATCTTTTTGATTGCTCCGTGACAAAAAAAACGGCTCCCCTTTCAGGGAGCCGTCCGTGATTCGTCTGATGCGCTGCTGCTGATTAGTCCTGCATGGGCTTGATGAGCTTGAAGTACACCATCGTCCAGTTGCCGAGGATGATGGAGACGATGGCCACGAGGCTCGAGATCGCCATGGTGGACATGCCGGTTACGCCGTGGCCGAGGTTGCAGCCGCCGGCGATGACCGCACCGATGCCCATCAGGATGCTGCCGAAGAACACCGTCAGGAACTCGGCTGCCGGCGGAATCTTCCACTTGAATTCCTTGAGGGCCAGCGCGCTCAGCCATGCGCCGAAGGGAACGGACAGGATGAAGAACATGCCCCACGATCCGCGGAAGATGCCGAGGAAGCTGAACTCGGGGTAGCTCGAATGCGTGCTCTTGGTGAGGAGAACGCTGAAGAGCTCCCGGATCGGGCCGCTCACGGCCATGCCGCGGGGATAGCCGCCGAAGTAGGAGGAAACCCACCAGGCAACGATGGTCAGAACGCCGATCAGAACGCCCGTCGTCCCCCAGGCAAAGCCCTTTGATCTTGCTTTAAACTCCGGCTTGCCCGCGATCACGAAAGCCAGGACCGCGATGCAGAAGACCGCGATCGTGATCCATTTCGCCGTCATGCCGCCGCCGAAGAGGTCCCAGAGCGCCGGGCCGCCCGACCCGTTGATCTCGACCTTGAAGCTCTTGAGGTAATTGTTCACCGGGCTCAGCAGTCCGTCGGCCGTCATCACCGCGCCGAAGAAGAAGCCGAGGATCGCGATGAGGGCCGACAGCTGGCCTTCACCGATGCGGTAGACGATGCCGCTTGCGCACCCGCCTGCCAGAACGATGCCGAGGCCGAAAAGGAATCCGCCGAGGACGTTCGCGACCGGCACAAAGCTCTGGCGCATGAGGTTCGTCGCCTCCAGGGCGCCGGTATCGGTGTTGATCACCTGGAGAAGCCCGAAGTCCTCCATCAGGTTGGACCCGAGGATCGCAACAACGAGGGCCAGCAGATAGGCCCGGAAAAGCGTGTAGTCCTTCATGAAGATGATATCGCGGAACGCGGAATTCAGGCAGAAGCGCCCTTTCTGCAGAATGTAGCCGAGTGCGAGACCCATCAGGATCGCGGTCCCAAAAGATACAATGCTGCTATGCAACATAATCTTCCCCTCCACCCATTAATTAGTATAGTTATATAGATTTCTTTTCCCCCTGCCCTTGCAACAGGCAGGGTGTTCCGCACCGCCCCCTCCTATGGAGAGCTGATGCACACGGGCCCCGGTGAACTGCTCTTCCGGGACCGTGTTTCTATTGACGGACGGCGCCGAAAAATCAAGGCCGACAGACGGTCATCGCGTCAACAACCCCTTGTGAAGACTTTTTCTCTTCCCCCCTCCTTTTCCGGAATTTGGTCCCTATCAATCATGAAGCCCCTCCCCAGGGGCTCTAAATCCTTAACAGGTTGCTTATCTTTATAAATTGCTAAACTATATTACACTAAACACGAAAAAAAGTGAAGGGTCTCGTCGCACTGATTTCTGACGAGATCCTTCACTCTGGGTGGACTGAAAAAACAGGGTTTTTTTACGCTGCCCATGCGCAAGCAGGTCTAGCTGCTTCCCTTAAGGTTGACCGCTGCAGCGGCGGACCAGGCATACTTCTCCGCTTCCGTCGGGTTCTTCGCAACGAGCACCGGCACCGGCGCGTTCTTTTCCATGTCGCTGCTCACGGAGCCGGAGATGAGGCGCTGCATGAGGGTCTTGCCGTTGTAGCCGGTGATGATGAGGTCCGCGCTCTCCTCCTGGGCGACCTTCGCGATCTCCTCGGAAGGCACGCCGTCACGGACGACGGTCTTCACATTGACCAGCCCGCCGTTGTCCAGCTCTTTTTTGTAGAAATTAAGGATCTTCTGAGAACGCTGATCGAGCGCTTCCTTGTACTCGGTGCCTTTCAGGGACTCACGCAGCGTGTTCCGCTCAGCATCGCCGAGCATATCGATCATCATGGACTTGCCTTCGAGCTGCTGCACATGGACGAGAACCACCGTCTCCGGCGGGCGGACCATGTTGCGAAATACCGACAATACCGCCTTGGAACCCTCTGTTTCATCTACCGCGATCAAAACCTTCTTCATTGTGAACCTCCCTTTTTTGTTTTCTTTTATTTTCTTCGAATGTTAAAATTAATGAACCAGCATGCCCCTCTGGAGAATGAATCCGAGAAGGAACAGCGCTACCATGATTGCCGTGGTTACCGACACTGCTGCATAGGCATCCTTCTTGGTGTACGGCTCTTCGCACATAAGCGGCCTCTTTGCAACGAGGACCGGGACTTTTGCCCTGGCCTCTACGTCCCGGGCGACCTTGCCGGTGATGAACCGGTCGAAACCGCGCCTTCCGCTCTGGCCGAGAATGACCATCTCAGCGCCTTCCTCCTCCGCAACCTTGAGGATTTCCTCGGCAGGGATGCCGTCCCGGGTCAGGGTCTTGAGTGTGGACTTCCCGTCGAGAGTCAGTTCCTTGGAATAGAACCCGAGGATCTTCTGCGACCGGCTGTCCAGGGCTTCCTTATGATCGGTTCCGGACAGCATGTCCTTCAGGGTCGAGAGCTCCGCATCGCCGAGCATGTCGATCATCATAGACCTGCCCTCAAGCCTCTCGACGTGGAGCAGAACGATTTCCGCCGGCTGATGAACGAAGTTATGAAATACCGACAGCACGTTCTTGGAACCCTTTGTGTCGTCAACCGCAATCAGGATCTTTTTCATGATTCCTCCGAAACAGGTGAGATAGTAATTTATGTGTTCATGTGTTATACTTCCTCTACTAAAGCAATCGCTATGCCAAATCACAGGCAGCTTATTTTCCTTTATTTTCATCATATTACTACTCATTATAATTTCGTGTTGACAATTATATGTTAAAATGATAATTAACGTTAAGGGTGTTCACTTAACAATTAACACCATGCTAACTAACACGTTTCACAATTCAACGCAAAAGGAAACGCCATGATCGATGAATTTTGCAAGGATCCGAACTTTCTGATCAACGTGTTCGAAACCATGCGTGATGGCCTGATGATCGTGGACAAGGACGGCAATATCCTTTTCTTCAACCGGGCGGCCGAGGAGATCACCGGGTACAGCAAGCAAGACGTGGTCGGGAAACAGTGCACCATTCTCGACAGCGACACCTGCGTTGTTTTGACCGAGGAGGGAAAACAGAAGAACTGCGCCATCTTCAAAACGGGCTCGATCGAGAACAAAAAATGCCGGATACGCGCAAGCGACGGCCGGGCCGTCTACCTCCTGAAGAACGCAACGATCCTGAAGGACGAAAAAGGAGAGATGATCGGCGTGGTGGAGTCCCTGACGGACATCACCTCGCTCTATATGAAGGAAATGGAGCTCGAGGAGCTCAAGCAGGAGCTGCGGCAGGAATACTGGTTCATGGGACTCCTGGGAAAGAGCGGCCCGATGCAGAAGCTCTTCGAGCAGATCCGAAACGCTGCCGTGAGCGAAGCGCCGGTCCTGATCTGCGGCGAGAGCGGCACGGGGAAAAACCTTGTTGCCCAGGCAATCCATTCGCTCAGCAGACGCAAGGAGGGCCCCTTTGTCGCGCTGAACTGCGGGTCGCTGAACGACTACCTGCTCGAAAGCGAGCTCTTCGGCCACAAGAAAGGGTCCTTTACCGGCGCGGTGAGCGACCGGATGGGCAGATTCGAGGCTGCCAACAACGGGAGCATCTTCCTCGATGAAATCGGCGACATGCCGAAGGTCATGCAGGTGAAGCTGCTGCGGGTGCTGGAGGAAAAGGTCTTGGAACGCGTCGGCGACCACCGGCCGGTGAGCGTCAATGTCAGGCTGATCTCGGCAACAAACAAGGACCTGAACGCCCTGGTCAATTCGGACTTTTTCCGGGAAGACCTGCTCTACCGCATCAATTCCATCCTGATCAAGGTCCCCCCCCTCAGGGCGCGGACCGAGGACATTCCGGTAATCACTTCGCACTACCTGAAAAAGATCTCCCACATCAACAGCAAGGACATCAGGCGAATAAGCCCCGATGCCCTCGATGTCATCGTCAACTACAGCTGGCCCGGCAATGTGCGGCAGCTCATCAATGCCCTGGAGCACAGCGCGATCACCTGCCGCGGAGACGCGATCGAACTGACCGACCTGCCCGATTATGTGTTCGATAAAAAGGCCGAGGAAAAGGAACAGGACATGGACCGGCAGAAATTGGAGACAGCGCTTTCCATGAACAAGGGCAACCGCACCCTGACGGCAAAACAACTGGGCATCAGCAGGGTCACGCTCTGGAAACGACTGAAGGAACACGGAATCGAGTAATCCCGCATCCGGCTGTCGTCCGCCTGCCTGAACGATCTTTTCGCAGCCACCGACTTTCCGCAATAATCTACCGCCGCTGTGCACGCTTCAGGGTTGCCGCGACCCTTCACAATTTTTCAGGGGGAAAACGTTCAGTCCCCCGGTTCCGACACCTCATTGAAAACGCAATAACACTATCCGTTCCGAAAGGAGGTCCGCAAACCGGAATCGTTCACAAACAGGATCCGTTATTTATCTGGGTCGAAGCGCGAAATATTCCTTCAGCAAGGCGGGAGCAAGACGGGGATTAAACAGGATATTGGTCATGAAATAGCATTCATGGGTACAGTAGCATTCGTTGTTCATGATCGAAGCATTGACGCGGCGGGCGTTTCCCGAACGAAGGACCTTTCTTATATCATATTCGAACTCCCGGACATTGCCGAATGAGCTCGTGAGGATTTCGCAGGGATAGACGTCCCCCGATTCCGAGAGCACAAGATTCAGCCTTCCTGCGTAGCAGGGGATGAGCCTTTTCTTGTCCGTCATGATCCGGTGGATCAGGCGCCTCTGAAGGATATCCTGGGCAGCCTTGAGCCTGCCCCCGCGGAAACGGTATACCGGCGACTTCCCCGACTGCAGGTTCTTTTCCAGTTTCAGCACCGCATCATGATACTTGCCCATGTCCACACTGCCGAACTGCTTGTCCTGGAGATTGCCGCGCACCAGGGAGATAGTATGCGTTCTCACGGCGGAGAGTCCTGCCACAAAATCGATGATCTCATCCATGGTGCTCTGGTTCTCCGAGCAGAACACCGTGTTGATCCCGAGCTCGAGATTTCCGTATTGTTCGATCAGCGGCAGGACCTTCCGGTAGGTCTCCATGGTCCGCTCGAAGCTGCCCGGCGTATTGCGGACCCCGTCGTGGGCCGCTCCCACGCCGTCCAGGGACAGCTTGAGCGCTATTATGCTTTTTGGGCAGGCGCGCAGGACCGCCTCCATCCGGTCGCGGATCACCTCGGAGAGAAGACCGTTTGTGGGGAACAGCATGATGGCCGGACTGGTATTCCGATAGAAAGTCGTCGCGATCTCGGCAAGATCATTGCGAAGAAAAATTTCCCCGCCCGAAAAGGCCAGCCAGAGAAGATTGCCGAGGGAACGCGAAACTTGCTCGACCTCCGGCAGCGACAGTTCCGGACCGGCCTCGGACAGGGCGTCATCGGACCTGAGATAGAAGCAGAAGGGACACCGGGAATTGCACCGTCTGGTCACGAAGTAGGTGAGATGGATGGGCCTCCCCTTCCGGAAAACATGACCTATATGTCTGAATGGTGAGTACATAATAATAAGCCGGATTAGGATGTTCTCTTCCCGGCGGATAAGAGAATTTACCGCAGAGCTTACTGAGTGCACAGAGAAAGGCAAGATAAAGTTCTTATAATCGCCTTAATTCTGCTTTTTTGCTACCCTCTGCGATTTCTGCCTCCTCTGCGTTAAAATCATCTTTCGCTTGTCCGCTTGCGAAGAGCGAAGCGGACCACGCCCCGCACGACCCCTGTCCAGATTGCCGCAGGATATACCATACTATAATACAGTCCCGCCCGAAAGGCGAACCAGCCGTCCCCGGCCCGTGAAAACGCTCTGAATATATGCCTGTTGAGCGCAGCAGCAGCGCCCGCCCAGACCAGCAGGAGGGGGAGCACAAAAGTCCCCTGTCCCGCTAGAAAGACAATGGACAGGGACAGGAAGGCGGCCAGCCAGAATATGCCGTTGAGCTTCATCTCCCGCGAAGCGGTGCCTGAATCAGCAAGGATGTCCCGGTTCGCAAGGGAATACTCGATCCAGTAGCGCGTTTTCTTGACGGCGTTTCGCAGGGACTTCCCGAGGGTGAAGTTGAAAATGTGCCGGACGCGGAGATCGGGGTTCATGATGAGCCGGTAGCCGGCGCTGCGGAGTCGATGGCTGAACTCGACATCTTCCAGGATGGGCATGAAGTCTTCACGGAACCCGCCGATCTTCCGGAAGATCCCGGCGTCGATGACCAGAGCGTGCGTCGCAAGGTAATCGGGATTTGCGCAGTTCCTGGTCTCCGAATAATTGATGAAGGCGGACTGGAAATGGCTGAAGAATCCCGGATCGTAGGGCGACGCCTCGTAGGTACCCCCCATGGTAACGCCGGGTTGCTGCCCGGCCAGGGCCTTCCGGAGGACGGGAAGGGTATCTTCCTTCAAGATGCAGTCTCCGTCGATAAAGAACAGGAGATCCCCGCGGGCGGCCGCGGCCCCTGCATTCCTGGCCCCGGCAGCGCCGGCATGATGGTCCAGGGGAATGAAGGTGCAGGGAAATTTCCGGATCAGATCAGGGGATCCGTCCACAGAGCAGTCGTCGACCACGATTACTTCGCAGTCCCTGTCCTGGACCGTGCAGGCCGCTGCCAGGCATGTCCCGATCGTCGCGCCGCCGTTGTATGTAGGAATGATTATCGAAATAAGAGGATTCATGGGAAAGCCTTCGGTCCGGGGCCGTGAGAGCCCGCTGCTGCAGCGTACACACCGGCTCCTGTGGCCATTTTACAACAGCGATAGAACCGTCAACACTATCACGGCTAAAGCAAAGCCGAACCCGATGACGGCTGCTGTCTTGCGATTCCGGAGCTCGGTGGCTTTCCCTCTGTCCAGGAACGGCGCAAGAAGCAGAACGCTGAAAGCGAACCCCGGCAGCACAACAGCGCCCACGAAGGTCCACCGGCCGGGAAAATACTTCGTCAGCTGATAGAGGAACAGAAAATACCACTCAGGCCGGGGGCTGTATTGCGCTGAAAAATCGATCTCCCTGCCGACGGCAGGCGGAAACAGCGTGGCCAGGATCAGGACCGCCTCGACCGTGAACAGCGCGACAACGGTGATCTCAAAGAAATAATAGGGGAAGAATTTTATTTCGTTCTTTTTTTCCATCAGGCTGCCGCAATCCTGTCTCAAGTTTCGAGTTTCAGATTTCAAGTTTCAAGCGGAATTCGCGATTGCACTCCGGCCCCTTGCTACCGGCTACTGGACCCTTGCCTTATTAATTCCACATTCCGCATTCCGAATTCCGCAATTTCTACATTCCCCCTGAGATCCCGATCCTTCTTAATATATGGAAATGCACCCACAGAAAAAGGGCGGTAAGGAGCGGGAACCACAGCATATGCATGCTGTAGAACCTCAGGAGCGTATGCCCCGATACTTCGGCGCCCCCGCGGACGAAGGACGACAGAACGGGGCCGATCACAGGAAGCGATCCAAGCATGTTCGTTCCCACCACCGTGGCCCAGTACGCCTTCTGGTCCCAGGGCAGGAGATAGCCGGTGAACCCGAACGCGAGCGTCATGACGAACAGCAGCGCCCCGGCCACCCAGTTCAGCTCACGGGGGTTCTTGTAGGAGCCGGTGATGAACACCCTCATCATATGAAGGATCACCATCACGACCATGAGGTTCGCCGCCCAGTGGTGCACGGAACGGAGCAGCCGGCCGAGCGGCACCGTCTGCTGCAGCTGCTGGATGCTGCGGTAGGCGTCGGCCTCCGATGGGATGTAATGCACGGACAGGAGCAGTCCGGTCAGGACCTGCATCAGAAACAGCGTGAACGTGATGCCGCCGAAACAGGTGAAATAATTGATCCAGCCGGGCACGGGCTTGTCCATGATGCGGCGGTGCCTGCTGGTAAAACCCAGGCGCGTATTGACATGTTCGATAATCTTCATGAGATAGCTCGGATCACCGCAAAGGTACCCATTTCAACGCAGACTCCACATCGGCATTTCTTCGCGTCAGAAAAATTCTTTCCTCTCCGGAGAGAATTCGACGTTTAAGCGGTCAAACTTTTACACCGGCCAGAATCATCCCATCCTGCATTTTAACAGGGAAGCGCGTGAGCGGCGCAGGAGGCGGACCGGCAATATTTTTGCCGCTCAGATCATAACGGCCGCCATGGCAGGGACAAACGAACTCCCCTTTTTCTCTCTGGTAATTGACAAGACATCCCAAGTGCGAGCAGGTTGCAGAGAATACGATCGGCCCTGATGGAGAGGAGACGATGAAGACCCGGCTCTTTCGTTCCTTGCCCCCTGCCATAAACACCAGCTCGGCTTTTTTTATGCCCAGCCGCGGGACATCATCCTCGGCAATGAGGGGAAAGAAAACCAGTTCCTTTTTCCGGTCATGAGCCGGCGAGAACACTTCGATGGCGGGAAGCAGGAAGCCGAGACCCAGGAACGCAAGCACGGCGGCGATCGCCTTTTTGATGAAATCCCGACGGCCTGTTTCCATGAGTTTATATACTACGATCAATGAAGCCTGTCAACCGGGAAAGCGCGGAAGCACGTGTGAAACGGGCTCTCCTGCGGGCATTCAAGCGTGCGCGACTGCCGTCGTCCTTTCGCACGAGGTTGCGCGAAGAGGACCCCATACGATTTTCTCTCTTTTATGATGTTTATAAAACAGTGAGGCACTTTCTACCCAAGCGGCGGTCTCGTCCGCGGGAAATAGACCCATGAATCCGGACCTCCCTGCGCAATCCCTGCAGGCCTGACAACGACGGCCGTACAAGCCCATGAAAAAATAATATATTGACAAAGCTGCTGTTCTGCGGTATAGTTTTTTTTATCATAAACAATACGTCCTAGCCAACAACCCCAATTACTGCCAAATCCGACACACAGAAAATAAGAACCATCGGGAAAAAAACACAGACCGCGGCAAATAGACAGGAAGGCGCTATCACCCGAACGAACCGGCAGCCGTCGTTTACGTACCATCTCCAGAATATCTAAAACCACGCAAACCGACGACCCAAGGCACAAACTCCCCTTACTTTTAGAATGCCATGACCTACAGCGATTGAAGAATCGCCGACTATGCACGAACTCCGGAGTATTATTAAATTACATACCCGCCCTAATCACGCCCTATCTGCCCGCAGGACTGCGGGCCAAGGAGTATCCACATGAATTTAGTAGAACTGAAAGGCAAGAAGATCGCCGAGCTTACCGCCATGGCGGACGAACTGAAGATCGAAGGCATCAGCGGCCTGCGCAAGCAGGAGCTGATCTTCGCCATACTGCAGGCCCAGACCGAAAAGAACGGCATGATCTTCGGCGAAGGCGTGCTCGAGATCCTGCCGGACGGATTCGGCTTCCTCCGGGCGCCGGATTACAACTATCTGCCCGGACCGGACGACATCTACGTATCCCCCTCGCAGATACGGCGGTTCAGCATCCGCACCGGCGACACGGTCTCCGGCCAGATCCGGCCTCCCAAGGAAGGCGAACGCTACTTCGCCCTGCTCAAGGTCGACGCCATCAACTACGAGGACCCGGAGATCTCCCGGTCCAAGATCCTCTTCGACAACCTGACCCCCTACTATCCCGAAAAGAAGATCAAGCTCGAACATTCACCGACCGACTATACGACCCGCGCCATGGACCTCGTCACCCCATCGGCATGGGCCAGCGCGGTATGATCGTGGCGCCGCCCCGGACCGGCAAGACCATGCTGCTCCAGGCCATTGCCAAGGCCATCCTGAAAAACCATAACGACATTAAGCTGATCGTGCTCCTGATCGACGAACGGCCCGAAGAGGTCACGGACTGGGCAGCGTCAGGTCAAGGCCGAGATCATCAGCTCCACCTTTGACGAGCCGCCGCAACGGCATGTGCAGGTCGCGGACATGGTGAGCGAGCGCGCAAAACGCCTGGTGGAGCACAAGAAGGACGTGGTGATCCTGCTCGACAGCATCACCCGCCTGGCCCGGGCGCATAACGCCATCATCCCGGCCTCGGGCAAGGTCCTCTCCGGCGGTCTGGACGCGAATGCGCTCCAGCGGCCGAAACGGTTCTTCGGCGCAGCCCGCAGCATCGAGAACGGCGGCAGCCTCACCATCCTCGCGACGGCGCTCGTGGACACCGGCAGCCGCATGGACGACGTGATCTTCGAAGAGTTCAAGGGCACGGGCAACATGGAACTCCACCTCGACCGGAAGCTCGTGGACAAGCGCGTATTCCCGGCCATCGACATCAACGCCTCGGGCACCCGCAAGGAAGAGCTGCTCGTGGACAAGGACGACCTGAACCGCATGTGGGTGCTCCGGAAGGTACTGAACCCCCTGTCCACCGTGGAAAGCATGGAGTTCCTGCTCGAGAAGCTGAAACAGAACAAGACGAACAGGGATTTCCTGGATTCCATGAACAAGTAGATTTTACTTGATATTCCGTGGTGATTGGTATATTATTCCCGCTCTCATCAGCGAGGGCGGCAGTTTTTCGGCTTTCGCAGTAATTCTTTAGGAGGATCAGGTCATGAAAGAAGGCATTCATCCCGACTACAAGGTGGCAACAGTAAGCTGCGCCTGCGGGGAAAAGTTCACCACCAAGTCGACGAAAGAGAACGCTCCGGCTCGACATCTGCTCGGTCTGCCATCCGTTCTTCACCGGCAAACAGAAGCTGATCGATACGGAAGGCCGCGTCGACAAGTTCCGGAAAAAATACGCGAAATAGCATCGCCACCGGCGGCCCTTCGGCCGCCTTTCTTCTGGAAGAACAAGCCCCGTGAGGTTTCTGCTTTGTCAGAAAAAGTGCAAATAGGCGGCCAGGCGGTTCTCGAAGGCGTCATGATGCGCTCTCCCCATGCCTATACCGTTGCGGTGCGCAAGGGGGGGAAGCCCGACGCCGAGATCGCCATCTTTCGCCAGACCATCCTGCCCATCGGGGAGCGCTTTCCGTTCCTGAAGACCAGGATCGTCCGGGGTTCGGCCGCGCTCTTTGAGGCCATGTGGCTCGGCATCCGGGCGCTGAACTTTTCGGCCAACGAAGCGCTCGAAAGCGACGAGGACGGGAAAAAAGAGGAGATCGGGCCGCTTGCCATGGCCGGCACCATGATCGTGGCGCTCGCCTTTTCTCTCGGGCTGTTCCTGGCGCTGCCCGCTCCTGCTCACCAGCCTGCTCGGCGCTCAGTACTGCGGCGGTCAACCGGCACAGCATCCTGTTCAACCTCACCGACGGCGCGTTCCGCGTGGTCCTGTTTCTGGGATACGTATCCGGCATTTCCTATATGAAGGACATCCGCCGGGTCTTCGAGTATCACGGCGCCGAACACAAGGCCATCGCAGCCTACGAGGCCGGGGTCGAGCTCACGGTGGAGAACGCCAGGCCCTACTCCCGCATCCATCCGCGCTGCGGCACCAGCTTTCTGCTGACCGTGGTCGCGATTTCCATCTTCTTGTTCTCGCTCATCCCGGGCGTCCTGGCCCTTCTGGGCAAAAGCAGCTGTCACGGATCGTGCTGCTTCCCGTGATCGCCGGGCTGGGCTATGAGTTCATCAAATACAGCGCCAAACAGTGCAACAACCCGCTGATCCGGAAACTGATGCAGCCGGGCCTCTGGCTGCAGCGCCTCACGACGCGGGAACCGTCGGATGACCAGATAGAAGTGGCCATCACGGCGATGCGTGAAGCCCTCGCCATGGAACCCCGCTAAGGCGGGGTTTTTTGTTGGAAGAGCAAATCCACTATCAGGCAACCACGGATTAACACGGTTTGTAAAATCCTGCCGCCTTTCTTGCTTTCATCCGTGTTCATCCGTGGTTAATGGTTCACAACTATGCTAAGAAAACTCGAAGCTGTTGCAGAAAAATACGATGAGCTGACCAGGCTCCTGTCCGACCCGGGCGTTGCTGCCAACCACCAGCAGTACCAGAAGTATTCCCGGGAGCGGTCGGAGATTGAAGACGTGGTGAACCACTACCGCGCCTACAAGGACCTGGAAAAACAGATCGAGCGAAGCCGGAGGAGATCACCAACGACAAGCAGTCCGATCCCGAACTGCGCGCCATGGCCGAAGCCGAGCTCAAGGAGCTTTCGGCCGAAAATCGCGCAGATGGAGCAGGAGCTGCGGCTCATGCTGGTGCCCAAGGACCCGCGCGACGACCAGAACGTCTTTCTCGAGATCCGCGCAGGCGCAGGCGGCGACGAGGCCGGCCTCTTTGCCGCGGAGCTCTTCCGCATGTACTCGCGCTACTCGGAAAAGAAGCGCTGGAAGCTGACGCTCCTCGATATGAGCACCACGGGCGTGGGCGGGGCAAAGGAAGTGATCGCCCAGATCCAGGGCAAGGGCGTCTTCAGCAGGCTCAAGTACGAAAGCGGCGTTCACCGGGTGCAGCGCGTGCCGACAACGGAAGCCAGCGGCAGGATCCACACCTCGACGGTGACCGTGGCGGTGCTGCCCGAGGTCGACGACGTGGACGTGAAGATCGAGCAGAAGGACCTGCGCATCGACACCTACTGTTCCTCGGGCCCCGGCGGCCAGTGCGTGAACACGACCTACTCCGCGGTCCGCATCACGCACATCCCGACGGGCGAGGTCGTCGCGTTCCAGGACGAGCGCTCGCAGCTCAAGAACCGCGAAAAGGCCATGAAGATCCTCAAATCGCGTCTGCTCGAAAAAGAGCGCGAAAAGCGGGATGCCGAGACCGCCCAGCGGACCGCAAGTCGCAGGTCGGCACCGGCGACCGCAGCGAAAAGATCAGGACCTACAATTTTCCGCAGAGCCGCGTGACCGATCACCGCGTCGGAGTTTCACTCTACCGGATCGATGCCGTCATGGACGGCGATATCGACGAGTTCATCGACGCCCTCACTTCGGCGACAATGCGGAACGGCTGAAAAACCTGTAAAGCAGTTTTTAGTTTTAGTTCTTAGTTTTCAGTTATCAAACAGGGAAAATCCAAAGCACCAAAACTTAAAACTCGCAAACTCAAAACTCAGAACTGTTTTTAAAACCGTGACTCTCATTGAAGCAATCAACGATGGGGCGGCGAAACTGGCGGCAGCGGGCATAGACTCCGCCCGGCGAGACGCCGAGCTTCTGCTCTGCCACGCTGCGGGAAGGGACCGCGCCTGGCTCCTGGCCCATATCCGGGACGGGTTCGACGAAAAGCGCCACGGGGCCTTCAAAACTGCGATTGAGCGCAGGGCAAAACGTGAACCGGTCCAGTACATCACGGGAAAGCAGGAATTCTGGGGTCTCGACTTTCACGTTGGTCCCGACGTCCTCATTCCGAGGCCCGAGACCGAGCTGATCATTGAAACGGCCCTGGAAAAACTGACGGACCGGAGCGCGTCGCTCCGGATCATCGACCTCTGCACCGGTTCCGGCTGCATTGCCGTCAGTCTGGCGAAAGAGCTTTCCATGGCCCATCTGTTTGCAACGGACGCATCAGAGAAAGCCCTCGCCGTGGCCCGGGAGAATGCAGAGCTGCACGGCGTTTCACGCAGCATCGATTTTGCGGAAGGCGATCTGTTCGAACCCCTGGAACTGCTTGACATCCACGGCCGCGTTGATATGATTGTCTCGAACCCGCCCTATGTTCCATCGGGAGACCGTCCCACGCTCCAGCCCGAGGTCAGGGACTATGAGCCGGCCATGGCGCTCTTTGCCGGCCCCCGGGGAACGGAGATTCATAACCGCATTCTCGATCGGGCCCCGAAGTTCCTGAAGGAACGGGGCGTGCTGATCATGGAAATGGGAATCGGCCAGACGACAGCGCTCCAGGCAGCAGCAGAACGGACGAACGCGTTCAAAGAAATCGAAATAAAGAAGGACCTGGCAGGAATCGAACGGGTGATCGTAGCAAAGAAATATAAGCTTTAGAGCAGCCACGAATTACACGAATTTTCACGAAGAAGACCTAAACCTCATCCAATTCGTGTCAATTCGTGATAATTCGTGGCAAATAAGGTTTTCATGAAATCAATCTACATCAACGGCGGGAAAAAACTCTCCGGTGAAGTATCGATCAGCGGCGCGAAGAATGCGGCGCTGCCGATCCTCGCGGCCGGCCTTCTGTGCGCGGGCAAGCACCGGATCGCGAACGTTCCGCAGCTGGCCGACGTGACCACCTTCGGAAAGATCCTCCAGAACATGGGAGTGACCTTCGAGCGGCAGGACCACGAGATCATCATCGATTCCACGGGCCTTGCGACCCCGGAGGCGCCTTATGATCTCGTGCGCACCATGCGGGCGTCGGTGCTCGTGCTCGGCCCCCTCGTGGCGCGCATGGGCAGAGCCCGGGTGTCCATGCCCGGCGGATGCGCCATCGGCGCGCGGCCGATCAACCTGCACCTCATGGGGCTCGAAAAACTCGGCGCAACCGTCGAGATCGAGCACGGCTACGTCGTCGCTTCGGCGAAGAAGCTCCGCGGCGCTCATATCAATTTCGACACCGTCACCGTAACGGGCACCGAAAACCTCATGATGGCGGCGGCGCTGGCAGAGGGCGAGACGGTCCTCGAGAACGCCGCACGGGAGCCCGAGATCGTCGACCTCGCGAACGCGCTGATCGGCATGGGCGCGCTGATCGAAGGCGCGGGCACGGACATCATCAAGATCCGCGGCGTCGAGCGCTTGAGACCCATGGACTATACCGTCATGCCCGACCGCATCGAGACAGGGACCTTCGTGATCGCCGCGGCCATCACGGGCGGATCGGTCCTGATCAAAAACTGCTCGCCGGGCCACCTCGACGCGGTGCTGGCAAAGGTAACGGAAGCAGGGGCCTCGATAACAGCCGGGCCCGACACGCTTCACGTAACCGGCCCCCGCGTCATCAAGCCGGTCAGTGTCAAGACGCTGGAGTACCCCGGCTTCCCCACGGACATGCAGGCGCAGTTTATGAGCCTCATGACCCTGGCGGACGGCACGAGCGTGATCAACGAGACCATATTCGAGAACCGCTTCACCCACGTTGCGGAGCTCCGCAGGATGGGGGCCGACATTGAAGCCGACGGCCGCACCGCCATCGTCAAGGGCGTGGCCAGCCTGTCCGCCGCGCCGGTCATGGCAACGGACCTCCGCGCCAGCGCATCGCTCATTCTCGCGGGCCTCGCGGCCCAGGGCCAGACCGTGGTGTCGCGCATTTACCATCTGGACCGCGGGTACGACAACATCGAGGAGAAGCTGTCGGCGCTCGGAGCGGATATTAAAAGAGTATAGTTCATAACCACGGATTGACACGGTCAAAGACTCGAGGAGCACCGATTTCATCCGTGAAAATCTGTGCTCATCCGTGGTTGCTGCCTTATTGAGGATTTTCATGAAGATCATCGATTCACAGCAGCAGGACATTCTGACCGGAGCTCAAGCGCATCATCAACCGGGGCGAAACCGCGACGGAAGAAGTCGCCCTTGCGGTCAAAGAAGTCGTCGAAGCCGTACGCAAGCAGGGCGATCCCGCAGTGCTCGAATTCACCGAGAAGTTCGACAAGGTGAAGCTGACGCATAAGGACATGAAGGTCTCCCCTGAGGAGATCAGGGACGCCTACTCCAAGGTAGAAACGAAAAAAGTCGAGGCCCTCAAGCTCGCTGCCCAGAACATCCGGGCTTTCCATGAGAAGCAGAAACTGAGCTCCTGGGTCAGCCAGGAAGCCGACGGTGTGATACTGGGCCAGCTCGCGCGGCCGATCAGGAGCGCCGGCATCTACGTCCCCGGCGGAAAGGCCTGCTACCCGTCGTCGGTGCTCATGAACGTGATCCCGGCGAAGGTGGCGGGCGTGGAGCAGCTAATCATGTGCTCTCCCGCGCCGGGCGGCAACCTCAACCCCTACATTCTCGTGGCTGCGGACATCGCCGGCGTGAGCGAGATCTACAAGATCGGCGGCGCCCAGGCGGTCGCGGCCATGGCCTACGGCACCGCGACGATCCCGAAAGTGGACAAGATCGTCGGTCCCGGCAATATCTACGTGGCCACGGCAAAGCGGTACGTCTTCGGCCAGGTGGACATCGACATGATCGCCGGACCGAGCGAGATTCTCGTCATCGCCGACGACTCGGCAAACCCCGAATTCGTCGCCTCCGACCTGCTGTCGCAGGCGGAGCACGACGAGCTCGCCTCGTCGATCCTCGTGACGACGTCGCGCGACATCGCCGCAAAGGTGGATGCCGAGGTCGAGCGGCAGCTTGCGAACCTGTCGCGAAAAGAGATCGCCCGCAAGGCCATCGACCGCTTCGGCGCCATCATCGTCGTCGCCGATCTTCAGCAGGCAGCCGAAGTGTCGAATTCCATTGCGCCGGAGCACCTCGAGCTTGCGGTGGAAAAGCCCTTCGAGCTTCTCGCGCACATCAGGAACGCAGGCGCCATCTTTCTGGGACATTTCACGCCCGAATCGGTGGGCGACTACATCGCCGGTCCGAACCACGTGCTTCCCACGGGCGGCACGGCCCGGTTCTTCTCGCCCCTTTCCACCGACAGCTTCATGAAGAAATCGAGCCTCATCTTCTACACGCGGGAAGGCCTGGACAAGGTCGGCGAGGCGGTGATGCAGATCGCCGATGTCGAAGGGCTCGAAGCGCACGGTAATACGATCAGGCTCAGGATGACGAAAAAGTAATTTCTAACCACAGATGAACACGGGTGCGGCTTTTTCCGCACTCACAGATGGAGCTTTCAGAAATGATCAAAAGAAGCGGCAGATTGATAAATCCACACTTCACCGTGTTCATCCGTGGTTCAATGCGATGTTATCTGTGTTAACCAGTGGTTATTAAATTTTTTTATAAGGAGAGGTACAATGCCTCCAAAATCGAAAGTCAAAGCCTCAAAGACCATGGTTGCTTCCAACCAAAAGCTCAAGCTCGGCCTTCCCAAGGGGAGCCTGCAGGAGTCGACCTTCAAGCTCTTCGGCAAGGCCGGCTACCGCGTGCAGGTCAGCTCGCGAAGCTACTATCCGACCATCGACGATCCGGACATCAGCTGCATCATGGTCAGGGCGCAGGAAATGGCCCGGTACGTGGACAACGGCATCTTCGACGTGGGTCTCACGGGCAAGGACTGGATCCTGGAGCAGAACGCCGACGTGGTGGAGGTCGCGGAGCTGCGGTATGCCAAGGGCGGCCTGAACCCGGTACGGTGGGTCGTGGCCGTGCCCGAGGACTCCAAGATCAAGTCAGTCAAGGACCTCAAGGGCAAGCGCATCGCCACGGAGCTTGTGGGGTACACGAAGCGCTATCTGAAATCAAAGGGTGTGACCGCTGATGTCGAATTCTCCTGGGGAGCCACGGAAGTAAAACCGCCGCAGCTCGCGGACGCCATCGTTGAGTTGACCGAGACGGGCAGTTCGCTGAAAGCCAACAAGCTCCGTATCGTGGAAGTGATGCTCGAATCCACCACCCGCCTCGTCGCGAACAAGAAAGCCTGGCAGGACCCGTGGAAGCGGAAGAAGATCGAGAACATGGCCATGCTGCTCCAGGGAGCGCTCGCGGCCGAGGAAAAGGTCGGCCTCAAGATGAATGTGCCGAAAAAGGCGCTCAAGGACATCTGCGGCATCCTGCCGGCCATGCACTCTCCCACGATCTCTCATCAGGCCGATCCCGCCTGGGTGAGCCTGGAGGTCATGCTCGACGAAAAGCAGGCCCGGGACCTGATCCCGCGGCTGAAGCGACGGGGAGCCTCGGGGATCATCGAGTATCCCCTGAACAAGGTGATACCGTAACAGACATGAAAGGCGGCCCGATGGCCGCCTTTTGTATTTCCGGGTTTCAACCTCGTAGGTCGGGCTGAACGGTTCAGGTGAATCCCGACGCTTCACAATCAGTGATGTTGGGCACGATGAACCTTTTTTGACCGACCTACGGAGTTCGACTAATTTTCATCGACTAAAGAGTCTATTTTATTAATTGCCATCTAACCCCATCAAATTTGACAGGTATAAAATCTTTATTTTCATAAACACCCGCTTGCCCATCTTTAGATACTGAATCGTACCACCGTCCGTTTAACCAAATTTGTGCATGCTTATTATCAGGAAGAGACAACTTCAGATCGGGCTGCCCATCCATATTAAAATCAGCCACTTCACCTGATAAAGAACCTTTATCGTCAAAAGTCTTGTAAGATATTTTATGAAACAAACCATTCTTATCCTGATCCTGAAGAGTAAAAATAACTTTAGAAGAATCGTCCTGTAATTTTTCACTGAACAAATTCAGCCCAAAGCCATCCTGAAAAATGAGAAAAGGCCCCTTTTCTGTCCAGATAAATAAAGTATCACTGCTGCCCTCCGCAGGAACAGCAATCTTATAGAATCCCAAATTGCATATCTTCGCCTTCTTGATCCAGTCGCCTCCCAGTAGCTGCATGATTTTCGCTTCCTCTTTAGTTCGACCTTGCGACAAGTCTCCAATAACGCAGTCTGGGCCTGCGGTGACAGCGTAGGGGAAAAACACCCCAAGAGCACTGATTAATGAAGTCGCGGCAATGATATGTTTTACAAATTTCATTTTATTTACCTCCAACAACCACTATTCGATATGACTTACGGTAGCATACATCAGTAGAAGTGGTCAACATTTTACTACAACACCTGATACCTCCGTCGTTGGTCATTCCGAAGAAGCAACACGACTGAAAAATCTTGCTCGAACCATGCCGGGAGCTTGAAATAAAGATTTCTCGCTTTGCTCGAAATGACAGCGACAGGCGAATCCGCGATGACTGTTGATGATGCCTCTCCCCCTACAAAATAGCCTTTTCAACCGCCAAAACCCGCAATTTTCCCTTGTACCATACGGCTGATTCTTGTATAGTGCAGAATATGCCGATAAAGAAATCAAAAGACATCCTGTCGCTCATCAAGCCCAACGTGCGCAAGCTCGCAGCCTATCATGTGGACGAGACACCGGTTCGCATCAAGCTTGACGCCATGGAGAACCCTTTTCCCCTGCCGGAGAAGGTGAGCAACGACGTTGCGAATGCAGTCAAGAAATCGCTGATCAACCGCTACCCCGATCCCTCGGGCAAGGAGTTGAAAAAAGCGATCGCTTCCTACTGGAAAATGAAACCGGGCCAGATGCTTCTGGGCAATGGTTCGGACGAGCTGATCCAGGCGATCGTCCTTGCTTTCGGCGGGCCGGTGCTCGTTCCTGCACCGACCTTTGCCATGTACGACATCACCGCGCGGGCGCTGGGGCAGAACGTCGTAACCGTGCCGCTCGATAACGCGTTCGACCTCGACACCGATGCTATGATCAAAAAAGCGAAGTCATCACGAACCAGGGTGATCTTTCTCGCTTGCCCGAATAATCCCACTGGCAACAGATTCCCGGACAAGGCAATCAGGAAAATCCTGGCAAACACGAACGCTGCCGTGATCATCGACGAGGCATACTATAGTTTCTCCGGCAAGTCCTATCTCAAGGACCTGAAGAAGTATCCCAACATGATCATTCTCCGCACGCTTTCGAAGATAGGCTTTGCCGGACTCCGGATCGGCGTGCTGGTCGCTTCCGAGAGCATTGTTAATGAGCTGAACAAGATCAGGCTGCCTTACAATATAAACAGCCTATCCCAGGCCGTCGCTGTTGCCGGAATGAAGCACCGGGATATCGTGGACCGCCAGATTTCCCTGTTGATTTCGGAACGCGAAAAGCTCTATAATCGGCTCCTGGCGCTGGAAGGCGTAATGCCCTATCCTTCTGAAACCAATTTTTTGTTGGTCAGAACGAGAGGGGATGCATCGAAGATCCACAAAAAACTGAAGCAGGCAGGCATCCTCGTCAAGAACCTGGACAAACCGGGACCGCTCAAGAGCTGCCTGCGCGTCACTATCGGCACGCCGGAAGAGAACAACGAGTTCTTCAGAGTGTTCAAGAATCTATCGGCCACGAATTAACAGGGATTGACACAGACTGAAAATAAGAGGGACGTTCAATTCGTGCAAATTCGTGAAATTCGTGGCAAAGAAAATCTTTCAGAATCTTTAAGAATCTATTAGCCACGAATTATTACGAATTAAAATATTGACGTGAACAATTCGAGGCAAAAAGGAATCATCAATGGCCCGCAAAGCAACGATCGAACGCAAGACTAAAGAAACGGACATCAAGATAGCCCTGGACCTCGACGGGACGGGCCAATACAGCATCAAGACGTCGGTCCCTTTCATGGACCACATGTTCTCGCACATCGCGAAACACGGTTTTTTCGATCTCACGATCAAGGCGAAGGGCGACATCGAGATCGACGACCACCACACGGTCGAGGACCTGGGCATAGCCTTCGGCCAGGCGCTCAAGAAGGCCCTCGGCGACAGCAAAGGCATCAGGCGCTACGGAGATGCGACCGTGCCCATGGACGAGACCCTGGCACAGGTGGTAATGGATCTGTCCGGCAGGCCGTATTTAAAGTACACTGTCGAGCTGCCGAAAAAATACAAGCTGAAGAGCTTCGACCCCGGCCTTGCCGAGGATTTCTTCCAGTCTGTTGCGAACCATGCAGGGATGAACCTCCATATCCGCCTCCATTACGGCCGCGACGTTCACCATATGCTCGAAGGGATCTTCAAGGCCTTCGGCCGCGCCCTGGACCAGGCCACGAGCCTCGATCCCAGGATCAAGGGCGTGCTCTCGACCAAGGGAAAAATCTAAAAGACGTGAAAGGTGAAAAGTGAGCAGTAAGGGGACTTCTTCTCACGCTTTACTTCTCACGTTTCACGGTATTGGACATGATCGCCATCATCGACTACGGAATGGGAAATTTACGGAGCGTTCAGAAGGGCTTCGAGCGCATGGGCCGCGAGGCGGTTGTCACCGGCGACCCGCACACGATCCTGAGCGCGTCAAAGGTCGTGCTGCCCGGCGTGGGCGCCTTCCCCGACTGCATGAGGAACCTGCAGGAATACGGCCTCATCGACGCGGTGCAGAAAAGCATCCAGTCGGGAAAGCCTTTTCTCGGCATCTGTCTCGGGCTCCAGCTCCTTTTCACGGAGAGCGAGGAATTCGGGATCTCGAAAGGCCTGGATATCATCAAGGGCCGCGTCGTCCGCTTCAAAGGATCCTGAATTCGAAACTCAAAACTCAAAACTCGAAACTGTCTCAAGGTTCCCCACATGGGCTGGAACTCGGTTTCGATCAAACGTCGTGCGCCCGCGCTTGCAGACGTGCCTGACGGGAGCCATTTTTACTTTGTCCATTCCTTCCACGTCGTGCCCGAGGACAAAAGCGTCATCGCCACGACCACGGAGTACGGCGCCGAGTTCGTTTCGAGCATCTGGAAGGACAACATCTTCGCGTCCCAGTTCCATCCCGAAAAGAGCCAGGCGCTTGGGGCTGTCGATTTTGAAGAGGTTTGGAGAAATGAAAGGATAGAGCGTGAACCCGTAAGGTGTAAGGGTAAGGAGTAAGGAGAAAAATCCTGCCCTTCCCCCTCACTCCTCACGCCTAACGCCTCACGGAACTACACGATGCTCATCATTCCCGCTATCGATTTAAAAGAAGGCAAATGCGTCCGGCTCCAGCAAGGGCTCATGGACAAGGCAACAGTCTACTCCGACGACCCGGGGACCACGGCCAGACACTGGGAGTCCCAGGGAGCGGAGCTGCTGCACGTCGTTGATCTGAACGGCGCCTTTGCGGGCGTGCCGAAGAACCTCGACGCGATCAAGGCGATTCGCGGGGCGATCAAGATCCCCATCGAAGTCGGCGGCGGCATCCGCGATATGGCCACCATCGAAACGCTCGTCGCCATCGGCATCGACCGGATCATCCTGGGGACCGCGGCGATCGAGAACCCCGACTTTGTCCGGGAAGCCTGCAAAAAGTTCCCGGGCAGGATCATCGTCGGCATCGACGCCAAGGAAGGCATGGTCGCGATCAAGGGCTGGGCAGAAGTGACGAAGGTAAAGGCCGTCGACCTCGCCATCCGGATGCAGGAGCACGGCGTCATTGCGATCATCTACACGGACATCAAGCGCGACGGCATGCTCTCGGGGCCCAACATCGAGGCCACGCGGGACCTGGCCAAGGCGCTCCATATCCCCGTAATCGCATCGGGCGGCGTCCACACCATGAAGGACATCGAGAACCTGCTGACGGTGCGGCATGCCGGCGTGAGCGGGGTGATCACGGGCAAAGCGATCTACAGCGGTTCGCTCGACCTGAAAGAAGCAATCACTTTCGTCAAGATGAACGATAATCGCTGCGCGAGATAACAGTAAACATCCCCATTCCCGATCGTCATTCCTGAGAAGGCAGGAATCCAGTGTCTCACAAAGAATCCCTGGATTCCGGTCCAGGCCCGGAATGACGGCATAAAAGAGAATAACAAATGCTAACCAAACGCATCATTCCCTGCCTCGACGTAAAAGGCGGCCGGGTCGTCAAGGGCGTCAGCTTCGTGAACCTGCGCGACGCGGGCGATCCCGTGGAGATCGCGAAAGCCTACGACGAGCAGGGCGCCGACGAGCTCACCTTCCTCGACATCACCGCATCCCATGAGGAGCGCGGCATCATCCTCGACGTGGTGCGCAGGACCGCCGAGCAGGTCTTCATGCCCCTCACCGTGGGCGGCGGCATCAAGGTGCTCGACGACATCAGAAACCTGCTCCTGGCCGGCGCGGACAAGGTCTCGATCAACACCACCGCGGTCCACGACCCCGAATTCATCAAGTCCGCGTCGCTCCGTTTCGGCAGCCAGTGCATCGTCGTGGCGATCGACGCCAAGCGCGTCGTAGCCCATGATCCCGACTTCAAACCGCCCCTCACCTGGGCCGACGACCCGAAGTATCAGAAGCTCTTTTTCTTCCGACTCCGCACTCCGCATTCCGAACTCCGCACTGCCCCCTGGGAGGTCTACACCCACGGCGGCAGAAAACCCATGGGCATCGATGCCGTGGCCTGGGCGCGCAAGATGGAGGAATACGGCGCAGGGGAGATCCTTCTGACGAGCATGAACCAGGACGGGCAGAAGACCGGCTACGACCTGGAGCTTACGCGGACCGTCTCGGAAGCGGTCACCATCCCCGTGATCGCCTCGGGCGGGGTCGGGAACCTGGAGCACATTTATGACGGGTTCGTGAAAGGCAAGGCGGACGCCGCGCTTGCGGCTTCGATCTTCCACTTCAAGGAATATACCATCAGGCAGGCGAAAGAGTATTTGAGGGACCGCAACGTCCCGGTGCGGTTGTAGCCTTCACGTTAAAAACCAAACACTGCAGCTGGAACCACAGATGAACACTGATGAACGCAGATGGAGGAAAGTCAAAAGCTCCAGAATTTGTGACACTGCAATACTGAAGTTTGTTTATCTGTGTTTATCCGTGTTCATCTGTGGTTAACTGCTTCGTTATAATGATTCCGAATTCCGCATTTCAATTACACATAGTCTTCCCGCCGCACAATTCCCTGCAGCGGCTCTCCCCGCAGATACCGCTTTCACGTTCTCGACTGCCAGGCGGGTCCCTTTCTCGTTCATACCCGGAACGATCCCCGAATTATGGGGCGATCCCAGCACGTTGGGCAGCGAAAAAAACGGGCGATTGATGCGAAATGCTCCGTGCGAAAACGGCTCAATCCACCAGGCGTCGATGCCCGCCATGAAGCCGGGATGTTCCACGAGGTGCTCGTACAGCGCCCCTTCGTCGATGATTGCGCCCCGCGCCACGTTGATCAGGATGGCATCCGGCTTCATCCAGTCGAGCTCCCGCCTGCCGATAAGGCCGCGCGTCGCCTTCGTGAGCGGGAGGGATATGACCACGACATCCGAAGCGGCCAGCACCGTGCGGAGGTGCGCCACGGTCCCGACGAACGCCACGGGATCCCCCGTCCGGCCGCTCGTATTCACGGCGTAGATCTCCATTCCCAGTGAGCGCATCAGCCCTGCCGTGGCCTTGCCGATGCCGCCGTACCCCAGGATGCCGCATATCTTGCCGCGCAGCAGGCGGTTGGGACGCGCCTGGTTGAACTCGCCCTTGCCGAGATTGCGGTGCTCCTGGACAAGGTTCTTTGCCAGCGCAAGGACCATGGCGAGGACGTGCTCCGCCATGGGCTCGGCGTAGGCGCCGACGTTGCTCGCGATCACGATGTCGGGCCGGAGCCCTGCATAGGGCACGGCATCCGCGCCTGCGGAAAGAAGTTGGATCAGGCGGACATTTTCAAGCAGGCCGAGTTCGCTCGGCCCGAGCTCCTTCGGAATGTTCCAGGACAGGAGCACCCGGGCGTCGAGCAGCGTCTGCTGCCGCAGGCCCTCGGGCTGGTCCGTGAGATAGGACACTTTCACGCCTTCACCGAAGAGCTGCTTGATCAGCTGGCGGTTGGCCTCCTTCACCCTGTGCGTTATGACGACATGGGGCATTTCCATCGACGGTCCGATTCCTTTTCTCTGTTGTCCGTGCTCCCGCGGTCCGAACCCGCTCTCTATCTATAAGTATACGACGGTTGCCGGACAGCGGCGCAGAAGGCCTGTGGAGCCTCCTCCGGCATCCCGACCTGTCGGGACTAAAGTTGACGCGACCTCCCGGAACTGCGAACTCGCGCATGCGTGACACATTCGTGTCACGTGCGAGTGAGCGCTTTCCACCCCCGGCAGGAGCCGGGGGATGCCAAGGCGCGGGATTGCCGGACCTTTCTTCCTTTACATTCATACTTCAATATGCTAATAATTCCCCATGAAATCGTTCTGTTGTGCCTTTTTTGCACTGTGCTTCCTCTGTGCGGCCCTGCCTGCTTTTCCCTCGGAAACATCGTACGAGGGGCTCACCATAAAACAACTCATTCTCAAGGATGACCTCGGCAACAACCTGGCAGGAAAAGGCCAGATTGACGAACTCGTCGGCATAAAAGCGGGAGCCCCCTTCTCGGGCGCTGCAATCCGGAAAAGCCTTTCTCTCCTCTACCTCAAAGGGACGTACCGGGACATCCGCGTCGAAGCCATTCCCGAGAACGGCGGTGTACGGCTCGAATATACCTTCGAGCTGATAACGGTCGTCGACAAGGTCGTGGTGCGAGGCACCTCCGCCGTTTCGACAAGCACCATCACCGAGGCGCTCCCGACGATCGCCGGCAGGGAGCTTCGCCAGAACAAACTGTCCGACTTCCGGACCGATATCGCCACGCTCTATCAGGCGCAGGGCTATTACGACGCGGTGGTGTCCTTCCATGTCGTTCCGCTCAAGGACCCTCACCATGTGGAACTGCAGATCGATATTGCAGAAGGAGCACCCACGCTCATCGCGGAGATCTCCTTTGAGGGGAACAAAGTGTTCACGAACAAGGAGCTTCTCGCAGTCATGAAAAGCCGTGTCGGGAAGCCTGTCAGGCGCGATCTGCTCCTGGACACCGACATGGAGGCAATCGTCAAGAAATACGCAGCTGCGGGATATCCGGCCGCGAAAGCAGGGCCGGTCAACATGAGCTTCCGGAACAACAAGGCCTACATCAGCGTTCTTGGGAGCGAAGGTCAGCACGTATCGGTCAAATTCACGGGCAACCATGAATTCAGCTCCCGGAAGCTCGGCAAAACACTGCTCATCTGGTCCGAACACGACATTTCCGACGCCGTAATCGACAGCAGCACGGACAAGATCAAAAGCATGTACCGCGAACAGGGCTATGCCGACATCGCGGTTGAGGTAAAGAAGACGGAGGCTCCGGGAAGCCTGGACCTCGATATCTCGATCACCGAGGGACCGCGCATCGTGGTCGACGCCATCGTCCTCCGGGGCAACACGGTATTCCCGTCCCCGGAGATCAAGAAACAGATGGCCTTGAAGGAGTCCGGCTGGTTCCGGTCGCGGCCCTTCCGGGAAGACCTGCTGGACAAGGATGTGGACAACCTCCGCGACCGCTATCTCGAGGCGGGCTATCTCTCCGTCGCGGTCAAAAAAAATGTGGCCCGGAGCGCCGACGGAACCGAGGCTCTGGTGACGATCGACATCACCGAGGGGGCGCAGACGAAGACAGGCGCAGTGGTCTTCGAAGGAAACACGGTCTTTACAGCGGCCGAGCTCATGGATAAGGTCAACCTGAAGCCGGGAACACCCTTCAACGAGCGGATCCTGGATGAGGACAAATACCGGATCCTTTCCGCCTACTCGGGCAAAGGATATTTGTATGCGCGGGTTGATGCGGAAAAGACGTCCGCAGGCAGCAGCGTCGGCATCCGGTACCGGATCACGGAAGACCAGCCCGTTCATATCGGCAGGATCATCCTTCGGGGAAACATCCGCACGAAAGACTATGTCATTATGCGGGAGCTCCTGGTGAAGCCCGGCGACGCCTACGACTACGGGGCGATCCTTTCGAGCCAGCAGCGCATCTATCACCTGGGGTACTTCCGCTTGGCCAAAATCGAGCCCGTCCATCCCGGTTACCGGGAACCGACCGAGGACATGCTCCTGACCGTCGAGGAGCGGCCCGCGGGGATGGGAGAATTCGGGTTCGGGTACGGGGATCTCGATCGCCTGAGGGGGAGCGCGGAGGTGGGATACCGCAACCTCTGGGGAACTGCCGAATATACGAGCGTACGCTACGAGCAGAGCGACATCCTCAAGCGGGCGATCTTCAA
This sequence comes from Nitrospirota bacterium, assembly GCA_963749655.1. GTDB lineage: Bacteria > Nitrospirota > UBA9217 > UBA9217 > UBA9217 > JAJYKN01. The sequence continues at coordinate 200,123 of CAVVOB010000014.1, forward strand.
TTACAAGAAACCATGGTTCCTGAACCGAAGAATCGAATCGACCTTCAGCCTCGTATGGTCCGATTCGGAAAAACTGAACTCCGATACGCGGGAGATCTACTACAAGTCCCGCAAGACCGCGGCCTCCTTCGGCATCCAGAAGACATACGGCAAGCTCACGCCGTCGATCACCTACGAGTTCGAGAATGTCGTCAACTATGACGTGCTGGAAGCCGCCCAGATAACGACCGAGGACAGCGGGAGAGTGCTCGTCAGCAGCCTGAGTCCCGCCCTCATCCTGGACCTCCGCGACGACGTCTTCAACCCCCGCCGGGGATCGCTCTACGGCATCATTCTGAAGGAGGCCCTTCGCGAGCTCTGGTCGCAGGCCGAATTTACGAAACTCAGCGTGCAGGGAAGCTGGTTCCTTCCCGTCGGCGACAACGTGATCGCCCTTTCCGCCCGGGGCGGAGCAGCCTGGCCCTACGGCGGCACGGCCGAGGTCCCCCTGCACGAGCGGTTCTACGTGGGCGGCAGCACCACCGTGCGCGGCTTTACGCAGGACTCGATCGGCCCCAGCGCCCTCGATGCAAACGGCAACCCGGTGCCGCAGGGAGGCGCGAGCATGGTGGTCCTGAACGCCGAGTTCAGGGTGAATCCCGGTGAAGGCCTGGGGTTCGTGCTCTTTACCGACGCGGGAAATGTGTGGCCGGGGCAGGAGATGAACCTGAACAGCCTCCGGGCATCGTACGGCGCGGGCATCCGGTACGGCACTCCCATCGGACCGCTCAGGATCGATTACGGACAGAAATTCCATCAGCTCCCGGGAGAAAGTCCGGGAGAGCTGCACTTCAACATCGGGAACACGTTTTAAAAACGGAGTTTTTAGTTCTTAGTTTTTAGTTATTAGTTTAGACCAAAGTTCGAATTTCATGCCGAAAGAATAGATCTCGCGGCAGCTCGTGTCCTTGAACGGTTTATGACAGAGGTTAAAACTAGAAACTCAAAACTTAAAACTCAAAACTGCACCTCGTATCTCTCTGTACTAGACAGCATGTTCGTGCTATTATGTATGCAGAAAATCTTGCAGAAAAACGCTTCTGAAGGTGCCTGACCATTGAACATTCACCGCAAAATAATCACCATCGTGGCCGTCGGTATGGCCCTCTTCCTCGTCATCGTGATCCTTTCGCTGTTCAGCCTGATGTCATCCTTTTCCGGAGTCATGACGCAAATAGATTCCTATACGCAGTACATGCACAGCATCCAGGACGTGGAAAAAGAAATGAAGGGGATGACCGCCGGCATCAGCCAATATGTCCGGCGCAAGGACCCCCAGCATTCGGCAGCGTACCTGACGTCGCGCGCGGCATGCCCATCGATTGCTCGACGATCTCGACATGCGCAACAGCGACCGGCAGGAGCGCGACCTGCTGATCTCCCTCAAGCTTGCACTTAAAGCCCTCGACAAGGACGCGGACCAGATCTTTTCCCTGCGGGACCCTGCAGGTGCGGACCGGACGCGCGCCCACAGCCTTGTGGTCGATATGGACGGCATCCTTGCGAAAAGGGAAGCGGAAATCGAGAACCACTTCAAGGAGGTCCGTGCGGAACAGACGAATATGCTCGCGGGGTACTTCTACTTCCTGAGGACCCGGGTCGTGCTTCTCCTTCTGCTTATCCTCATCACTTCGATCAGCTTCCTTCTCGGATTCGGCCTCTATCTCCACCGCAAGGTCGCAGTGCCCCTGGGCGAGCTGTGGAAAGGCGCCACCGAGATCAGCCGGGGCAACCTCGATTACCAGATGCGGCTCAAGGGAACGAGCGATGTGGCCCAGCTGGCAGAGCAGTTCAACGATATGGCCCAGAAGCTGAAGAGCTCCTACGGCGAGCTCGAGAAGAAACTGCTTGAACGCACGAACGAGCTGGCTGCCATCGACTCCGTGGCGCTCACGCTCGGCCAGTCGGGGAACCTCAAGGACATGCTGTCAAGGTCCCTCGACAAGATCCTGGAAAGCCTCTCGGGGCTGGAGCCCCGCGGCGGCGCGTTCCTCTGTCATCCCGACGGCGAGACCCTCCGCCTCGTGGCCCACAAGGGGCTGCCCCCGGAATTCATCCAACAGGAGGAAACGATCGGCATGGGAGAATGCCTCTGCGGCATGGTGGCGCAGACCGGGGAGATCCTGTACTCCGAGCACGGCTGCTCCGATCCCCGGCATTCCCGGGGCAAGGAAGCTGCCGACCACTCCCATATCATCATCCCGATCAAGTCGCGCGGCATCGTTCTGGGCGTCGTGTTCCTCTACCCCCAGAAGGAGTTTACCCTCAAGCCGTCCGATCTCCAGATGCTCGAAACGATCGGCACCCAGCTCGGCATGGCGGTCGAGAACCTGCGGTTCTATGCGGAAGTGAAGGAATCCAGTGAGAAGTTCTGGGACCTCTTCGAGAATTCCCTCGACATCCTGCTGACCACCGACGCCTCGGGAACCGTGACGGCGGCGAACAAGACCGCCGAGACATTCTCCGGGTATACCAAGAGCGACCTCATCGGCAAGAATATCCTTGACGTTCTCACTCCCGAGGGCGCCGAAACCGCCAAGCGGATGCTCCGCGGCGACACGGACGTTGCGGGCCAGGTTGTCGAGTTCGAAGTGATCAAACGCGACAGCAGCAGGGCCTTTGTCGAAATGAGCGGCCGCAGACTGATCACGCAGACTTCCCGGGGCGGGTATCAGATCTCCGCGCGGGACATGACGGAGCAGCGGCTCCTCAGGGAAAAAGTCCTGAGGGCCGAGCGGCTCGGAGCGATCGGCGAGATCGTGATCGCCGTCCGCCACGAAATCAACAACCCCCTGACCACCGTCATCGGGAACATCGAGCTCCTGATCGAACGCTATGGCGACCGGAACGACGACCTTTCGGCACGGCTCCAGACCATCCTGAACAACGCCCTCAGGATCGCAGAGATCGTGAAGCAGCTGAAAGGCATCAAGCGTGACAAGGTCGTGGAGTACGTTCAAGGCGTGCCCATGACCGACATCAAGCAGGAATAGGAGCGCCATGGTACCCGTACTTCTCCATCGCCGCCCGGCGAGGCCCCCATACGCTGCTCTTCTGCTGCTCTTCCTGCTCATTCTCCCTCCGGCTGTTCAGGCCGAAGTGGTGGACCACATCGCCGCCGCGGTCAACAACGAGGTGATCACCGCAAGCGAGCTGGCGCAGGTTGTGGCGCTGAACGTGCGCATCGGCAAGCCCGAGCCGGACCGGAAAAAACTGGAGTCGGAAACGCTCGAAGGGATCGTCAATCGCCGGCTGCTGATACAGGAAGCCAGAAGACTCAAGTTCGTCGAAGTATCGGACCAGGAGGTCGCCGCCGATTTAGACAGGATCAAAAAGCGGTTCGGGTCTCCGGAGGATTTTGCCGGCTTCTTGAAAACAACGGACCTGACGGAAGATGAGCTGGCCCGTATGCTGGGGGAGCAGCTCCTCGTCGAAAAATTCGTCGAAAAAAAGATCGGGCTCTTCGTGCGGGTGACCCGCGAGGACGAGGAACGGTTTTTCACGGACCATGCCGACCGCTTCAAGGGCAAGCGGTTCCAGGACGTTCAGAAAAACATTACAGCGCTGCTGACCGACCGCAAGGTGGGTGAGCAGCTCGACCAGTACGTGGCCGAACTCCGGGGCAAGGCCGAAATCCGTATAAACCGGCCCTAGCGAACCGTTCCCGGCCCTACTCGTGGAGCCCCCTCCGGCATCCCGACCTGTCGGGACTAAAATTGACGCGACCTCCCGCCTGCACCCGGCGTTTACGAGTGCGGATGCGCGGAGCGCCAGGTGGAACTGCGAACTCGCGCATGCGTGACGCGTTCGTGTCACGCGCGAGAGAGCGCTTTCCACCCCCGGCCGGAGTGGGGATGCCAAGGCGCGGGATTGCGCCGGGGTAATAGGGAAGGCAAAAACACAAAGAAAGACGGAGGAACCATGCGCAATCTTTTTGCCGTCATTGTTCTCGGCCTGGCCCTGGCCGCCTCGGCCGGCTGCACGCTCCTCAAGGTCAATATGACCCCGGAAGTGCAGCCCCTGGAAGAACGCGCGATCTCGGGCAGCGGCAGCGACAAGATCGTGCTGATCGATCTTTCGGGATTCATTTCATCGTCGCGGGAAGGCGGTTCGTCCCTGGGCTCCGGGAAGCGTCCCGGCCTGCTCGCACGCATGCGGGAGGAGCTTGACCGAGCCCGGCAGGACCGCAGCGTGAAGGCCGTCGTGCTCCGCGTCAACAGCCCCGGCGGCAGCGTGACGGCGTCGGACGTGCTGTATCACGAGCTCAGGCAATTCAGGCAGGACACGGGAGCGAAGCTCGTGGCCCACATCATGGACCTGGGGACGTCGGGCGCATATTACGCAGCTCTTGCCGCGGACCGGATCACGGCCCAGCCCACGAGCGTCACGGGCAGCATCGGCGTCATCATGTACCGCCTCGATGCAACGGGCCTCCTGCAGAAAATCGGCATCCAGGGCGTCGAAATCGCCTCGGGAGAGCACAAGGGCATGGGCTCGCCCCTGCGGCCGGCAACGAACGAGGAGCTGGCCCTTTTCCGGAACATCATCGACAACATGCAAGCGAGGTTCATCGATACGGTGGTCGAGGGACGCGGGCTTGCACCGGATGTCGTGAAGAAACTCGCCGACGGCCGGATCTATTCGAGCCGGGAGGCGCAGGCTGCGGGGCTCATCGACGGCATCGGCTACCTGGACGACGCCGTCGCGCTGGCCCGGAAGCTCTCGAACCTGGAGCGCGCGTCCGTTGTCACGTATTTCCGGCCCGGCGAGTACCGCGCGAACGTCTATGCGTTCAATCTCGTCAATATCGACATGAGCGCGCTGACCGAACCCGGGGCCCACTTCCTGTACGTCTGGTGGCCATGATCGTTTTTAACCACCGATCAACACGGTTAAATGCCGATGATCCTCAGTACGGCAGTTGGAACCAAGTGAAGGTTCGTAAAGGTATGATAAACACAGATGAAAAACAAAATCAGGAACAGACCTCATTTCGGTGTCGCACCCGCCTGGTGAATCAGGCTTTTGATTTAACGTTCGGATTTATCCGTGTTTATCCGTGTGCATCAGTGGTTAACTGTTTTTTTCAGGATGATGCGAAGCCTCAAATGATCACGGTGCCGGTTTTGTTTTTACCCTGTTCATCCGTGGTTATGCGCACGTTTCAACTCTTGTGATTCATGACAGTTGACAGCGGTTCGGACACTATGATATGGTTAGAGCGATGAGAGAGGAGGCATGCATGAGAAACGTTCGGGTAAGTGTCGTTGTGCTGTCACTTCTTCTGGGGCTGGCGCCCCTTGCCGCGTACGCTGCGGAGGAGGACCTCTTCGACACCAAGGCCGCTGCAGGGCATGTGGAAAAGGGGGTGGCCGAACTGAAGGCAAAAAACTATGACGCCGCCGTTGCGGAGTTCGAAGAGGCGGCCTCCATCTCGCCGGAAGCCGAGGCTTACTACTATCTCGGTTACGCCTATTACATGAAAGGCAGGGCCGGAGACGAGGAAAGCCGGAAGCTGTCCCTCGAGAATTTCGACAAGGCCTTTGAGCTCGATCCGGGTTTCACGCCCACGCGGTACAAGCCGGCTGAAGCACCGCCCAAGGCAGAGGCGGAAAAGTTCGATAAAATCCCGGCGCAGACGCCCGCAGCGAACGTCGAGTCAACGCCTTCTGCATCGGCCCCCCCCGCGCCGCAGCCGCACGCGGAGCAGCCCAAGCAATAGGAGCTAGCCCAGTCGGAGGCCCTGCGTAACCTGCTGTTTAATGAAGGCCTTGATCAGCTCCTGGTCTTCCGGCCTGATGCGGACGATCTTGATGCCCATCCCCGCCGCACGGGTCGGATCGATGTCCTTCTCCGTTGAGTACAGCACGATCCCCTCGATTCTGATCGCAGCATTCCCGAGAAACAGAGTGACCGGCACCTGCGTTCCCTTCGTCTTCGGATTGAAGGTGCTCACGTAGAGGCCGTGCTCCGACAGCGCCGTGACGAAGTCTTTCCCCGGCGCCACCGGGCCGGCCTTTTCCCCGACCGTCACATTCAGCCTGGTTCTGAGCCTGATGTATCCGCGGGGTGTCGGTTCCGTCGCCTTCTGGATCGTCGCGTAGAGAGCATCAGGGTCGACCGGCTTTTTGACGAACGCCGCCGCTCCTGCCTGAAGGCAAAGCTCCCTGATCGACGGGTCCTTCACCGGGCCGTAGACGATCACCGGGACCGCTTTCGTCTTCACGTTGGCCTTGATCGCTTTCAGCAGATCGAGGCCGCTCATCTTTTCCACTTTTACCTCCGTCAGGAGGAGCGACGGGAGGGAAATGTTCATGATCTCCAGCGCCTCTTCAGCCGATCTGGTGGTATAGATGGTATAATCGAGCCGCTGCAGAAGCATGCTCATATAATAGAGGTGCTCCGCATCTCCGTCAACGATGAGCAGGAGCCGCTTCTTTCGTTCATCAGAGTGTGTTGTCGACTTTGGCGCTTCCGCCATGGTTCATTCCTCCTTGTCAAGACTGTTTCCCCCTGGTATGGGGAGAATGACTTCACACGCCTCTGAACGTCTCTTCGGAACGGCGCAGGTCAGGGCCTCCAGGGCGCTCAGGAGCCGGAGGGCGTCCTCGCGGCTGGCGCCGCAAAATTCTTCCGATGCCTGGTACGAACCGCACACCGCGGGCCGGCCGGGCTGCTCGTAAATTCCGCACCGATGGGCCTCGGTCAGATGCAGGCACTTTGTTCCCGCCGGTTTCCCCGCCGGCATCCCGGGAAGAGACGACGACAGCGAGGGCGCTATGCAGCAGGCTCCGCAGCCGATGCGGCAGGCCATTGTTTTCCTCATGCCTGGAAAAGCTTCCCCTGCACGAAGGCCGCGAGGCTTTTCGTCCGGCTGAGCAATTTTTCAAATTCCCTGAAATGCAGCGACTGGGGTCCGTCGGACAGGGCCTGCTCGGGTGCGGGATGGATCTCGACCATGGCGCCGTGGGCGCCGACGACGATTGATGCGAGAGCCGCAGGGGCCACCAGGTCGCGTTTGCCCGTTGCATGGCTCGGATCGAAAATAACCGGAAGATGAGTCATTTTTTTTACGAGCGGGATGATGGCGAGGTCGGCGGTGTTTCGGGTCGCGTTCTCAAAGGTCCTGATCCCCCGCTCGCACAAGACCACGTCGGGATTGCCGTTCAGCAGGATATATTCCGCCGAGCCCAGCCACTCCTCGATGGTGGCTGACAGCCCGCGCTTCAGGATCACGGGCTTGCGGATCTTGCCGACCTCGGTCAGCAGGTCGAAGTTCTGCATGTTCCGGGCGCCGATCTGGAGGATGTCGACCTTGTCGGCCACGATCTCGACGTGCTCCGGGCTCACGATCTCGGTGACGACCAGGAGCCCTGTCTTGCGCCGTACCTCGTCGAGCAGGTCCAGCCCTTCCTCGCGCAGTCCCTGGAAACTGTGGGGGCTGGTGCGGGGTTTGTACGCACCGCCGCGCAGCACGCCGACGCCCGTCTTCTTCAGGAAGACCGCCGTCTTCATGAGCTGGTCCCTGCTCTCGACCGCGCATGGCCCCGCGATCATCAGGAACGGCGACGCGCCTCCCACCTTGATCCTTCTCCCGAGGTCAACGACCGTGTCTTTGGGATGAAAGTCGCGGCTCACGAGCTTGTAGGGCTTCGTGACGTGGATGATCTCCTGGACCGCCTTGTTGCCGCGGAGCGGAGAATCGTCGATCCAGCCCTGGTTGCCGATGACGCCGATGGCCGTGCGCTCCGCGCCCGGGATGGCGACGGGCATGAATCCCATCTTCGTTATCACGTGCTTGATCTGTTCCACGTCCTTTGCCGTGGCAGCATGGCGCAATACGATCAGCATTGTCGGCCTGGTCCTTTCACTTTGCCTTTTCCCGCTTCCTGCGCTCGGTGATCGTCTCGCCGGCGATGCCCCAGTTGTCCGTGTCAACCTCTTCGATGACCACGACCGTGGTCTGCGGGTTCTTTCCCAGGACGTCCCGGAGCATATCGGTCACCCCCTGGATGAGCTGTTTCTTCTGAGCAGCTGTCGCGCCTTCCCGTGTGATCTTGATGTTCACATAAGGCATGATCAACCTCCCTGCGACGTTCTTATTAACTCCCGTTCTTCGCGCCTTTGCGTCTTTGCATGAAAAAATGGTTCAAAAGATCGTGCCGCCGATGTGGCTCATGGTCAGGCCCTTGGTGATCTCGCGCTTGATGAAGGACCTGATGACGGCCTGGTCTTCGGGATTGATGCGGGCGAACTTGATCCCCATGCCCGGCGTCTTGAGCGGCCCCTTGCCCCGGTCGAAGCTGTAGAGGACCATGCCCTCGACCTTGATCTTCGAATCTTCCAGAAAGATCGTGATCGGGACCTGAAGCCCCATGGGCCTCGGCTTCGTAGTGCTCACGAACATGCCCTGTTCCGACAGGGCGGTGATGTAGTCGCCGATTACGAACGCGGCGGCGTCCTTTTCCTCTCCCACGAGCACGTTCAGGCAGGTATTGAGGCGGATGTACTGACGGGGCAGGGATTCCGTGGCCTTCTGAATGGCGGCATACAGAATGTCCGGCTCCACGGGCTTCCAGAGGTAGGCAGCGCATCCGTCCTTCTGGCAGGCGGCCTTTATCTCCGCGTCTCTTGAGGCGGTGAGGATGATCACGGGAATAGAGAACGTCCGGGGGTTGCGCTTGATCTTGCCGAGCAGCTCGGTCCCGCTTGTGCCTTTCAGGACCGCTTCGGTCAGGACGAGGGCCGGGTGGGCCACGTCCACGATCTCGAGGGTGTCTTCAGCGATCTTCGTCGTATGAATGTCATAATCGAGCCGTTGAAGCAGCATGCTGGTATAGTACAGATGGGAGCTCTCGCTGTCGACCACGACAAGGAGGCGCTTCTCCCGCTCCCCTGATCGAGGTTTCGTATCCGGTGCTCCTTCGTTTGCCATGGACCGTCCTCTCTCACTATGTTCACGAGAATGCCGTCTCCGGCTTGCTGAATAATCGGGAGTGGAGCACCCTCCGGCATCCCGACTTGTCGGGACTAAAATTGACGCGACCTCCCGGAACTGCGAACTCGCGCGTGACACGTTCGTGTCACGCGCGAGTGAGCGCTTTCCACCCCCGGCAGGAAGCCGGGGGATGCCAAGGCGCGGGATTGCGGCTGCCCTGTCATAGATCAGATCGGCAGTCTGATTTTATACCTCATCGCGAACATCCGCAAGATGAATGTTGCGGCAATACAGGCCGTCACGGCGGATATGTCGCTGCCGCCGGTGTAGACGACGCCGAGATAGACCCAGGCGCCGAGAAAGGCGCAGGTTGCGTAGAGCTCCGTCCGCTGGAAAACGTAGGGGATCTCGTTGCAGACCACGTCCCGCATCACGCCGCCGAAAACGCCGGTAATGACCCCGAGGAGCGAGGAGATAAAAAGGGAGCAGCCGAGCTGATCAGCGACCGATGCGCCGGAGGCGCTGAAAGACCCGAGACCCAGGGCGTCGAGGGCCAGGACCACGTTCACCATGCCCTTTCCCTCGAAAAACTCCTGTGCCAGGAGGCTGGAAACGATCGCCAGAGCAAGCAGCAGGACGGCATATTCATAATGCTGTATCCAGAAAAGCGGGTGGCGGTTCAGGATGATGTCACGCAGCGACCCGCCGCCCAGGGCAGTGACCATACCGAGGGAGTAGACGCCGATGAGGTCCATTCCCTTCTTTCTCGCGGAATAGTACCCCGTCAGCGCAAAAGCGATGATGCCGAGGACCTCGATGGCCTTTATGAGCGTGGTCATGTGCATAGAATCTTTCTAATTATAGCAGTGCAGTTTGATAAACGATAGTGCAAATGGAAGATAAATATAATCCCCTATTCTCCATCGCCTGCCCGCGACAAACCCGTACGACTACGTTGACATCGTTTTGAATCAGGCATATATTCGTCTTGTAAACAGGCGGGGCACCAATCATCGCCAAGCCGAATAACCCGAATAACATCGAAACGCACGAAAGGAAGGACAAGATGCATAGAAAACTGCTACGGAACCGGGTCCTCATTATTGCTGCTGTTGCGGCGTTCGTCCTCCTTGCCGGCGCAAGAGAGTTCATCTCCTTTGCAAAGGATTGGCAGTTTTTCCGCGAAACCGGCTTCATCGAGGTCTTTACCAGGACCTACATCGCAAAACTGCTGACCGGGCTCGCGTTCGGCGTCACTGCGTTCCTCGCTGTCTTCATCAACCTTTTCGTTGCCGGAAAGCGAAAGTTCCCGTTCAGCGGTTTGAATGTCCTCTGGGAAAGCATGCCGCAGCTGCCGCGCATCGATATCAGCCGGCTGACGAACGTGATATCGCTTTTGGTATCCGTCGCCGCCTTCCTGTTCGCCTTCCCCATCGGCTCGCAGTATTGGGAAAAGTCGCTTCTCTTTCTGAACAGCGCGCCTGCGGGCCTTGCCGATCCCCTTTTCGGCAAGGACGTCTCGTTCTATCTGTTTCAATATCCTTTCATCGACGCGATGAACACCATGCTGCGCGTCCTGATCGTAATAGCCGCAGTCCTGACAGCGATAATCTATTTTGTCCGGGGCGGCGCCGTGCTCATGGACAGGTTCTTCTCCGTGGATCCTTTTGTAAAGCGCCACCTCGGCGTCCTGGTCTCGCTCTTTCTTCTCAGCCTTTCGTTCAGCTTCGTTCTCGACCGCTACGGACTGTTGACGGCGGAACACGGCGTCCTCTACGGCGCCTCGTACGCCGATGTGCACGCCCGGTTGTCGATGCTCCTGGTCATGGCCGTGCTCTCCGCTCTTGCCGCGTTCGTGGTGCCGGTCTTTGCTGCGCGCGGTTCCCTGCTCATACCGCTCGGTGCGCTCGGCGTTCTGCTGGGTGCGTCCATCCTGGGGCTGCAGGTCTATCCCTCGACCCTGCAGAGTTTTAAAGTATCGCCGAACGAGATCGTGCTGGAACGGCCCTACATCGCGGAGCATATCAGGTTCACCCGGTACGGCTACGGCCTGGAGAACATGGAACTGCAGCCCTTTGCCGCGAACAAACAGCTGACCATCGCCGACATCCGGAAAAACCTGGCGACCCTCCAGAACATCCGGCTCTGGGACGAAGCGCCGCTCCTCAAGACGTACAGCCAGCTGCAGCAGATCCGGACCTACTACCACTTCAGCGGCGTGGACAATGACCGCTATACCATAGACGACAACTACCGCCAGATCATGCTGTCTCCCCGGGAGCTGTCCTACGCCGACCTGCCGGAGAAGTCGTGGATCAACGAACGGCTTGTCTTCACCCACGGCTTCGGCCTGGCCATGGGCCCCGTGAGCGGCATCACCAAGGAGGGGCTTCCGGAATTCTATATCAAGGACATCCCGCCCGTATCGACCGTGGGGCCGAAGGTAACAAGGCCCGAGATCTACTACGGCGAAAGCCCGAACGACTACGTCATCGTGAACACAAAAACAAAGGAGTTCAGCTATCCCACGACGGAAGGAAACGTCTACAGCGTCTATTCGGGAAAAGGCGGCGTCCGGCTTTCGTCGCTCCCGATGCGGCTCCTGTATGCCGCGGCCTTCGGGAACTTCAATATCGTCCTGTCGAGCGACGTGACCAATGAAAGCCGGATCCTGTATAACCGGAAGATTTCCGAACGGGTGGAGGCGCTTGCGCCGTTCTTGTCCTACGATCCCGATCCCTACCTGGTCATCGCAGACGACGGCAAATTGTTCTGGATCATCGACGCTTACACAGAGAGCGGCAACCTCCCCTATTCAAAACCGATTATTAGAGGGACCAACTATATCCGCAACGCGGTCAAGGTAGTCATGGACGCCTACGACGGCACGGTCTCGTTTTTTGTTGTGGACCAAAAGGACATCCTGACAAAGACCTATGCCGCAATATTCCCGACGCTGTTCAAACCGATCAGCGAAATGCCCGCGGACCTCCGGAGGCACATCCGGTACCCCCGGGCGCTCCTCAAGATCCAGGCGCGGATGTTCACGACCTTCCATATGACGGACCCCTCGGTTTTCTACAACAAGGAGGACCTCTGGGAGGTGCCGACCTACCGCGAAAAGACCATCGATCCCTATTACCTCATCACGAAGCTGCCGGGGTCGAACGACGAAGAATACATCCTGCTCCTGCCCTTCACGCCGTCGAAGCGGGACAACCTGGCCGCCTGGATGGCCGCGCGAAGCGACGGCGAGAACTACGGCAAGGTCACGGTCTACACCTTTCCGCGGGACCGGCTCGTCTTCGGGCCGCGCCAGATCGACGCCCGCATCGACCAGGACTCCTACATCTCGCAGCAGCTCACGCTCTGGGGCCAGCACGGCTCCGATGTGATCCGCGGGAGCCTCCTCATCATCCCCATCGAGGACTCGCTCATCTACGTGCAGCCGCTCTTTCTGGTGGCCACGGACAAGGGCGGCCTGCCGGAACTGCGGAGGGTCATCGTTGCCTACGGGAACAACGTGGTCATGGAAGAGACACTCGATGCCTCGATCCAGCGCCTGTTCACCGGCTCGCTGCCGAGCATGCGCATGACGGAAAGCGGCGAGGCAGCGGGCAAACGGCAGCCGAGGGACCTGGGCGCCCAGGCGCTGGAGCAGCTGCGCAAGGCAAAGGAAGCGCTCAGGAAAGAGGACTGGGCCGGCTACGGGAAATACCAGAAAGAGCTGGAAGACACGCTGCGGGAATTGGCGAAGTAGGTGAAAAGAACCGTGTCAGTCTGTCTGGCGAAGTGTCCATGATGCGTGAAGGCCGATTGATAATCGTGCAGGCGGCGATCTACGGAGGCTCTTTGCGAACCGCGTGGGGATACCATTCTGGTTGAAGGCGCCCACCGCCAGTTCAACTGGCGGTGGGCGAGTAATTCTTCCTGAAGTCTGCACTGAGTGGAATCGAGAGTTTAATGCAGATTACATTTTCGTTATTGTCACTGCTGTCTATGCGCTGCATTCCTATTCCTGACTCAAAACTGGAAACTAAAAACTCAAAACTCGGAACTCGAAACGGAAAGAATTCGTCTACCCCATAAATACCCCGTTGAAATTTTTGACATTCGTATTCATTTATTTTACTGTATGTTCAGAGGAAGGCACTCTGAAATGGAAGGACTCATTGGGGAAAGCACGAACTGCTTCAACGTCCCGAAGTCCTCACTTGACAACCCAGTTGACGATAAAATATACTCGCGGCAGGAATTAGGGTATCAATCTTGCTAGGCTGGTAAAGAACGGAAATCCGTTCTTTACGACTTTGCCAGGGCTAGACAATTACTTTTCTGTAAAAAGGGGCAAGCTTTTTTGACAATAATTGACCTCCATGATCCCCGCTATAGATAAAAATTTGGATCACCCTTTTCTCCGTGGCCGATAGCCACACATCGTAACTATTTGATCTCCCGCTCTCTATCCTGGGTAAAGAGCCCCGAAGGCTAAGTAATTGTGAGAGCAGCGGGGGAAAACTCTTTGATTGGGCGTTCCAACCGGGTCGAGTGCGACGGTAAAACCGTCGCGCCTCACCCCGGGGGTTAATCCAATGATAAAAAAAACGCTTCACTTCACCTACCTACTGGTTGTGGAGGATATATGAAGACTAGAGAAATCTTTCATGGTTACTTCGGTATAGAGCTAAAAGGCAAATTTTCGTTGAGAACCATTAGAGGGGCATTGAGAGGAATGTTTTTAATCCGAATTCCAGGAAAAGTTCGGGACGCACGGTCCATACAGCGGTTTTTCACCATTACAGTGGTGACTCTTTTTCCTGCGCTGATTCTGTTCACTTCCTGCGGTAATAACGGCGGAGATACAACAACGCAGCTTGCAGCTCCGACGGATCTCACCGGGGCGATAGTAGGAGGCCAAATCGATCTTACCTGGATGGATAACTCGGCGGATGAAACGGGATTCGAAATAGAAATGGGAACGTCGTTTTATAAATCAGGTCTTGCATACAACGAGATTGCAACCGTGGGTACGAACGTCACGAACTATTCTGTAATTTGGCACGGTGGCGAGTACGACAACCTCTATTTCCGTGTTCGGGCATACAACAGCAATGGTTATTCGGCTTACTCGAATGTGTTCTCGACTCCGCCGCCCTATACACCTGTACCTCCCGCTCCAACGAATCTCGCAGCTGTTGCAATTTCAAGCTCAGAAATTAGCCTCTCCTGGACTGTTGATTCACAGTTCGTGCAGGAGTTCATCATCGAATATAGCGTAGATCCGACATTTAACGGGGGGGTGCCAGGCGGCGGTACTGACTATCTTTATGATCGTAATGCCACGAGCTATACCGTCGAAGGGCTGGCTGCATCGACAACATACTACTTCCGCATTATGGCGAGCAATTACAAGGGAGGGACTTACTCGAACACGGCCAGTGCTGCGACGCTCCCGGCCGGCCCATAAACTTTTATCTTAGGAGAACATTAGGGACATAGTGTGCCCAAGGAGAAAGCTCGATTATCGCTGAGGGTATCAACGTTTCAGAATAAAAGGAATCATACTGCGTAACGCAAGTTTAAGGGAAGATATGGGGCCAGGCTTAGGATATTAGGAATTGACTCATCGAGTGTGCTCTTTAAAAATCGACACAAAACCTAATTTCCTAAGCCTGACCCAATAGGTCCCCCTGCTCCGCGGTTTGATTTTTCGATCGAAGCTTTTCAGCGAACAGCCTTACTTGATCCGCTTTGGCCTGGGGAGTGGATATTTATCGCGGAAGTCTAGAAAATACCGCAACCACTTCCGATACTCGGCTTGAGAGAAAGCAGACAACCACCGTTGTGTCAGCATAGTGTCGAATTCTGCCAGAATATCCTTGGGTATAGGCTGCATGGGCTGGCTCCTGAGTAGATTACCGTCTTGAGATATCCATGTGATTGACATTATAGTGAACACATGTTCACCTGTCAAGTGGCGAATAGTTTTTCCGCGCTTATATTGACAGCCCATTAATTGAGTCATAAAATACGCCAAGTTCAACAAGCTGTATTAATTTCGTCCCTCCAATACCGAGATACCGTATTTGGATGGACGGATTCTGGAGTTGAAAAAACGCGCGGGGTTTTGCAAAAACGTTAAGATTTCGCCCTGCCATTTCCGAATTTTCGTAAATGGCAGGGCGGATTTCGTCCCATCAAACACTGGTTCCCTCGGTCGCTTCGCGCCCGACCGAGGGAATGCGGCGGTCAGGAGCGCAATTAGTCCTTGAAACAACTCAAATGAGAATAATTCCGAGCATGACATCTCTTGTCCTTCTTCTCCTGCCAAATTTGGCGAAGGCATCTTATGGTGAGCCCTTACCTTCTGTTGAGGCAAACTTCCTGGTCAGCCCTATTGTTATAAATCTCGCAATTGATTTCTATGTGCTGGCCTTTGGGCTCTGTGCGGCTATCACATTTACAGCTCGGAAGAACCTTGTCACATTCGGCAGGAGTGTCACCTTAACAGCAATTGTTTTGCACGCATCAGGTTATTTGCTTCGATGGAAAGAACTATACAATCACGGCTGGGGTCGATTTCCGCTTTCAAGTCTGTACGAAGCGTTTATTATATACTGCTTGATGCTCGCTGCAACTTCTCTGTTTCTTCAAATGCGAACTCAGCGAGAACTTATCGCTCTTTTTTTCCATCCGATTGTAATAGGGATACTTATTTTTGCAGGCGCAACTCAGTCTGCTGGAATCACAGCTCTTTATGATCCAAGATATTTCTATAAAGCTGAATTACTTGAATCAATAAAATTCACACAGCGTCTGGAGGTTCTAGAAATCCTACTTCTCGCGGCTGGTTATTGCTTGTTGACGTCAGCAGGGGTCGTTTCTTTAATCTTACTCATATCAAGGATTTCTGCCCGTAAATCAACAACCCATCCCCTCTTCCCTTCGAATCGTACTTTATATGACTGGAACAAGACGTCGCTTGTTGTTGGTACGGTTCTATTTGCTCTTGGGTTTATCGTTGGACGATATTGGGAAAATTCTGCGTGGGGCGGATATTGGTTTTGGGAACCGTGCGAAATGTCAGGTGCTATTACTCTAATCACTTATGCGGTCTTCGGTTTGAGGAATAGACAACAAGGCTGGGATACTAGTAAAGCCACAAATAGATCTATAATTGGTCTTTGCATATTGGCTGCAACTTACTATATTGCCAATCATCTCTTTCGAGGAATTTAGCGAAAGTGGGCAGGACCAACCTGCGGCTCGACAGCGTCGCGCCAGAAGCGACGCGTCAGCCGCTTGTTGAGCCTGTAGGAAAAGTCCTGAAAAGGCCTTTTTTGCACTTCCAAGACAGCGACGAATTTTTGCTGATGCTAATAGGAATGGCGATGGCGACGATTCTGAGCCCTAATGACAGGCTCATTCTCACTCGGCCATCATCGAACGACATTGCGGCAGTTTAATCGCGATATGCGAAGACTGGCGCGTTGGGGTTCAAAAAGGGACTTATTCTACAGACTCGTTGAGGCTGTAGAATAAGTCCCCAAAAGGCCTTTTTTGCACTACCGCGACAGCGACGATATTTTGCTGATGTTAATAGGAATAGCGGTGGTGACGATTCTGAGCACGAATGGCGCGCCTTATCTCACCTGGCCATCATTAAACGATACTGCAAGAGTTTAATCGCGTTAAACGAAGCCTGGTGCGTCGGTGTTTTAAAAGGTACTTATTCTACAGACTCGTTATTTGTAGAAGTACCGAGCTAAATCTAGACCCAACGAGTTGCTCTTTTGGAGCTACTGCGTTACCATCGATGATCACTGGAAATTTTACTCTTGTTGCAACGGCCACTCGAACCTTGCAGCGAAAAATCGGGCAGCCACTTCCCGGTCCAGAATTATCCCCTATGGAGTGTTCACCATGAGTACAGATGACCGACTTCATTACAATCTTGTTCCTGCCCAGGAAATCTCCCAGCGTGTTTCAAGGCTTCAGTGCCGGTTACAAAAAGGGCCGGAAGATGGCGCACTGATTCTCGATCCCTTGAACATGTATTACTACACCGGGACGATGCAACAGGGGGTTTTCTTTGTCCCAAAGGACGGAGAACCGGTCTTCCTGGTCCGACGAAGTTATGAGCGGGCAGAGCGGGAAACACCTTTGAAAAGGGTTTTCCCCTTAACAGGGTTCAGCCAACTTCAGGCAACCCTTGCAGAGCTGGGCCTGCTAACCAACATCCTGGGGGTGGCTGACACAACCCTGTCCGTTTCCGTTTTCAAAACCCTGGCCAAGGCATTTCCCGGAAAAACATTCACGGATATCAGCGGCCTCTTGGGCATGATTCGGGCGAAGAAGTCCGACTACGAAGTGGGGCTCATCCGAAAAGCCGGGGCGCTGCACGAGATGGTCTATTCCGCCATCCCTTCCATGATTTGCGAAGGGATGACTGAATGGGAGCTCGGAGCCGAGATTCACAAGAAGATGATGGCAATGGGATACACCGGGATCATGCGGCTTGCAGCGTTTGGCGGAGAGATGTTCATGGGGATCGTCAGTTTCGGCGAATCAGGAAACTATCCCACCGCTTCGGTAGGTCCGGGAGGCCTGATGGGGCTTTCGCCGGCCTTCCCCCTGCTTGGGGGGAACAAAAAACTTGCTAGGGGCGAACCGATATTCGTGGATACCGGGTTCGGGTATGAAGGATATTTCACCGATAAAACGAGGGTCTTCTCCCTCGGCGCTCCGCCCGTTTCGGCAATGGATGCTCACCAGGTATGCCTGGACATACAGGAGGCCGTCCGAAGCCGCCTCAAGCCCGGCGCCATCCCGTCTCAGATATACGAGGAGGTCTACAACGAGATCGTGTATCCCCGCGGTTTTGAAAAGCACTTTATGGGTTTCGGCAGCAACCAGGTGCCTTTCCTCGGCCACGGTATCGGGCTGGCTATTGACGAATTCCCGGCCATTGCAGGCAAGGTACATACCCCCCTTGAGGCCAACATGGTCATTGCCCTGGAGCCTAAGAAAGGATTGGAAGGCATCGGGTTGGTGGGCGTGGAAAACACCTTCCTTGTCACCGATGACGGAGGAGAGAAACTGACGAGCGGACCGGACGGATTGACGATTGTGTGACCTGTTTTATTCAAGACCTGCCCCGGGTCGGAACCGGTTCACCTGAAAATTGTCATTTTCAGAGAGACTGGGGAGCTCTCGTTCAAGAGGCTATCAACTTATAACCCGTAAATCGACAGTATTTACGTATTAATACAAACGCATTTAAATTCGTTACTGCTTTGCCCACCTTTGTCCTCTCCCCATCCCCAAGCGCCTGCACGATCTCGCTCGCCGAGTCTGACCGGTTCATGGCTAGAAATGGATGTAGTTCGCGCCATGTCTCCATGATCCCCGGTTTGTCCGAGAAAATATGCCTTCATCTGCGTCCAACTGCCGTTTCTGCATTATAAAAAAAATAACACCATTTCGGGGTTCTATTTCTGCGCCGCGGGAAGTGGTAGTATAGATTCATAAGAAGCTGACACAGGTTATCGGGAAGGAGAGGTGATCGACATGCCGGTAATCAATGGATTGAATACGGAAAAACTGTCTGGAGATCGTCAATGCGGTCAAGCAAGAACTGGGAAACGGGAAAGACCGTCTGGACAGCCTCGGCGCGGTGGGTGGACGGATTCCGCGTGGAAACCGAATCCCGGGGCTTCAAGCTGCAGGCTGATGAGCCTGACATGCTCGCGGGAACGAACACGGCCGCCAACCCCGTGGAGCTGGTGCTTCAGGCCTACGGAGCATGCCTTGCCATCGGCTATGCCATGAACGCAGCGGTGCGCGGGATCAGGATCCGTGACCTCCGGATCGATGTGGAGGGCGAGATAGACCTTCCCGGGTTCCTCGGGCTTGAACCGCCGGAAAATGTCCATATGGACAGACTGCCGGGATATAAGAACGTGACCGCTCGCGTGAAGATCAGTGCCGACGCGGACGCG
Source organism: Nitrospirota bacterium (assembly GCA_963749655.1). Lineage (GTDB taxonomy): Bacteria > Nitrospirota > UBA9217 > UBA9217 > UBA9217 > JAJYKN01. The sequence continues at coordinate 219,101 of CAVVOB010000014.1, forward strand.
AAAACGCTGAAAGAACTCCACGACCATGTGGTCAGGACTTCCCCGGTGGGTGTTACGCTCTCCCGGCCGGTGAAGATCGAGACGGAGCTCGAAGTGCTTGAGGAGCGGTCAGCGGCATGAGAATCGAAAGGCGTTAAGACCGGTTTCGCGCAAAGAACGCAAAAATCGGCAAAGATAGTATTGTCTGAATTCAGGGTGTATAAACTTTCCTTTGCCGCTTGGCGGTTTTGCGCGAGAATACTTTTTGCTGGTTCCGGCTCGCCTGGGTTAGGCTACCTTTCAAATCACAAAGTTGCATTTCGGGCACTGGATTCCTCACCGCTTTTTCTACCCGCAACCTTGACAGTAAAGCGCTGTCGGATATAATCTAAGCATCCTTTCAGATCGCATGCGTTTCATGACCACAAGAGCATCGCGGCACTTTACTCTTCATAAACAACACGCACCAAAGCTTTTACTAATGCAGATCGTGTTGTGCCTGACGTAAATTCTCTCTGTTGAAGTCGAAGCCCGGATGTGCAGTCTGCAACCGGCTGGATGACTATATGCAAGGTGTTCGGTCAGCTCCCGTCCGAACGTTAAAACTACCGAAGTCGGAGGACTATATGAAAAAAGCGATCCTGGTAATCCTGCTGTTGCTCTTCGTCGCCGGCACGGCATTTTCGGTGACGGGCATCAAGAAAAAAAGACCGCTGCCGCCTGACTACGGACAGGTCGTCATGAACAACAGCTCCGAAAAAGCCAAGATCGCACCGGTCGTGTTCGACCACTGGCTGCACCGGATGAGGTATTCCTGCCGGGTCTGCCACGTGGACATAGCGTTCATGATGAAGGCCGGCGGCACGAACGTTACCGCAGCCGATAACGCAAAAGGATACTATTGCGGCGCGTGCCATAACGGGAAGATGGTCGTGGACAACAAAAAACTTTTTGCCGCATGCCCGACCAATGCCGCAGCAGCTGACCCGGACCAGAAGGATTGCAGGCGCTGCCATTCTTTCGGGGTGAAAAATGCCGGAAAGGAATACGATTTTGCCAGGATCACGAAAGGATTTCCCCGGCAGCGGTTCGGCAACGGGATTGACTGGGAAAAACTCGAAATTGACGGCACGATAACAATCGTCGATTTCGTCGAGGGAGTGTCGATTAAACGGAAGCCGCTGGAAGTGAAAAAGGACTTCGACATCAAGAGCAAGGAAGCCGGCATGCCCAACATCATTTTTTCCCACGAGAAGCACATTGCGTGGAATGGATGCGAGCTTTGCCATCCGGAGATATTTCTGGGCGTCAAGAAAGGCATGACCAAATATTCGATGCCGGAGATCTACGAAGGTAAATACTGCGGGGCTTGCCACGGATCAGTGGCGTTCCCTCTGATGGACTGTCAACGATGCCATACAAAACCGGTAGAATAAACGCCGCAGCGATCGTTCTGATCGGCTTTGCGGCCCTTGGTGTCGTGGTCCCCGAGGGAGCGGCGCAGTGGGCCTTTCCAACGCCGCCTCCAGCGGAGGAGTACGGAAACATCCTGATCAACCGCACCTCGGAAAAGAACGGCGTGAAGCCGGTCACCTTCTCGCACTGGCTGCATCGCAGGAAATACACGTGCCGTGTCTGCCATTTCGAGCTGGACTTCTTCCTGAAGGTCAACACGACGGAGATCACCGAGGAAGGGAACCAGGCCGGGAGATTCTGCGGAAGCTGCCACGACGGGAAGGAGCTGTTCGGGCATACCAAACAGCATTGCGATAAGTGCCATAACGGCAATCGCGCCGCGGGAAAGGAAAAATTTTCCGAATTGGCATCCCTGCCGGAGGCTCCCTACGGCAACGGAAAAGACTGGTCGCAAGCAATCAAAAAAGGCCTCATCAGCCCGAAGAACTTTCTGACCATGGAACCGTCGGGGGACATTCAGTTCGACAAGAAGCTTCTGCTCGAGGCGGAGTGGGCGAATATCCCCCCCGCGATCTTTCGTCACAAGACCCACGTGGAATGGCTGGACTGCAATAATTGCCATCCCGATATATTCAACATCAAGAAGAAGACAACTAAGCATTTTGAAATGAAATATATCCTTGAGGGGCAGTTTTGCGGCGTCTGCCATTTGAATGTGGCATTCCCCATGCAGGACTGCCACCGCTGTCATCCCGCCGTAAAAAGGAAATAAATATGAGCTCTCTTGTGAAACCGTGCGTGCTCATCCTGTTCATGGCCGTCGTTCTGTCTTACGGACACCCGGCAGTGCACCGGGGAAGCCCGGTATCGTTCGTTCAGCACAGTCACGCAGCTGCTCAGGCAGCCTGGCAGCGGGAATTTGAGGAGATCTGCTCCAAGACGATGGAAGCGATGGACCTTCCGCTCGCTGAATTACGCACATTGATCGAACGGTGCGACAAGCTCCAGGCGGCGATCGACCAGCTGGAGGAAACGCAGAAAAAGGTTTATCGGAGAAGGCTCAAGATGTGCAGGGATATGTACGTTTTCGCGCTGGAATCGAAGGAGTCAAAGAAATGACCTTGCCGGGGTGCCTGCCTTTGCCGGTTCAGGCTTGCAGCCTGAACCGCCTTTTAGATTTGATTCAATCTGTACTATTGAACGAGCATAGTGTTTGTTTCTAATTGAAACACTGCGTTCCGCCATGCTTGCCCGGTCTTGCTTACTGTTATCTACAGCCCGCTCCAGCCCGTTTCGCCATGGACCATCCTCACCAGCTTGCTCAGAAAGAACCATTACCTTGCAAAACAAACAACCCAATTTGAGTTGTTCCGGTTTTTTCCTTCTTTTTGTGTACCAGGAACATATTGAAAAACAATAAACAATAGCAAAGCACTAATTTGGCATCGGTATTGCGAATTCATAAAATAATAGATTTATTCGATCACGATTGCATCCTCCGTCATTATTAAATCCATTCGTCGAGTAAAAAACTGGTTCTTCCGATTATTCGTATCCACTCCTTCTGAAGGGCGGGGAGGCATTGTCTATCGGATAAAGAATCTTTTCCATCGGGAAATGGTTCTTCGCGAATTTTTTTAGTTCCACTCTTAAAGAACAATCTAATCTCCAGAGCGCAGACACCATGATAAAAATATTGTCTTTCACAGTCGACAGGAACCTCTGTATCAGCTCATGGGGCGAAGAGATTTCCCGGTTTACCGGTAAACCTCCGGAGATCTGTCAAGGCAGCAAATACCATGAAGTACTTCCGCATATATCTCTAAAAGGAAAAGATGCCCTGGCCGAAGCGGTTCGGACAAACAAGCCGCTGTTTTTGAAAAAAGTCCATATTCCCTGTCTATTTGCGCACATAGATGCCGACATAGATATCATTCCCGTAAGATCTTCGCAGGGAAACGCCGAAGAGGTCAACGTTACGTTCTTTCCCACTTCGACCTGCACCGTTGCCCGTAAGCTGGAGCAGTCGCAAAAGCTCATTAACGTCGGAAAGATTGCTGCCACACTGGCTCATGGCGTCAGGAGCCCGTTGAACGCTATAAAAGGCGCTGTCGTCTATCTCAGGGAGAAATACCGACACGAAGTACCGCTCGTTGAATTTGCCGAAATCATCGACCAGGAAATCTCCCGTCTCGAGGATTTCATTTCAAAATTTCTCAGCTCATCCGTCTCGAATACGGAGGATCGGGAAACGGATATCAATTCCCTGCTGAAGAAGATCGAGCTTTTCATTTCTTTACAGATTTACACGCGCAATATCCGGCCGTTGTTCGAGTTCGGGAACATACCTCCCGTGATCGTCAGTTCGTTTCACCTGGAGCAGGCTATTCTCAATGTCATCAATAATGCAATAGATGCCATGAGCAGCGGCGGACAGTTGAAAATCTGCACCTCTGTCGAGGAACGCAACGGCAAGAACCATGTGGTGATCTCGGTTTCCGATACCGGCCGGGGGGTGGCGCATAAACACATCGGTGATCCTACTTCAGATCAACGGACTATGAGGAGCGGTTTCGGCCTCTTAATCACCTATGAAATTTTAAAACATTACCACGGCCACCTCGAGATAGACAGCAAAATGAATTTCGGCACGACGGTCAAGTTGCTCATTCCATCCCGACACACATTATGAGGAATACTGCCATGACTCCCACCGGGGGAACAGTGCTCATCGTTGATGATGAACGGAATGCGGTCAAGGTGCTCTCGACGATCCTGCGGGAGGAAGGATACCGCGTTTGCGAGGCAATGAGCGTCGACCATGCCGTAGGCATTCTGCGCAGGGACGATGTAGACGCGGTGATCACCGATGTGAAAATGCCCGACAAGGATGGGTTCCAGCTTTTCGACTACGTCTCCCGGCATCATCCCCGTACGCCGGTCCTGTTTTTGACCGCCTATGGCTCCGTCGAGTCTGCAGTTGATGCCATGACCAGCGGCGCATGCCATTACTTCATTAAGCCTCCGGATTATGACAAGCTTAGAAGCGTCCTCGCAACGGCGATAGAAAAGAACGCCGCGCATAAAAGACTTGAGGACCTGAACAAGAAAAAGCCTCACCAAGGCAACTCCTGCCTTTTTGTCGGGCAGACGCCGCAAATGATCGACATTTTGAAAACCATCGAAACAATCAAGGACTCGGAAAGCACTGTTCTTATCCAGGGAGAAACCGGCACGGGGAAGGAGGTAATCGCGTCCCTCCTGCATCACCGCGGCAAGCGGTTCAACAAGCCCTTCGTCGCCATAAACTGCGCCGCGATTCCCCGGGAGCTCATTGAATCGGAGCTCTTCGGCTGTGAGAAAGGCGCTTTTACCGGCGCATTAACGTCCCGGAAAGGAAAATTTGAGGTGGCCGGGGACGGCACGCTGCTTCTTGATGAGATCGGGGAACTCGAGTTCTCAGTTCAAGCCAAACTCCTCCGGGTCTTGCAGGAGAGGGAGATTGAACGTCTGGGAGCGAACAATGCCGTCAAGGTCAATTTCAGACTAGTCGCATCGACGAACAAGGACCTGAGACAGGCGGTGGAACGGGGCGCCTTCCGGGAGGACCTCTTTTACCGGCTCAACGTAGTGCAGATAAACGTCCCTCCCCTTCGGGAAAGAAAACAGGATATTCCGCTGCTGGCCACGGAATTTTTACATGCCTTTTCCCTTCGTGAAAAAAGGCCGCTCTTTTTGTGCTCTGAGGTCATGGATATCTTTATGCGATACGACTGGCCGGGCAATGTCCGCCAACTCAGGAACGTCATTGAACGGACCGCTGTCTTCGCGCAGGGCGAGCGCCTCACGATAAACGAGTTGCCTGAGGAATTCCATTGCTGCCGCCGGCGCTTATCGGCCGAGAACCCTGTAAAACCGCTGAAAGTTCTGGAGCGCCAGGCTATTACCGAGGCTCTGCAGGTGTTCCATGGCAACAAATCCAAGGCAGCGCAGAATCTCGGCATATCGAGAAAGACCTTCTACAAGAGGCTCAACGAATCAGCACGTTCGACAGGACCCTGGAAGGTATAAGGGGGCCATTTGCGGGCGGCAAGGAATGCAGCAGGAAGCATGGGGGATGTTGTTACAGACGTTGCGTCGCAAAGCAGTTTCAACAACAACCCTATTCGTTCCCAGCAGCCTCAGGGCGATGATAGCCAAAAGAGGTCGGGATGAGCTCGGCTTATCGCTTGCTGAAATCGCACGCCATGTTGGGGTGAATACGTCGGGTATCCGTAAGGCTAATTTGAGATTGGAAGAGGCATGATATGCAATGACACTCGGGACACAATGTCCCTAAAGTTCCCTCCTAAAGTTCTAAAGTTCCCCTCTGTCCTGCCCCGGATTGATCAGAAAAAAAGATAACATCTATTTCATACCTGAGAACTTATTGCCACAGTTACTGTTAAAGAATACTGCTAACCGCCTGTTTTACCAGGGAACACACTAAGGCACATATTTTGCAACTTATTGTATTTGAATAATTTCCCTGCTCTCCGGAGAGACGGTTTATCATGAAGATCAGCACCAAACTACTTATCATTATTGTCCTTGCTACAACTTTAACGGGCATGGCAGCGCTTTACAGCGCCCTTTCCTCTGCCAATCTCCTGGAGAGCCAGATCAAAGAGAAGTTCATGGCCGTGTCCACCTATGCGATTGAGAAAGTCCACCGGCTCTTTTCCCGGCGCTCCGAGGATATCGCAAAGCTGGCCAAAGACCCGGTCATCATATCGAGGCGCTCCACTCCTCGTCAGATAACGGAAAAGCTGAGAGACTACAAGCGGCATTTCGGGTCCTATGTTCCTTATGCCTCGATAGCGTTCTTCGACCTGAAAAGGAACCGGATCGCCGGCACTGACGGTACCGGCAGCGGAGCGCACGATGGCATCCCGGGATACTGGTCAGCACTGGACAAAGGCAGAGATTTTGCGCTGGACGTTTCCCGGCCGAATTCGCTGAAGGACGGCGTGTTCCATCTCGCCCACACGGTCAGGGACACAAACGGCGCCGCTTTCGGAGTCGTCGTGGCTGATATCCCCGTCGAATCTTTGCAGGAGATTGTGAAGCGTCCACTGGGGCTCTTCAAGGTCGACAGCACGTTTAACGTGGATCTGATCGATGCGAAAGGTCTGGTCCTTTTTTCCACGCATGACAAGCAGGGCGTGCTCAGGGACCTCTTGCCGGCATACGACGTCATTCAAAAGACAGGGACCGGAAACGGAGGAGCCGGCACGATACTGCTGCCTGATGCGCCCAGGAAGGAGGACCGGAAGATCGTGGTGTTCGCCCGTGAAGCGAAGGACGCAAGCGACCCGGGGAATGACTGGACGCTCGTCATTTCCCTTCCAGAGCGGGCGGCCCTGGCGCCGCTCATCGCGCTGAACAACAGGCTTATCGCGGTTTTCATCTGCATCGGCTTCATCGCGTTCGGCGTCGTCCTGATAGTCTCCCGGACCATAACGAAACCCCTGGCGCGGTTGAGCCTCGCCATAACAGAAGTAGGAAAGGGCAATCTGGACACCATGGTCGAGGTGTCCTCCTCCGACGAGATCGGCCGGCTTTCCGCTATGTTCAACAAGATGGTACGGGAACTGAGACAACTGCACGATCAACTGAGAGACGCCGCAACAATAGACAGGCTGACCGGCGCTTTCAACCGGAACAGGATAGACGAAATCTTGCAGCAGGAAGTGGAGCGGACCAGAAGATACCAGTTCCCTCTCTCGCTGATTCTGTTCGATCTGGACCACTTTAAGGGCATCAACGACACCTATGGCCACCTGAGCGGAGACGACATCCTGAAAGCCGTGGTTGACATCGTCAAGGATAATATCCGGCGAACGGACTTTATCGGCCGCTGGGGCGGAGAGGAGTTCATGGTGCTGGCCCCGGGGACCGGCCTGGAGCAGGCCGCAGAGCTGGCGGACAAGATCAGAAGCCGCATCGAAAGCCATTCCTTTGCAATGGTTGGAGCGGTAACGATCAGTTGCGGAGTGGCTACCTTCAAAGGCGAAGACAGAAGCATTGACCTCATCAAGAGAGCGGATGACGCCCTCTACCTTGCCAAGGATAAGGGAAGGAACACTGTCGAAATCAACCAGTAACCATCAGGCCGGGACGCTCCCGAGTGGAGGCTGTTGCAGCAGTTGCGAAGTGCTCCCCCCTGGCTATCAAACGAAATTTTTGTCCTCCGTAAAGGTCCGCTGCGTCACCCTGAAATCAAGGACCTGCCTCGTCCCTCCTGTCTGCTCCGAACGCGTTTCGAGAGTGTATCTTGACTACCAAGGCCGTAATCTGATAAGCTCACGCCGTCTTTTTAACCGGAGGCATGAAGGAGGGGGGAATATGAAAAAATGGTTAATGATGGTTGTGGTGCTTTCTTTTTTTCAGCAGGGCAGGCGCTTGCAGACGTTTCCCATGAAGTGATCATCGGCATTGAGGGCGACTCTTCGACCGAGGTCAAGGATTCCCTGGGGAACCTGTCACTCGATCAGTCGGACAATTACAAGGTCAAGAACTCGCTGTTCCGCGCGCAGTACACACGGTTCTTCGATCCCTTGAAGGACGATGACACGCCCATCGAGCTCAGGCGGTTCCTGCAGCACCCCACCACGGTTACGACCGGGATCATGGCCCTCGGCCAGACCGTGGAGGACAATACGATTTCCACGTCCAGGACAAATACCGAGACGCAGGCCTCCTTCCTCGTGCTCGGCGGAGAATACTTCTTTCCGACCAATACCGGCCTCTTCCTGAATCTCCCTCTTGGCTCCGGGAAGTATAAGCAAAAAGTGAATGACGTCTCGCAGGTCGACATGGACCTCGACGCCTCCAACTACGAGCTGGGCGTGCGGCAATATCTGGTTCCGAGCGTGGAAGTGCACCTTGCATTCTCCGGCGATTCAACCAGGGGCAAGCAGGACAGTTTTGAGACCACCCAAAAACGGGCCCTGACCTTGCTGGGTGTAAAGGGAGTGATCGCAAGCACGGTGGGCCTGTCCTTCGAAATCGGCGGCGGAAAGAGAAAAGCTACGTCAACAGGAAGTCCGGACGAGGATTTCGATGCCGGCCGGATACAGGCAGGAATAGCGGTCTATGCAGGCAAGAACCTGTCTTTCTCGCTCGATATTAAAGGCGATGCCGCGAAACAGACGGGAATGGCGTCCGTCGAAGAGCATACCGAAAGCACGGCACGGGCTACGCTTGCTGCGACCTACTGGTTCAACGAGCGCTTCGGCCTGCAGCTTCCGATCTATTCCGAAACGACCGAAACGAAGAACATCATTGCCTCCCTTGAGGCGAAACACACGGAAAAGAAAGGCGGGATCGGCCTGTACGCGGCATTCCGCTTCTGACCTTTGCACAATCGCTGTTTGCAGACACCACTCGCCGCCGGACGGGCGTCCGGCGGCGGTCCTTAGACGAAACTCTTGTCCTCCGTAAAGGTCCGCGGCGTGACCCTGAAATCAAGGACCTGCCACCCACCCTCCAGCTTGATCAGCAAGAGCTGTATCTCCGCTGCTCCGTCCTCCATTTCAACGGTCCCGGCGTAGTCAGCCGTGATCTCGTAGCCATACCTCAGCGAAAGCGTTATGGTCGACTGCCCCGAGGAGCCGCCGTATTCCACGAATTTCCCGAGCTGCCGGAGTTCGTCAAAATAGTCAGCGATGTCGTTATAATCAGCGTCCTCATCGTATTCCTTGCTCGCCCGTTTCTTCAGCTCCTCGACGCTCCAGTCCGTGGCGATGGCGAGAACCGCTGCGTCGGCGTAGGCCCTGCTCTCCTTGTCCAGTTTCTTTCCATAGAGGAACAGCGCGCCGGCTGCCGCTGTTGCAAGAAGGATGAGCGCGAGGAACATATACCCGAGTATGACGACGATTTTTTTCATTGACCCGGCGGGAGCCCCTGTTCCTTTATTTCCTGAAGCATTCCTTTGATGCTCCCCGGATCGTGAACTGCCATTGCCTTTGCCTCTTTCCACTTCCGCCGGAGCTTCTTCACGTTCTCGCCCTTAGCCTCTCTTGCCTTGAGCTTCCGGTCGATCGCGCCGAGCGCAGCCTTCGCCTCGCGGCCCTCTGTATCGAGCTTCCGGTACTTCATGGGATCGGACTTGGGGATCGAGAAGTCTCCGCTCGTCTTCCAGATGTCCCCCAGCCTCATCCACGCGGCAAAGTGCTCGATCTTCCCACCTTCTGTGGGCCTGATCTTCGTTGTCGCCTTGATGTCCCTGACGCGCAGTCCCTGTTTATCGGCAACGACCTTCTGACTGCCCGCGAAGGGCTCGGCGCCCTGGTTATCGAAATATCGCCACGTGACGCGGCTCACCTGCTCCGCGGACCCGTGGCAGCTTTCGCAGGTGCGGGACTTGCCGAGCGGGTGCGCCACCTCTTCGATCTGGAGCCAGGCGAGATAGTTATTGTTCCCGCCCGGGAAACTGAACGTGCCGAGCTGGGCATAGGCGTCTCGGGTCTCGCCCTTGGGCCAGCGGAACGTGAGGCCCGGCTTCGGCGAGACCGTCTGCTTGATGCCGCCGGCGCTGTTCGGCCAGATCTTGACGGGCATCCATCTCCCCTTCTGGTCCTTGATCAAAACGGGCGGACCCTGGGGTCCGTAGTAAAGGGAATATTTCTTAAAGGGGTTCGGCTTCGACTCGATGTGTCCCGGGCCCCAGGAGGTCATCTCGTACCCGCCGAGGATCTGCACGTGGCAGGCCGCGCAGGCCACGTTCTTGTGAACGCTTGCGGCCATGGCCTGCTCCACTTCGACGTGGCAGTCCTGGCATGCGGCATTGCGCTCAATATGGCCCATACCCTCGGGACCGGTCTGATGGCAGTCCGTGCATTCGAGCTTCTTGGACACGTGCACGTCCTCGGGCAACCCTGCCGGCTCGGAGAAGTCCTTGCCCAAATAGCTGTCTCCTCTTCTCCGCTCCATGGTGCCGGCATGGCAGACGAACGAGCTCCGTCCGCCGCCGGTGCAGTTGGCAGAAGGAGGAATCCTGCTCATTGCATGGCTTCCCTTCTCGCGGCTCGGCGCATAGTGGCAATCGAGGCACCCGGCGTGGCAAATATTGCACGCCTTCTGCTTTGCGATCGCCTGATCCTGCGAGAGGGGAAGATTGATCTCCTCGATGATTCTATTGGTGTTTTCGAATGAGAACCTGTCGCCTTCCGCCCTGCCGACCGGCTGGGTGTCCGCAAAGGACGGGCCTCAGTTATTAGGGCCGTGAACGTCGTCCCAGACTCGCATGGACCGCTGCCGGAAATTGGCGCCCATGATGCTCGTACTGAACTGCTTCACCTGGTCGGGATGACAGGACGATTTACCGCAGGTCTTCTCGGCGATCCGGGGATCGTATCCCAGGGTGAGGGTGTTCCGGTCCTGCCACAGCAGCGTCCCGACGTCATAGTCGAAAGCCCCGCCTGCGATCCGGGGCAGCATCTCGCGGAGACGGTCGTTGCCCGACGGGAGGAGCTGTTTCACATGCCCCTTGCGGGAAATGATGTTGAGATCGTTGTCGAGGACGATCAGCTTCAACATGCCCTGGTGCGCCCTGGCGGGATCTTCCGACAGGCCGTTGCCCAGATGGCAGTCGCGGCATTCCGTGTTCGGATGACGGGCCTCCTTCTGCACTTGTTCGCGCGTCATCACGAACTGCGGATACCCGAGCGACGTCATCTTTGCCTTGTCGGCATGGCAGGCCACGCAGCGATCGCTTGATTGATAGCCGGTGTAGAAATATGCGAAGACAAGGACAACGGCAAGCTGGAGAGCAAGGACGGTCATACCCAGCCTGGTCCCGAACCAGTTCCAGAGTTTTCCAATTGCCATGGGAAACACAATACCATAGGGGGCAAGGCAAGACAATACCAAAAGCCTGAGCACCAAAGACTTACAACGAAGCGCAAAGACGGAGGAAGCAGACGTGCCAAAATGGCTGCGGTGGATCCTGATCGAGCTATCGCAGCACTTCGCAATACCCCGAACGCTCCACGATTTCAGTCATGGAGTATTGTAAAAGAATTCACCCGAACGGGGAGGGGAATTTTCGAAAAAAAGAAGGGGGCCTTGCGGCCCCCAAGGGAGGAAGGTTGCAGCTGCAGGAAGCGCTCTAGAACCTGTATTGAAGCATCGCAGTGACCGTATTGAAATCCTGCGAGTCGGAATTCGCTTCCTTGACGAAGTCGGTACTCGCGTACTCAACGGTTATCCTGAGACTCTGTCCATCGACATAGTAGTTTATGCCCCCTGCGGTCCATTTTATCTTCTGGTCGAGTATATCGAAAAGCGAGGCAAACCTCCATTCCTCGTATCTCACAAAGGGCTGCACCTTCGTTCCGGGAATGAGATACCCGGCCTTGGCATACCAGCCCTTCTTCTCTCCGTCTATGCCGAGAGCCAGAGGCTCGGGATCGCTGCCCTTGTAGGCGTTGTCGAAAGCGGTTTCCAGGTACGCGGCAGAGGCTGTGACAGCGCCTCCTCCAAGAGGATAATTGAAGAAGACATCCGCGGTCCAGGCGGAATAGCTTTTCGCTCCTGTCTTCGCCGTGACGTCGCTGTAGACCGCATCGGGCTCATACTGACCGCCGCCGCCGATTGTAAGGATCTTCTGCTCTCCGAGGTACGTCCCCTTGTAGCCGTATGCATACTCGGGTTCGAGCAAGGATACATGGACACGCCCCGTATACATAAATGAACTCCTGGGCGCATTGACAATATCATCCCTTCCCTTTGAGACCTCCAGGCGATACTGCGATTGTATCTCTGGAATGTTGCCCCAAAGGACCAGCCCCGTGTCACGGCTGTGCTTGAAGGGCGTATAGATGAAGAGGGAGCGGTCCAGGGAAAGAGGTTCGAAACAGTCTTCGAGATTTTCCCTGGTGAGCTGTATCTTCTGCTTTCCTGCGTAGATGC